>NZ_JADOET010000020.1 GCF_015645385.1 Winogradskyella marina
TTGCGCCGATGGTACTGCTTTACTGTGGAAGAGTAGGTCGCCGCCTTTTTTAAGAACCCTTACTAGATAACTAGTAAGGGTTTTTTGTTTTTATATACTTTACGAGTTTAAAACAAGCTAATAGCTAAGGATAAAATTGATATTATTCCCTTACTTTTAAATAGAAAACTATTTAAGGTAGATCAATGCTGATGTAGATATAGTCTATTTCTTCTTTTTAAAAATACTATCGAGAATAGTGTTGATCCCTAGAAATAGAAATACAATAGCGCCTATACAGAGTATAAAGGCTATGATAAGTAAAGGTATGTAAAGTGGTTTTTCGCTATTATCTAAGGCTAAGTGAACTAATGTAGGCCCTAAGAACATTAAGGCCAAACAAATGCCCATGCGTTTTAATCCTTTAACTAAAATGTCTTTGTCTGTTCTATTATCGTCTTCCATGAGTAATACTATCTCTTACGTTTTTATGTTTTTCTAACAACACAGCTGCTTCAGATTTTGAAATGTTTAATTCATTCACAATCATGTTTACAGCTCTATTAACTAATTTGTCATTACTGAGCTGCATATCTACCATTTTATTTCCTTTGACTTTACCTAATTGAATCATTACGGTTGTTGTAATAATATTCAGAACTAATTTTTGTGCCGTTCCGGCTTTCATTCTAGAACTTCCTGTTAAAAATTCTGGACCAACTATAACTTCAATAGGAAATTGTGCAGTTAGCGACAATGGGCTATTTTTATTACAGGTAATACAACCTGTTATTATATTTTGTTCATTACACTTTTCTAGCGCGCTAATAACATAAGGTGTTGTACCAGATGCCGCAATACCTATCACTATATCTTTTTCTGAAACCTTATAATCTTCTAAGTCTTTCCACCCTTGAGTGGTAGAGTCTTCCGCATTTTCTACCGCTTTTCTAATTGCATTATCACCACCTGCAATAATACCTATGACTAAATTGTGAGGAACACCGAAAGTAGGTGGACATTCTGAAGCATCTAAAATTCCTAATCGTCCGCTTGTACCAGCGCCCATATAAAAGAGTCGACCTCCTGATTTCAGTTTATTCACGACTTGTGAAATAAGGTTTTCTATTTGAGGTAGTGCTTTTTCTACAGCAAAAGGAACTGATTGATCTTCTTTGTTTATAGCATTTATAACCTCGCTAATAGACATATTTTCGAGATTATTATAGTTTGAGTCTTGCTCTGTTGTTTTTATAAAATTCATGCCTTAAAGGTAAGAAATAATTTTGGCGGAGGTGTTGCATTAGCGGTAGTAACGGCATCCTTTTTGCTAAATTCGTTTCGTTTTAGATGATTATAAATATAATTAGTGACCAAAATGTCTGAAAGTATTCACTTTATATAAAAGCAAAAAGATATAGTGGATGACGCGACCCACTTTTTGGTGGGTAATGCCCAAATCACATTTTTATTCTACTGTATAAATAAGCTCATCAACTTCTGATAATCTAAAATACCCATAAGGAAAGTTGTCTGGATTAGTGGTATTGATGCAGTTACCTCTTATGGTTGCAGGTTGTGTTTCAAATGGGCCACCTCCCGAATCACCACCTTGTTGCAAAAGGATAAACATAAAGTCGTAGAATTGGCTAGATATACCGTAATTTCTTATGGTTACTATATCTCCAGACTCTAAGTCTTCTTCAGTGTAAAATCCGAATATCTCATTGCCATCCGTAAAGGTATCGTCGTAAACACTTAATGTTGGGACCACCGGAATATCGCTTATAAATTCAAAAAAATAATAATTATCAATACCTTCAGGATCTGTATAAAAGGCTTTGAGTTCTATATCTTCGCCAGAAAAACCGCCTTCATTATTTTGCTCTACATAATCAATGGGAACTACGGATGTTAAGGTTTCGGTAGCAGTATAAGTTTCTCCATTGTAGATTATAGCTAAAGTATATTCTGCATCTATCACAGGAATAAATGAATTGTTGTAATATATACCAGAATTATCTTCTTCTATAAAATTGAACGTGTTACCAACCGTATCCGAAATTTGAACCGTAGCATCATTAGCAGGTGGAATAGTATCTTCAAAAAATGGTGCTGATAAGCTTAACTTAATGCTTTGTTCATTGCCAGAAGTGTTTTTAAAATAGTTTATAGAAGCTTCGATTACTAATTTAGGTTCGGCATCATTTAAATCTACATCAATAACATTTTTGCAACTTGAAAATAGTATTAAACAAAAACTTATATGTAATAATTTTTTCATGATTTAAAATTTAAAGTTATAAGAGAATGATGGTACAATACCAAAAATAGCTAAACGTGTGGCTTCATTGATTCCAGTATTTCTATTTTCACTAAAGGAAATACTCGCCGCATTTTTTCGGTTATATACATTATAGAGTCCAAAGACCCATTCTCCTTTAAAATTCTTAGTACTTTCTGGGTTCGGAGTGTAATTAACTGCTAAATCTAAGCGATGGTAAGCTGGTAATCTGCTCGAGTTTCTGGCTTCATAACTCGGAATAATAATGTCATTATATTGATATTGTCCATTAGGAAACGTTGTCGGTTGGCCTGTTTGAAAGATTAAATTGGAACTAAAGGACCATTTATTGTTTAATTCGTAGTTTCCGGTTATTGAAATGTCGTGCGTTTTATCGTAAGGTGTGTTGTACCATTCGCCATTATTAATTCCGGTTTCAATAGCTGTTCTTCCAGGTGTTCGTTGTTCTGATTTAGAAAGTGTATATGCTAACCAACCAGTAAACTTTCCTTCATTTTTTTTAAGAAGTACCTCTAAACCGTAGGCTCTAGCTTCACCATTAAGGATAACTTGTTCTATGGCATCATTAGCAATGAGATCGGCACCATCTATATAATCTATTCGGTTTTGGATGGTTTTATAAAAACTTTCGACTTCTATAGAATAGGCATTATTTTTAAAGGTTTTAAAATATCCAATTGCGACTTGATTTAATAATTGGGGTTTTATGTATTTTCCACTTGGTGTCCAGACATCTAAAGGAGTTGGTGAGCTTGTGTTAGATAATAAATGTAAATATTGGCTCATGCGATTATAACTTGCCTTTACTGAAGAATTATCGTTTAATTGATAAGCTACTGCCAAGCGTGGTTCTAAATTTGCAAACGATTCTATAACATCACTTCGGCTATATGTATCTGTACCAATTGGTTCTGCTTTTTCATAAATCCCAAAAGCTTCGTTAAATGTTAGAGGGCTGTTGTTTTCGTATTGATTTAATTCATCTTGTCCTAACCTGTGAAACATACTTAAACGTGCACCATAACTGATAGACAACCGATCACTCAATTTATGTTCAGCATCGATATAAACGGCATTTTCAAAAGCATACTTATCTATGAGTTTAAAAGGATTAATTCCAGATTCAGCGTTTATAGGTTTAATATCTCCAGGATTGAATTTATAATACATACTATTTAAACCGTAATCTAGTTTAAAGTTATTATTTACATAGTGTTTAAAATCATACTTTAGGTTGAAGTTTCTTATTCCCGAAATCCAATCAAAGCCAACAAATCCAAGTTGAAGTCCATAATAATAGTCGGAATATATAAGTGACAGATTAGAGAAGATCTTATCAGAAAAAATATGATTCCATCTAAAATTGAGAACAGAATTCCCGAATGAATTTTCGAAGCTATCAGATATTTTAAACACGTCGCGACCAAAATAACCAGATAAATAAATATTGTTATTATCGTTGATGTTGTAACTTAATTTTGTGTTTAAATCATAAAAATAAGCCGTATTATCTAAGTCAAAAAGGGGTAAGAATAAATGCGCATAACTACTACGACCACCAATTAAAAAAGACCCTTTATCCTTTTTTATAGGACCTTCTGCTAACAACCGACTAGAAATTAGTCCAATTCCACCATTCATATGAAAGGATTTACTGTTTCCTTCCTTTTGATAAATATCTAAAACGGAGGAGATACGACCTCCATATTTTGAAGGGATGCCTCCTTTATATAGTTTTATATCTTTTATAGCATCTGGATTGAAGACGGAAAAAAATCCAAAAAGATGAGATGAATTAAAGATTGTAGCTTCATCCAAGAGTATGAGGTTTTGGTCTGCAGCGCCACCTCTTACGTTAAAACCAGAAGCACCTTCACCACCATTGGTAACACCAGGTAAAAGTGTGATAGATTTTATAACATCGACTTCACCTAATACAACTGGCATATTCTTTATCGTTTTTATAGATAAAGAATTGACGCTCATTTGCGGTTTTTTGATGTTTAATTTTTCAATATCTTCGGTAATAACAACTTCATCTAAACTTTCTGCGGATTCTTTGAGCTTATAATTTTTATTCAAATTACTGTTAAGTGTTATCGTTTCAGAAATTGTTTTATAGCCTAAATAACTAATTTGAATGACATAAGTGCCTTCTGGTAACGTAATAGAGTAGAAGCCATACTCATTGGTAACAGCTCCAGTTTGTAGTTCTGGCAGAATTACGTTGACACCAATAAGTGATTCATTACTATTGATGTCTGATATATTACCGCTTATAGTGTAATCTTCTTGCGCTAAAATATAAATAGGACTAAATAGAAAGAAGAGTATTAGACTTCTAAGGTTTATTATCATAGTTGATTTTATCTAAATATTATAACGTATCTAAACCTTTGACGTTTAGGTTAGTATTTTGTTACATTAAAAGTAATTTAAAAGCATAAAAAAAGCTTCCCAAAGGAAGCTTTTAACATAATATTGATCTGAATATTATTAAAAATCTAAAATAGAATTTAATAATTCACTAGGACGCATAGCGCTTGATATTAATTTTTCATTAGGAAGATAATATCCTTCGATATTTACAGGTTTTCCTTGACAATCGATAAGCTCTTTTACTATAGCCTCTTCATTTGAAGATAACTCATCATATATTTTTGAAAATTCAGCTTTTAAATCAGCATCTTTATCTTGGTTAGCTAATGCTTCTGCCCAATAAAGTGCTAAATAAAAGTGACTTCCTCTATTATCTAATTCGTTAACTTTTCTTGAAGGTCCTTTACTGTTTTCTAACAATTTATCGGAAGCATCATCTAAAGCTTCTCCTAGGATACTTGCTTTTTCATTACTATTAGCGACTGAGAAATGTTCTAAAGACACAGCCAATGCTAAAAATTCGCCTAAAGAATCCCAACGTAGGTGATCTTCAGAAATAAATTGTTGAACATGTTTAGGTGCAGATCCACCAGCTCCAGTTTCAAATAATCCACCACCATTCATTAACGGTACAATAGATAACATTTTTGCACTAGTACCAACTTCTAAAATTGGAAATAAATCTGTTAGGTAATCTCTAAGTACATTCCCTGTAACTGAAATTGTGTCTTTACCTTCTTTAATTCTTTTTAATGTAAAATTAGTTGCGTCTACTAAAGACAGAATTCTAATATCTAAGCCTTCAGTATCATGATCTTTAAGATATAGGTTCACCTTTTTAATCAATTCTGCATCATGAGCTCTTTTCTTATCTAACCAGAACACAGCAGGTGTTTCTGATGCTCTTGCTCTAGTAACTGCAAGTTTAACCCAGTCTTGGATTGGTGCATCTTTTGCCTGACACATTCTCCAGATATCTCCTTCTTCAACTTTGTGCGTTAAAAGAACATTACCATCTGCATCAATAACTTCAACTTTACCTTTTGAAGCGATTTCAAAAGTTTTATCGTGAGAACCGTATTCTTCAGCTTTTTGAGCCATAAGTCCTACGTTTGGTACAGTACCCATTGTTGTTGGGTCAAAAGCACCATGTTTTTTACAGAAATCGATCGTTGCACTGTAAACACCAGCATAACTACTATCTGGAATTACTGCTTTGGTATCTTGTTGCTTACCTTCTGCATTCCACATTTGACCAGACGTTCTAATCATGGCAGGCATAGAGGCATCAATAATAACATCACTTGGTACATGTAGGTTGGTAATTCCTCTATCAGAATTTACCATTGCTAAATCTGCACCATGATGTAGTTCATAACGAATATCAGCTCTAATTTCATCGCGTTTGTCTTCTGGAAGTTCACTTAATTTTTCTAATAAGTTACCAAAACCGTTGTTAACATCAACGCCTATTTTATCGAATGTTTTTCCATGTTTATCAAAAAGATCTTTAAAGAAAATACGCACTGCATGACCAAAAATGATTGGGTCAGAAACCTTCATCATCGTTGCTTTCATATGTAGAGAAAACAATACACTTTTATCTAAAGCATCTTCTACTTGCTCTTCTAAGAACTCAAGTAAAGCAGTTTTGCTCATTATTGTAGCATCGATAATTTCACCTTTTAATAAGGCTAAATCGCTTTTTAAGTTGGTTTTATTTCCTTTTGTATCTGTATGCACAATACTTACAGAAGTAGCTTCATCTAATGTTACAGACTTTTCATTGTGAGCAAAATCTCCTTTTGCCATAGTAGCAACATGTGTTTTAGAATCAGATGCCCAAG
This sequence comes from Winogradskyella marina, assembly GCF_015645385.1. GTDB lineage: Bacteria > Bacteroidota > Bacteroidia > Flavobacteriales > Flavobacteriaceae > Winogradskyella > Winogradskyella marina. Next base: position 6,511 of record NZ_JADOET010000020.1, read on the forward strand.
CTCCCATACTATGTGGGTTTCTCTTAGCGAAATTCTTAACGGCTTTTGGTGCACGTCTGTCTGAATTTCCTTCTCTAAGTACAGGATTTACAGCACTTCCTTTAATTTTATCGTAGCGCGACTTAATTTCCTTTTCATCCTCATTCTTAGGTTCCTCTGGGTAATCAGGAATCTTAAATCCTTGTGCTTGTAATTCTTCAATGGCAGCGATAAGTTGAGGCACTGACGCACTAATATTTGGTAATTTTATAATATTAGCTTCTGGCTTTTTTACCAACTCACCTAATTCTGCCAATGCATCTGCAACCTTTTGATCGTCTGTTAATACGTCTGGAAATACAGCTAAAATTCTAGCCGCTAATGATATATCTTTTGTCTCTATAACAATACCTGAAGACTTCGTAAATGCTTCAACAATCGGTAAAAATGAACGCGTTGCTAAAGCTGGTGCTTCGTCCGTTTTTGTATAAACAATCTTTCCTGTTTTTGTCATATGTCTTGTAAATAAAATGAATAAAATTTCGCTCGAAATTGAGCTGTGCGAATATACGAAAACGTTTGATTTTAATAGGTATAAGATTGTTACTAAACCGGTATTGATTTTAAGAATTTAACAAATAATAACTTAAAATTTTGAATTTAATCTTTTATCTTAATATTAAAGCAAACTAATAAACCAGAAATGTTCGCATTAGAGAAAAAAGCGTGTTTAATTTTATTTGTAGTAGGGTTGATATTAATATTGCTAGCTGATGTAAAATCTGAATATTCTATATTGGTTTGATTGAATGTAGATTGGTGTAAGTCGCAGTCTTTGAAAACTGTATGCTTCGCTTCTGTTTCAGTGAAATCTACTTGATGCATAATACAATTTGAAAATACTGTACGATTGATTTTTAATTGATAGAAACTACTTAAATTAAGCGTACAATCGATAAATTTAAACGACAATAGAAATGTATTACAATTCTGAAATAAAACTCCGAGTAATTTACAACTTTTAAATATCACATCATTGAAAGACGTGTGCATTACATTCACATTACTGAAATTACATTCTATAAAATCACATTCTAGAAATATGAGGTTTGAAATATCTGAATTTTCGAAATTACAATTCGTAAATGTACACGCCGTATATTCCGCTTTTAAAAGTGGGTTTACTGTGTAATCCTTATCATTGAAGTCTTGTTGGTCTATTAACGGTAGATTCATTTTACAAGAATACGAAAGTTATAGGATATTTTAAAAGAGAGATTGTAAAGACGTAATTTAATTTAGGATAGAGTAATCGCGTTGTAGTTTAAAGTTTTGTAGTTGAAAATAACTAAGCTTGATAAGAGGATTTTGTATAAAAAAAAGCCATATCACTCAGAATTATCTGTGTTGACATGGCTTTCATAGAAACAGTACTAACGTGACCTATTTAGTTTTACCTAACTCAGCTGTATGACAGATGTCATCATCTTTTTCGGTTCAAGTGTTTCCGTTTCAAATCGAAACAATTCATATCTTTCAAAATGTATTGACCTGATATTACTATGTTTCTTAGGTTTGTTTTTCTTGATGTTTTTCCTATAATCTTCAATTTAATGAATGTTAGGTCTAAAACATTGCTCTTTCTTTTCGTGTGCACTTTCGATTCCATTACTTTTTCAGAGCTTTTCACGTCATAATACTAACCTACGTCGTATGTTAATACAATTAAGCTTCATGATCGTTTTTACAAACACTTACTAACGCAAGCTGCTATACAATCTCAAAAAACAACCTCAATACATAAAGAACGAATCTCTAGTAACAATTTAACATTAATTTGAAATAAAATTCAAAACCAAACTAGGTTTGTTGTTAATTGTTATACTAAATTACGCAATTATTTTGAGTATTGCTATTTTTTTAACAATTTAGATATCAACACTTTATAAACCAGTGTTATTAACAATTGTTAATAACGAAAAAAGCCTTCTGATAAAGAAGGCTTGTAATTATAATATGTAAGTTGGAATTATCTTCTAACTTCTTTGATTCTTGCTTTTTTACCAGTAAGACCTCTAAAGTAGTAAATTCTAGCTCTACGTACTTTACCACGTTTGTTAACTTCTACTTTTTGTAAAGCAGGTAAGTTTACTGGGAAGATACGTTCTACGCCAATTGTACCTGACATTTTACGGATAGTAAACGTTTCAGAAGACCCGCTTCCTTTACGTTGTAATACAACTCCCTTAAAGAACTGTGTACGTGTTTTACTTCCCTCTTTAATTTCGTAGTATACTGTGATTGTATCACCAGCACTAAATTCTGGAAAGTCTTTACGGGTTACAAATTCGTCTTGTACAAATTTTACTAAATCACTCATTTTATTTTATTTATAATAATTGATTCAAAGCAACATTCACGATTTTCGCCAGAGGTTGGTCTAAATTGGTTTGCAAAAGTAGTACTTTTTTGTTTATTTGCAATGGTTTGTTATTATATTTTTAGTGTATAGTCTAAGTTTTTGGAAGTTTTGTGTTGGATTTATATGTTGTAAATTCTGAAATAGCAAAAATAATTAGGCCTACAGCAAAAATTAGGTAGGATAAATTTTGAACGATTGATGAAATACCTTGAGTTAATAGTAAAGTGTCCATACCCTCTCTACCCGCAAAAACACTAACAAACAATTTTGCTACATATGTTATTACAACAAGTACATAACCGATTAAAATAAGCCAAGTTGCTAGACTTCGCTTCTTTATAAATAGAATAATTGTAGCAATAAGTACTATAACAATAGATACGGCACTAATAATTTGACCGATATAAAATAGAATTTCTGTAGAATTATTCATGGAGCTATGTTTATTATTTAAGTAAGTCTGGTCGTCTTTCTTGGGTTCTTTTATACGCTTGTTCTTCTCTCCACTTTTCAATTTTAGCAAAGTTACCGCTAAAAAGTACTTCAGGGACTTTCATACCATCATATTCTCTTGGTTTGGTGTAAATTGGTGGTGCTAATAATCCATCTTGAAACGAGTCGGTTAGGGCAGAGGTTTCATTTCCTAATACACCTGGAATTAATCGTATTACAGCATCGCATAACACGGCTGCTCCTAATTCACCTCCAGAAAGCACATAATCTCCGATAGATATTTCGCGTGTGATGAATTTATCGCGAACGCGTTGATCGACTCCTTTGTAATGGCCACAAAGGATAATAATATTTTCTTTTAATGAGGTTTGATTAGCGATACTCTGATTAAGCTGTTCACCATCTGGAGTCATATATATAATCTCATCATAAGTGCGCTCACTCTGTAATTTTGAAATGCACTTATCAATAGGAGCTATACTCATTACCATACCTGCACCTCCACCAAACTGCGTATCATCTACCGATTTATAGCCACCTGTTGCATAATCTCTTAAATTATGAAAGTGAACTTCGACTAAACCAGCTTCAATTGCTCGTTTTAAAATTGAAGCTTCAAAAGGACTTTTTAAAAGTTCTGGCAGTACGGTTATGATATCTATGCGCATAATTTGTTTTAGTATAGTTTGCAAAGATATGTTTAATTGCTTTAATTTTTTAACTAGAGGATAGTAAGGTTGGTTTAAAATTATGAGATAAGATTGATGGAGTCGTTTTATAAGTACAAAAAAATCCGTAATTAAAATTACGGATTTATATGACTATAATTTAAAAACCTATTTAAGACTTGTGCTTGTTTAATTCGTCTTGTAATTGGCGTCTAACTTTTTGTTCGCGCTCTAAAGCGTTACGTCTGTGTTCTTCAAACTCTGTTTCTACTTCGTCTAATTTATGTTTAGCTTCTCGTGTTGACGAGTTACTCCCTTTAAATTTATAGATAAAGATTAATAATAAAGCTAACAAAGCAGCAATGATAGACCACATAATGACATTATAATTGGTTTTACTGGTTTCCATACCTAATAAAGCCATGTTATTTTTTTCAGAATCTGTTTGCTCTAAATTACTTTGTGTATTTGCTAGTTTAGTTTTTAGATCTTCAATTTCTTTAACTTGATTTCCAACCACATTTTCAGAATTTTCTAAACTCGTATATGTTGTTTTTAAAGAATCAAGAACATTGGATTTTAAAGTTAAAAGCCAAGCGTATTTTACTGCTTTATAATTTTGTCCGTTGGTTCCTTTAAAGCTACCAGATTTCCTAAATACATATTCAAATTGACTATCAATAGTACCACTTTTAAGAGATAATTTATCTTCTTCGTCGTTGTCAGATTGTGCAAATGTTGTTTGAAAACTAAATGTAACTACAAGAATTACAATAACTTTTATTAAGAACTTCATCTTAGAGGTGATTTTTGGTGGTGTTCGATTAAATTGGTTGCCAAGATAATAATTTTATGAATATTTCATATCACAATTACAAAACAAATAGCCTTAGATTTTACTAAGGCAATTTATATACGACTGAAGTATTGTTTTTAGATGTTAACTTATTTAAGTTATCATAATTTTTATAATTACCTAGTATATAAATAACAGAAAGTTAGCTAATTTAAGATAGAAAAAATCCTGGCATAGGACAGGATTTTATATTTTCCTTCTTCAATTTAGTCTAATAATAAGCATAGCGTCTAACTTTAGAAATATATTTTGCTAAACGAATAACTTGTTGGCTGTAGCCATATTCGTTATCATACCATATATATAGTATTGCATTTTTACCATCTTTTCTAACAATAGTTGCTTTACTATCATAAATAGCAGGAGCAGAGCTACCAACAATGTCGCTAGAAACTAATTCATCACTCATTTCGTATTTAATTTGCTCTACTAAATCCCCTTCTAGTGCATACTTTTTCATAATCGTATTTATACTAGCAACGGTAGTTTTATTTTTTAATTCTAAATTCAGAATTGCTAGAGAGCCATTAGGTACAGGAACTCTAATAGCATTAGACGTTAACTTTCCTTCTAAAGTTGGTAAGGCTTTGCTTACCGCTTTACCAGCGCCAGTTTCTGTAATAACCATATTTAAAGCTGCAGCACGACCACGTCTGTATTTACTATGAAAATTATCTACTAAATTTTGATCGTTAGTATAAGCGTGTATCGTTTCTAAATGTCCAGTGCTAATCCCGAAAGAATCTTCAACGGCTTTTAAAATAGGTGTAATAGCATTTGTTGTGCAAGATGCGGCAGAAAATATATTAGTTTTATCCGGATTATGCTCCAAATGATTAACACCATGTACAATGTTAGGTATGCCTTTTCCAGGTGCAGTCAATAAAACTTTCTCGACTCCTTTTGATTTTAGGTGTCTACTAAGTGCCTCTTTATCTCTGAATGCACCCGTATTGTCAATAACCAAAGCGTTATTAATGCCGTAAGATGTATAATCAATGTCTTCTGGCGCATTTGCAGAAATTACATTTACCGTAGTACCATTAATAATTAATGCAGAATTTTTAACATCAGTACTTACAATTCCAGAAAAAACACCATGTACAGAATCGTTTCTTAATAAAGAAGCACGTTTATTTAAAACTGTTTCAGTGATGTCTCCTCGCGTAACAATAGCTCTTAATCGTAATTGTGTACCTTTTCCTGTTCGTGTCATTAATTCACGTGCAACTAAACGTCCAATTCTTCCAAAACCATAAAGGACCACATCTTTAGGTTCAATGGCTTCGTTGTCTTTGGCTTTACCTAATTTAGAAGCTACAAAAGCCGTAGCATTGCCATATTTTTGATCTTCTAAATGAAATTCATAAGTTAACTTGCCAATGTCTAATTTGGCAGGTGGTAAGTTTAAAGTACTAATGGCCTGTGCAATTTCAACCGAATCAAAAATTGAAATTGGTTTTTGAACAAATTCGCCTGCATACTCATGCAAGTTTAAAATTTCGCTTACATTTCTGTCTATTAATTGATTTCTGAATATAACAAGCTCAATAGATTTGTCATACCATAAATCGCTTATAATTTTAATAAATTCGACAGTTGCTCTGCGACGATCGGCTTGAAACGCTAACTCTTTTTCGTAAGTGTCGTTAAATCCCATGTTTTTTGAATTAAATTGGTGTTTAATTTTTTGCAAAAGTAACATATTTCAAACGTTTTCGTAGCAACTTTTACTGAAAATAAAAACCCTTCAAAAAATATGATTTTGAAGGGTTAAATCTATCCAATTAATCGTGGAACTACCTAAAACTATGCACCACTTTTTCGCCTTGATTATTTATAATTTCAATCTGAAGCGGTTCTCTTAAATTTCTTGCTTTCATAGCATTTTGAGCATCCTCCACAGTGTATAATTTTTTGCCGTTTATTTTTGTGACAATACTACCTTCTTCAACACCAACACGACTCCAACCAGCTTTATAGTTGTCATCGGCGAATTTTGATATTTTTACACCATAATCCGTATTGTTAGTCTTTAATTCTTTTTTAGTAGCATTTTTTACAAACCCTATAGTTTGTATAACGGTAACTGTAGGTTTTAATAAGGTAACAGGCAGGACCTCCTCACGTCCATCTCTTAAAAGTGTAACGTTAACCACATCTTCTGGACTCTTGGTTTTTAAATAACCCGTTAAATCAGAGAACTTATTAATTTGTACATTATCAATTTTGTTAATGATATCACCAGGTTTTATACCTGCTTTTTCGGCACCAGTATCTTCTTGCACTTCATTGACGTAAAAACCTTCTGTAGCTGTAGTTCCAAGTTGTTCTGCAGCTTCACTATTAAGTGCGCCTCCTGTAACTCCTAAAATACCATTTTGTACATTACCATATTCTATAATGTCATTTACAATTTTACGAGCAATATTACTTGGTACAGCAAATGAGTAACCTATATAAGAACCTGTTTGTGAAGAAATAGCCGTATTAATTCCTATTAAATCACCATTTACATTCACCAAAGCTCCACCAGAGTTTCCTGGGTTTACAGCAGCATCAGTTTGAATAAACGATTGAGAATGTTGACCTGTTAAATCTCTAGATTTTGCACTTATAATTCCTGCTGTTACCGTAGAATTTAGATTAAAAGGATTACCAACAGCTAAAACCCATTCTCCAACTTTGGCGTTATCAGAATCTCCAAAAGCCATAAAAGGTAAGTCTTCGTCTGTGTCAATTTTAAGTAAAGCAATATCTGTGGCTTCATCAGTACCAATTAATTCTGCAATATAGGACTTGTTATTATTTAAGGTAATACTTATTTCGTTAGCGTTATTGATAACGTGGTTGTTGGTTACAATATACCCTGTTGGCGAAATAACAACACCACTTCCTGTACCAACTTGCGCACGTTGCGACTGTCGACCAAAGAATAAATCTCTCATCGTTGTTGGTGCACTAATTACCGAAGTATTTTTTACGTGAACAACGGCATCTAAAGATTTGTCTGCTGCTTCCACAAAATTTGGCGTGTTTACGGCTTTGTTGTACGTATTCATAGAATTTGTAGGGACAAATACAGGAAGTTCGGATGATTGTTCAACAGCTAATGGTTGTGCTTCATCTTCAACAAAAACTTTGTAACCACCTAAAGTTAATAGACCACCTAATGCAGAAACAAACACCAATGTTATTATCTTCTTCATAATTTTCAGATTTAAGTTTAACTATTTTATAATTATTATTTTCTTTTTAACTAACGATTAAAATTATTAATTTATTGATTTCAATTTTAAATTTAACGACTTTTTAACGTCAAATTTAACGAGCTATTAACACCACAAAATACAGTCTAATATGCTTATATTTGTGCCATAATTTAGACTATGACATTTTATAAATATCAAGGAACTGGTAACGACTTTGTAATTGTAGATAATCGTTTACAAACTATAGACAAAAATAATACCAAACGCATTGCGCAAATTTGCGACCGACGTTTTGGCATAGGTGCAGATGGTTTTATTCTGTTAGAGAACGCTGAAAATGTTGATTTTAGAATGGTGTATTATAATGCGGATGGCAACGAAAGTACTATGTGTGGTAATGGAGGTCGTTGTATCGTGGCGTTTGCACAGTTTTTAAATATTATTGAAACTGAAACCGAATTTATAGCTATTGATGGCCTTCATAAAGCTAAGATTGAAGACGGTTTAGTGCACCTTGAAATGCAGGATGTTTCAGAAATTGAATCTTTTGAAAACCATTTATTTTTAGATACAGGTTCTCCACATCATGTAGAATTGGTTACAAATATAGATACATTTGATGTTAAATCGAATGGCTCTAGAATTAGATATGGTCAACCTTACAATGAAGCTGGTAGTAATGTGAATTTTGTAGAACAGATCTCCGACAATCATTTTGCTGTTAGAACCTATGAGCGTGGAGTAGAGGATGAAACTTTGTCTTGTGGTACGGGAGTTACAGCAGTGGCAATAGCCATGCATAACAGTGAAAAAACACAAAACGAAACTATTCGTTTAAAAACACAAGGTGGTGAACTTAAAGTAACGTTTCATTCGGATACAAAAGGCTATAATACTATTTGGCTTATAGGACCAGCTCAACAAGTTTTTAAAGGAGACATAGAATGGTAAGTCTTAAAGGAAATCATATATATTTAAGAGCTTTAGAGCCTGAAGACCTCGATTTTGTTTTTACTATTGAAAATGATACGTCGCTTTGGGAATTAAGTGATACCCAAACACCTTATTCAAGATTTTTAATAAAACAATACCTCGAAAATGCGCAGCAAGATATTTTTGAAGCGAAACAACTTCGGTTAGCCATTTGCGATTATAACGATACTACTATTGGATTAATTGATCTGTTTGATTTCGATGTTAAAAATAAACGAGCAGGAATTGGAATTCTAATTCAAGATGAAGGCAATCGTAATAAAGGTTACGGTAAAGAGGCTTTAGAAATTTTAGTGAATTACTGTTTTAAAACCTTGCATTTGCATCAGGTCTATGCCAATATTTCTGAACATAATTTAGCGAGTTTAAAGCTGTTTCAAAATAATGGTTTTCAAAAAATAGGATTAAAAAAAGATTGGAGTTTCGATGGTGAACAATATGCCAACGAATTTATTTTACAACGAATTAACGATTAACTATGTACATTAAAAAGATTCTTTGGGCAGTTGCTCTCATTGGTTTAGTAGTCTTTGGCGCCATTGCTTATTATATATATGGAGCTATGTTTTCTCCAAATACCAATTTCGAGAATGAAACCGCATTCATTTATGTGCCAACCAATGCGAGGTATGCAGAAGTAAGATCGCAATTAGAACCCTTGTTAGATGATATAGAGGCCTTTGATGCTTTGGCAAAACAAAAAAAATACAACACTAATATTAAGGCTGGTCGTTTTGCTATTTCAAAAGGGATGAGTAATAATGACATTATTAACTCTATTAGAAGTAAAAACCTGCCTGTTAAAATCGCATTTAACAATCAACATAGTATAAAAGACTTGGCCGGAAGAATAAGTATGCAGATTGAAGCAGATAGTTTAACCTTAGAAAAAGTAATGTTGGACGAATCGTTTTTAGCTAAAAATGGATTTTCAAAAGCGACAGCATTAGGCATGTACTTACCAAATAGCTATGAGTTTTTCTGGAATTCATCTGCTGAAACGTTTAGAGATAGAATGTTAGTAGAATACAATCGGTTTTGGACAGACGCCAGAAAAGCAAAAGCTCAGAAATTGAATTTAACTCCTAACGAGGTCATTACTTTAGCTTCAATTGTACATGAAGAATCTAAGCAAGCAGACGAACAACCACGAGTTGCAGGTGTGTATCTAAATAGATTACGCATTGGAATGCCTTTACAAGCAGATCCAACTTTAAAATTTGCAGCATACCAGTTACCGCAATATCAAAACACTATTATTAGACGTGTATTAAATGTTCATAAGGATATAAACTCTCCTTATAATACATATCAAAATACAGGTTTACCTCCTGGTCTTATAGCAATGCCAGATTTGTCTGCAATAAAAGCTGTTTTGAATCCTGAAACTCATAGTTACCTCTATTTTGCTGCTGATGCTAAACGTCTTGGTTATCATAAATTTGCAAAAACACTGCGTCAACATAATAATAATGCTAGAGAGTATCATCGTTATTTGTCTTCTCAAGGGATTAATAAATAAGGTTTGAAAGTAGCGTTTGTTTATATATTAGTTTTCTTTTCTACAAGTGCTTCACTTTTTTCACAATCTAAATTCAACCAATTTTTAAAACCTAGCGATACACTTAATACGTCGCGAAGAAATACCGTTGTAATTTCTGAAGCGTCATTGGCAACGGCAACATTATTAGGGCTCAATCAATTATGGTATGCCGATTATCCACGTTCTAATTTTAAAACCTTGAACGATAGTGGTGAATGGTTGCAAATGGATAAAATGGGTCATGTGTTTTCATCGTATCAATTAGGAAGGTTAGGCGCTAACACATTAAATTGGGCAGGAGTTAGTAAAAAGGATCAATTATTATATGGTTCGACTTTAGGATTAGGATTTCTAACAGCTGTTGAAATTATGGACGGCTTTTCTGAAGAATGGGGATTTTCTTGGTCAGATATGGCAGCTAACGCAGCAGGAACTGCTCTGCATGTAGGACAAGAATTACTATGGCAAGAACAACGTATTGTTTTAAAATATTCATTTCACCGAACACAATTTGCAAAGCAGCGACCAAATAAATTGGGTAATGGTTTGGCAGAAGAGTTCTTAAAAGATTATAATGGTCAGACCTATTGGCTAAGTGCTAATATTAATTCCTTTTTAAAAACCGAATCGATTCCAAATTGGTTAAACCTAGCTTTCGGTTATGGAGCAGATGGAATGCTCACTGGTGATGATTATGATCCTTTGTTTTTAAACCAAAACAGAACACGTCAATATTACTTAAGTTTAGATATTGATTTAACCCGAATTAAAACAAATTCTCACCTACTAAAAACATTATTTGACGTTTTTAACGTTATTAAGTTGCCATTTCCAACGTTAGAATTGAATGGCGATGGTCGGATAAAATGGCACCACATCTACTTTTAAGTTAAAAAATTAACACTTAATCGGTTGATTTTCAGGAATAGGAAAAATGTTGTATATTTGCACGCGAATTTTGTGAGATAGTTTTGGGGAACTATTTTACTGTAAAAATTTAGCTGTTATGATTAAAGATAGCGTTAAGAATATAGTAATACCTTTTTCAATTTGTGTACTTATGGCATTAGCCTTGTACCCAGATTCTTCTCTTAATCCTGAGACGTATTCAACGGAAGGATTAGAACTCAACTATAATATTTCTGAAGATTTAGCAATGGTCAATCAAGATCATGCTGTGAAACACAATTTGTTTACACCACATTTAGGTAAATCTTTTGAAGGGTTTAAGGAAGCATTAGCTTTTAAAGAATCTAGAGGAAATTATTTTACGGTAAATACTTTGGGGTATTTAGGAAAGTATCAGTTTGGTGCAGAAACCTTAAAGTTAATAGGTATTTATACACCAAATCAATTTCTATACAATCCAGAGTTACAAGAGAAAGCGTTTATTGCAAATGCTGAACGTAACAAATGGGTACTTAGAAAAGACATTGAGCGTTTTGAAGGAAAGCTAATTTCAGGTGTTAAAATTACAGAATCTGGTATTTTAGCAGCTGCACATTTAGCAGGCCCTGGAAACGTGAAGAAGTTTTTACGTAGCTATGGAGTTAATAACCTGTCTGATGCCTATGGATCTTCTGTTAGGTATTATATGAAACGATTTTCAGGCTATGATACGTCTACAATAACACCAGATAAAAAAGCTAGAGTTACGTTATAAACTATTGAAGTAACTAAAAAAATGAGATAATATCGCATTGAATTTAATGTGTATTATCTCATTTTTTTTATTTGGTTAAACTTTCGATTTTAGCGCTTCAGGATAGATACATCATCCTTTAAGGTTGAGACGTTTACAACAACAGTTTAATTAGCTCTTTTGAATAATAAATATAGCAGGCCGTTTATGTAAGTCTTCTTTATTGTGTTTCCAATCACTAGCCGTTTTTGTTTTAATAAACTCTGTTGGTAAGGTTATGTCGCAGGCTACACAAAGTCTTGTATTTGGATGTAACGTAGCGGTTAAATCTTCAAGCATTTTCATATTTCTATAAGGTGTTTCAATAAAAATTTGAGCTTGATTTTGTTCAAAAGATATGCGTTCTAAAGTCTTTAGTTTTGATTTTCGTTCACTTCTATCTATTGGTAAATAGCCATTAAATGTAAAACTTTGGCCATTCATTCCTGAAGCCATTAAGGCCAGTACTATAGACGAAGGTCCAACAAGTGGCACCACTTTTATATCCATTTGATGCGCTAAAGCTACAATATCTGCTCCAGGATCTGCAATTGCAGGACAACCAGCCTCAGAGAGTAAGCCCATTGAAATCCCATTTAAACATGGATTTAAAAACGTGTTTCGTTCTTCTTCTGTAGTGTATTTATTTAATACTTGAAGTTTTAAAGACGGTTGTGATTTACCAGGTGAAATACGTTTTATAAAACGACGTGCTGTCTTTTCGTTTTCAACAATGTATGTATCAAGATTCTCAACTATTTTTTTAATTGAAATTGGTAAAACTTCAAGAGGTGGACTATCACCTAATCGGGTAGGTATGAGGTATAATTTTCCTTTGGTGTCGCTCATTAATGTATAACTAGTTTATGTGTACTTTGCGTTTTGTTTTCAATATTGATTTTCAAAATATAAATACCACTAGAGAAATCTGAGGTGTTTACGGTTTGAATATTTTCGGCAGTACGATGAATTGTTTTTACTTGTTTACCTTGTATATCATAAACAGAAATTTCAGTTAAAATATCTGGATTATCATTAGTGCCAAAGTTGATTTGAAAGCTATGCTTCGTTGGGTTTGGGTACACGGTTATTTCTGATAATAAATGATCGGGATTACTTAAGGTCGTATCAGTAAGTTTATAAATATGACCTCCAGCGAGATCTGACACATAAATGTCGCCATTTACATCTTCACCAAATGATGACCATTGTCCTGTAAACTGTTGAAAGTTTTTGTTCCAAACGTCATTCGTTTCATCATAAACTAAATATCCAATTTCCTGACTACATAGATCTGCAAAGAAGTACCAGCCATAAAAATTGGGGTAAGTAGTGCCTCGATACCTGTAACCACCAGTAATTGAACATTTAGGTGATCCATCACCAAAGTGGCTATAACCGCTAACCGGAAAGGTAAAAGTACTTTGGTCTGGGCAACCAGATGATTGATAAGAATCGTTACCTTCATAGCATTTCCAACCATAGTTTATACCTGTTGAAGCATCTTCTGAAGATACGCTATTAATTTCTTCATAATTACTTTGGCCAACATCAGCAATCCATTGATCACCATTTAGACGATCGAATGAAAATCTCCAAGGATTTCTTAGTCCGTAAGCCCAAATTTCAGGTAAAGCACTGGCGCCTTCAGCAAATGGATTATCAGAAGGAATGCCGTAGTTCTCAGTTTCGGTTGTTGTGTCAATATCTAATCTTAATATTTTGCCTAAAAAGCTCATTTTGTTTTGCGAGCGATTTTGAGGATCACCAGCAGAACCTCCGTCTCCAGAGGATATATAAAGGTAACCATCAGAACCAAAAGCTAAATCTCCTCCGTTGTGATTTGAATACGGTTGTTCGTAAGAAAGTATTAATAATTCCGAATCAGGATTAGCTATATCAGAGTTTGAAGCATCTACCGTAAACCTGGAAACAACAGTATCTCCAAAGTTGTTAATATAATTTACAAAAAAGTACCCATTATCAGCATAGTCTGGGTGAAACGCTAAACCAAGCAGTCCTCTTTCGTTTCCGCTATCTATTACGAGACTATTTATATCTAAGAAAGGCGTATCTTGTAGTTCGCCAGAAGCATCAATAATTTTTATTACACCGCTTTGTTCAACAATAAACAATCGGTCATCGCCTGCGTGTTTAATACCTAAAGGATCTACTAAATTAGATGCTATGAGTTCTAATTCTAGCTCTTGAGCATTAGAGTACGCAAAGAAAAAAAATACGATAAAGAAAAGTGTAATGGTCGGTCTCACAATTTATATGAATGGTTAAGTTACTAATTTACAAAAAAAAGACCTTTAATTAGATTTGAAAATGTTAAGTATTAGTGAATTAGTTCTTTAACTAAAATATCACACGTTTCATCAATGAGTTTAAAAACATATTTAAAGCCATCTTGTTCGCCGTAATATGGATCTGGCATATTCTTATTTTCAACTGAAGAATTAGCTTCGAGAAATAGCTTCACTTTTTTCTTATCATCAGTATGTCTAGCTAAACTAATGATGTTAGAATAGTTTGATTGATCCATTGCGTAGATGATATCAAAGGCATCAAAATCAGTTACTTTAAACTGCCTCGCGCTTTGCCCACTAATATCTAAACCATTTTGTTGAGCAACAGCAATAGAGCGTTTGTCTGGTGCATTGCCAATATGGTAAGCCGCTGTGCCAGCAGAATCCAAATAAAAAAGGTCTTCTGGTAGTTTAGATTGCATTATGCCATGAGCTAATGGCGAACGGCAAATATTACCTAAACACACCATTAAAATTCGAGTCATAAAAAAGTGTAATTAAAGTGCTAATTTTTTAGATAAGTCTTCAACGTACTTTCTGAATTGCTTATCTGTTGAAGATAAGTTATCTACAGTTTTACAAGCATGTAATACAGTAGCGTGGTCGCGTTGTCCTATTTGTGAACCAATACTCGCTAAAGACGCTTTAGTGTATTTCTTAGCGAAAAACATAGCTAACTGACGCGCTTGTACAATATGACGCTTTCGTGTTTTAGACTGTAGTGTGTTCACATCCATTTGGAAATAATCTGAAACTACTTTCTGAATGTAATCAATAGAAACTTCGCGCTTAGTATTCTTAACAAACTTTTCTACAATATCTTTGGCAAGATTAATTGTGATTTCTTTTTTGTTGAACGAAGATTGTGCGATTAATGAAATTATTGCACCTTCAAGCTCTCTAACATTTGATTTAATGTGTTTGGCAACATAATCAACAATTTCTTCTGGCATTTCAACACCATCTCTGTAAAGTTTATTCTTTAGAATTGAAACTCTAGTTTCAAAATCTGGAGTTTGTAACTCTGCAGAAAGTCCCCATTTAAAACGCGATAATAAGCGTTGCTCAATATCTTGCATGTCTACAGGAGCTTTGTCACTTGTTAAAATAACTTGCTTTCCGTTTTGGTGCAAATGATTGAAAATATGGAAGAAAACATCTTGAGTTCCCGTTTTACCAGATAAGAACTGTACATCGTCAATTATTAAAACATCAATAATTTGATAGAAGTGAATAAAATCGTTTCTATTGTTCTTTTTAACAGAGTCTATATATTGTTGCGTAAATTTTTCAGCAGAAATATATAAAACTGTTTTTTCAGGATATTTATCTTTAATATCAACACCAATAGCATGTGCTAAATGTGTTTTACCTAAACCAACACCTCCAAAAATTAATAAAGGATTAAAAGATGTTCCTCCAGGTTTGTTAGCAACAGCAATACCTGCGTTTCTTGCCAAACGATTAGAGTCACCTTCTAAGAAATTCTCAAAACTATAACTTGGGTTGAGTTGCGATTCTATCTTTACATTTCTAATGCCAGGAATTACAAACGGATTTCTTAATTCAGGACTTTTATTATTGAATGGTACATCAACATCTTGCGATTTTAAAGCCGATCTGTTAGCACTTGGGATTTTTTCTGTAAATGGTTGTTTGTTGCCATAGGTGTTTTCCATTTTAATAACGTACACCAATTTAGCGTCTTCACCGAGTTCTTTTGTTAGTGAAACTTTTAAGATTTTCACATAATGTTCTTCTAGCCACTCGTAGAAAAACTTACTAGGAACCTGAATACTCAATGCATTACCCGAAAGTTTAACAGCATCTATAGGTTCAAACCAGGTTTTATAGGCTTGTGGTTGTATATTATCTTTTATAAAAGCGAGACAATTACTCCATACAGATTGCGCTGTGATCTCCATTCGTTAAGTTAAATTTTTCGTTGTTAGTTATATTAGCAAAAAAAAAGAGAATTGGAATTCTCTAGTAGTTTTCAACAGGACAAATATGTGAACAAAATTCTTAATAAAAAAATCAAATAAGATAGATTATTTAGATTTTTTTCCTCATGTTTAAAACAATTGAAAATTACAAAATTTTTTCTAAATCAAACCATTAATATATGAATTATAATGAAACTAGTATAAGAGTTCGTTACGGAGAGACTGACCAGATGGGAGTTGTGTATCATGGCAACTACGCTGTGTATTTTGAAGTTGGTAGAACGGAGTGGTTACGAGAATTTGGTCTTAGTTACAGCGGAATGGAAGCCGATGGAATAATGTTACCTGTGGTTTCGTTAACTATAAATTACAAAAATTCAGCACGTTATGATGATGTGCTTAAAGTAAAAACATCATTAAAAAAAATGCCAACTGCGTCTATAGAATTTGAATATGAATTAAGAAACGAATCTGATGTTTTATTGGCTACCGGTAATACAATTTTGGCATTTATTGATACGGAACGGAACCGACCTACGCGTTGTCCAAAATATCTTTTAGATAAACTGCAAGATTATTCGTTATAATTCTTTGATGTCAACTCCGTAAAATTGACTAAAAAGATCAAATACTTTAGAGCTGTTGTTTTTTCTGACAGATATCTTTAGCAAACAATCGAGTTCTAAAATCTGATTTGTGATTTCAACGTCATTTTCTTTCAATAAACGCATCACTTTGCTCATGTTTTTATACTCAAATTTGAGTTGAAATTCTTTATTTATTGTTTTTTCAACAATTTTTGAAGCTTCTAAGGCTAATTGCGCTCCTGTTCGGTATGCATTTATTAAACCACCAACACCAAGTTTTACACCTCCATAATATCTAATAACTATGATTAAAATATTGGTGACTTCAAAAGATTGAATTTGACCATAAATGGGCATTCCCGCAGAATTGTTAGGTTCTCCATCGTCATTGGCTCTGTATTGAATGTTTTCTGTACCTATTTGGTAGGCGTAACACCAATGTCTGGCGGCATAATGTTCTTTTTTTAAATCGTCTAGATGTTGTTTTATTTGGTCTTCATTTGTAACAGGGAAAGTGAATCCGTAGAACTTGCTATTCTTGTCTTTAAATAATTCACCTTGTCCTGGGTTTGTTATAGTTTTATATACGTCTTCTTCCATTATGCTAAAGTTACTAAGGCTATTGAAATTAAGGCTAAAATAATTCCTACCCAATTCATCTTAAATATTTTCTCCTTAAATAGTATAAGACCAGTTAATGTTGAAAGGGCTAGAATCGCAATATGATTAATGGTAAATAAGGTTGAGCTTTCAGTGTTTTCTAAGCGCAATGCCATTAGCAAAAAATGAATGGAGCAATAATTTACTAAACCCAAAGCGATACCTAAAGGAATGCTTTTAAAGTTGAATTTTATTTTAGACTTTATACGTTTTCCTATTAAAAGTGTGGTACCAATAATTGCTGCCATTGTAAAGATTGTTGAAGAAAATAGTGCGATTTTATCATCTGGTGCAAAATAATTTATTGAGGTGTCAATAATACCAGAACCTAAAAACAAAAGTATTGGTAAATAAATGGATTGCGTAAGCACCACGTTTTCTTTTGGTTTTACAGCGGTTAGATATACAGCAATCAAAGCTAGTATGATTCCGATTATTTTCTGAGCTCCAATACTTTCATTAAATACAATAATGCCAAAAATAACGGGAATAATAACGCTCATTTTGCTAGCCACAGAAGCTACTGAAAGACCATTTTTCTGTGCTGTTAGTCCTAAAACATTAAAAATAGCAATGAATAGAAACCCTAGAGCAATTGCAGGAATAAACCAACCAGACGCTATGATTTCTGTAGGTGAAATTGATCCTTTATAAAGTAAAAACCCTAATGTTGAAGCTGTAAAGTAATTAACAACAATACCTTGAAGAATATTAATCTCATATTTTTTAAAGAGTTTAAAGACTACAAAAATTGCTGTAGACGATAGAATACTAATCAGTAAATAAATCAAAACAACAATTTTTTAGTTTCAAAGAGTGTTACAACATCTTCTTTGGTTTCATCTATATTCCATGTGTAAAAACCCATGGCATCAGCTGTGTCGGTGTTATCTTTAGTATCGTCAACAAATAAACAGTCGCTAGCAGTAAGGTTGTTTTCTTTTAGGACAAAGTCAAAAATAGCTGTATTTGGTTTTCTTAGGTTAATTTCTTGCGATAAGTAAAAGGCATCAAAACAATTTTTAAATTCATCAAAAAAAGGGACTGTTTCTTTTACAAAATCAATATGCATATCGTTCGTATTGCTCAACAAAATGAGATTATAGTCGTTTTGATTTGCTAACTTTTTAATAAACTCTAACCGATGCAGAGGGAAGTCTTTTATAATATAGTTCCAAGTGTCAATAAGTTTGGTTTCATTAATTGTTGAAAACTTAGTTTTATAAAACTCTAGAAACTCTACAGTCGAAATTTTTCCAACTTCATAGTGTTCATTAGTAGTTATCATATCATCTTCAAAAGTCTCTAGATTAAAAATGTCTAAAGCATTTTGCATGGCACCTTTTTTATCTAAGTTGATAAATACATCACCAAAATCGAAAATTAATGTTTTAATCATTTGCCGTTTGTTACATTGAGTACCTGTCTATTGAACAGGTGAGTTTTGTACTTATTAAGTTTGTCTATTCTTTATATGCTATTAAGACCTGATAAATCTATTGTATAGGTTTGAGAATTTTTAGTTTATCATCTAAAATCTCATGTTCCGAAATTAATTGGCCTTTCAATTTTGGTGCTTTTGTACCGTTCTCAAATTCAGAATTACCAATAAAAACCCGTGCTTCGTCCCATAGGTTTTCATTAATAAAGGTTTGAAGCGTTTTTGCACCACCTTCAATAATTATAGAATTAATGTTTTGTTGATATAATAAATCGATAATTTGAATTGCTACCGGGTTTTCAAAATCGATGTTTTTATTTGTAACTCTAATGGTTTTAGCCTCATCATTAAATACAGTATAGGTAGAATCTAACTTCGAACGCTTATCTAAAACGACTCTAATCGGATGCGCGCCAGGCCAATCTCTAACCGTTAAACTCGGATTGTCTTCAATTACTGTATTGGTTCCAACCAATATAGCCTGTTCTTCAGCACGCCATTTATGTACTAATTGACGCGAATATGTATTCGTAATCCAAACGGGTTCTTTTTTGTTCTTAGTCATAGGAGCGATAAAACCATCACTAGTTTCTGCCCATTTTAATATAATATAAGGACGTTTTTTATTGTGAAATGTGAAAAACCGTTTGTGATGTGCTTTGCATTCTGCTTCCAGAACTCCAACAGTGACATTACAGCCAGAAGCTTTTAGTTTAGCAATGCCTTTTCCTGCTACTTCCGGGTTATCATCAACACAACCAATAACTACATTTGGGATGTTGTGTGTAACAATTAAATCGCTACAAGGAGGTGTTTTTCCATAATGACTGCAAGGCTCAAGCGTTACATAAAGTGTGCTTTTGGTTAAAAGAGACTTGTCTTTTACAGAATTTATGGCATTGACTTCCGCATGGTGACCACCATATTTGCTTGTAAACCCTTCACCAATAATACTATCGTTATAAACGATTACAGCACCAACCATAGGATTTGGTCTTGTAGTTCCCAATCCGTTTTTGGCAATTTGCAAACAGCGTGATATGTAGATTTCGTGAGTGTTCAATTAGAACTTAATTTTTACATCTTGAATTTCATCTACAGAATATGTTGAGGAATATCCCATAATCTTATATTTTATATCGCCTTTGATATGCACTTTTAGGCTTTGCGAAATTAAACTTCCTAAAAGACTTCCAAGATTCTTGTCATTTACAAGGCTCTCAGTTGCAACTTTAACGGTTAGTGGAATAGTGAATCTCTCTCGTTTAGGAACGTCAAACTCATCTGATACTACAGAAGCTAACTCTAAATCATTAATAAACACCTTAAGATCGTCTGTTTTTAAAGTGCCACCAACATCATTTTTATTTAAAAATAACGCTTCTGTTTTTATGGTTACGTGTTTTGAATTAGAGTCTATAACTTTAAAATTCTCTAATCTTACAAACTCTGGCTTTTTGGTAAAAGAACAGTTGAAAAGTAGTGTAAAAGTTAGGGAAAACATTAAGAGTCTTTTAAACATAAAATTGTTTTTATACGTATTTTTGGTTTTGCTAAAAAAAAAGATAATTAAGTGCGTAAAGATACTATTGTTATTCGAGAAATTGAAGTTAAAGACAACCCTAAAATAGCGAAAGCCATACGGGAGGTTTTAATAGAAATGGGTGCGCCAAAAGTTGGTACAGCCTATGAAGACGCAGCACTCGATTGCATGACGGAAACCTATAGCGATAAGAAAAAAGCATATTTTGTAGTTGAAAACGGTGATGATATCATTGGAGGCGCAGGAATTTCACCATTAGATAACCATGAAGGCAAAGTTTGCGAACTTCAAAAAATGTATTTTATGTCAGAAGCTCGAGGAAAAGGTTTGGGAGCTGAAATGATGAAAACATGCCTGGAGTTTGCTAAGCAAGCTGGATTTAAACAGTGTTATTTAGAAACATTACCTTATATGACTGATGCTCGTAAACTTTATAGAAAAGTAGGCTTTAAAAGTTTAGAGAAGCCAATGGGAAACACAGGACATTATTCATGCACTGTTTGGATGCTAAAAGATTTGTAAGTCATGGTTTTAAAAGAGCTTCAGAATATATTTCATATCGAATTAGATGCTATTTACGGTAAACACGAAGTAGATAGTTTTTTCTATTTGTGCACAGAACATTATTTGAATGTGCCAAGAATTCAGTTGACCTTAGAACCAGAGTTAGCCATTACAAAGCCTGAAACGGATACCTTTTTTAAAGCTTTAGAACACCTAAAACAACAAAAACCCATTCAGTATTTACTAGGCGAAACCGAATTTTTTGGATTACCCTTTAAAGTGAATGAAAATGTATTGATTCCACGACCAGAAACTGAAGAACTCGTAGCTCTCATTCTTCAAAATGTCAAAAATCAAGATCCAAAAACCAAACCAATTACCATTTTAGATATCGGAACAGGATCTGGTTGTATTGCGATTTCTCTGGCTAAAAATGTTCCAAACGCTAAGATTTATGCTTTAGATGTTAGCAAAGACGCTTTAAAAATAGCGAAACAAAACGCAGACCTAAATAACGTTAAAATCAATTTTATTGAAGCTAGTATTTTAGATGAGACTTGTCATTCCGCACTTGATGCGGAATCCACTTTTGATATCATCGTTTCTAATCCACCTTACATACGCGAATTAGAAAAACGAGAGATTTTGCCCAATGTCTTAGAAAATGAGCCGCATTTGGCCTTATTTGTAGAGGATGATAATCCGTTGTTGTTTTATAAAGCGATTACCAATTTTGCTATTGAAAAATTAAAACCAAACGGACAGCTTTATTTTGAAATTAACCAATATCTCGGTGAAGAAACAAAACAACTATTAGTTGATGCTCAATTTAAAAAGGTTGAATTATTAAAGGATTTGAACGGAAACGATAGAATGTTGAAAGGATGTAAAGTCCTCGAAGTTTTTTAAAATCTTAGGGATTTAATAATCGAAGAGTTTAGATTATACTTCCTCTTAAAATAAAATCGTTATTGATTATAGTGGATTTTGAATTGTCTGATTGATGAAGGATTTGAATTAAAAAAGAAATAGAATGAGAACTTTAGCATTGTTATTTATAATTGCGGTTTGCTTTTCTTGTAAAGAAGAAAAAGAATCTGTTCTTACTGTTAAAGATAAAATTGAAATAGATACACTTCCTACTATTGATAGAGAAGACGAGTTAGTCAAGTTGAAACTTCAAAAATTAGAAGAAAGATACTATCATATAAAACTTTCTAATGCAGAAATAGTAAAAGACACTATTGTTGGTTTAGATTTTTTAGAAAGTGATACGCATTTAAATTACATTTTCGATTATGATCCATTTACGAAAAGAATTAATTCGGACTCTATTAGTCTGTATACTAAAAATATTGAAGTTGTAATTCATAAATCTCAGTTTGATACATCTAAAGCAAAACTCAAATACGATACTGATAGTTTAAATATTATTCAAATTGATAACCACGATGTTATTGGAGTAGAAGGTGTTCCGAGTACCTATATTTCCAAAATAAATTTACACTTAAGTAACAAATATGTTGAAATCGACAAACGTTACTATGAAGATTTGTATGAGCCTAATTTAGATTTAATAGAAGCCTATTATTATGATAAAGAAATTATCATTGTTATGAGTAATAGTGATGGTTATTTAGGATACAGAGTTACTTTCTTTATTGATGAAGTATTAAATATAAAACGTATTATTTACATCCCTTAAAAATGAACATAAAACAAAAAATAGAAGCCCTCAGAGAAGAACTACGTCAGCACAACTACAATTATTACATTTTAGATGACGCAACAATTAGTGATTACGATTTTGATATAAAATTAAAAGAACTTCAAGCTTTAGAAGAAGCGCACCCAGAGTTTTTCGATGCCAATTCGCCAACGCAACGCGTTGGAGGAGCAATCACAAAGAATTTTAAAACAACGGTTCACGACTTAAGAATGTATTCTTTGGATAATTCGTATTCAAAAGAAGACTTACAGGATTGGGAAACCCGAGTTAAAAAAATGGTTGATGGTGATGTAAGTTATACCTGTGAGTTAAAATACGATGGTGCTTCCATAAGTTTAACCTATGAAAATGGTAAATTGTTACGAGCAGTAACACGAGGAGATGGTGTGCAAGGCGACGAAGTAACAGCGAATATTAAAACCATTAAAACAGTTCCACTGCAATTAAAAGGAGATTTTCCAGACCGTTTTGACATTAGAGGCGAAATAGTCTTACCAATAGAAGGTTTCTTAAAAATGAATGAAGAACGCATTGCAAATGAAGAGGAACCTTATAAAAACCCAAGAAATACAGCTTCAGGAAGTTTAAAATTACAAAACAGCTCTGAGGTTGCTAAACGACCATTGGAATGTTTATTATATAGTATCGTAGGGGACAATCTTAATATTTCATCTCAGTTTGAAGGCTTAGAAAAAGCCAGAGCCTGGGGATTTAAAGTGCCACAAGAAGCAAAACTGGTACATTCTATTGATGAGGTTTTAGACTATATTAATTATTGGGACGAGCACAGACACAATTTGCCGTACGAAATTGATGGAGTAGTGGTTAAGGTGAATAATCTATACCAACAAGACGAATTAGGGTTTACCTCAAAAGCACCGCGTTGGGCTATGGCTTATAAGTTTAAAGCCGAGCAAGTTTCTACACGGTTAAACAAAATTACATATCAGGTTGGAAGAACAGGTGCCATTACACCAGTTGCCAATTTAGAACCTGTGCAATTGGCAGGAACTATTGTAAAACGAGCCTCGTTACATAACGCAGATCAAATTGAAAAGTTAGATATTAGAGAAGGAGATGAGGTGTTTGTAGAAAAAGGGGGAGAGATTATACCTAAGATTATTGCGGTTGATTTAACGAAGCGTCCAGAAAACTCCCAGCCTACACAATATATTACACTGTGTCCAGAATGTAACACCGAACTGGTAAGGTTAGAGGGTGAAGCAAAGCACTACTGTCCAAATGATTCAGCGTGTCCACCTCAAGTGGTTGGTAGAATTCAACATTATATATCGCGAAAAGCTATGGATATTGATGGTTTGGGTGGTGAAACTGTTGCGTTATTAGTTAAGGAAGGTTTAATTAATAATTATTCAGATTTATATGAATTAACCGTTGAGCAAGTAATTCCGTTAGAACGTATGGCTGCAAAAAGTGCGGAGAATATGATAAATGGTATTGAGTTGTCTAAACAAGTTCCTTTTGAACGTGTTTTATTTGGTTTGGGTATACGTTATGTCGGAGAAACTGTAGCTAAAAAACTGGCAAAGCATTATAAATCTATTGATGCCCTAATGTATGCTTCACTTTTAGATTTGGTAACCGTAGACGAAATAGGAGAGCGTATTGCAGAAAGTGTGGTTGATTTTTTCTCTTCAGAAGAAAATAAGCAAACTATAGAACGTTTAAAGCAGTTTGGAGTTCAGTTAGAAATCTCAGCAGAAAAATTAGCCAATCAAACTGAAAAACTAAAAGGGCAATCTATTGTTGTTTCAGGGGTTTTTGAAAACATATCTAGGAACGAACTTAAGAAACTTATAGAAGATAATGGAGGGAAAGTATCGTCATCTATCTCGTCTAAAACATCTTATGTTGTGGCAGGTGATAAAATGGGGCCAAGTAAACGAACAAAAGCAGAAAATTTGAATATTGAAATCCTAACAGAAGTAGCGTTTTTAGAAAAAATGAAGTAAATTCCTACAATAAACGCATTGTTAATTCGATGAAATGCATTAAATGTGCGTTGAAATGTAAAATAATTGTTTATATTTGCTGATGTTAATTAAGGGATAAATTAATGTTAGTAAATAAAATTTTAAAGGTCGTATTATTGCTTTTAGGAGCAAGTTACATTATACTTCAAGGGTTTGCTTTAGAACAAGAAGGTGATATTGTAAGTGCTACGGCTTTTGTTTTACTTACATGGCTTTATTTGGGTTGGACTAAACACAAATCTAAATTATTCTCATTGTTTTTAGTAGTTTTTACCACTGCCCAAATATTAGGTTTATTGGGTTGGTACCGTGAAGAACTTCCAGAAGGACAAATAGATTACTTATATTATATAGCAAATACATTTAGTATTGTTTCTTATGCTCTACTAATTATAAAAATGTGTATTTACTTAAAATTAAAAACAGTTTTATCTCAATTAACTGTTCCTATAATAATACTAATTGTTTTAGATATCTTTTGTGTGACATTAATATCTAGTACTACGGAAGGTGCGTTTACTTTTTATGAATATGCCTTAGAGTTTACTTATAATGCTGTTGTAATGATATTATTATCTGTTGCACTTATTAACTATATGTATCGAAATAATTATAAATCTATGTTATTTTTATTAGGATCTATATTTATAGCGTTCTCGGAGATTATTCAGTTAGCGTATTACTATATTTTATATGATGATGCCAATTTAGGTTATATTTATTCTTCCTTTTTAGTTGTTGCATTTATCTTTTACTACTTACAGTCCCAACACAAAGTAAGCGAGCCAACTCCTACTTATACAGATGACCCTTTAGATGCATAATTCTAAATCGAGAGACTTTTAAACTATAATAGAAGCTCCTTCGGCGCTTACACCTTTTCCAGATTCAAAATAAAAATCAACTTTACCAAGATATAAACCAAAGCATCCAACTTGGTTTACTAATACGTTTTTACCAATACTATTTTTTTCAATAGTAGGTTTTGGTAAAAATGTATGTGTATGTCCTCCAATAATTAAATCAATATCCTTAGTCGCTCTCGCTACGTTAATATCACTCACTTTATCAGGATTATTTTTGTAATAATACCCAATATGAGATAAACAGATGACCAAATCGCAAGACTGTTCCTCTTTTAGAATACGAGACATGTCTTGTGCAATCTCAATAGGATCATGGTATACAGTTTCCTTATACATGTCCTTGTTAACTAAACCGTCTAATTGAATTCCCAATCCAAAAATGCCGATTTTAATGCCGTCCCTAACAATGATTTTGTAAGGGTTTACATGTGTATCCATAACTGTATTAGAAAAATCATAGTTAGCGGAAACAAACTCAAACTTTGCATGCGGAATCTGTGCATATAATCCATCAATACCATTATCAAAATCGTGATTACCAATAGTAGCTACATCATACTTTAGCATACTCATTAGCTTAAATTCTAATTCACCTCCATAATAATTAAAATATGGTGTGCCTTGAAAGATATCTCCGGCGTCTAATAATAAGGTGTTTGGGTTTTCTTGTCTAATAGATTCAATTAAAGAGGCGCGTCTAGCAACACCACCTTTGTTGGCGTTTCTTCCGTCTTCTGGTCCAAAGGGATCAATATGGCTATGCACATCATTTGTATGAAGAATGGTGATTTTTTTCGTTTTAGCAGGACTAAAAGATTGCAAACCAAGACCGCCAACACTAGCTAAAACGGTTGCGGCTGTAGATTTTTGTATAAAATGTCTTCTTTTCATAGTTTAATCTTCTAATTTTATAAAACGTTGATCGATTTTAGGGTTTAAGGTGTCCTTCTTTTTAAAATTATCAATTAATACATCTCTAATTTTATAATTTAAAACATACTTTCCTTCGTTGGGACGAAAAAACGTCATTCCATCACCACCATTATAAAGGTAGTCGTTGGTTGCAATATAGTACGTTCTATTAACGTCAATAGGTTCCCCATGCACCTTTGCTGAACTAACAGCAGAATTTTTATCTAAAGTCAATTGTAATTGATGAGAAATTGGATGTGCGCGTTTTGCTTTAGAGAGATACTCCATCATTTCATTAACCTGAGTTCCTTTTATAGCCACAACTACAACAGAGTTTTCAAAAGGCATCACTCCAAAAGCAGATCTAATGGTCACATCTCCTTTTGAAATAATAGATCGAATACCACCATGATTGAGTAGTGTAAAATCAATGTTTTTTTGAGTTCGTTTATTAAATACAGGATTTGATTCGCTAAATACAGCATCTGCCATTAAATTACCGATAGCTGTATTTAAATCTCCATCCATTTTTGAATAGGTTTTTGGAGCATAAGAAATTATACTATCCATATTTTTATTGATATGTGTCCTATATGGAGAAATAAAATCTTCAATCGTTTGACTGGTTGCTAAGCTGTCATTGATATCTATTCGTTTGCCTTCAATTTTAGAAATGTGAGTTGATGCACAAGAAAAAATGAGCAACAATAAACAGAGTTTTAAAATATGTTTAATAGTCATTGAATAACTTATAAGAAGTTTATAATAAAATGTGAGTGCTTTTATTAAATTTGCACAAAGGCTAAAGGTAAATGATTTTAAAAGCATTTAAAGAAAAATCTAATCGAAAATATGTCAATAATTTACTGGCAACACGTCAGGCTGCCGTTAATAATGATAAAATAAAAACTGTAGCAGTGCTTTTAAATGCTAGTGAATTTCATGAATTTGAAGTGTTTAGAGTGTATTTTAAAGAGTTAAATTTAACATCTCCAAAACATAAAATAGTAGCATTTACCTTAGACGATAAATTAGAACATAATAAATGGAATACGCATTTCAGTCCAAAAGACTTTGGGTGGAAAGGCACTATAAAAAATCAGGATTTACAAGCTTTTATAGATGAACCTTATGATATGTTGATTTGTTTTTATAAAAACGAGGTTTTACAATTAAATATGATGGCTGCAGCTTCTAAAGCAAAATTTAAAGTTGGAATATCTAGAATTGATGAACGTTTTTACGATTTAATAATCGATGTAAGCTTAAAGGATATCAATATTTTTAAACAAGAATTAAAAAAATACTTAAATATTTTAAATAAATTATAATGACCAAATTTATAGGAACTGGTGTTGCATTAATTACACCTTTTAACGCAGATTTAACCATTGATTTTGATGCTTTAGAGCGTTTGGTGGAGTATAATATTGCCAATGGCACCGATTACTTAGTGATCAGTGGTACAACTGGTGAAAGCGCAACAGTTACACCAGAAGAGAAGAAGCAGTTAATAAACTTTATAGTTAAAATAAATAATGGTAGAATTCCTTTAGTTTTAGGAATAGGAGGTAATAACACTACAAATGTTGTAGCTGAAATTAAAGCAACTGATCTCTCTGCCATCGACGGTATATTGTCGGTATGTCCTTATTATAGTAAGCCGACACAAGAAGGTATTTATCAGCACTTTAAAGCTGTTTCTGAAGTGTCTCCAAAACCTATTATCTTATACAATGTCCCAGGAAGAACAGCTACAAATATGACTCCAGAGACGACATTGCGATTAGCTAGAGACTTTGCAAACATTGTTGCGGTTAAAGAAGCCGGAAACAATGTGCATCAGTATTTAGAATTATTGCGTTCTAAGCCAAAAGATTTTTTAGTACTATCTGGAGATGACGATTTAGTTTTAGGTGTTTTATTAGCTGGAGGCTCTGGTGTTATCTCTGTATTAGGACAAGCTTTACCTAAAGCGTTTTCAGAAATGATTAGACTTGGAATTGCACGTAAAGCAAAAGAGGCTTACGATATTCATTTTAAACTAATGCCTATTACAAGACTCATTTTTTCCGAAAACAATCCAACAGGTGTTAAAGCCGTTTTAGATACCTTAAACATATCAAAATCGCATGTGCGTTTGCCTCTTGTAGAAGCGACTGATGGCTTAAAAGCAGCTATCAAATCTGAAATAGAAATTTTAGAAAAAAGTTAAACTTTATATAAATAGGTATTCAGCTTAGATACAACCTTTATTTTAGCGGATAATAATTGTTTTTTAAATCCGTTAATAATGCTTACTTTTGCATTCTGTTTAAAATTATGAAAAGAGGAATTTACATATTATTAATTAGCATCTTATTGGTTTCTTGTAGTGACTTTCAGAAAACGTTGAAGTCCGAAGATACTGCTGCAAAATTTGAAATGGCGAATGAATTGTTTGAAGCTGAAAAGTGGAACAAGTCATATAGACTGTTAGATCAAATCCTTCAGAAATACAGAGGGAAACCGCAAGCGGAAAAGTTAACCTTTATGCATGCGATGTGTTCTTATAAGTTAGGAAGTTATTATGAAGCTAGTTTTCACTTTGATAAATTTACAGATATTTATCCGCAAAGTGAGAAAGCTGAAGAAGCAGCATTTTTAGCGGCTAAAGGTTATTATTTTAACTCTCCAGTGTATTCTAAAGAACAGAAAGAAACGATTGAAGCTATAGAAAAATTACAATTATTTGTAAACCAGTATCCAGAATCATCATATTTAGGTGAGGCTAACCAACTCGTTAAAGAGTTAGACTTTAAATTGGAGAAGAAGGCTTACGAAATAGCTAAGCAGTACAACAAAATATACGAGTATAAAGCATCAATAAAAGCGTTCAATAATTTTTTACTTGAGTTTCCAGGAGCAACCTTAAGAAATGATGCTTTTTATTACAGATTTGATTCAGCTTACAACTTAGCTGTGTTAAGTGTAGAGTACTTAAAAGAAGACCGATTAAATGATGCTATAGGATATTATAATGCTTTAAAGAAAGCATATCCAAATTCAGAATATTTGGAAGCAGCTAATTTAATGGAAGAAGAATTACAACAACAATTAAATACGTTTACTACTAAAAGTTAAACATTAAACGATGGATTTAAAAAAGACAGACGCACCAGTAAGTACAGTAACTTACAACAGAAACGAAATCGATGCTCCAACAGATAATATCTATGAAGCAATCTCTGTTATTTCTAGACGTGCAGAACAAATTAATACCGACATTAGACGCGAGTTAATAGACAAACTAGAAGAGTTTGCTACTTATAACGATAGTCTTGAGGAAATTTTTGAAAACAAAGAACAAATTGAAGTGTCTAAGTTTTACGAAAAATTACCAAAACCACACGCTTTAGCAGTAAAAGAGTGG
Source organism: Winogradskyella marina (assembly GCF_015645385.1). GTDB lineage: Bacteria > Bacteroidota > Bacteroidia > Flavobacteriales > Flavobacteriaceae > Winogradskyella > Winogradskyella marina. The sequence continues at coordinate 36,224 of NZ_JADOET010000020.1, forward strand.
TTAGATAATAAGATTTATCACAGAAATACTGAGGATCCTCAGCCATAAACAAAACGCCTTAGATGTCTATTCTAAAGGATAAGAATATTTTATTGGGCATTACTGCTGGCATTGCCGCATATAAATCTGCTAACTTAGTCAGATTATTTATAAAAGCAGGCGCTAACGTTAAAGTCGTTATGACGCCTGCTTCTAAAGAGTTTATAACTCCACTTACGCTTTCTACATTATCAAAAAATCCGGTATATTCCTCTTTCGTTGACGAGGAAGATGATAACCAAGTATGGAATAACCATGTCGATTTAGGCCTTTGGGCAGATATCTTTGTGATTGCTCCAGCCACTGCCAATACAATGGCTAAAATGGCAAATGGTGTTTGCGATAACATGCTTTTAGCAACTTATCTTTCTGCAAAATGTCCAGTGTATTTTGCACCAGCAATGGATTTAGATATGTATAAGCATGAGTCTACCACAACGTCATTTAAAAAGTTAGCGTCATTTGGCAATAAAATGATTCCTGCAGGAACAGGTGAACTCGCTAGCGGATTAGTCGGTGAAGGTCGAATGGCAGAACCAGAAGACATCGTTGCTTTTATTCAAAATGATGTTTTAGAGCAGTTACCATTGCGAGGTAAACGCGTCTTAATTACTGCTGGCCCAACCTATGAAGCAATAGATCCTGTACGTTTTATAGGAAATCACTCTAGCGGAAAAATGGGTTTTGCAATAGCCAAAGCAGCATCAAAATTAGGAGCTGAGGTCATTTTAGTTACGGGTCCAACACAGCAAAGCGTCTCTAGTAATTTTATTTCAGTAAAATCTGTAGTCAGTGCAGAAGATATGTATACCGAAGTTCATAAGCATTTTAATACTTCAGATATTGCTATTCTTTCTGCTGCAGTTTCAGATTATAGACCTAAGAATGTAGCGACTCAGAAAATAAAAAAGAAAGAAACGACGTTAACTATTGAGTTAGAAAAAACGAAAGATATTTTAAAGTCGTTAGGCGCGATTAAAAAAAATCAGTTCTTAGTTGGTTTTGCTCTAGAAACTAATAATGAATTAGAACATGCTAAAGGCAAATTAAAGTCTAAGAATTTAGACCTTATTGTGCTAAATTCTTTACAAGATAAAGGAGCAGGTTTTGGTGTGTCAACAAATAAAGTTACATTTATAACGTCTTCTAACGATATTATAGAAAATGAATTAAAATCAAAAGCAGACGTTGCTCAAGATTTAATGCACCTTATTTTAAAACAAACTCATGCGTAACCTATTATTTATACTTGCTTTTTTATTGACCGCTGTATCGTTTTCACAAGAGTTAAACTGTACAGTCAATGTTATAGCACAACAAACAGGAAACGAAAATGATGTTGTATATAGAACATTAGAAAAACAACTTACTGAGTTTGTAAATAATACAGAATGGACAAGACAAACGTTTAGTCCGCAAGAGCGTATTAATTGTAGTATGGTTATTAATGTGTCTCAGCATAGTAATAATATGATTTCAGCATCGCTACAAGTGTCTTCTTCTAGGCCTATTTTTAATTCTACATATAGTTCGCCTGTGTATAATTATAACGATAGGAATTTTAATTTTGAATATTTAGAATTTCAAAATTTGGTTTTTAACGAAAGCCAGTTCGAATCTAACTTAATTTCCGTGTTAGCGTTTCATGTATATATGATTTTAGGAATGGATGCGGATACTTTTGAGCTTAATGGAGGTGATCAGTATTTTAAACAAGCACAAACAATCGCTAGCTATTCTCAACATCTTAATGGTCAAGGTTGGAAATTAGAAGATGGATTACAATCGCGCTTTGCTTTAATTGATAATTTAATGTCGCCAACATTTAAAGACATGAGGTTAGCGTTGTACAAATATCACATAGATGCCTTAGATATTATGAATACAGATACAAAAAACGGAAAGGCGCAAATAATTTCTGTATTAGATGATTTGCAAAATGTGCACAGAGCTAGACCAAACTCTTTTTTAATGCGTGTGTTTTTTGATGCCAAAGCCGATGAAATATTAGATATTCTTTCTGGTGGACCAAAGATTAATATTACCAACGCTGTAGATATATTAAACAGAGTGGCTCCAATGCACTCTCAAAAGTGGAGGACTATTACGTATTAGACTTTTTTCAGTTGTCTGGTTTTTAAAAGAATAATGCTACAAGTAGACATTCTTTAGTTGCTTTAATATATTTCAAAAAATAATGACGCTCTACTTGGCTTAAAATCTTAATTTTGTAATACATAATTATAAGCACTTGTTAACATCTCTTTACATAAAAAATTACGCACTCATCGATGAGTTAAACGTTGCATTTAATAATGGTTTAACGATTATTACTGGTGAAACAGGAGCTGGAAAATCCATCTTACTAGGTGGTTTGTCTTTAGTTTTAGGGAAACGAGCCGATTTAAGTCAGGTGAAAAATACAGGCGAAAAATGTATAATTGAAGCTATTTTTGATATTGCCAATTACGATTTAAAATCACTGTTTGTAACCTTAGATTTAGATTATGATGTGCAAACCATTATTAGAAGAGAAATTTTACCTTCCGGAAAATCTAGAGCCTTTATTAACGATACCCCTGTAACCTTAGAGAGTTTAGTAGCGTTGAGTGGTTATCTTATAGATATTCATTCACAACACCAAACGCAGCAGTTAACACAAGACGATTACCAGTTTAAAGTTATTGATGCCTTAGCAGAAAATAAATCAAATTTAGAGACTTTTTCTAAAGAATTATCGACATTTAAAACACTTCAAAAAGCTTTAGAAAGTTTAAAATTGTCTAAAGCCGAATTAATAAAAGAGTACGATTACAATCTCTTTTTATCTAATGAATTAAATGAAGTTAATTTAGAAAAGATTAACCTTGAAGATCTAGAAACGCAATACGAAGAACTAAATAATGTTGAGATTATTGGTGAGAAACTAAGTAGCACCAAAGCCATTTTAAACGCAGAAGAACTTGGTGTGGTAGACCAAATTAATGCTACAAAACAAGAACTGTCTAAAATCGCAAATTTCGGAAAACCATATGAATCCTTGAAAGAGCGTATGGTCAGTATAGGAATTGAGTTAGATGATATTCTTATAGAACTAGATAACCTTGAAGAAAATCTAACCACAGATCCGCAAGAATTAGAGCGTATTAATAACACGCTTCAAGTTGTAAATAATTTGTTCCAAAAACATTCTGTTTCAGAAATTGAAGATTTAATTCAAATTAAAAACGATTTAAAACTAAAGATTGATAATACCGAAAGCTTAGACCAAAGTATTATTGATAAAGAGGAAGAGATTGAAAAGGCAATAGAAAAGTTAAATCAAACCGCCTTAAAAATTCATAAGAAAAGAAAAAAAATAATTCCGACGTTTGTTTCAAAACTAGAAACACTTTTATCAGAATTAGGTATGCCAAATGCCAAATTTAAAGTGGAATTAGAGTCTTTAGACCAATTTGTTAAAAATGGAAAAGATGGCTTACAGTTTTTATTTATGGCGAATAAAGGCTCTAGTTTTAATGAGCTTAAAAAATCTGCTTCAGGTGGAGAATTATCGCGAATTATGTTAGCAATAAAATCTATTTTGGCAGAATACATTCAGTTACCTTCAATAATGTTCGATGAGATAGATACAGGTGTTTCTGGTGAAATCTCTAACAAAATGGGAGAAATTATGAAGCAAATGAGTCAGAGTATGCAAGTGTTTACTATTACCCATTTGCCGCAAATTGCAGCAAAAGGAAATTCACATTTTAAGGTATTTAAAATAGATGCAGAGGATGTTACACATACACAACTCAAAAAATTAAAAGAAGATGAGCGTATTGTAGAAATCGCTCAAATGCTTGGAGGTTTAGACATTACAGATTCTGCTATGGCTCATGCTAAACAATTGCTAAATTGATTTAATTGTTTAATTTTAAAAGGTGAAATCATACATTGTAATCGTATTTATTTTAGGGAGTTTTTTGATTCTAGCTTGTGCAGAAAAGGAAGATCCATGTGATGTAGATCATATTATTGTTAATGATGAATGTGTACCAACGTATATTTTTCCGGACCCCAATTCTGTAGCTCCTAAAAACGGAGACACCTTTTACCATAAGGTTTATGGTATAATCTCGTACAGAAACGGACACTGGATCAATGATAAAAATCAAATTATCGAAGCACTAGAAAATAAAATTAAATTTTAACAATTAATAACTAACACCTAACAACAACCATATGTCTTATAATTTACTAAAAGGAAAGAGAGGAATAATATTTGGAGCTTTAGATGAAAATTCTATTGCGTGGAAAACAGCACTACGTGTACATGAAGAAGGAGGCACCTTTGTTTTAACCAATGCACCAGTATCTATACGTATGGGACAAATTGATGAACTAGCAGAAAAAACGGGTTCTCAAATTATTCCTGCAGATGCAACTTCAGAAGATGATCTTAAAAAGCTAGTAGAACAATCAATGGAGATTTTAGGAGGTAAAATAGATTTTGTGTTACATTCTATAGGTATGTCCATAAATGTTAGAAAAGGAAAACACTATACGGATCAAAATTATGCATGGACTCAAAAAGGAACAGATGTTTCGGCCATGTCTTTTCATAAAGTGATGCAAACCCTTTATAAAGCAGATGCTATGAATGAATGGGGAAGTATTGTAGCTTTAACATATATGGCGGCACAACGTGTATTTCCGGATTATAACGATATGGCAGAAAACAAAGCCTATTTAGAAAGCATTGCACGAAGTTTTGGATATTTCTTTGGAAGAGACAAAAAAGTACGTGTAAATACCATTTCACAATCACCGACGCCAACAACAGCTGGTAGCGGAGTTAAAGGGTTTGACGGTTTCATAGCATATTCAGAAAAAATGTCTCCTTTAGGAAATGCAACGGCAATGGACTGTGCTAATTATACAATCACTTTATTTAGTGATTTAACCAAACGTGTAACATTACAGAATTTATATAATGATGGAGGGTTTAGCAACATGGGAGTCAGTGAGGGAGTTTTGGAAGCCTTCGTAGATAACCAATAGTTAATCATAATATCACCTTATCAAAAAGCCATTAAGCAGTTTGTTTAATGGCTTTTGTCTGTTTTAACTTTAGAATTTGTTTAGGTTTTCTTACAAATTGGAAATTTGTTGTTATTTGTCGACATTATATACGTTTCAGCGATTTGAGGGTTAAACCTCACTATCTTCTATAGAATTAACATATTTTTAAAGAATTACTAACCTAAATTATATTTTTTATGAAAAAAATTACATTAATGTTATTTGCATTGGTTGCTTTTTGCTGGCAATCTAATGCGCAATTTACCGAAAGCTTTGATACAGAAATTCCAGCTACATGGACAGTATTAAATGAAGATGGTGGTTCTTATACTTGGGAACATGTAACTAGTTATCCACAAGCAGGAGCGGGACATGCAAGAATTCATTGGGAATCTGCAGCTCATGAAGATTATTTAATCACTCCACAGTTTACAGTAACAAGTGGCATCAGTGATCGCGTTAGTTTTTATGCAGGAAGCGATGGTACTTTCTTCACAGAAACTTTTGAAGTAAAGGTGTCTACGACAGGTACTGCAGCTGCAGACTTTACTGATTTAATTGCTAGTGAAACGGCTGCAACTTCAGCAGCAGGTGGAGACTACACGTTTTATGAATACGATTTGTCTGCATATGTTGGTTCTGATATTTATGTAGCTATAGTTGCTACTGATACTGATAGATTTTACCTCGCAGTAGATGAGTTTGTAAATGATGCAATTCCGTCTTGTTATGCAGCTGAAATAGATAGTGCAGTTGCCGTTGACGATTGTGACAATTCACAATTTTCAATTTTAGTAGATGTAACCGACTTAGGAAGTTCTGTTAATCTTGAAATTACCAATGATGCAGGTGTTGCTTCTACAACAGTTACAGCTACAGGGGAAGTTACTGTTGGGCCATTTCCAACAGGAACACCAGTAGTTTTAACATTGGAAAATGAAAGTGAAGATACGTGTGATGTAGTGTTAGACTCAGTTTTAGATTTTTGCCCTAATGCAGCAAATACATTAGATTATTACAACTTACAATGGCCAGCGACGTTAACATTTGCTGAAACTGAAGCGGCAGATCAGATGGTTTATGCTCAAGCTTACGAAGCGGGTTTAACTGACACCACAGTTGGAGAGGCTGCAGCAGGTATAGACGTTTGGATTGGTTACAGTACTACAGATACAGATCCATCTACAGAAGATTGGACTTGGGAGGTTGCGACATTTGAAGCAGAAGTAGGAAATAATGACGAATATGCTGTAAACATGGTTGATCTTGGTTTATCGGAAGGTACCTATTATTATGCAAGTCGCTTCAGTTTAAATGCTGGTCCATATATGTATGGCGGTATTTTGGCTGATGGAAGTAATGGTGGTGCCTGGGATGGAACTACAAACATTTCTGGTGTATTAACAGTCACTGCTCCTTTGCCACCGGCAAATGATGATTTTGCAAACGCTATTGCTATAGTATGTGGTGATACTGTTAGCGGTGATACGACATATGCTACTATGGATGAAGGTGATGCTAATGTTGAAATAGATACGGATGCAGATATAGATTCACCAAATGTGTGGTATAGTTTTATGGGTACAGGAGATATTGTAACTGTGTCTACTTGTATGAATACAGACTTTGATACAGAATTATTTGTGTTTACTGGAACTTCTGGAAGTTTAAATGCAGTTGCTGCAGGTTATGATGAGTGTGGTGGTTTTTTGGATTTCGAGGCAGAAACTACTTTTACTTCAGTAGCAGGTACGCAATATTATATTGCTGTTGAAGGTTATAATTTAACTAGTACTGGTACATTTGAATTAGCAATTACTTGTGAGGCACCTCCAACATGTACTAATGCAACGGCAACATACAGTGTCGTTAGTGATTGTGAAACTAGTGGTGGATTTAACATTGAAGTAGATATTACAGATATGGGAACAGCTACAGATATTACAATTACTGATGATCAAGGTAGTGATGCTCAAGCAGCGACGGAAGCGACAACTTTAACTTTTGGCCCTTATGTAAATGGTACGGAAGTTATGATAACAATTTCAGATGATAATGATGCAACTTGTGAGCAAACAAGTGATGCTATAACACAAGAAGCGTGTCCTCCTGCAAATGATGATATTTGTGATGCTATTGCTTTAACTGTAGATGCTAGTTCAACAGGTGATGCTTATACTACTATTGGAGCAACAGGTGAGTTGGATGAAGTAGAAGGAAGTTGTTTTAATGGAGGTATTGATACTTCAGTATGGTTTACCTTTGTAGCACCAGCTTCTGGTGAGGTTCAAGTAAGTACAGATATTGCAGGTGGTACGCATACGGATACAGAGATAGCAGTTTATGAAGCACCAACGGATTGTGCAGATGCAACCACAATAGGAGCAGAGTTAGGATGTGACCAAGACGGTGGAGTTGTTGGTAACTTTTTATCTGTTTTATCTTTAACTGATTTAACCGAAGGAGAGACCTATTATATTCAAGTAGATAGATGGGGATCAGCTGCTGAAGGAACATTTGGTATTGAAGTTTTTGATCAAGTGACTTTAAGCGTAGGTAATGTTGAAAACGACGCTACTTTTACGTACTATCCAAACCCAGTGAAAAATACATTATCGTTAAATGCTCAAAACACTATAGAGCAAGTGGCAATGTATAATATGCTAGGTCAAGAAGTATTAAGAGCAACTCCTAATACTGTTGATAGTGATTTAGATATGTCTCATTTACAAAATGGTACTTACTTTGTTAAAGTAACTATTGCAAATGTGACTAAAACAATACGAGTGATTAAGCAATAGATCTTAGACACTTTTTAATTACAGAAAAGCCGCTAATTATAGCGGCTTTTTTTATGCTTTAATTTGAAATGAATAATAAGACGACGTAAACATCTATTGGATTTTTTTGCAGAATCTATATAAGCCATAGTTTCTATAAAAGTTGTAATTGGTTTAATTACCTTTGTGGTATATGAAGGCCATTGATTTTTCATTTATTATCCCTGTTTATAATAGACCAGACGAGATTAAAGAGCTATTAGAAAGTTTTTTAAATTTTGAAGGGGAACACGCGTATGAAATTGTAATTGTAGAAGATGGTTCAACCCAAACATCTGAAGCAGTTATTACTCAATTTAACAATCAATTAGATATTTCGTATTACTTTAAACCAAACTCTGGACCTGGAGATTCTCGCAATTATGGCATGCAAAAGGCTAAAGGGAATTACTTTATTATTTTAGATTCAGATGTGTTGCTACCTTCAAATTACTTGATAGAAGTCAACAGGTTTTTAGCAACGTCATATTATGATTGTTTTGGAGGTCCAGATGCAGCACATAGGTCATTTTCAAACCTTCAAAAAGCGATTAATTTTGCAATGACGTCTTTTATTACCACAGGTGGTATACGAGGTGGAAAACAAAAGGTAGAAGACTTTCAACCTAGAAGTTTTAATATGGGTTTATCTAAAAAAGCTTTTAAAGCTTCTGGTGGATTTGGTAAGATTCATCCTGGTGAAGATCCCGATTTATCCTTAAGGTTGCAAAATTTAGGTTTTAAAACAGCGTTAATTCAAAATGCTATTGTGTATCACAAACGACGTATTTCTTGGTCTAAATTTTATATGCAAGTCCATAAATTTGGAATGGTCAGGCCTATTCTTAACCAATGGCATCCAAATTCAAAAAGTTTAGTGTATTGGTTTCCTACATTATTTAGCTTAGGTTGTATTGTTTCAATACTATTAGCCGTTTTTCAAATTAATTTATTATTATATGTTTACGGATTGTATTTTGCTGTAGCTTTTATAATAGCTTTAATAGCAAATCGAAGTCTTAGTGTTGCGTTTCAAGCGTTATTGGCTATTGTAATCCAGTTTTTTGGCTATGGTTACGGCTTTTTAAAATCGACATTTAATTTAGTTATCCTAAGGAAGCATCCTGAAGAGGCATTTCCACAACTATTTTTTTAAATTTTAAATGAATCAAAAGAAGAATTTAAACATACTAGACCATTTAAAAAAGAAAAACGTTAAGCGGTTTATGCTATTCATTATAATAGCATTTGTGTTTTTAATTTTTTCTAAATTTTCTAATGACTATAAACAAACTATAAACTTAAAAGTTAACTTAGTTAATATTGATGATGAAATTTTAATAAAAAACGATTCGGCAAACTATCTTCAAGCTTATGTAGAAGCTAAAGGGTTTTCATTAATTCCATTTGTATTCAACAATTCTAAGGAACTTCAAGTAAACGCACAAAATGAAGTAACTATAACACCAAATAGCTTTGTTTTCGATGTCTTAAAACATCAATACCTTATAGAGGATCAGCTGGGAAATGCATATGATTTAATTTCAATACTGCCAGATACGCTTTTAATTGCGTACTCTAAAAGAGCGTCAAAGTCAGTTCCGGTGACGCTAAAAAGTGCTGTTAATTATGCCGTAGGTTACGATTTAAAAGAAGAATTTAGTCTTAATGTTGATAGTGTAAAAGTTGTAGGTTCCGAAGAGGAAGTAAACAAAATTAATTCGATATCCACAAAGGAATTGGTTTTAAACGACATAAATAGTGACATAAAAAATACAGTAAAATTAGATGTCTCAGCTTACGACAATATTGATGTTTTTCCTAAAACAATAGAAGTATCAGGAGATGTTGTTCGCTTTACAGAAGGGACAATTGAGGTGCCAATTATTATTGTGAATCAACCAGAAAATGTTGAAATTAATTACTTTCCTAAAACGGTTGCGCTTTCGTATTATGTAGATTTAGAAAATTATAACGCTGTAAAAGCTATAGATTTTAGAGTAGAATGTAACTATGCAGAATTGGAGGAAAATCAAACGTTTTTAGTACCAAAAGTGGTTAATAAGCCAGAATTTGTAAAGCATATATATATCAGGCAAAAACAAATAGACTTTATCGAATTGTAATATGGTAATAGGTTTAACAGGCGGAATAGGAAGTGGTAAATCCACTATTTTAAAGTGCTTTAAGTCATACGGAATCCCTGTGTATATAGCTGATGACGAAGCAAAAGCTTTAATGAATCGCTCTAAAGTAATTAAACGTAAGTTAATTCATTTGTTTGGTGAGAAAGCCTATGAAAACAATGTGTTAAATAGGCCTTATTTATCGTCTAAAATCTTTAGTGATAAAACCTTACTTGCTAAAATGAATGCCATTGTGCATCCAAAAGTCGCATCACATTTTAAACGCTGGTTAAATAAGCAAGATGCAGCATATGTTATAAAAGAAGTGGCGATTATTTTTGAAAACAATCTTCAAAGCCAATACGACTATATAATCACAGTAGTTGCAGATGAAGACTTACGAATTCAACGCGTTATGAAACGCGATAACGTTTCAAAAGAAAAAGTAAAGTCTATAATTAATAATCAATGGTCTGATGCCGACAAGGTAGAACAATCTGACTTTGTTATTGTTAATAATGATTTAGAAGATGCTAAAAAACAAGCGCTTAAAATTCACAATACACTACTTAAAAAGTTAAAACACTAATTATAGACATTGTTTTGTTAACGTTAGGTTAAACCTAATTTATACTAAATGTTAAAATGTTAAATTTGACTGATGGGCAAAAAGCTATTCGTGTTATTGGTAATACTAATGAGTTTATCTCTTATAGGTATTATTTTTGTACAATTATTCTTTATAAACAATAGTTTAGAAAACGAGAAGAAGAATTTTACATTTAGTGTAAAACGATCGCTAAGCTTAGTATCTCAAGCTATTGAAGATTACGAGTATCGCGATTATTTTATGAAACTTCAACCTTATTTAAGAAAAGATAATAAGGCCGATTCTGCTATTATAAAACAGTTATTTATAGCTACTGAAGAAGATAATGATAAAACCATAATACACCGAAACACGATTTTAGAAGAGCGTTTTAAAGTGCCATCATTGTTCTTTGAAATTGATGCAGACAGTTTTAACATTAGTAAACTATCTAGCGAACGCGTTACTGAAACCTATAATAATACCAGCATTGATGGTATTAGACGTATGGATCCAGAAACACGATTGCGAGAGTATTCTTCTTTATCTGCTTTAGATAGGCAGGCGTATGAAGATACATTTCAAACATTGTTAAAAGATAAACCCGTTTATAAACGTGTTACAGCAAAGCAAGTTGAAACCTTACTTAGACGAGAACTCAGATCTGAAGGAATAGATCTTAATTTTGAATTTGCTATTTACGATGATGATTTGGCAACTAAAATAAGATCAGAGAATTTTGAATTAGTAGATGAAACAGCTTATGGTGTCTATGTGTTTTTAGATAATAACAACGAGAGCAGTTACAAACTTTATATCGATTTTATTGATAGAAAAAAGTTCTTGTTAGAATCTGTTTTATGGATGATAATTTTGTCTATCATCTTTACAGGTATTATAATTATTGCTTATGCTAGTGCCATTTATCAGTTAATAAGACAACGTCAAATTTCACAAATTAAGACGGATTTTATCAATAATATGACGCACGAATTTAAAACACCAATTGCGACGATTAATTTGGCTTTAGATTCTATTAAAAACCCAAAAATAATCAACGATAAAGAGAAAGTGTTGCGTTATTTAGGAATGATAAAAGATGAAAATAAACGTATGCATGCGCAAGTAGAAAATGTATTGCGTATTTCAAAATTAGAAAAGAACGAATTAAATATTAGTAAAGAGCGCTTAGATACAAACGATTTGGTAGAAGATGCCATAACGCATGTAGAACTTATAGTTGAAGACAGACAAGGGTATGTTAAAACACATTTAAATGCTGATAGAACATCAATTTTAGCTAACGACACGCACTTTACAAATGTAATAGTCAACATATTAGATAATGCCATTAAATACTCGGATGGTGCACCTAAAATAGATGTACACACCGAAAACGTAGGAAACAATATTCTTATAAAAGTGGTAGATCAAGGTAATGGAATGACAAAGGCAGTTGCCAAGAGGGTGTTCGAGAAATTTTATAGAGAACACACTGGAAACGTACACAATGTTAAAGGTCATGGGCTAGGTTTGGCTTATGTAAAAAGAATAGTAGAAGACCATCAAGGTCATATATCAGTAGAAAGTGAAAAAGGAAAAGGCAGTACTTTTATTATAAAGATGCCGTTAATATCATAAAAACGAATTATGGAAGAACAAAACAAAAAAATTCTTTTAGTAGAAGACGATCCAAATTTTGGAACTGTTTTAAAAGATTATTTAATGATGAACGATTACGACGTTGTCCATGCTAAAAATGGGATGGAAGGTTTTGAAAAGTTCAAAAAGGACGACTTCGATCTATGTATTTTAGATGTCATGATGCCTTATAAAGATGGTTTTACTTTAGCTAAGGAGATCAGAGAAAAAAATGAAGACGTGCCAATTATATTCTTAACGGCTAAAGCCATGAAAGAGGATGTATTAAAAGGTTATAAAGTAGGAGCAGACGATTACCTCAACAAACCTTTTGATAGCGAAGTTTTGTTAATGAAAATAAAAGCGATTATGCAGCGTAAAGCCAAAGATACCGTTGCAGATAGCAAACAATTTGAATTTAAGATTGGTCGTTTCGATCTGAATTCTAAACTGCGTTTCCTTAAATTTGATGGTGAAGAACCTTCTAAATTATCACCTAAAGAAAATGAATTATTGCGTTTATTGGCACTACACGAAAATGATTTAATGCCAAGAGAATTAGCATTAACAAAAATATGGAGAGATGACAACTATTTTACATCGCGAAGTATGGACGTGTATATTGCTAAATTACGTAAATACTTAAAACCAGACCCAAATGTTGAAATTTTAAACATTCATGGAGAAGGCTTTAGGTTAGTGATAAATAACAAATAAGTTTCCTTTATATAGTTAAAGAGGCTGTCTAAAAAGTTAAAAAACTACTTTTTGTCACATTGAGCGCCGTCGAAATGTCTTTAAATCTAGAGCATTAGGTTTTTAGACTACGCTCAAATTGACAATAGAATTAACTTTTTTAGACAGCCTCTTTTTTTGTTATATTCAGAGTTTTTTTTTTTTTT
>NZ_JADOET010000021.1 GCF_015645385.1 Winogradskyella marina
TTACTTCCCGATACAATATTTAACTAACCCTATATCCATTGGTACTACTGCATTTGGGCAACAAATAGCATACAAAAAACATATAAAAAGAGAAGATTAGCAACAACTATTAATAAATAGAGCAACAAATATAGCATAAAAAAAACCGCTCGATTAGAGCGGTTTCCAAATAAAAACACCAAGCATTAATTAGCTGTACCAGAGCCTAAATAAATACTGTTTGATACTTGACTACCATCAGCAGTAATAAAAGCCATAAATAACTCTACTGTATCTCCTGCATAAGTTGTTGGGATTGGAACAATTTGAGAACCTACTGTTCTGTCCGCACCATCAAGTAAAGAAATAGATTCCTTTTTTGATGGATTATAAACCATCAACATTGCTTTGTCAGTAGTATTAGCGTTACCTTCGGCAGAGTTATCATCCCAACCAAAAGTTACTTCTCCAGCAGTTGCTAAATCAGACGTTGGGTTTAGCACACCAGATAAACCTCCACGACTTACTAAAGCATTTGGATAGTCAACTACAAAGTTAGGTTCAGTTCCCGTAATCGCATTATTCAACACATACGACATCGCAGCATTAAATTCTGTTTTCTTAACAGCTAACCCTTTATAGCCTAACTTAATAAAAGGCTTTACAGCCTGTAAAAATTCTAAAGTGGCAGTAAACTTGGTTCTTTGGTTTACTTGACCAACAGTTCTTGGATTGGCTACACTTGAAGGTTTAATTCTAATGTAATCAATTCCTTTCCAACTTCCACCGATAACGTTTCCAACTTTACCTGAAAGACCTCCTAAAATACCTTGAGCAATTTTACCCATAACATAAATAATTTAAATGAAACATAATTTTCTTCGGACTTGGTACGGACTTAACACGAAGTTGTACCTTCCGTTGAAATATAAGTCAAGTATTATGCAACTCTTTATATATGGATTTTGTTGCTTTAGATTGCTTCCTTTTGCATTTTAGAAAATACATTTTGAATATATGATACTTTTAAATCTGCCATTTTTGAAATGATACTGTTCAGTTCTGCTTCCTTTTTATTAATTGCTGAAACTACCCTAATATGCTTTTGTAATTGAGGGTTTTCATTTAACATTGATGAATAAGTTTTTTTAAGCATATTTCTACAATCATCTATTGAGATAAACGGAATAACACTACCTTTTAAATAGTAAGCATAAAAACCGCCTATTTGCAACATCATAGATAAGTGAAAAAGTGTGTGTTTTACCTCTTCTGTTGTAGTAGTGACGACGAAACAATTAGGACAAGGGTTTGTTAAGGGTTTTCCGCTGTTTAGTCCTTTGTTTAATATAAAAAAATGAGGGTTTGAGTAAGTTCTTCCGACTTGGTGTGTTTTTAGTTCAAAAGTTGACATAGCTATCCAATTTAAAATTGCTTCGCTACGCTTCGCGCCATTATTTTTTTTGAAAAGAAAAAAGACAGCTATAGTACTTGTGGCGTGGGTAAGGCTGTCAAGGTTTTTGGGTAAAAGTTTTTTGAGTTAAAAATGTTTAATTAAAAGAAAAGGGTATTGAAAAAAGTTTTATTCAAAACCCGTAGGGCTTGACCTTTATAGCCTTGTGCGGCTGGCAGAGGTAGCCACATATATTTGCTTCCTTTTTTTATTTTAATATTTCAAATTGTTTTAGTCTTGTTTCAAATGCTTTTAACTTTTCTGGGGAATTAGCACTTAAAAAAATAGGTTGCTGTACCTTATTGAGTGTTGGATGAAGCGTTTGTATGGGTAGCGTTTTAAATAGTTGTTTGATAAAACAGCATTTAAACAAGCTCCTTATACAGGACTTTTAGACAATAGCTTATTGCTTTTTTGAGGCACGATAAAAAGTAATGTGCTATGGCGTACTACAAAATATTGTAAACCTATTTTTTTATATCCTATTTCTTGGGTGGTGGGGAAAAGTGGACTTTAATATTTGTTAGTGAAATGAAACAAACAAAGACTTGAGGTAAGGAATACTTGGACTTAACGATGGTTTTGTGCAGTTGAATGAGATAACGAATATTATAATAAATTAACGTTACCCTTTGAATGTTCGACTGTTTAATGTTTGTTCAAAATGTGGTTAGAAGTTCGGATGTGAGCGTTGGATGAGCGGATATTTTAC
Organism: Winogradskyella marina; assembly: GCF_015645385.1. Lineage (GTDB taxonomy): Bacteria > Bacteroidota > Bacteroidia > Flavobacteriales > Flavobacteriaceae > Winogradskyella > Winogradskyella marina. Next base: position 2,145 of record NZ_JADOET010000021.1, read on the forward strand.
ATAATAGCAGTTATAGCTACGAAAATATAATAAAACGCCGTAGGCAACCATTGAAAGAATTTTTGCTACTATAACTTCTATTATGTAACATAGCTTGGGATTGGTTTTGTGGCGTAATAATTGTTTGAGCGTTGGCAATGGCTCTTTGCTTTTTTATTGTACCAATTTTATAAAATAACGACGTTTAAATAAAACAAGCAATGTGCCATTATAGCTTTAGATACAAGTATTATGACATAAAACCAATTATGCATTGGCGTGCGGAACAACACAAAAGACAGAGGATTTTGAGGTACGAAAAAACTGGGTTTTGGGTTGTGGGGAATAAAAAAGAGCCTTCCGAAAAAGACTCTTTCATTTTTGTTTAATGGTCGTGATTTGAATGGTCATCACTTTTTTCTTCACCAGATTGATTCATCATCATTTCGTGGTCGTATTTACAACAACCTGGTAAACCATCATATGCTTCTTCATCACCTGCTACTTTTTCGGTATCATATCCTGAAGCTGCGATTGCTTTATGGATTGCCATTGCATCGGTTTTTGTATCATCAAAAGACACATCAATCTTCTTCTTATCGACATCCCAATTAGCACTTGCTACACCTTCAACACCGTTAGCTGCTTTTTCGATAGTGTTTTTACACATACCGCAATTTCCTCTTACACCAAAAGACAGGTCTGTCATTGCCATATCTTTTGACATTTCAGTAGTTGTGGTTTCTGTTTCTTTTTTGGTTTCGTTTTTACAACTTGTTAAACCTAATGCTGCTATTACAGCTACACTTAAAATTACTTTTTTCATTGTTTAAAAATTTAATTGTTATTATTCTATTACTTGTTTTACTTCTCCACAGGTTAGCATTGCTTCACCAAAATATGGGTTGATTACTTTTTCTTCTTTGCTCAACCAATATGCACCATTATTGTTATCTGCCATTGGACAAAATTCCACATAAACCTTTTCATTGACACCAAATAGTTGTACAGCATTGATTAGATGTGATGATAGATGTTTAAAATGGTCTCTTTGTGATTTTATATCGGACGTTTCAGAAATTGAAGTTGCAGAAGATTTTATTTCGCCTTCTAATGACATCCAATGGTTATGCGCCTTATTATCTGACAACAATTTCATATCTACTTTGTTCAATTTATTTAATAAAGTTGTTGCGTTTGCTGAAGTACTTATTGAATCTTCTTTTACTAAAGCATCTTTTAAATTGATATACGCATTGTAAACACTATTTAACTGTTGTTGAAATTTCTCTGATACTTCCAAACGCTCATTCATATTAGTGTGGTCACTTTCTTTGTTAGATGCATTGTTATCCATACCTAAATGACCTTCGTGTCCAGTCATTACTTTACCACCATCTTTATTCATCATAGACTTTTTGCCTTGTAATTGTGCTGCTGCATCAACCGTAAATGTTCCGTTAGTCACTATTTCATTTCCAACAAATAAACCTTCTACAACTTCATATTCATTACCAATTTGATTGCCTAATTTAATTTCACGCATTTCAAAAATAGGTTGGTCTGGATTTGTTTTAAGGTACACCACAGAACGTTCACCTGTCCATAATACAGAAGATGCAGGAATTGATAATACTTCATCATTTTTAGCTGTACTGCCTTCAATATTTGCGGTTACAAACATTCCTGGTTTAAATACATCGTCCTTATTGCTTAAAACAACACGTAAGGTTACAGTTCTTGTTTTCGTGTTTAAAACTGGGTCAATGAAATCAACTTTACCTTTAAACTCTTTATTAGGATAAGCATTGGTTGTTATCATCACTTCCTGTCCTTTTTTAAAGCGGTCAATCTGATTTTCATACACATCAAAGTTTCCCCAAACTGTGTTGAGATTGGCAATTTTTAATAAGGGTTGTCCTTGTTTGATGTAATCGCCTTGCTCTACCAATTTTTCTGTAACAGTACCCGAAACGGTTGCATAAACAGGAAAGTTTTCTTTTACTTTTCCTGTTTCTTCAATCTGGTTGATTTGATTTTCAGAGAGTTTCCATAATTTCAATTTATTACGGACTGCTTTGTATAAAGCAGGTTGAGATTTTTTTAAAGAAGCTGCTGTGATTAATTCTTGTTGTGCTGCATAGAGTTCTGGCGAATAAATGGTTGCCAATAATTGACCTTTACGAACTTCTTCGCCTGTAAAACTCACATTCAAACGTTCAATTCTTCCAGCGAAATAACTTACCTGTACTGCATTGGCTTCTTCGTTTTCAGCAATTTTACCAGATAGTTTTATGGTATTGCCTTCTGCATTGCCTTTACCCACAACGGTTGTTTGAATATTGGCTAATGCCATCGCATTTTCTGTTAGTTTGAACTGGTCTGCCATTAAGCCATCGCTTCCGCTTTCCGCAGGAATTAAATCCATACCACAAATAGGACAATCACCTGGTTCTGGTTGCATAATCTGTGGATGCATAGAACACGTCCACATTTGATTGGTTTCTGCAACCGCATTGTGATTATGGTCTATTTCTTCATTTGTCGAGCCACCAAAAAGCAACCAACCCAATAACACACCTACTACGAGTATGCCAATATATATGACTATTTTATTATTTTTCATTCTCTAATCGTTTTATCATTGCTTTCATTTCTTCTATTTCTTTACGTTGTGCTTTTATAATGTCTTCTGCTAATTTTTTAACTTCTGGGTCTTGAATATCTGCTCTCTCACTTGTTAAAATAGCGATAGAATGATGTGGTATCATTGCTTTCATCCAAAGGACATCACCAATAATGGGTGCTTGTGTTCTTACCAACCCTAATGCACCAACAAACAGAATGAAACTACTTGCGAGTATTGCGATATTCTTCTTTTTATCATTATACATTTTTCGCATAAAAAACCACATTATTACTGCCATTGTTGAAATTCCTAAACACGTCATATAGAATCGTGTTAGACTAAACCATACGTGGTCTATGGAATAGGTGTTTAAATACATCGTTATGTACATTGCTACAAATGAGCAAGCCAACATTATAAAGAAGGTTTTGTAATTTCCTTTGTTTGAGTGTTCTTTTGAATTTTCCATATTTTTTGATTTTATAGTTAAACTTTTTACTTACTTAATTTTAATATCCTGAATGCACCTTGTATCACCAATCCAAATACAATGATTCCTATAATTAAATCTGGAATACCAGAATGCAGCCAATTGACTAAAACGCCTGCTGTAATTACGCCAAGATTTATTATAATATCGTTAGAGGTAAAAATCATACTGGCACGCATATGTGCTTCTTGACTTTTAGATTTTTGTAAGAGGTACAAGCAAATGCCATTTGCAATCAAAGCAAATACTGAAACTATAATCATTGTTGAAAATACAGGTAAAGCTTCATAGCCTAAAAATCTACGTATTACCTCAACGATTCCGATAATTGCAAGTGTTATCTGAAAATAGCCTGCATATTTTGCAATCCGTTTCTTTTTTAAAACTGTACCACCAACCGCTATTAAACTCAATCCGTAAACAAATGAATCTGCCAACATATCTAAACTATCAGCAACTAATCCCATTGATTTTGAAATAAGTCCTGTACTCATTTCGATAATAAAAAATGCAAAATTGATGATTAGAACTGTCCACAACAGTTTGGATTGACTCCTTGTAGATTCAGTAATAATTGTGTCTGTATCTTCTGAACTGATTAAACTTTCATTTAATTTTAATTCATTTAAGGCATTACCAATTTCATTTACATTTGAATTATGATATAGTGTTAAGATTCTTTCTTCTAAATTAAAATCAAGTTGTTTGATACCATCTATATCAGATAGCTTCATCTTAATTAGATTTTCTTCAGAAGGACAATCCATTTTTGATATTTTGAAAACTGTTTTCTGCATATAATTAAATGTTTTTTGTTCTTAATCGTAATGCGTTACCTATTACCGAAACCGAACTAAAACTCATTGCTAAAGCTGCTATCATTGGCGAGAGTAGTATTCCGAAGAATGGAAACAACACACCTGCTGCAATAGGCACACCTAAAGTGTTGTAGATAAGTGCAAAAAATAGGTTTTGCTTAATGTTCTTCATTACAGCATTACTTAAATTTTTTGCTTTTACAATACCGTGTAAATCGCCTTTTACGAGTGTTATCATAGCACTTTCTATCGCTACGTCTGTTCCAGTTCCCATAGCAATACCGACATCACTTTTAGCCAATGCTGGTGCATCGTTAATACCATCACCTGCCATAGCAACTACTTTTCCGTTTTCTTGTAATTTTTCTACTTCTTTGAGTTTGTCCTCTGGTAACATACTGGCTTTAAAATCTGCAAGATTTAGTTCTGATGCTACTGCTTGTGCTGTATCGTGATTATCACCTGTAAGCATTATAACATCAATCCCTTTATATTGAAGTGCTTTAATGGCTTTAGCACTTGTTTCTTTTATCTTATCGCCTATAACTACATATCCAACGACGGTTTCATCTATTGACAAATAAGAAACTGTTTTACCCTGTTTTTGGTAAGATTTAGCTTCGTCTTTCATTGTCGATGTAACATCTGCTTTAGCATATTCCATCATTTTAGGATTACCTAATGTTACTTTTTTATCTTTTATTGTCGCTTCAACACCTTTTCCTGTAACAGCACTAAAATCTTCGGACTTTAAAATTTCTGCGTTGTGTTCTTTGCCATATTTAACTGTCGCTTCTGCCAAAGGATGTTCGCTATTTGTATTTAATGACACGATGTATTGTAACACTTCTTTTTCGCTTAAAGCATCATTAAAAGCTCCAACGGTTTCAACTGTTGGTTTTCCTTCGGTAATTGTTCCTGTCTTGTCAACGATAAGCGTATTTACCTTATCCATTTTTTCAAGAGCTTCAGCATTTTTAATCAATACACCATTTTGAGCACCTTTACCCACACCAACCATTACAGACATTGGTGTTGCTAAACCTAAAGCACAAGGACAAGCAATGATTAGTACTGCAATTGCATTGACAAACGCATACACATAAACTGGTTCTGGTCCCCAAATAGACCATACAATAAATGTGATAATAGAAATAAGAACTACAACTGGCACAAAATAGCCTGAAACTTTATCTGCTAAATTTTGAATAGGTGCACGACTTCTACTGGCATCATTAACCATATGAATGATTTGTGATAATAAAGTGTCACTTCCTACCTTTTCTGCTTTCATTAAAAAGGATTGATTCCCATTAATGGTTCCGCTACTGACTTTATCTTCTTGAGATTTGTTTACAGGAATAGGTTCTCCTGTAATCATAGATTCATCAATAGTTGTTTCGCCTTCAGTTATCACACCATCCACAGGAATTTTATCTCCTGGTTTCACTTTTAGAATATCATTAAGTTCTATCTCGTCAATACTGACTTCAACTTCTTCTCCATCTATTATTTTTATAGCTTTATTAGGTGCTAACTTTAATAATTCTTTTACTGCAGAATTGGTTTTACTATGTGCACGAGCTTCTAACAATTGACCTAAAAGTACCAAAGTTAGAATTACCGTTGCTGCTTCAAAGTAGACGTGTACAGCACCTGATTCGGTTTTAAATTGTTCTGGAAATACATCTGGAAACAACATACCGAAAACGCTAAATAGCCAAGCCACACCTGCACCGATTCCAATGAGTGTAAACATATTGAGATTCCACGTTTTAATACTTTTATAAGCACGTTCAAAGAACATCCAAGTGGCATAAAACACTACTGGAATTGATAATGCAAACTGAATCCAGTTCCAATATTTCTGTTCCATTATATCGTACAACGGATTGTTATTGAGCATTTCGCTCATAGCCATTAAGAAAATGGGCAAGGTAAATGCTGTAGCAATCCAAAATTTCTTTAATAGCTTTTTATACGTTTTTTCTTCTGCTGAACTATCTGCTTCCATTGGCACTAAATCCATCCCACAAATAGGACACGAACCTGCTTCGTCTTTGACAATTTCTGGATGCATCGGACACGTCCATTGTTCCTTTGAAGTTGCTGATAGATTTTGTTCTTCCACCAAATCCATTCCGCAAACAGGACAATCACCTGGTTTGTTATAGATTTTATCGCCTTCGCAATGCATAGGACAATAAAATGTGCCTGTGCCTTTCCCTTTTTGTTGCTTTTCCTTTTTACCTTTGGTATGATGATGATGATGTTCACCTTGATTATGGATAGTGTATCTATCACTATCTTTTTTTAAGGCTTCTTGAAATGTTTCTATAGGTATGTGTGATTCCATTTCTATGGTAGCTTCTGCCTTTTCTAAATCGACTGTTGCTTTTGAAACACCTTCTACTTTAGAGAGCGTTTCTTCTACGTGACTGCGACAACCGTTGCAAGTCATTCCGTGTATGTGATATGTGTGTTTCATTGTTATAATTTTATTTAAAATCTAATTGAAAGTCCACCACCCCAACCATATCGGTTGTTATAATTCCCTTGAATTGAAAAATTTCGAGATAAGATGTACGATGCTCCAATTAACCATTGAGTTTCACCTTCATAAGATTTGTTGTTTTCTAACTCATTAACCCATCCAAAATCTGCTCTGTACTCGTATTCTCCTTCGAGAAAAATTCTAGGAAAAATCAATAGTTCTCTGTCCAAACGTATTCTTGGGCGCAATTGATGGTCCATACTCACATCGACATTAAATCTGTAAGGCGTGAAATATTTAACTCCAACCAATCCCACAGTATTGAATGTATCATAAGAATCTGGTGTTGAAGTTTCAGTATTTACGCCTGCATACACGCGTACCCAATCATTGAGGTAGCGATTATAATTTACTTCTATTTCGGCATTTTGGTTATAATCAAACTCGGCACGTAGTCCAAATTCGTTGCGGATGTTGCTCGACATCAATAAAAGTTCATTAAAGTTTGAACCTACACGTGCAGCTCCCCACGAATAGTAATGGTCTGTCTCGTCAATTAGGTTTTGTACTGGATAAGGTTTCATCCTTTCATCGCGTGGTGTATCATAGCTAAATACTCTTGCCATACCACCCATCATATGATATAACACGTGACAATGAAAGAACCAATCACCATATTCTTCGTTATAAAATTCGATGACCACTTTTTGCATAGGTGGTACATTGACGGTATGTTTTAATGGGGAACGTTCGCCATTTTCATTGATGACCCTAAAGTAATGTCCGTGTAAGTGCATTGGATGATGCATCATTGTTAGGTTATTCAAAGTAATTCTAGTAACCTCTCCACCTTTAATTTTAATTTTGTCTGTTTCCGAAAGTGGTATGCCATTCAAACTCCAAACATAACGTTGCATATTACCTGTTAGATTAAGTAAAAGGTCGGTTACAGGTATGTCTGCCTTATAAGTCGTGTTTTCTTTTGCCTTTAAAAAATCATAATTGAAATAGGTTTTACGTGTGTCATAATTAAATGAAGTGGTGTCCTTTTGCATCATCTTATGATTCATTGGCATCACATCCTTTTTCATTTCCATATTCATTTCATTCTCCATCTGTCCATCTTTCATATCCATATTCATCTTCATCCCATATTTCTGCATTAGGACTTCTGGTGTGTTACTGTTTTTATTTCCTACTAAAGCAGGTGCACCCATCTTCATATCCATTGTTGCCATTTGCTTCATCATAGCCACTTTATCTGGTCTGTCTATTACAGTAGCTGGATACAATTTTCCGCTACCCAAACGGATTGAGGTGTTGCCAGAACCATCTTGGGCTGTTGCTGTAATCTCTAATGTACCTTCTGGAATGGTTACAATCACATCATAGGTTTCGGCAATTGCAAAAAGAAATCGGTTTTTATATTTTGGTGTTACATCCACACCATCACTCGCTACAATCATCGGGTTACCACCACCAAAATCCAGCCAATAATAAGATGAAGCAGATGCATTAATAAAACGTAGTCGTACTTTTTCACCTGCTTTAAACTCTGGATATTCTGCAACTTTTTTACCATTGGCTAAAAACGCAGGATAGTAGATATCTGCAATATCTGCACCTTCCATTCTATCGCGCCAAAATTTGAATTGTGCGCCTAATGCATCTTCTTTTATAACTCTGCTTAATGGTACCGCTGTTCCTTTTTTAACCTGATACCACTCATTTCCTCGTTTAAGGTTTCGCAGTACATTTATTGGTTTTTCATTTGTCCAATCGGAAAGGACTACGACTAAATCCTTATCATAGTCCAAGGTCTTTTCTTTAGGATGAATGACTATTGAGCCATAAACTCCTTTTTGCTCTTGCAACATCGTGTGGGAATGATACCAATATGTGCCAGATTGGTTTATAGGTATTCTATATTGAAATGTAGTGTTTGGTTTTATAGGTGGCGTAGTTAAATAAGGTACACCATCATAAAAATTAGGAAGTATTAAACCGTGCCAATGTACAGAGGTTTCTTCATCCATTTTATTGGTTACGTTAATAATAGCGAGGTCACCTTCATTAAATTCTAATGTAGGACCTGGAATTCCACCATTAATTGTCATTCCTTTGGCGGTTACACCTGAAAGAGTTATTTCATTTTCTTCTATAGTAAGGTTATACTCTTGTATGTTTCGGCCTTCTTCTTTTCTATCTTGACCATTTGTACCAACTTGGGCAAATGCCATTGAAGTTAGAAACAAGAGAAATATTGTGTTAAATGTTTTCATTGTTTACTGAATTAAATAATTAATGATTGTACTTTGCACATAGTAGGTCTTCACAGATTCTATTTGGTTCATTTGAAACTTTAGCTGCAACTCTTGAATATCCAAAACATCATTAAAATCAATCGTTCCTGTTTCATAGCTTTTGATTAAAATGTCTTCTGCATCTTTGGCTTGCTGTAGGTTTTTGGTTTGGGTAGCATAACTTATTCTTGCAGAAATGCGTTCGTTATTCGCTTTGTCTAAAAGCGTTTCCAATGCATTTAAACGTTCCTGTTTTTGAGCAGTAATTTCCTGCTGTTGCAAATCATTTTGTTTGGTTTGGGATTTATATTTCTTATTGAAAATTGGGATAGATACCGAAACCATTGGCATTACAATATCCTTTCCGTTATCGCTGAAATCCATATTTGGTCTTTCAGCAACATTGATATAATCTAATCCAAAACCAATCATCGGACTGCTTTCTTTTTGATTCAATAATTCTGATTGCTCTATGGATTGATAGAGTTTATCATATTTTAGTAATTCAGGATGTAATACTAATTTTTCAAAAGTAATATCAAAGTCTTCTGAAGGTATCATTAAACTATCTACCACATTCACGGTAACATCATTATCTCTATTCAATAGATTATTGAAGTTAGTTTGTTCTGCTAAAAACTGTTGTTGCAATACATCTTTTAATTGTTGCATTTCGTTCTGACGCATTTGCAATCGCAACACATCTACTGCGGATGCTTTACCAACCTCTACAGAAGTTAATGCCAACGTTTCATAAGTTTCTAATAGTTTGATGTTTTCAGTTAAAACCTTTTGCTTTGCTTTGTTAGCGTATAGATTATAATAGGATTGTGATACCGAAGCCATTAGTTTTCGCTTTGCGATGACAATGTCTTCGTATTTAGCATCTGCCAATGAACTCACGTAATTTTCTCTCGAAGTAATCGTCCCAAACCACGGTAACATTTGTTTAGCCGATACTTTAAAGCGTTGTGCACCTGTTCGTGTTTCTGGCTCACTCACAAAATAACCAACTCCAAATTCGGTATTAGGAATAGTATTAACCTCATTTACTTTTTCAGAAGCTCTTTTGTATTGTAACTCAAACTTTTGAATCTCTGGGTTGTTCGCTACTGCTTCATTGATTAACGTTTCTAATTGCTGTGCATTTGCAAAGAGACTCAAGAATAACGAACAAAGAATAAAGACTGTTTTTATGTGTGATTTTATCTGTTTCATTTTACAGTTCTTTTAAGTTGAAATTCGGCTTTCCAGCTATATAATACTGGAACTACAAATAAGGTTATTAAGGCTATAAGCATTCCACCAAAACTTGGTATTGCCATAGGTATCATTATATCGCTTCCTCGACCTGTAGAGGTTAATACTGGTAATAATGCTAAAATGGTTGTAGCTGTAGTCATTAAACACGGTCTGATTCGTTTTTCACCTGCTTCAACAACTGATGCTCTAATTTCCTTTTTATTATCTGGTGTGTTTCTATCGAATGTTTGGGTTAAATAAGTTGCCATTACTACACCATCATCGGTTGCTATACCGAATAGTGCAATAAACCCTACCCAGACTGCAACACTTAAATTAATTGGGTGTATTTGGAATAAATCACGTAGATTTTCGCCAAAGAAATTAAAGTTTAAAAACCATCCTTGACCATACAACCAAATCATAATAAAACCACCTGCAAATGCTACTGCAATACCTGTAAATACCATTAATGACGTACCTACAGAACGGAATTGGAAATACAGAATTAAGAAAATAATTGCTAATGCTAAAGGCACAACAACCGACAAGGTTTTTTCGGCTCGCAACTGATTTTCGTATGTTCCTGTAAATTGGTAGTTAATACCTTTTGGAACTACTAATTCGCCACTATCTATCTTTTGCTGAATTAGAGCTTGTGCGCTTTCAACTACATTGACTTCGGCAAAACCATCTAGTTTATCGAACAATACATAGCCAACTAAAAAGGTATCTTCACTTTTAATGACCTGTGGACCTTGTTCGTAACTTATAGTTGCCAATTCGCTTAAAGGCACAAGACTTCCTTTTTCAACTGGCACATAAATCTGTTGTAAGTCTGTTGGGTTTGCTCGTAATTCTCTTGGGTATCGTACTCGTACACCATATCGCTCTCGACCTTCTACCGTTTGGGTTAAGACCATACCACCAACTGCTACTTTTAATACATCTTGAACATCTTGTATCGAAATGCCATAACGTGCAATTTTCTCTCTATCAATATCAATTAACAAATAGGGTTTACCAACAATACGGTCTGCAAAAACAGCTTCTTTTTTAACACCTTCAGCTTCCTTGATGATGTTTTCTAATTGCACACCAAACGCTTCAATCTGCTTTAAGTCTTGACCTTTTACTTTAATTCCCATAGGTGCTCTCATTCCTGTTTGAAGCATTACTAATCGGGTTTCAATAGGTTGTAGTTTGGGTGCTGAAGTAACACCTGGCAATTTGGTAACTCTTACGATTTCATTCCAAATATCGTCTGGTGACTGTATTTCTGGTCGCCAATTACGGTAGAACTCGCCATCATCGTCTGGAATGAGTTGAGACCTTTCGACTGCGCTCAAGGTGACATTTTCAATAGCATTTAGATTTGCGATGAATCGTCCATCTTTCAATTCATACATACCATCATCATTGACTTTGTAGCGTTGGCGTTGTCCGTTTTCATTCAGCATATACTCTGGTTTGTACTGAATGATATTTTCATACATTGAAAGTGGTGCTGGGTCTAAAGCTGATTCTGTTCTTCCTGCCTTACCTACTACGGTTTCAATCTCTGGAATACTGGCTACTGCCATATCCAATTGCTGTAAAACACGTTTATTTTCTTCCACGCCAGAATGAGGCATCGAGGTTGGCATTAGTAAAAATGAGCCTTCATTTAAAGATGGCATAAACTCTTTACCTGTGTTTTTCATAATGAAAAATCCTGCAATAACAATAGCAGTTGGAACAGACAAAAAGAGCAACTTATTATCTAAACACCACTTTAAAATGCGTGTGTAATATTTGATGAATAATGAGAAAACACCCAATAAACCAAAGCAAATAACACTCACAAAAATGAGATTCCAAAAAATGCTTTTATCAACGCCTAATGGCCTCCAATATTCAGCTAACAGAAATACTATTGCAGTTGTACATATTATGATATTAATTAAGTTGGATTGTTTTTCTGTTATTTTATTTTGAGTACTTAACAATGCTGTGATACCAAAAGCTATCAATATTAATCCTAACCAATAACCATAGATTATTGCTATTATCCCTAATACTATTAAAACGCCATTTAAAGCATATTTAAAATGCGTTTTTATGCTTTTCTTTCTGAATAAAAACGCTGCAAAAGGTGGAATTAAAAACAATGCTACAATTATTGAAGCTGTTAATGCAAAGGTTTTTGTGAATGCTAATGGTCTGAACAATTTACCTTCAGCGCCAATCATTGTAAATACAGGAATGAAACTTATAATTGTAGTCATTACTGCGGTTACGATTGCACCAGAAACTTCGGCTGTTGCGTTGTAAACTACTGTATTAATGGATTGTGTTCCATCATCTTCATCTAAATGCCGAATGATATTTTCTGATAGTATAACACCAACATCGACCATTGTTCCGATAGCAATTGCAATACCAGATAATGCGACAATATTAGCATCGACGCCAAAGAGTTTCATCGCAATAAATACCATTAAGACTGCAACTGGTAATAATCCTGAAATCAAGACAGAAGCTCGAAGATTAAACACCATAATGATTATAACCAAAATGGTAATCAATATTTCAAGAGTTAAGGCTTCATTGAGTGTACCTAAAGTTTCTTGTATCAATTCTGTTCTGTCATAAAAAGGCACTATGGTAACTTGTGATGTTCTTCCATCTGCCAAAACTTTTGAAGGTAATCCTGCACTTAATTCATTAATTTTTTCCTTTACGTTATTAATGACTTCCATTGGGTTTGCTCCATAACGAGCCACCACAACAGCACCAACAACTTCAGCACCTTCTTTATCCAATAAACCTCGTCTTGTTGCTGGACCTAATGAAACTTTTCCAATGTCTTTAATTTTTATTGAAGTGAAATTTTCAGAATCAACTACAGCATTTTCAATATCTGCAATGGATTTTACATACCCCAAACCACGAACTAAATATTCAGCTTGGTTAATTTCCAAGGTTTGTGCGCCAATATCCTTATTACTTTCTTTTACAGCTTTAACAATATGATGTAACCCAATGTTATATTGACGCATTAGTTCTGGGTTTACATCCACTTGGTACTCTTGAACATAACCACCAATTGATGCAACTTCAGAAACACCGCTTGCAGAGGACAAGGCATATTTAACATAGTAATCTTGAATACTACGTAATTCGTGTAAATCCCAACCACCTGTTACATTACCGTTCTCATCACGACCTTCAAGTGTGTACCAAAATATTTGTCCTAATCCTGTGGCATCTGGACCTAACGCTGGATTAACACCTTCGGGTAATAAACCACTTGGTAAGGAATTAAGTTTTTCGAGAATACGACTTCTGCTCCAGTAAAATTCTATATCCTCTTCAAAAATGATATAGATGCTTGAAAACCCAAACATAGAGGAACTACGAATGGTTTTCACTCCAGGAATACCCAATAATGATGTGGTTAATGGATAGGTTATTTGGTCTTCTATATCTTGAGGGGAACGACCATCCCACTTGGTAAATACGATTTGTTGATTTTCACCTATATCGGGAATAGCATCTACTGCTACAGGGTTACTTGGCAAAAATCCTGTATCCCAATTAAAAGGTGCGTTTACTGTTCCCCAACCCACGAAAAGGACGAGTAGAAGTACTGCAACGAGTTTATTCTCGATAAGAAATTTAATTGCTTTATTAAGCATAGTGTTTGATAATTAAACAGTTATATACAATTTTATTTAGATGTATTACAAAAGAAGAACACAACAAAACGAGCCCAAAACGGAAAAACCGTAGGGCTAAAAAATCACTGTCTAAAAAATCAAATTAAATAAGTCTCGTCAATCTTGAAGATTTGTTTGACGACGAGTGGCGGTTTGTACTCTTCGTAAGAAGATACATTTTTATCTAAACCTTCAAAAAGGTTGATGTAAGTATATATAAATGAAGCTACAAATTGTTGTTGTTCAAAAGTAAGTTTGTCAAAATTTAGTTTTAATTCATCTTGACCATCAATGACTAACTGTTTGTCATTACAACAATTTTTCTTGGTTATAGAGCAACCTTCTGTAGAAGGTTTTTCCATTTCCATTCCGCAACCTTTTGCTTTATTGAATATAGCAGTTTCCACTAATGTATCGCCACAATAATGCATATTCACAGTAAATGACATTGTAGAGCATAACACTACAAAAGCCATTGCTAAAGACATTATTTTATGGAAAAATTGCTTCATATCTATTTGCAAAGGTATAAAATTTTAACAACTATTGATTTTGTTTAACAGAAGTTTAATTGACTAATCTGCTTAATCCCAAGTCATTTTCTGCAAGCGAACCGCATTCAATATTGCTAACAATGCTACACCTACATCTGCAAAAACTGCTTCCCACATTGTGGCTAAACCACCTGCTCCTAAAATCAAAACAATAACTTTAACACCAAAAGCTAAAATTATATTTTGCCAAACAATTTTTCTTGTAGAACGACTTATTTTAATGGCTCTAACTACTTTTGAAGGCTGGTCGGTTTGAATGATAACGTCTGCTGTTTCAATAGCTACATCACTACCTAAACCACCCATTGCAATACCAACGTTACTCGCTGCTAAAACTGGTGCATCGTTGATGCCATCGCCAATAAAGGCTATTTTGTTTTCTGGGTTTTTCTTTAATGTTTCAACTTCATTCAATTTATCTTCTGGTAATAATCCACCTTTAGCACTTTTAATATTTAACTCTTTAGCGACTTGTTGAGTAATGGAATCTTTATCACCTGAAAGCATCATAATATTTTTAATGCCTACTTTTTGTAAATTAACAATTGTTTCTTTGGCATCTTCTTTCAATTCATCTGCAATGACCACGTACCCTGCAAATTGATTATCAATTGCAACTAATACAATAGATTCTACAATAGATACCGTTTCCGATGGAACATTAATGTTATTCGTAGTCATTAAGGCTTTATTACCTACTAAAACTGTTTTACCATTTACAATGCCTTTTAATCCTTTACCTGCAATTTCAGAAACGTCTTGTGCTTCAAAATCTTCTCCTTCTGCTTTATAATCTAAAATTGCTTTAGCGATTGGATGAGTAGATTGTTCTTCCATTGCCATTAGGTATTTCATAAATTCGGCTTCTTCCCAACCAATTGCTTTAACCTCTTTTATTTTGAATACACCTTTGGTAACGGTTCCTGTTTTGTCCATCACCAATGTATTTATCTTGGTCATTGCGTCGAGAAACGATGCACCTTTGAACAATATTCCATTTTTTGAAGCTGCTCCCAATCCACCGAAATAACCTAATGGAATTGAAATCACTAACGCACAAGGACAAGATATTACCAAGAAAATTAAGGCTCTATATAACCAATCTCTAAACACATAATCATCTACAAAAAAGTAAGGAATGAATGTTACACCTATAGCTAAAAACACCACTATTGGTGTATATATACGTGCAAACTGTCTGATAAATAATTCTGTTTTAGATTTACGTGCTGTTGCATTTTGAACCAAATCTAATATTCTGGCAATAGAACTATCTTCAAATTTGTTGGTTACTTCAACTTCAATAACACTTTCTAAATTAATACTGCCTGCGTAAACTTTTGCTTCTTTCTGTATGGAATCAGGTTTACTCTCGCCTGTTAAAGCTGCGGTATTTAATGATGCTTTTTCAGATAATAAAACACCATCCAATGGAATCTTTTCACCAACACGAATTTGAATTTTCTCTCCAATGTTTACATCTTCTGGCGAAACACTTTTATAATCACCTTCACGAAACACATTGGCTTCTTTCGGTCTAACATCCAATAATGCTTTTATATTTCCTTTTGCTCTATTGACTGCTGCATTTTGAAATAATTCGCCAACTGCATAAAATAACATTACCGCAACACCTTCGGGATATTCGCCAATGATAAATGCTCCAATTGTAGCGATTGACATTAAGAAAAATTCTGTGAAAACATCGCCTTTTGTAATACTTTTCCATCCTTCTTTTACCACAGGAAAACCAACAGGAATATAGGCTATGCCATACCAAATAATTCTTATCCAGTCTTTAAAGAATGTAACATTAAAATAATCTAAAGCAATACCAGCAATGAGCATTGTAAAACTTACTATTGCTGGAATGTATGCTTTAAAATTGTTCGGTTCACTTCCGTGATTATGTCCATCATCGTGACTATGTTCATTTTCTGAATGTGCCTTTAGGTCTTTTAAATTTAGTTTCTTTTTTTTCATTGATTCTTAAATTTATTTCAAAGATGCCTTAAAATCAACTGCAATGGAAGTGCATTTTTAGCTACTACATTTATCACAAATACCTTTTACAACCAAGTTGACGTTTTCAGACACAAAACCATCTGGTACTTTTATTTGAGGGATTTTATGGTCTGTTAAGCAAATAGTTTTATTGCAATTAATACAATGGAAATGCAAGTGTAAATCGGTTTCAATTTCACAATTACATCCTTTTTCACAGAGCGCATATTTTGTAATTCCCGTACCATCATCTATTTGATGGACTATTCCTTTATCTTCAAATGTTTTTACAGTTCTGTATAAAGTCGTTCTATCTGCCTTTTCAAAAGCATTTTCAATATCACTTAAAGTAACAGCGACCTCTTTTTCTGCAAGAAACTTATATATAAGCAAACGCATTGCTGTTATGCGAATATCTTTTGACTCTAATACTTCTTCTATTGTGTTCATAATTAATGTGCGTGTTCTGCTTCCCCTTTTTTCATTTCTGCGTTAAGGTAATACGCATTATTATATGCGAATTGCGTGTTAATTTCCACGTTTTCAACGAATTGAATTGAAACCCAAAGACCATCTTTAGTGCCTATAACTACTTCGATAGGTTTAAAGCTCCAATCGTCATTTTCTTTTTCTACTGAAAACACATAATATCTATCGCCTTCTTTTATAACGGCACTTTCTGGTAATGCTTTTGTTTCTGTATTTTCAACTTGAATTTTACCTTGAATATACATTCCAGGAATTAAATTGCCTTTTTTGTTTTCTATTTCTGCGTGTACGTGAACTGCTTTTGGATTGTCCTCAAACGTTTTGCTAACAGAATAAATTTCTGCGGTAAGTTCTGTATTTGGAATTGATTGTACTGTAAAGTTTACTTTTTGACCTTTCTGTACTTTATATACATCTTTTTCAAAAACCATTAAATCTGCGTGAACGTGATGCGTATTTACAATTTCAAATAATTCGGTTTGAGGTTCTACATATTGTCCTGTTTTTACTTCAACTTTTTGCACAAAACCCTCTATTGGACTTCGCAAGGCAATACGTTGTGCAATTGTGCCATTACGAACAGAAGAGGTATTGATATTTAATATTTTTAATTGTGCTTCGAGACCATTTACCATTGCTATTGAGGCATCATATTCTGCTTCTGCCTTTTGAAAATTAGCACCAGAACCTACACCTGCTTCATATAACTTTTGTTGACGTTCATAATTCTTTTTCAAAAAATTACTATTACTATAAGCGTTTAAGTAATCGGTTTGCGCTTGTATAATATTTGGATGTGATAGATAAGCCACTACTTGACCTTTATTGACTTTATCTCCTTCAATAACTTCAATTGAAACGACATTTGCACCAACAACTGTAGTTATGGCTGCTTCGTTTTGTGGTGGTACTTCTAACGTTCCATTTGCTTCTACATAACCACTCATATTGCGCAATGCAAGTGTATCGATTTTCATTTTTAACGCATCGAATTGTTGTTGTGAAAGCATTACTTCTTCGCTTTCATTATTTGCTTCATTAACTTCTGTGTTTTGTTCTTCATCGTGGGAATGACCATCATTTTCGTTATGGCTTTCTTTATTTCCGCAAGCTGACACAAAAATGGTTAACACCATTACGATAAGGATTTTATATGTTTTACTTTTCATTGTCTTATTGATTAAAATATTGTAGTTGAAATGTGCTTTCTAAATAATTTACTAATGTTGTTTGTGCTTCCAATTCTGATTGAATGGCTTCTTTAATCAACTGCGTAAATGCAGTATAATCAATTTCGCCTTCTCTATATGCTAGTAATGCACCTGTTTTTTGCTCTTTTGTTAATGGCAATACTTGGTCTTTGTAAAACTCCCAAGATGTTTTCCATTTGATATAATTTTCTTTAGCCTGAACAAACCTTGATTTTATTGCTTGTTTTTTGAACGCTACATTGGTTTCGGCTATTTCTTTATCAATTCTGGCACTTTTAACTTGAGCTTTGTTAGAACCTGATAAAAACGGAATGGAAATTCCTGCTTGATACGTGTAAAATCCTGAATTACCATTTACTTTTTGTAAACCACCTTGAAAATTGAACTTTGGCAAATTATCTGTTTTTGCAGCTTTGTATTTGGCTTCAGCTTCATCTACAATATTCTGTGACATACTGTAAAGCGGATGGCTTTCAACATCAAACGTTTTCATCTCCATATCTACAGTTACATCAAATTCATCTGAAACTGTAAAAATTTCTTCTGATACCAACCACAAATTGAATTGCTGTAAGGCAATAAGATAATCACTATAGGCTTGTACTTTTTTATTTTGAATTTGAAACGCTTGATTTTTTGCTGCTGAATATTCTAATTTAGAAATGGCTTCGACTTCATAATTTAAAGCTACTGCTTGTTCAAATTTGGAATAAATGGAATCTAATTCTTTATACAAATGATAGTTTCGCTTCATTTGATAGCATTTTGACCAAGCCTTTTTTACTTCTAATTCTAATTCCAATTCGGAAAGTTGAAAGGCTTTTTGAGCCAATAGTATCCGTTGTTCTTGTAGCTTCTTTTTAGAACCAATACCAAATACATCAATATTAGATTGACCAACACCAATGGTTGTATAAATGCCATTACCATTATCAATTTCTTCTCCACCAGTAAAAATTTGAGTAGTACCAAAATCATAGGCAGTCGCTTTTAATTGTTCTTGTTTAGTGATTTCCAATTGCTGTTGTTTGAGCATTGGATAATTACTTTTTGAGAGTTTTATAGCTTCCTGTAATGAAATTTCGGGAATTGTATCGTTTATCTCTTGTGCATTACTTTGTGTTGTAAAACCGAATAGTAATAATACCATAGCAGACGCTGTTACTAACTTTTTATTCGGTTTAAACCTAAATGATTTATTTTCTACCCAATGGTATAAAATAGGTAACACAAATAGTGTTAGTAAAGTTGAAGTTAATAACCCACCAATTACCACAGTAGCCAATGGACGTTGTACTTCTGCACCTGCTGATGATGAAATCGCCATTGGTAGAAAGCCTAATACATCTGTAAAAGCGGTTAGCATAATAGGCCTGATTCTTCGTTTAGTACCTTCAACAATTCTATCTTTTAGATTGGTAACACCTTCTTCCTTTAATTCGTTGAGGCCACTTATCATTACTAAACCATTTAATACCGCAACACCAAATAACACAATAAAACCAACACCTGCCGAAATACTAAATGGCATATCACGCAACCATAAGGCTACTACACCACCAATAGTTGCCATTGGAATGGCTATATAAATCATTAAGGTTTGTGGTAAGGACTTTAAAGCAAAGTAAATCAATATAAAAATGAGCAACAATGCAATAGGTACAACGGTTTGTAAACGGTTGCTGGCACGTTCCAGATTTTCAAATGCACCACCATATCGAATAAAATAACCTGATGGTAATTCCAATTGTGCATCTAATTTTGATTTTATTTCAGTTACCAAAGATTTTACATCACGACCTCTTACATTAATGCCAACATAGGTTCTTCTATTGGTATTGTCTCTACTGATTTGCATTGGTCCTGCTTTGTAGCTTATATCAGCAATTTCACGTAACGGAATTTGAGTACCAGAAGGTAAATTAATGTACAGGTTTTGAACATCTGAAATATCTTTTCGGTTTTGAGAACTTAAACGCACCACTAAATCGAAGCGTTTTTCACCTTCAAAAATCACACCTGCTGTACCACCTGCAAATGCAGATTGTACGGTTTGATTCAGTGTATTTATTTGAAGTCCGTATTGTGCCAATTTGTTCCTATTGTAATTAATGGTCATTTGTGGCAAACCTGTTGTGGCTTCCGCTTTCATATCTCCAATACCTTCTGTACCTGCAATAATTTTAGATATTTCTTCGGCTTTTTGGGATAAGATGTCAATTTCTTCACCATAGAGTTTTATGGCAATATCTTCACGAACACCTTCAAGTAACTCATTAAAACGCATTTCAATAGGTTGGGTAAACTCATAATTAACACCAGGAACGATTTCAACCGCTTCTTTTATTTTCTCAATCAATTCATCCTTTGCTTCTGCTGATGTCCATTCGCTTTTAGGTTTCAGAATCACAAAAACATCTGCTAAATCCATTGGCATTGGGTCGGTTGGTATTTCGGCAACGCCTATACGACTGACTATTTTTTCGACTTCTGGAAATTTGGCTTTTACTATTTGTTCTATTTTGGTAGTGGTCTCAATAGTTTCTGTAAGTGAACTACCTGGTTTTAAAATAGCGTGAAATGCAATATCACCTTCATCGAGTTGTGGGATAAACTCGCCACCCATTCTTGAAAACATAAAAACCGTTATCCCGAACAGCACAACTGCAATACCAATTACCCATTTACCTTTTCGCAATGCTCTAACCAATAAAGGTTGGTATTTATCTTCAACCCAATGCACAAATCGGTCTCCATAGGATTTTTTATCATTTATAGGTGCTCTTAAAACTAAAGCAGACATCATTGGTACATACGTTAAACAAAGTACCATTGCACCAATCATAGCGAAAATAAAGGTCAGTGCCATTGGTTTAAACATCTTTCCTTCTATACCTTGTAAGGCTAAAATGGGTAGAAAAACAATAAGGATAATCAACTGTCCAAAAAACGCAGCATTCATCATCTTTTTTGAAGCATTAGAAGCAACTTTATCTCGTTCTTTGGATGTTAGTTGTTTCTTTTTTAGTACTTGTGATGCAATTAGAAATACTGTACTTTCTACAATAATTACAGCTCCATCTACAATAATTCCGAAATCTATTGCACCCAAACTCATTAAGTTTACCCAAACATCAAAAACGTTCATTAAGATAAAAGCAAACAATAAGGATAATGGTATGGTTGAAGCGACAATTAAACCACCTCGCCAATTACCCAATAAGAAGATAAGGACAAAAATTACTATTAATGCACCTTCGATAAGATTTGTGGTTACAGTAGAAGTTGTTTCTGCTATTAACTTACTTCGGTCTAACAAAGGTTCGATGATTACACCTTCTGGTAATGACTTTTCTATTTGAGCCATTCGCTCTTTTACATTTGCGATAACATCATTGGAATTAGCACCTTTTAGCATCATCACCAAACCACCTACAACTTCGCCTTCACCATCTTGGGTTAATGCACCATAACGTATTGCAGAACCGAATTGTACCGTAGCAATATCTCCAATAGTTACGGGAATATTATTAATATTCTTGACTGTGATTTTTTTAATGTCATCTAAACTGCGTACCAGGCCTTCACCACGAATAAAATTTGCCTGATGGTTTTTTTCAATATATGCACCACCTGTGTTTTGATTATTGGCTTCAAGTGCATTAAACACATCGGTAATGGTTAAACCAATAGCGTTTAAATCGTTTGGGTCAACCGCTACTTCGTATTGTTTAATTTTCCCACCTATTGCGTTTACCTCAACCACACCTTCTACCATTGCCATTTGACGCTGTACAATCCAATCTTGTATTGAGCGTAAATCTGCAATGTTGTATTTGTCTTTATACTCTGGTGCTACTTTTAAGGTGTATTGATAAATCTCACCTAAACCTGTGGAAATAGGACCCATAGTCGGTTCTCCAAAACCAGCAGGAATTTGTTCTTTGACTTCGTTTAGTTTTTCGGCTACTAATTGGCGTGGTAGATAAGTTCCCATATCATCATCAAACACAATGGTAACCACAGATAAGCCAAAACGTGAAATAGAACGAATTTCCTGAACATCGGGAAGATTGCTCATTGCCACCTCAATAGGATAGGTTACAATCTGTTCAATATCTTCTGTACCTAAATTGGGTGCTTGCGTAATAACCTGTACTTGGTTGTTAGTAATGTCTGGAACAGCATCGATTGGTACTTTGGTCATACTCCAAATACCTGCTCCAATTATGGTAAGCGTAAGCAAACCAATAATGAATTTGTTATTGATTGAAAAATCAATGATTTTATTAATCATATAAAATGTATTAATTCAGTTAAACTATTCGATACAATTCTGATATAAGAAATAGAATTACACGAAATGATAAGAACCTTTTAGGTTCAAAATTGGATATAGTTATCCTTTAAAAAAACTGAATTATACTTTAGGGGGTTGGAAAAGTGATTCCAAATATCTGGAAGTGAAGTCTACTTTATGTAAATTATACTGTTTTTTCTCTTCAAATTTTAGTTGCTTGGTTAAAGCCAAATTATT
This sequence comes from Winogradskyella marina, assembly GCF_015645385.1. Lineage (GTDB taxonomy): Bacteria > Bacteroidota > Bacteroidia > Flavobacteriales > Flavobacteriaceae > Winogradskyella > Winogradskyella marina. Next base: position 24,596 of record NZ_JADOET010000021.1, read on the forward strand.
GTTCGCAATAATTAATACCAAAGGGTGACAACACTGATTATGGGAATGGACTGGTGTATTCTCCTTTTCTGGGTTATGATGATGTTCTTCATTTTTAGCATCGCTGTCAATGTAGTCTTCAACTAAATATTCAAAGAAAGAGTCGCCATAAACTTTATGGTTTTGATAATGGGTAATTACATTTGAAATTTCTTTAATTGGGCCACAAAAGTCCATATCTATGCTTATCCCTTGAAAAAAGAATAAAATAGACATTGATATGGAAACAATTATTTTCATATAATTTAGACAAATATACAAATTAATCAATGCACAAGTTGTGCAAATAAATTGATTGGTAAATTATAAAAACCATAAAGCATTTTTTGCATTATCTGGAACACCATTATTAAAGCGTGGTGCTATTTGTGCAACCATTTCAGGATATTTTATGGTAATTGGTACATTTTGTTGTCGTAGTGATTTCCAGTATAGTCTGCTAAACTGATATACTTGCGTTAATAATTCTAATACTACATTTGCATCTTCAAAAGCATCTTCATCTGGACTGCTTATTTTAATTTTTATTGGAAATGGATAACCATCTGTATCTGCATAGCGTTGTGAATTGGGATAACGTGCGTTGTTAAACAACAGAAATTGGTTTTCACTAATACGTATGTATGTACCACTAACTGGCATTAATTTTTTATTCCAATTAAGGTCGTAAGCAATAATATCTTCCGCTTCGGTTTTATTGATATTAAGAATGTATAAAGGCACTTTTAAGCCTAATGAATGCATCCCACTTATAATGGGTTTTAACTCTTCGTAACTCATTTCCTTGTAAAAATGAATGACCACTTTATCTGCTTCTGCAACCGATGTAAAATCCCTAATGGCTTTACAGATACTACCTGCTAACAGGTCTGTTTCTGTTTGGTCGAAATATTCAAACTTTCTAAATAAGCCATTATTTTGAAAACTAAAGGCACTTGCAATATAACGTCTGTTCTCGCCTTGATTGGTAAATGCTCCAACACCTATTACTAATTCTTTTTTATCGGTTACTGCCAACTTCCACGGTGCACCGCCTAATTTAGCGTGTATAGCCAATGCCATATTTTGTAACGAGAATTGAAAATTGTATTGGTTTTCTATATTCTCAACCATCTTATGATAATCTACCACTTGGGTTACTATGCCTTCGTTTAAGAACAGTTCTTTGATTTGAATATAGATGTCGCGGTCTTCTGGATTTGGCGTGAACTTATCAAAAGGACTTAAATAAAATGCTGCATAGCGCACAGTATCGTGGTCGAAAGATAATTTTTCTAACTGCTCTGTAATTTCTGGTATTGGGTCGTTTTGGTTAGTGAACTCAATGAAATGTTCTTTAGAAGTTGCAGCCTTAATATTTACGTAATCTTCAATCCCTTTGAAATACTTTTTTTGAGAGGTAACACCAGATTTAAGGTTGTTATAAAAGGATTTAATGGCTTCTTTATGAGAGGTATGGTACACAAAGAAAAACTTAATGTTTTGATTATTTGGTCTCTTATAAGGATTTAGGTTATTCATTGCCAATTTAGGCACTAAATGCGTTTTTTTATTGCCATATTGGTCTTTGCCAAATTCCAGCAAACCCAATCGTGGGTCTATATGATTTATGCGGTTACGTGGTACATCTATAAATGCATCATCTTTAAATGGAAATATGGCTTTAAAGTCTTCGGTAAATAAGTAGTTTTTCGCAAAGTTGTTGATGAGTGCCACATACTTTTGGTATTTGTTGGCTTGACGTACTGGTTCTTCAATAGGAATATCCAAAGCTCTTGCCAATGGTAAACTAAAAATTGGAAATGCTTTGTCAAATTCTATAGCATTATAAAATTCTTCCTTTTCCTCTGTGTCGAGGTTCATTTGATAGTTGATTGTTTTTTGACCATAAACACAACGTCTAATTAACTCTGTTTCCTCAATATCCTTAACTGACTTTGTGAGGACTTTTGATGTACCATCAAACGACACAATAAGTTCTGGTAAGTCGGTAAGTTTAGCAAACTGAATTTTAAACGAGAATTTGTAATATAGGTTATAATGTTCTGTATTTCCTTTAAGTGATGGTATCCACACTTGCACATCGCCTACAAAGTTTTTGACAACTATATAATCTTTTGATTGAAAATAGCTTCTTAACTGATGCTTCAAATATTGCTTATAGATTCTTAATTCTCTACCATTAACCAAATTAATTTTTATGCTTGGTGCATTCGGTATTTGATTAGTAAAGGTTGTAAATATTTGGTCTGTATTGGATAAGTCTATATCTGGAAACGCCTCTTTAATCTGCCTTGAAAACTTTGATTTATGGATTGGGTGACTGCCTTCTATATCTTCTAAAGAAAAGAAAAATGTAGGTGCGCTATTAGGCCATTTAAAGTTTAGTATGTTGGTTTTGAGATGTTCCATAGATAATTTCTTTAGTAGTTACATAAACCCTATTTAAATTGTTCTGTTATTAATAATCCTTTTTCAATTACAGTAGCAACATCGTTACTGTTTTTTGCTTGTGCATTTAGAGAGCCTAAAACTTTTAAGCTTTCTTCTGTTTGGTAATCAATAGCTTGTTTAAAAAAAACTTCAATAGCTTGTTCTATTCTGTTTTTTAAGGTTTTAAGTTCTTTTTGATAGTTGTCTTTTTCTTCTGCTCTGGTAAGGGAATAATATTCGCCTTTTGAAGGTCTTTTAATTCTTTTATCCAATTTGTATGCTCTATTTAAAAATGCTTCTAAACGCATTGCAATCATTTCTTGTGTTGCCATATCTTAACTGTTTTCTATAATGTCTCGTTCTTCTTGTGTTAAATCATATAAATCGTACACCATAGTATCTATTGTTTCTTCTCTTTGGGTGATTTGGGTTTTTAACTCTTGGGCTTTTTTCTTGTTGTCCTCAAAGAGTTCTAACCACTCAAACTCGTCTTTTTTGGTCAATGGTGTGCCACCTGCTTTTTTAATGGCTTTGTTGAGTTCTTTTATAAAGTCTGCAAAGTCTAACTCGTGCCAGTTTTCGAGTTTGCGAGTTAGTTTTTCAATTTGTGTACTTACTGAAAAGTACTTTATAAACTTATTAGTATAATCATTCAATTCTTTGTTTAAATCAAGTAATGAAACGACTAATTTTTTAAATTTTTCTTGTTCCTCAACAGTTATTTTTTTTACTGGTATTGTTCTAATGTCAGATAAGGTTAATTGAGAAAAATCATCCTTTGAAGCAGTCGTTGAGCCTTTAGTTTTCATAAATGAAAATAACTTACTATTGATTAAAGCCAATAAGTAATGTATTTCGTAATTATCATTTGTTATTTTAAGATTATAAATATCTTTTTTATTGACAAACTCATCACTTACAAGTGAAGCCATAATTCTAAATTGTCTATTTATTAATCTGCGTATAATTATTCTTTCATCTTGGAAAAAAGAATAATCTTTTGGCTTCTCTCTTAAATTATCGCTGTAATGTACCCAAGAAAATTCTTCAGACTTCTGATACCTTCCCAAATATCCAGTAAAGTATTTTTTATACCCTTCAATATAATCATCACTAACATCATCTGAATTTGGTAAAATCCCTCTTATGGAATCACTAATATCATCGAGAGTAATTGTGTCTTTAACTATTTTTGGTTGAAGAGTGTAGAAAAAAGGATTTAAAACAACTTTTAAAGAATCCAATTGCATCCAAAACTTGGATGGAAGCAATAATAAATTTCTTTCTTCAATTAAACTGGTATCGAATTTTTCACGGGCTCCAAACTCTAATACTCTTGAGTAATATTCTTCTGATTTTTCATTATTGAATACATAAATACCTGTATCAACATAGGCATCTTTAAAAACATCATAAGGAAGTTTAATACCTATTTCTAATTTCAAATTTGAGGCAATAAACTTTCTTGTACTATTATATTTATCACCTGTTTGCCACGAAACAGGAATTATGTAGCTACTATAAGAAGATTCTTTTGTAATTCTACTTGCTAATTCTATGAATGAAGTATAAATATCAAAATTTGATTGAAAACTAATAAAATTGTTAGTTATATATTCTCTAACGGATTCAGACAATTTAGCACCATAAGGTGGATTCCCAATCACTACATCAAAACCACCTTTATCAAATATCTGCGAGAATTGTTCTTGCCAATTAAAGGCTTTATTGCCTGCAATGGTCTTACTATCTATAAGGCTATTACCACATTTAATATTGTTACTTAAATCGTTGAGTTTTCTGCGTGGTTGCGCTGTACGTAACCAAAGCGATAGTTTGGCAATTTCTACCGATTCTTCGTTTAGGTCCACACCATAAATGTTGTTTTCTAAAATGGTGTTTTCTATATCGCTTAATATTAAGCCACCACCTAATACTTTAGATTTCAACTCATCTATGTAACGATGTTCTTTAATTAAAAAATCTAATGCTTGGTTTAAAAATGCTCCAGAGCCACAAGCTGGGTCGCATATCGTAATTTGTAATAACCATCCACGATAGGTATCTAATACCACTATTAACTCTTTTTTAGTGCTTTGGTGTGTGCCTCGTTTAACCTCAAAATAGGCTTCTTCCTTAAAGCCTAATGTTTTCTTTTTTTCTTGGCAGAGTTTACCAACGGTGTTTTCTACAATGTATTTGGTAATGTATTTTGGGGTATAGAATACGCCATCTTTTTTACGTTTACTCTTTTGCTTATCGAACTCGCCACCTTCAATTTCGGCATTGACGCTTTCAATCTCGTTGAGTGAGTTTTCAAAGATGTGTCCTAAAATATTAACATCTACCTGACTGCTAAAATCGTATTTAGCCAGTTTGTAGGTGTGTTTGTAGAGTAAGTCATCATCGATTTCCAAACTATCGAGAATAGCATCTGGTTTAAAGAGTCCGCCATTGTAGGCATAGATTTCTGCTCTTGATGTTGTGCCTTTTCTGCCTTCATCTAAAAAATGAAAGTATTGTTTAAAGAGGTTGTATAGTGGACGTTCGTCACCAAAATCGATATCGGCTTTCCACTTATCCAGAATTTGAATGGTTGAGTTTGGTGGTAGTAAATCTCTATCTTCTGCAAAGAATATGAACAGGAAACGGTCTATTAGTTTCTGTGATTTTTTGAACAGGGAAAGTTTGACGTTTTTTTCGAGGGATTTATTCTCGTTGACGTTGTTTTCTTCAAGAGATTGCCGCGCTTCGCTCGCAATGACAGCATCACTTTTTATACGTTTGGCATTTCGTTTTACGAGGTCTCTAAAGAGTTCGCGTTTAAATACCGAATAGTCGTTGTAAAACTGTTTGGTGATTTTATCTTCTTCTACTAAAGAGGCTTCTTTAATAGTTAGTGGTAGGTTATTAAGAATATTGTCTTTTTGTAAACAGAGATACAATAAACCAAATTCTTCTGGTGCTAATTGAAAGAGATTGAACTCTAAAAATTCTGTAGCATCGTTGATGTAAAACCTCAACTTTTCAAAATTGGATGTAATAATATAAACACAGCCTTTTTGGTTGGCTTTATAGTCGAACGCTTGTTTACGAATGCTTTCTAAATCTTTGGTATTGGTTCCCTTGAGTTCAATAACACCAATGGCTTTAGCTTCTTTTAAAATAGCGCCATCTGCCTTACCTGCTCCTTTTTGGTTTTTAAACTCGGTAGTAATATTAAAGTCTGGTTTTGGGTTCAGCGTATAATCCAAGACATTTACAAACAACTCATCCAGAAACTTTGCCTGGTATTGTTCTTCTTTAGAGTTTTTAATATTCTCCTGAATGGTAACATTGTGAAAATACTTGGTGTATTTTTTATAGGCACGCTCTACTACTGAAGCATCTTGTTGCGCCAAATAGGTTTTTAATACTGATGTTTGAAATAATGCCATTTAGAAGCTATTGTTTTTTGTTGGTTAAGTTCTTAATTTCCTGCTCTGCTTTTTTGAGGATTTCCGTACTGTTGGATTCATCCTTAATCATATTGACAATTTTATCTGCCATCCAAAGGTTTAGCAATTCATCTTTATTTTTATTTAAAACTTTTGCTAAATCTTCTACTTGTTCACGTCTTGCAGTACGATTGCCTCGCTCTATTTTGCTTAAATAGGCTACATCCATATTTAGGTTTGCAGCCATTTCACGCAGCAGCATATTGCGCTTTTCGCGTAATGAACGTATGTACTCTCCAAACTCCATAATAGAATTATTTAGACTTGTCAATATTTGTCTAATTTAAGAAAAGGAAAGAAAGAAGTAAGAAAAAGATATAAACAGTTATTAACAGCAAATGAGGAAGTTAAGGATTTGAGGAAATCATTTAACTTATATCCTATAATCCTTAAAATCCTTAATTACTCTTTTGTAGTATTTGAATATACATTGTGAGCTTCACGATGTATTAATCCAGCCTCTACAAATTTGGTAATGTAACCTTCTGCTGTTTTATGTGGTATGCTCTGTTTGGATGCCAAGTCTAAATAATCTTGTCGGTTAAACTGCTTTGGCAAATGCTCTAAAAAGCGTTCTTTTCTATTTAGTCGTTTCGTAGTTTTTTGCTCAATAGGTAAATCGTTGAACACTTTACTACTATGCTTAACTAAAATTGAAATAATGGTTAAAGCATTTTCAAAGTCCACATCTTCACATTCTTTAGTTGCATTAACATCGCCATCTTCCATAATGCGAAAAACGGTAAATAGCATCATTATTCTAAATGCAATTAATCCTAATCGTCTAATGGTTGCAATATACTCTTCGGGTTGCAGGTTAATGTATTTGGTCTGTAAGGATTCGAAAAATATATTGAATTGCTCTTGTTGTGATTTGGTTAGTTGTACTTCAATCTCTGGATTGTTTTTAAGTGTTTTATACAAGCCTAAAAACTCATTACCCAATTGATTATAGTAATCATCTAAACTTATATTATTGTTGTTTTGAAATACATTTTTCCAAGTTGGTTTTATATTCATATAATAGAACATAAAACGACTAAATAAACCATTTTCAGCATTAGGTATTAATGTTGCTACTTGTTTTGGTGTGCCAGACAATACAGTAGATAAACACGGTTTTTCAATATCTACATATTCTCTATCGGTTCTACGATAATAGCTTATAGTTTCGTGATGAAAGGCTTTACGAAATCCATCGGAATAATTACCATAATCGCTTTTAAAGGCTTGTGCTAACGTGTCGCCTTCGGTTTCAAAAATTAATCCTCTACCTTCATTATCTGAAATTAATTGATAGACTCCTGTTACACTATTATTAGCAGGAATAAACAGCATTCTTTCAGGTGGTTTGCTTGGTTTCTCTAAATTTTCATCTTTTCCTTTATTCATATTATAAGTAGCTGTTTCCGTTTGGAATTGCTGCTTTAATACTTTGGCTTGTTCTCTTTTTAATTTATGCACAGGGTCTACCAAATTTTTAATTTGGTTAAGTCTGCCTTTACCTGCAGAAGCAGGTGCAGTTACGAATAAGTATAAATTACCATACACCTTACGCTGGTCATAGATTCCAAATAATTTTGGGAAGCAGGCACTAAAAGCTGTTAAAGCACCCAATAATAAAATGTCCTTTTCTTCTTGACTGCTCGCAGGATTTACAACTTGTTGTAAAAATTGTGGAAGTGAATTATATACCTTTTCTGGAATAGTAGGCATAGATTCTTGTTGCTTTTCCTCTTTTTGTTCTGGTATTATCGTTTCGGTTTTTGGTACTCTTATACCTGCTTGGTGTGCGTGATGATAAAAGGTTGCAATTGTGATTCCGTGTCCTTTTGCTTTTAGACATTTATTAAATTGCTCGTCACATTCTTTAGTTTCATAACCTACATAGGCTTTACTAATTCTGTGATAATAATCTCTACCTATTTCTCCATATTCTTCAGCTAATGCGAAACCTAAATCTCGCCAAATAGCATAATTGCCAGTTATATCAATACCTGCCTGTTCGATAGCGGTTATATAGGATTCTATATCGTTATTAGCAACAGCAACAACGTGAGTTGTTGCTTTGTTGCTTGTTGGTTGTTGATGCTCTTTTGGAACCTCTAACCATTCTTTTGGATTAAATATTTTGCTCATAATGCTTGATGTCTTTTATGTAAAAAGGCTGTTGGGTCGTATGGTAAAAAACACGCTCTGGAAACGTCTTTACCGGACTGGTCAACCTCAATGTTATAGGTGTGATTAATGTAATTTGCTACTGCTGTAAAGTATTCTGAATGTGATGTTTCGGAAATATCTATCCGAATAATCCATTTTAAACCATCGCCAGATGGCGAAATAAATAGCATTTCGGTTTCAAAATATTCATCGTTTAATAATTGTTCTTTAAACTTTTGAATATTTTCTAAATGGTCGAAATCTATTGTTAGCAAATTGGAATGTTGTAACAAATTTTTATCGTTACGTTTTTCAAATGTTCCTGAAAAGGTGACGTAATCAAAGCGATTCGCTTTAAATTTACGTGCCTCTTTTACATCTGTTATTGCTCTTAACTCTTTGGTAATCGCTTTGTATTTATCACTTGTGATTAATGCAAATATTTGATGCAGTCGCATTGTTTCCGCAGGAAACACATTGCGAACAGGTGCTTTGAAAAAGCTACAGTAAGCATACCAGGTATCGTCTGGTTCGTTTAACCATTCTAACTCGTTATTTTCCTTGATTTCTAATTTTAGATGTAGTGCTTCATTTATTTTCTGCAATAATTCTGCTTCATCAATGGTTTTAAAATGATATTGTACAAATTCAAATACATCACCTTTAAAAGTTTCAATTTCGGTATCTCTATGGGTTGCAATCACTCCATCAATATGAATCCTTAAAGTTTCTTTTCCACCATTAAATGGGTTACGAGTTATCCCGCAGTCCCTTCCTTTTACAGAAAGGACTGTTGTATCAGGATAATACTGTCTTAACACGTAGGCATAAATCTTTAAACCATAATGTGTTTTATCTAAAATTGCTTCTCTACTTATCTCCATTGTACTTGAAATTATGGTTGTAGTAGTTGTCTTGAAGCAATTGCTCTATATCAGCAACTTTGTAATAGAACTTGCCTTTTATTTTACTGTAAGACAATATTCCGTTAGTTCTAAAAGTTTGTAAAGTTCGCTTACTAATGTGTAAGGTCTGCAATACATCTTGATTGTCTATCCACGTATCTTTTAAGACTTCTGCTCTCGATTGTCGTAACAATTCGATACGTGTTTTTAAGTCCTTTATTTCTTGAGAGAGTGCCAAGAGTAAATCGATTATTTCTGTCATAACTTTACCGCTCCTTTCTTAATTAGGTAATCGGCAGCTTGCTGTTCGATTTCGTCTTGTGAGTCCACACGGTTACTTAACAACCATTGTTCTAACTCTACACGATTAAAATAAATTTTCTTACCATTCGGTTTGTAATGTGGAATGGTTCCTGTACTTGTAAGTTTGTATAAATGGGATTGTGATAATTCCAAAAACCTACACGCTTCGTTAAAGCTCAATACGTTTTTTACAATAATGTTTCTGTCTAAAACGTGTTCTTCAATAATTTTGAGACGTTCTAATATTTCGTCCATAACTAATAATTTTAATATAGTAAATGGACATCTGGCCAAATGTCATTCTTGTATTTCAAGAACAGGACAAAGGTTTAAAATTGGCTCGCCGATTTTAGTAAGAGTGTAAAACAAGGGTAAGACAACAGTAAGGTTTCTTACTATTCTTACTGTTTTTTATTGCAGTTGTTGGATGATTTTATCTATTTCTTCCTTTTCTTTTGGATTGTGCACTTTGTTTTTATGAAGATTATTTGCTTTAAGTGGTGTATTTGTTTTGGTTATAAATTTTCCAGAACGCTCAATTGCTGTAGGATTAAAACCATTGAAAAATGGTTTTAGCTTTGTTACCAAGTAACTAAACTGTGTTGTTTCGCATTGAAGATAGATTTGCGATTCTGTATCTTTAAAATCTTTTGCTATTAATAGCTTGTGTAACTGTTCAACTGTTGTTCGGTTATCTAATACATCTATTTTTAAATTTAGTAGCTTTAGTACAGTTAATAAGGTTGAGGTGTCTTTGTTTTTATAACCAAATGAGGTTTTTGGTTTCGATGTAACTTTCGGTGCTTTTTTAGTAACTGTTTTATTACTGTTCGTTTTTTCTATTTGGTTAACATCAAACGTGGTGTCATTAAAATACTTTTCAGCTATTTCTAAAATTGTGAAGTTTGTGTTTTCTGAAAATTGTCCATATTGTTCTTGCAGTTCAGTATATAATCGTATTACAGAAACTTTTAAGTAGTTTATGATATAATTATCATCGTCACTTAAATCTGCTGTTATTCCTCTTTTATCTATAAAACTTGCAATGTCATTTAAGTACTTGTCAAATTTATTAAGTAGAATAGTAAAGCTGTATTTATTTTCTGGAATTGTAGCATTTTTAGGAAATTCTATTTCAAATGATACTAATGTCTTTTCCGTTTCATTATATATTAGCTTTTGGTAGTATTCTTTTTTAGCATTTAAAGGCTTTTTAAAGTTTACTTTAAAAACTGCTTTATTAGCTTTTGGATTCATTTTAAAATCAGATAATAAATATTTAAAATCCTTTTCCTGTCTATTATCTCTATGTAAGCCATTGGTTATAGAAACCAAACTTGAAAATATACTTGCTTTCATTATAAATCCAGTTGAATACGGTTAGCAGCTTCTTTCTTTTTATCGTCAATTACTTTGGCATAAATCTGTGTTGTTCTTAACTCTTTATGACCTAATAATTTTGATACAGTATATATGTCTGTTCCTAAAGTAAGCTGTAAAGTAGCGTAAGTATGGCGCGCACAATGGAACGTGATATTCTTTGTAATACCTGCTTTCATCATCCATTGTTGTAATTTTAAGTTAGACCAGGCACTATAATGTAAACCATCAAAAACTTTTTCTTCAAGTTTACCTTCATCGCCTAACAACTTTCTTGCTTGTTCTGATATTGGTAAGGTTTCTACACCTTTGGTTTTCTTTTGCCTAAATCGGATATAATATCCCATTTCTTTTGAGTGCTGGATTTCTGACCAGATTAGTTTTTCAATATCAGACCAGCGCAATCCGGTTAAAGCTGAAAAAATAAAGGCATTTTTTAGAATAGGTAATTCGCATTTTGTATTTACTGCTTTTTGTAATTCATCAAGTGTTAAAAATTCTCGTTGAGGTTCGCCTTGTTTAAAATACTCTACACCATTAGCAGGATTTACTTTTAAAATACCATCTTTAACAGCTTGTTTAAGTGCTGCCGAAAATTTACCATAATATGAATATTTAGAATTTTGAGACAGTTTTTTACCTGCTCTACCTATTGCATCTTTATCTAAATACTCTTTGAAACGCTCAACAAACGATTTGTCTATATCTTGAAAACTAACATCAGTTGGACAAAAGGTTTTTAAATGTTTTAGCATACTATTCCAATTCCCATAATTGCCAGAGCTTGTATTTTTCTTTTCTGCTAAAGCTGTAATGTAAGTAATAAAACTGCCTTTCAACTTTTCAATATCTTGAAAGCCATAGATACCATTTTGAATTTCGATTTGTCGCTGTGCACAAATAGTTTCCGCCAATTGCTTGGTTTTCTTGTTGACTTCTCTTTCGGTTTTGGTTTTAGGGTTAACCGTAAGATATAAACGTAAATATTCTGTTTTGCGTTTACCCTTATGATAGTAATCTAAATACAAACTTATTTTGTCGTTCTTCTTGCGTTGTCTCAATGTTACTTTCATAGGATGCTAATTAAAAAGGTTTTCTATTTGCCATCTGGCTACAATACGTTTTCTGCCAAAAGGGACAGCTTTTAAACGTCCTTGTTGAATCATTCTTTGAATGGTCCATCTACTAACACCAATAAGTTGTGAGGCTTCTGTAACGCTTAAAAAATCCTTATTGTTTACAGCATTGGGATTGTGAACCTCAACCACTTCATTTTTTTGCTTCATATCCGCATCAAGAGTAGCTTGGATTTTGTCTTTGCGTTTTCTGGCCTTATAGGCTTTTTTAGCGCAAGTATCGCCACAGTATTTAGTTACTGTTGTACGTGCTGTAAACGCATTTCCGCAATGTTTACAAATTTTTGGGATGTATAAATTACTGCTCATAAATGGTGCTTTATGTAGCGTTATGGTGCAACGTGGTGCAACGTGGTGCGTTATGGTGCATCATTTCGCCAATATCTTCGCCAACAGAAATGGGCAACAAAACCGAATTTAAGGCAACAGATATACAACAAATTTAATCAAAAAAGAGCAAATAAACAACAAATAAAAGAAGATAAAAACTTATAAAGTCAACAATAACAAGGGATTAACAAATAAAAGAAAGTAAGTTACTTCCCGATACAA
>NZ_JADOET010000022.1 GCF_015645385.1 Winogradskyella marina
TCTAATGGCAATTCCGTATCTGTTATATCATCTTCGAACACGGTATCATCATCGGATAAATCTTCTAAGGTTGATCCATCTAGACTACTTGTTCCGGTAACGAGGGCTTGGTTACTAACAATGCCTGCATCAATATCGGCTTGTGTAATAGTATAACTTGCTGCGTACAACCAAACTTCATCGACATCCAAAATGTTATCTCCGTTATCGTCTCCTGATGCTAGTGTAAGTTCTCCTCCTAACATATCATCTGTAAGAACAACATCTGTTATAGTGGTTTGTCCTTGATTGGTAACTGTGAAATTGTAGGTAATGGTTTCTCCTATGTTGGCGTAGCCATTACTGTTTTCATCATTAAAAACTCCTGTTTTTATCACTGCTATTCCGGCTCTTTGAGGAAATTCAATTACCGTGAAATCATCTTCTAAAACAGAATCATCATCAGAAAGGTCGTTTTCTTCTGTTCCATCATCGCCATTAATAGATGTTATATTGGCTTGATTACTAACTGAACCAGCATCGACATCAGCTTGTGTTAACGTATAGTTTGCTGTATATAACCATATTTCATCAACATCGAGTTCATTATCACCATCTGTATCGCCAGAAACCAAAGTTAATTCACCTCCCAACATAGCATCCGTTAATACTACTGTGGATAAATCTACACTACCCTCATTTGTTACTGTAAAGTTATAAGTCAAAGTCTCTCCTACATCAGCAAATCCATCCGCATTTTCATCATTAAATTCTACCGTTTTAATTACAGCAATATTCGCAGTATCACACAAATTAGAATTTGTCGCATCAACATAACCTCCATAGATTTCGATAGAATTAATTACACTAGCCAATGATGCAATTGTGATTTGAACTTCATCAAAACTCATGGTAGTATTAAACGCAACAATATATAACCCATCGGTTGTAGTAGGTGTAATAGTTATTAAACCTAGAGCTTCTAAAGCCAATAAATTACCTGCGGTTTTTTGTTCTTGCTGAACACCATCAAGATAGGTCGTCAGGGTAATAGAATTTAGTAGATCTACTTGCAACAAATCATTCGTATCTCTAATTACAAATCCTGCTTGCGTCCCAGAAGGATAATCTAAAAGCACATCTTGAACCGAAATAGAAGCTGTTGAAGCAACACCTGCAACTATATTTATTAGTGCAAAATCACTACCATCATCGGAAATTACGTTCTGTGAATTATCTACCTCACAAGCTACACAAGCTATTCCTTCCGTTCCTGTTCTGTTATTATTGATTATCACAGAATCATTAGGATTAGATAAGACATACGGCGACTCACAATCAATTGTTCCAGGACAAAATCTTTCGAGTACCATATTATAAACTCTCGTACTACCTAAATTTAAAGATACTAATTGCGATAGTGAAATTTGTACTTCATCAAAAGGAGACGTTGTTACAAAGCCAATTCTTACGGCTTCATTTCCTGTAAGTAATACACCTGAATTTACAGGAACTAATTCTGTTGTACCTGTTCGTGATTCTACCAGTGCACCATCTAAATACGTGCTTATAGTGATTGCGTCAAATAATTGCGTATTTAATAAGCTAGCATTTTCTATATCGAAACCAGCATAGGTTGTCGCTGGATAATCCGTCAACTCATCTTTAACGGCTAAGGATGCAGAAGCAGCAACGCCTGCCAAAAGATCGATAGTGGCATAGTTACCGGCATTAGCGTCGAAAAGGTTTTCTGTATTGTTAACACTACCCACACCTAATAAACCTCCTGTTCCAGTATGCTCATCTACTATTCTTACAGGAAAATCTGGTTTTGTTAATGCTGTTGGTGTATTACAAGCTAAATCAGGACCTTCACAAAACCTATTGGTTACCGCATGATATACATGAGTTTCAGATAGGACATTCAATAAACTTGAAATAGAAATCTCCACAGCATCATAATCCATGGTGGTATAAAAACCAACATAATATTGATCTCCTCCTAACAAGGTACTATTAATAACTGCTAAAGATGTGCTCGTTTGTGATTCTTGCTCAACACCATCTAAATACGTTTTTACAGCAATAGCATCTAGTAAATCGGCTTGTAAAATAGAACTATTCTCTATTAAGTATCCTGCATAACCACCACCTTCAAAAAATTCGTCAACGGTTTCATCTGTGGTTGTTAGCGTATGTGTAACTCCTAAACCTACTAAGGTCGATACGGTTGCATAATTACTATCATTCGCATCAATAATATTATTTTCATTTACTACACCACATCCCAAAACACAAACTCCTGACGTGTCTTTAGTGATACTCAAATCCGTAAAACCAGCAGCCGTAATTGGGACAGGGTTTTCGGTGTTACAAGGCACTGGGTATTGAACACCCTCGGTATATACTATAAATTCTGCTGTTGTCTCACAGTCTAAAGCGTCTGTCACGGTAACAGAATATATGCCAGGTGCTAAACCAGTAATAGCATCTGAAGTTTCACCTCCCGGACTCCACGCATAAGAATATGGTGGTGTTCCGCCAGATACAGTTATAGACAACTCACCATCCGAAAGGCCTAAAGTGGATTCATTTACAACAGTGGCTTCAACTTGAATAGTTGTATCTACATAGCTTCCGTAAACTTCGATACTATTAATTACTGCAGCTAAAGCTCCAACAGTTATTTGTATTTCATCATATTCTAAAGCCGTTTCAAATCCTATTAAATAAAAACCATCTGTACTAGAAGGTGTAATACTTACCAATCCTAATGCTTCAAGTGCTAGTAAACCGCTCGATGTTTGAGATTCTTGAACCACACCATCTAGATATGTTGTCAATGTTATTGAGTTTAACAAATCGAGTTCAAGCAAATCATTCGTATCTCTGATTACAAAACCTGCCTTTGATCCTGCTGGGTAAGACTCCAATACATTTAATACTGAAATTCAGGCCGTATTGGCAACACCAGCTATAATGTTGATCTGTGCAAAATCAGAATTACTTTCACTAATAACATTCGAAGCTTCATCAACCTCACAACCAACACATGCAACACCATCAACACCAGTGTTACCATTATTAATAATAACCGGTTGTGATGGGTTGTTTAAAACCGTGGAAGTACTACATTCTAATTCACCTTCGCAAAATGACTCTAATATTAATCCATAGACTTTAGTACTTCCTAAATCTAAAGAAACAGTTTGGTTAATTGTCAATTGCACTTCATCGAAAGGAAGGTTAGATACAAAACCGACTTGAGAACGTTCTGAACCAGATAATAATAGTGCACTATCTACCGATAAAAGCTCTGAACTACCGGTTTTACTCTCTTGAAATGCCCCATCTAAATAGGTTGAAATAGTAATCCCATCCAATAGGTTTAAATTTAAAACAGAGGAATTCTCAATATCAAAACCAGCATAGGTCATCGCAGGATAATCGGATAATTCATCCTTTATAGACAAACTTCCTGAAGCTAAAACACCTAAAGCAAAATTTATACTTGCATATGAATTTGCATTTGAATCTACTGCCGCGTCGGCTTCATTTACATTCCCAACACTTAAAGCACCACCGAATCCAGTGCGTTCTTGAACAATTTTGGCAGGAAAATCAGGTTTAGCTAACCTAGTTGGCGTATTACATTCTAAAGCTGGACCTTCACAAAAACTATTAACTACAGCGTGAAACACTCTTGTTGACGAAGCAACACCTAAAAAACTTGATATTGAAATTTCTATCGCATCGAAATCTAGTGTGGTATCAAAACCAACATAGTATTGATCATTTGCCAATAAATCACTATTAATTGACACTAATGCACTACTCGTGTTTGATTCTTGCTCAACACCGTTTAAATACGTTCGAATTACAATTCCATCAAATAAATCGACTTGAACAACAGAAGCATTTTCTATAAAAAACCCAGCAAAACTACCTGCCGAATAAAATTCGTCTGTAGTATTGTCTGTAACTTTTAAGGTATGAGTTACACCTAATCCTACAACTGTATTAACAGACGTATAATTACTATCATCTCCATCTATTAAATTGTCCTCATTATTAATACCACACCCTATAAGACATAAGCCCGATGTGCTTGAAGTTACTTCAAGATCAGAATAATTTAATTCGGTAATAGGTACAGGAACGTCAGTATTACATGGGATATTGACAGGATTAAAATAATCATCAAAATAATTAGACGAAATATAATTCTTATTACTCGAGAACGAGCATAGCAACAACCCTAAAAGGATTAACGACAAATAAGACTTTACAAGAATGTAAAATCTCTTAAAACTTATTAGAAGATAGTTCGGTACATTCATAATTTGGGTATATAAGATTAATATCTAAAATGGGATCGTAGGCAGTAGTAGTCTATACTTTTGAATAAACCATTTCATTAAAAGCTAACGCTTGTATTTTTCTTTATAACTATAAAAACGTCGTAATGACAAATAAAAGGAACACAAGGTAATTGTTAAAAAACAACCATTATTTTGTTAATTAATGTTAAATAAGCGCATATCGAAGAGTTATCCTCAATAAAATGTTAGTTTCAATGAATATTTAATTAAATTTAACATAAAAAAGTTGTAATTTTTTTATCTACCTGATTTTTAGATGAAATACATATTATTTTAACACTTAAGAGGTAAATTCTCTACAAACTGATGTTTTTTCCTACAAATTCTAGAGAAAATTAATCATATCAACTTTAGATCAGATTAAATAACAATGTGTGTAGTAGACTTGTTACTTAGATCAATAAACGCAAACCATCTCTAACCACACACAACCAATTGTTATTCAATACTTTAAATCTAACTAAAATTAGCTTTATGTGCATGAGGCTAATTGATGACAATATTTCATTTTATAGTTAGTCATTTTCTTACATTTTTATTCCTTAGTAAGATTTTCAAATCTATAAGATAAACTCCTTAGGACCAACCCACTAAAACACGCTTTATTAGTAATTAAATTACTTCTGCAAAAAATTATAATTGTTATCTCGAAATCAAATTGTATTAAGACTTCTCTTTTAAATGAAAATGATTATTGCACATAGCTTTTAAAAATTTTAAATTTGATTATTCTCAAAACGAATTGCATGTACCTATTTAAAAGATTAATTCATTGTTAAGTGTTATAATGTTTATTCAAGAATAGTTTCAATAGCTTATATAATTATTACGGTACTATAATTTATCTTATTATACTCCTATATTTGCACTCGATTTTTTAATTCAATTTATGAGCTTTTTAAAAGAAATAAACAGACGACGCACCTTCGGAATCATTTCGCACCCAGATGCTGGTAAAACAACATTAACAGAAAAACTACTTCTGTTTGGTGGAGCGATACAAGAAGCTGGCGCTGTAAAAAGTAATAAGATAAAAAAAGGTGCAACCAGTGATTTTATGGAAATTGAGCGTCAGCGTGGGATTTCTGTAGCAACTTCTGTTTTAGCTTTTGAATATAATGGTATTAAAATTAATATTCTAGATACTCCTGGTCACAAGGATTTTGCAGAAGACACCTTTAGAACTTTAACTGCTGTAGATAGTGTAATTGTCGTAATTGATGTCGCCAAAGGTGTTGAGGAACAAACTGAAAAATTGGTTGAAGTTTGTAGAATGCGAAACATTCCTATGATTGTTTTCATTAATAAAATGGATAGAGAAGGTAAAGACGCTTTTGACCTATTAGATGAAATTGAACAAAAATTAGGTTTAAAAGTGGTGCCATTAAGTTTCCCAATAGGAATGGGTTACGACTTTAAAGGGATTTACAACATTTGGGAAAAGAACATTAATTTATTCTCTGGTGATAGTCGAAAAGATATTGAAGAAACTATAGAGGTTTCAGATTTAGCATCTTCAGAATTAGATAATCTAGTTGGTGAAAAAGCCGCAAATACATTACGAGAAGAAATAGAGTTAGTTGAAGGTATTTATCCTAACTTCAATAAAGAAGACTATTTAAATGGTGAGCAACAACCTGTATTTTTTGGATCGGCATTAAACAATTTTGGTGTAAGAGAACTATTAGATTGTTTTGTAGATATTGCGCCGAAACCTAGACCAAAACATAGTGAAGAGCGTTTGGTACAACCAGATGAAAACGAGTTTAGTGGTTTTGTATTTAAAATTCATGCTAACATGGATCCAAATCACCGTAATAGATTAGCATTTATTAAAATTGTTTCAGGAGAGTTCAAACGAAATACTCCATATCTTCATGTAAGACACAATAAAAAATTAAAGTTCTCGAGTCCAAATGCTTTTTTCGCAGAAAAGAAAGAAATTGTAGATATTTCGTATCCAGGTGATATCGTTGGACTGCAAGACACAGGAAGTTTTAAAATAGGAGACACTTTAACTGAAGGTGAAATACTGAATTATAAAGGTGTTCCTAGTTTTTCTCCAGAGCATTTTAGGTATATTAATAATGCAGACCCAATGAAGTCTAAACAACTTTACAAAGGTATAGATCAGTTGATGGATGAAGGAGTTGCGCAATTATTTACATTAGATTTAAACGGTAGAAAAGTAATAGGAACAGTAGGTGCACTACAGTATGAAGTGATTCAATACCGACTAGAACATGAGTATGGTGCAAAATGTACATACGAAAACGTGAATGTGCATAAAGCGTGTTGGGTTGAAACTGACGATGAAAAAAGTGAAGAATTTAAAGAGTTTTTACGTGTCAAACAACGTTTCCTAGCTAGAGACAAAAAAGATCAATTGGTATTTTTAGCAGATTCTATGTTTTCTTTACAAATGACTCAGCAAAAGTACCCAAGTATTACGTTTCATATGACCTCTGAATTTGAATAAGAAGTGTGGTAATTTTTGATGTATACGTTAAAATACATCGCACTTTATCGAAGTTTTTTGTATTTTAGTCGCATATTATTTAAATTTACTACACTAGCAATAGTATAAAATTAAGATTAACCCCAAACTAATCTACTTATTATGGATAATAACGAAAACGTTTTCAGTAACAGTAAGATTACTGTAACCTATGCACCTCGTTGCTGTACAAATGCAGGATTCTGTGCAAAACAATTATCAAGTGTTTTCAGAAGCTCTGTGATTCCCTGGATTGATTTAGAAGGTGCCCAAACTGATGTAATTATCAAGCAGATTAACAAATGCCCTTCTGGAGCTTTAAAATATCATTTAAACACTAAGGAAGTGGCTTAAATTTTAATAGTGAACTAAACAGAAAAACCTTTGAATGTATAATTCAAAGGTTTTTTTATATCTAATAGTATTATATAATGTAACTCTATCTAAGCTTGTCCGGTTGGACCAAAATTCAATGGGATTGGAGGTTGCTCGTAATCTTTAATTTCACCATGGGCGTTTTCAAAACGTGTCACATTCTCACCTAAGGCTTTTAATAATCGTTTTGCGTGCTGTGGGGTTAATATTATTCTAGACTTTACTTTGCTCTTTGGCGTACCAGGCATAATACTCACAAAATCGACCACAAATTCTGAAACAGAATGATTAATTATCGCTAAGTTAGAATAGGTCCCTTCTGCTACTTTTTCGTCTAATTCTATATTTATTTGTCCCTTTTTATTGTTTGGGTTCTTTTTATCGTCTGCCATCTTAAATTTGTTTATGCCTCCAAAACTTGGAAGTCGGATTTTTTTTTTAATTTAATACCTGTTAGGTATTTGAAACCTCGCAGGTTGTGTGAAATAAAAAAGCCTTCATGCAAATTAATGCTTGAAGGCTTTATTTTTTTATAGATTCCTGCCTTACTCATTGATTTGCCATTCAAAATTAATGAATTCGTGAATCTTCGATTTCGCAGGAATGACAATTACTAGTTGAAGTTCATCTCTTCTTTAGCTTTCATCATTTCATTAAACTCTTCTCTAGAACCTACAATGATGTTATCGTATTCTCTAACACCTGTACCTGCTGGAATTCTATGTCCAACAATTACATTTTCTTTAAGTCCTTCTAGTGAATCAACTTTACCATTTACTGCTGCTTCGTTAAGAACCTTTGTAGTTTCCTGGAACGATGCGGCTGAAATAAATGACTTAGTTTGTAATGAAGCTCTAGTAATACCTTGTAATATTGGAGTTGCAGTCGCAGGACTAGCATCTCTTGCTGTTACAAGATTCTTATCTTCTCTACGTAAGCTAGAGTTTTCATCTCTTAACGCTCTAACGGTTACAATTTGACCTGATTTTAAATTCTCAGAATCACCAGCATCTTCAACTACTTTCATTCCGAAAATCTTATCATTTTCTTCAATGAAATCTGATTTATGAACTAATTGGTTTTCTAAGAAAATAGTATCACCAGAATCTATAATTCTAACTTTACGCATCATTTGTCTAACAACAACTTCGAAGTGCTTATCATTAATTTTCACACCTTGTAAACGATATACTTCTTGTACTTCATTTACTAAGTATTGTTGAACCGCAGATGGGCCTTTAATGTTAAGAATATCATTTGGTGTAATTGAACCATCAGATAACGGCATACCAGCTTTTACATAATCATTTTCTTGAACAAGAATTTGATTCGATAATTTAACTAAGTATTTCTTAACCTCACCTAATTTAGATTCAATTATAATTTCACGGTTACCACGTTTAATCTTTCCAAATGAAACTACACCATCAATCTCACTTACAACAGCAGGATTAGAAGGGTTACGTGCTTCAAATAATTCTGTTACACGAGGAAGACCACCGGTAATATCACCTGCTTTTGCAGATTTACGAGGTATTTTAACTAAAACCTTACCGATTTCAATTTTATCACCATCATCAATCATAATGTGTGCTCCTACAGGTAAATTGTATGAACGTATTGTTTCTCCTTTCTTATCTACAATTAATAAGGTTGGGATTAACTTCTTGTTTCTAGATTCAGAAATTACTTTCTCTTGGAAACCTGTTTGTTCATCAATCTCTACTTGATATGTAACCCCTTGTTCAATGTTTTCATACTTCACTTGACCAGCAAATTCAGATATAATTACACCATTATAAGGATCCCATTGACACACTACATCGTTTTTCTTCAATTTATCTCCTGGTTTCACATAAATAAATGAACCATAAGGGATATTATTTGTACTTAAAACAATTCCTGTTTTAGCATCTACTAACTTAAGTTCAGAAGTTCTAGAAATAACAACATCTACTTCTTTTCCTTCACTGTCTTTAGATTTTACAGTTTTTAAATCTTCGATTTCTGCAATACCATCAAACTTAACTGTTAACTTGTTATCTTCAGAAATGTTACCCGCAATACCACCTACGTGGAATGTACGTAATGTTAACTGAGTACCTGGCTCACCAATTGACTGAGCTGCAACTACACCAACAGCTTCACCTCTTTGTACCATTTTACCAGTAGCAAGGTTACGACCGTAACAACTAACACAAATTCCTTTTTTAGCTTCACAAGATAATGGAGAACGTACTTCGATAGAATCTAAAGGCGAATCACCAATTTTCTTAGCAATAGCGTCATTAATATGACCACCAGCTTCTACTAATAATTCTTCTGTTAAAGGATCATAAACATCATTTAATGATGTTCTACCCACAATTCTTCCTTCTAAACTCTCAACGATTTCTTCGTTTTTCTTAAGTGCTGAAACTTCGATTCCTCTTAATGTACCACAATCTTCTTCGTATACAATTACATCTTGTGACACATCTACTAAACGACGTGTTAAGTAACCAGCATCGGCAGTTTTAAGCGCCGTATCTGCAAGTCCTTTACGTGCACCGTGAGTAGAGATAAAGTATTCTAAAATTGAAAGTCCTTCCTTAAAGTTAGAAAGAATTGGATTTTCAATAATTTCACCACCACCTGCATTAGATTTTTTAGGCTTAGCCATTAATCCACGCATACCAGTTAACTGACGAATTTGTTCTTTAGAACCCCTTGCACCAGAATCTAGCATCATAAACACCGAGTTAAATCCTTGTTGATCTTCTCGGATACGCTTCATAGACAATTCTGTCAACTCAGCATTTGTAGATGTCCAAATATCAATAACTTGGTTATAACGTTCGTTATTAGTAATAAGTCCCATATTATAGTTACCCATAATACCATCAACTTGCTTGTTAGCAGCATCGATCATTCCTTGTTTTTCTGATGGAATAATAATATCACCTAAACTAAATGATAATCCACCTTGGAATGCAAACTTATAACCTAAAGTTTTAATCTCATCTAAGAAATCAGCTGTTTCAGGTACACTTGTCTTTTTAAGAATACCGTGAATAATTTCTCTTAATGATTTTTTAGTTAAAACTTCATTTATATATCCAGCAGCTTCAGGTACTTTTTCGTTGAAAAGTACACGACCTACTGTAGTTTCAATAATTTGAGTTGTTAACTCTCCTTCTTCATTAAAATCTGTTGTTCTTACTTTAATTCCAGCATTAAGGTCAACTCTCTTCTCATTATAAGCGATATTCACTTCTTCTGGAGAATAGAATGTTAAACCTTCACCTTTTACTATAACCTCTGACGTTGTTTTTTTAAGTTTAGTCATATAATATAAACCAAGAACCATATCCTGAGAAGGTACAGTTACTGGAGACCCATTTGCTGGGTTCAATATATTATGTGAAGCCAACATTAACAACTGACATTCTAGAATAGCTTCTGGTCCTAATGGTAAATGCACCGC
Source organism: Winogradskyella marina (assembly GCF_015645385.1). GTDB lineage: Bacteria > Bacteroidota > Bacteroidia > Flavobacteriales > Flavobacteriaceae > Winogradskyella > Winogradskyella marina. The sequence continues at coordinate 10,700 of NZ_JADOET010000022.1, forward strand.
CATCTGGTCACCATCGAAATCGGCATTAAAGGCCGTACATACTAATGGGTGTAACTGAATTGCTTTACCTTCAATAAGTTTAGGTTGAAAAGCCTGAATACCAAGCCTGTGTAACGTAGGAGCACGATTTAAAAGCACTGGATGTCCTTTTAAAACATTCTCTAAGATATCCCAAACTACAGGTTCTTTTCTATCTATAATTTTCTTTGCAGATTTTACAGTTTTTACAATACCTCTTTCAATTAGTTTTCTAATTACGAAAGGCTTATAAAGTTCTGCCGCCATATCTTTTGGCAATCCACATTCGAATAATTTCAATTCTGGTCCAACAACAATTACAGAACGTGCAGAATAATCAACACGCTTACCTAGTAAGTTTTGACGGAAACGTCCTTGCTTACCTTTAAGTGAATCTGATAATGATTTTAATGGTCTATTAGAATCTGTTTTTACTGCAGATGACTTACGTGTGTTATCAAACAATGAATCTACTGATTCTTGTAACATACGTTTTTCATTACGTAAAATAACTTCTGGTGCTTTTATCTCAACCAATCTTTTAAGACGGTTGTTACGGATAATTACACGACGGTATAAATCATTTAAATCAGAGGTTGCAAAACGACCACCATCTAAAGGCACTAATGGTCTTAATTCTGGTGGAATTACAGGCACAGCCTTCATAATCATCCACTCTGGTCTGTTCTCTCTATTTTCGTTAGAATCTCTAAACGCTTCAACAACTTGTAAACGTTTTAAAGCTTCTGTTTTACGTTGCTTAGACGTTTCGTTATTAGCTTTATGTCTTAAATCATAAGATAATTGATCTAAATCAATTCTAGCTAATAAATCGATAAGACACTCAGCACCCATCTTAGCGATGAATTTATTAGGGTCTGTATCGTCTAAATATTGGTTTTCTTGAGGAATTGTTTCAAGAATATTTAAATATTCTTCTTCCGTTAAGAAATCCATTTTTTGAATTGGCTCACCTTCAGCATTCATAGCAATACCTGGTTGAATAACCACATAACGCTCATAATAGATAATCATATCTAATTTCTTAGATGGTAATCCAAGAAGGTAACCTATTTTATTTGGTAACGAACGGAAATACCAGATATGTGCTACAGGTACTACTAAATTAATATGACCAACACGATCTCTACGTACTTTCTTTTCTGTTACTTCTACACCACAACGGTCACATACAATACCTTTGTAACGTATTCTTTTATATTTTCCACAAGCACATTCAAAATCCTTTACAGGACCAAAAATACGCTCACAGAACAAACCATCTCTTTCTGGTTTGTGTGTTCGATAATTAATAGTTTCTGGCTTTAATACTTCACCTCGAGATGCTCCTAAAACAGATTCAGGTGACGCTAAACCGATAGAAATTTTGTTAAATTTCTGAACTGTATTTTTATCTTGTCTTCTTGCCATGTTATTTTTGTTGTTTAGGCAGTTTTTGCAAACTGCCCTGTGTTTTTTTCGATTGTTGCGAAAAATTTTCGCGTTGTACAGACAAATCGCGACTTGTCTGTACGGAATAATTTATTCAAAATTATTCCTCCAATCTTATATCTAATCCTAAACCTTTCAATTCGTGCATAAGTACGTTGAATGATTCTGGTAGTCCTGGTTCTGGCATTGGCTCACCCTTAACGATTGCTTCGTAAGTTTTTGCTCTACCAATAACATCATCTGATTTTACAGTTAAGATCTCACGTAGTGTACTTGATGCTCCATAAGCTTCAAGTGCCCAAACTTCCATTTCACCAAAACGTTGTCCACCAAATTGTGCTTTACCACCTAATGGTTGTTGCGTAATTAATGAGTACGGTCCTATAGAACGTGCGTGCATTTTATCGTCAATCATGTGACCAAGCTTAATCATATAAATCACACCAACTGTTGCTGGTTGATCAAAACGATCTCCTGTTCCACCATCATAAAGATACGTATGTCCAAATCTTGGAATACCTGCTTCATCTGTATAGCCATTAATTTGATCTAAAGTAGCACCATCGAAAATTGGCGTTGCATACTTTTTACCTAAATCTTTACCAGCCCAACCTAAAACAGTTTCATAGATTTGACCAATATTCATACGAGACGGTACACCAAGTGGATTTAATACAATATCAACAGGCGTTCCATCCTCTAGGAAAGGCATATCTTCTTGACGAACGATACGAGCAACAATACCTTTGTTTCCGTGACGCCCTGCCATTTTATCACCAACTTTAAGTTTACGTTTCTTAGCGATATAAACTTTAGCTAATTTAATAATACCTGCAGGAAGTTCATCACCAACAGAAATTGTAAACTTCTCACGTCTTAATGATCCCTGAAGATCATTTTCTTTAATCTTATAGTTGTGGATTAAATCTGCAACAAGTTCATTAGTATGGTCATCAGTTGTCCATTTTCCTGAAGTTAAGTGCGTATAGTCATCAACAGCATTTAACATCTTTAAGGTATACTTTTTACCTTTAGGTATAATTTCTTCACCTAAATCGTTATAAATACCTTGAGCTGTTTTTCCGTTAACAATATTGAATAATTTTTCAACAACAATATTCTTAAGATCGTCAAATCTTTTATCGTAAGCATCTTCTAACTTTTCGATATCTTCTTTGTCTTGAGCTCTCTTACGTTTATCCTTTAGTGCTCTTGCAAATAATTTCTTATCGATAACAACACCATTTAATGATGGAGATGCTTTTAAAGAGGCATCTTTTACATCACCTGCTTTATCACCAAAGATAGCTCTAAGAAGTTTTTCTTCTGGAGTAGGATCTGATTCCCCTTTTGGAGTAATCTTACCAATTAAGATATCACCTGGTTTGATTTCCGCACCAATGCGAATCATACCATTTTCATCTAAATCTTTAGTTGCTTCTTCAGAAACGTTAGGAATATCATTAGTTAATTCTTCATTACCTAATTTTGTATCTCTAACTTCTAATGAATATTCATCGATATGAATAGATGTAAATACATCTTCTCTAACTACTTTTTCAGAAATTACAATCGCATCCTCAAAGTTATACCCTTTCCAAGGCATAAAGGCTACTTTCATATTTCTACCAAGTGCTAATTCACCGTTTTCAGTGGCATAACCTTCACAAAGTACTTGTCCTTTTGCAACTTTATCACCTTTCTCTACGATTGGTTTTAAGTTGATAGACGTTCCTTGGTTAGTTTTTCTAAACTTTACTAATGGATATGTTTTTGTGTCACTATCAAAGCTAACCATTGCAGCTTCTTCAGTACGTTCATATCTAATAGTAATTTTTTGAGCATCTACATACTCAACAGTACCAGCGCCTTCAGCATTAATTAATACTCTAGAATCTGACGCTACTTGACGCTCTAAACCAGTTCCAACAATAGGTGCTTCAGGACGTAATAATGGTACAGCCTGACGCATCATGTTAGATCCCATTAATGCACGGTTGGCATCATCATGCTCCAAGAATGGAATTAAAGATGCTGAAATCGATGCAATTTGGTTTGGCGCAACATCTGTATAATTAACATTTACAGGGTCGATAACAGGAAAATCACCTTCTTGACGAGAGATAATTTTATCTGCTAAAATTTTACCATCATCATCAACATTAATTGTTGCTTGTGCAATTAACATATCTTCTTCCTCTTCGGCACTTAGATATGTTGGTGTATTTTTAATATCTACAACACCTTCCTCAACTTTACGGTAAGGCGTTTCAATGAAGCCCATTGAATTTACTTTCGCAAATACAGATAAAGAAGATATTAAACCAATGTTTGGTCCTTCTGGTGTTTCAATAGGACATAAACGTCCGTAGTGTGTATAGTGAACATCACGTACCTCGAAACCTGCTCTTTCTCTTGATAAACCACCTGGTCCTAAAGCTGAAAGACGACGCTTATGCGTAATCTCTGCCAAAGGATTCGTTTGATCCATAAATTGAGATAGCTGATTCGTACCAAAGAAAGAATTAATTACAGACGATAAGGTCTTTGCATTAATCAAATCGATTGGTGTAAATACTTCGTTATCACGAACGTTCATACGCTCACGAATAGTACGTGCCATACGAGCTAAACCAACACCAAACTGAGAAGATAACTGCTCACCTACTGTACGTACACGACGGTTAGATAAGTGGTCAATATCATCGATCTCTGCTTTAGAGTTAATTAACTCAATTAAATATTTTATAATCGTTATAATATCTTCTTTGGTCAACACTTGTTTGTCCATTCCGATATCTAACTGTAGTTTCTTGTTCATTCTGTAACGACCTACTTCACCAAGAGAGTAACGTTGATCAGAAAAGAATAATTTGTCAATAATACCACGAGCCGTTTCCTCATCTGGCGGCTCAGCATTACGTAATTGACGGTAGATGTGCTCAACAGCTTCTTTTTCAGAGTTTGTTGGATCTTTCTGTAATGTATTGTGAATAATTGCGTAATCTCCTTGTTGCGCACTTTCTTTATGTAAAAGAATAGTTTTTACTTCTGCTTCAAGAATTTCTTCAATATTATCTTTATCGATTTCAGTGTCACGATCTAATACAATTTCGTTACGCTCAATAGATACCACTTCACCTGTATCTTCATCAACGAAATCCTCGTGCCATGTATTCAATACACGTGCCGCTAACTTACGACCGATAACTTTCTTTAATCCAGATTTTGAAACCTTAACTTCTTCAGCAAGGTCAAAAATCTCTAAAATGTCTTTATCACGTTCAAAACCGATAGCTCTAAACAATGTTGTAACAGGTAATTTTTTCTTTCTATCAATATAAGCATACATTACTTGATTGATATCAGTAGCAAATTCTATCCAAGATCCTTTAAAAGGAATAACTCTTGCTGAATATAACTTGGTTCCATTTGCATGGAAAGACTGGCTAAAGAATACACCTGGTGATCTGTGTAACTGAGAAACAACTACACGTTCTGCACCATTGATACAAAATGTACCACTTGGTGTCATATAGGGAATAGTACCTAAATATACATCCTGAACAATAGTTTCGAAATCCTCATGCTCTGGATCTGTACAATACAACTTCAATCTTGCTTTTAAAGGCACACTGTAAGTTAATCCTCTTTCGATACATTCTTCTATAGAATATCTTGGTGGGTCAATAAAGTAATCTAAAAATTCTAATACAAATTGATTACGTGTATCTGTAATTGGGAAGTTCTCCATGAAGGTGTTGTATAAACCTTCTGTACCTCTTTCTTCTGACTTTGTTTCTAATTGGAAAAAATCCTGAAAGGATTTAATTTGGATATCCAAAAAGTCTGGGTAATCTGTCCTATTTACAATAGAAGAGAAATTAATTCTTTCAGCCTTTTTTGCTAACATTGATGAACGAGATTTTAATAAATAAAAACTAAAAAATGTATATAACGTTTATATACATAAAATGGTCTAAGTCTTATCCCGCAAAAAAATGCGGGATAAACCTAAACCTTGTAATGTAGAATGGTAAGCTTATTTAAGCTCTACCTCAGCACCAGCTTCTTCTAACTGAGCTTTCAATGCTTCAGCTTCGTCTTTTGCAACACCTTCCTTAATTGGGCTTGGTGCATCATCAACTAAACCTTTAGCGTCTTTTAAACCTAAACCAGTTAATTCTTTAACTAATTTTACTACAGCTAACTTAGAAGCACCTGCTCCAGTTAAGATAACATCGAATTCTGATTGCTCTTCAGCAGCTTCGCCACCTCCAGCACCACCAGCAGCAACTGCAACTGCAGCAGCAGCAGGCTCGATACCATACTCATCTTTTAATATTGTTGCTAATTCATTAACTTCTTTTACTGTTAAGTTAACTAATTGTTCTGCGAAATCTTTTAAATCTGCCATTTTTCTATTGTTTAATAATGTGTGTTATAAATAATTTTCTATTGTGTAATTCTAATATTATCCTTCTCTTTCAGATAATGTTTTAACGATACCAGCAATGGTTCCTCCACCTGATTTAAGTGCTGAGATAACATTCTTAGCAGGAGATTGTAGTAATCCTACAATTTCACCAATAAGTTCTTCTCTAGACTTAATATCAACTAAGGCATCTAGTAAATCGTCACCAACGTAAATTGATTCCTCAATGAAAGCACCTTTTAATAAAGGCTTTTCAGATTTTTTACGGAATTCTTTAATTACTTTGGCTGGAGCGTTTCCAGTTTCAGAATACATTACTGACGTATTACCTTTTAAAGTTGATGGTAAGTCACCGAAATCTTTTTCCGATGCATCCATTGCTTTTTCTAAAAGTGTATTCTTAACTACAGCTAACTTAATGTTAGACTTGAAACATGCTCTTCTTAAATTTGAAGTCGCTACTGCATCTAATCCAGAAATATCTGCTAAATAGATATTTGTATTATCTGCTAATTGAGCAGTTAACTCTTCAATTACTTGGGATTTTTCTTCTCTTGTCATAATATTCTAAGTTTAACTACTATCCTATTTTTGTATCAACTGCTATACTTGGACTCATTGTACTAGACATATAGATGCTCTTTACATAAGTTCCTTTTGAAGCAGTTGGTTTTAACTTCATAATTGTAGACAATAATTCTTGAGCGTTCCCAATAATCTTATCAGTATCAAACGATGCTTTACCAATTGGTGCATGTACAATACCTGTTTTATCTACTTTAAAATCAATTTTACCAGCTTTTACTTCTGCAACTGCTTTAGCTACATCCATAGTTACTGTTCCAGTCTTAGGGTTTGGCATAAGACCTCTTGGTCCTAAAACTCTACCTAATGGTCCTAACTTACCCATAATGCTTGGCATAGTAACGATAACGTCAACGTCTGTCCAACCATCTTTAATTTTCTGTAAGTATTCATCTAACCCAACATAATCAGCGCCTGCTTCTTTAGCTTCTGCTTCTTTATCTGGTGTTACTAACGCAAGAACCTTCATGTCTTTACCTGTACCGTGTGGTAATGAAACTACACCACGAACCATCTGATTGGCTTTACGTGGATCTACACCTAATCTGATTGCTAAATCGATAGAAGCATCAAACTTTGTGTATGTAATTTCTTTTAGTAAAGCTGAAGCTTCTTCTAAAGAGTAAGTTTTGTTACTATCAACCTTTGCTCTTGCTTCTTTTTGCTTCTTTGTTAATCTTGCCATTTCTAAAAATTTAGTTTGGAGCTTCTCCTCCTTTAACAGTGATACCCATCGATCTTGCTGTACCGGCAACCATTTTCATAGCTGATCCGATTTCAAAGGCATTTAAATCTACCATTTTGTCTTCAGCAATCGCTTTAACTTGATCCCAAGTTACTTTTGCTACTTTACGTCGGTTTGGTTCTCCTGATCCTTTCTTTAGTTTGGCCGCTTCTAATAATTGTACTGCTGCTGGAGGAGTCTTAATTACAAAATCAAATGATTTGTCTTTGTAAACTGAGATTGCAACAGGTAAAACTTTACCTTGCTTATCTTGTGTTCTAGCATTGAATTGCTTACAGAACTCCATGATATTAACTCCAGCGGCACCTAAAGCGGGTCCTACCGGTGGCGATGGATTCGCAGCACCTCCCCGAACTTGTAGCTTAACTACTTTGTCTATTTCTTTTGCCATTTCTTAATGTTTATTACGCCTATCTATAATTGGAAGCATAGATAATACGCTCTTTATGTAACAATTATTATACTTTTTCTACTTGCATATAGCTTAATTCTAATGGTGTCTTTCTTCCAAAAATCTTCACCATTACTTCTAGCTTACGCTTTTCTTCATTAATTTTTTCGATTGTTCCATCAAATCCATTAAATGGTCCATCGATTACCTTAACAGTTTCACCTTTAGTAAATGGAATTGCAACATTTGCATCTGCCTCTACAGACAATTCATCTACTTTACCTAACATTCTGTTTACTTCAGATTGTCTTAAAGGCACAGGATCACCTCCTTTTGTTTCACCTAAAAAACCAATAACGTTAGTGATTGATTTAATAATGTGAGGAATCTCACCACTTAAATTAGCTTGAACCATAATGTAACCCGGAAAATAAACTTTTTCTTTATTTATTTTCTTTCCATTACGAATTTGAATTACTTTTTCGGTTGGAACTAATACTTGATCTACAAAATCATCTAAACCTAATCTTGAAATTTCATTTTCAATATAAGTTTTAATTTTGTTTTCTTGACCGCTTACGGCCCTAACAACATACCACTTTTTTTCAGACATCTTCTTCTTGTATATTTGTTAGTGTATAAAATCAAAATAAGATTTTACTGCTCTACTAAAAACAGTATCCACTCCCCAAATAGCTAACGAAAAAATAATTGAAAACACTGCAACGATTACAGTTAGCCTTTGAGCTTCTGGCCAAGGTGTCCATGACACATTGTTCTTTAACTCGCCGAACGATTCTTTTATATATGTTATTAATCCTGCCATTTGATTATAATTTTATTACGGATGTAAAACGCATCCAATTATACTTTTGCACGGGTTGAGAGACTCGAACTCACGACACCTGGTTTTGGAGACCAGTGCTCTACCAACTGAGCTAAACCCGTAAACAATAATCAAGGCATCCCGAAATATCGAGACACCTTAATTAAATATTTTAACTATAAAGTTTAGTCTAAAATTTCAGTTACCTGACCAGCACCAACTGTTCTACCACCTTCACGGATAGCGAAACGTAAACCTACGTTCATTGCAATTGTGTTAATCAACTCAACAGTAATTGTTAAGTTATCACCTGGCATTACCATTTCAACTCCATCAGGAAGCGCAATGTTTCCTGTTACGTCAGTTGTACGTACGTAGAACTGTGGACGGTAGTTATTATGGAATGGTGTGTGACGACCACCTTCTTCTTTCTTAAGGATATAAACTTCAGCTTTAAATTTAGAGTGTGGAGTTACAGATCCTGGCTTAGTAATTACCATTCCTCTTGAGATTTGAGACTTCTCAATACCTCTTAATAAGATACCAGCATTATCACCAGCTTCACCTCTATCTAAGATTTGACGGAACATTTCGATACCAGTAATAGTAGATGTTAATTTCTCAGCACCCATACCGATAATCTCAACAGGATCACCTGTGTTAGCTACACCAGTTTCAATACGACCAGTTGCAACAGTACCACGACCAGTAATTGAGAATACATCTTCAATTGGCATTAAGAAAGGCTTGTCCATATCACGAGTTGGCTCTTCAATCCAAGCATCAACTTGGTTCATCAACTCTAATACTGTATCAACCCATTTTTGCTCACCGTTAAGTGCACCTAATGCAGAACCAGCTACTACAGGTCCATTATCTCCATCATATTCGTAGAAAGATAATAAATCTCTGATTTCCATTTCAACTAATTCTAACAACTCTTCATCATCAACCATATCCACTTTATTCATGAATACAACGATACGAGGAATACCTACCTGACGACCAAGTAAGATATGCTCACGAGTTTGTGGCATAGGACCATCTGTTGCAGCAACAACTAAAATAGCGCCATCCATTTGAGCAGCACCTGTAACCATGTTCTTTACATAATCCGCGTGACCTGGACAGTCAACGTGAGCGTAATGACGGTTTAATGTTGCATATTCTACGTGAGACGTATTAATTGTTATACCTCTTTCTTTTTCTTCTGGAGCATTATCAATTTGATCAAATGATCTTGCTTCTGAATAACCTGCATCAGCTAATACTTTAGTAATAGCAGCAGTTAAAGTTGTTTTACCGTGATCTACGTGTCCAATAGTACCAATATTTAAGTGTGGTTTTGAACGATCGAAAGTTGCCTTTGCCATGTTTAATTTATTTTAATCTTATTATTATTAGTGTTCAATTGTTGTTCTAACTTTGTAACTTAGAAAAAAGAGCCAATGACGAGAATTGAACTCGTGACCTCTTCCTTACCAAGGAAACGCTCTACCCCTGAGCTACACCGGCATTTCATTTACGATTACCGATTAATTAGATTTACGAAGTGAAAATCACGCGTCTTAATTCGTAAATTTTTAGAGCGAGAGACCGGGTTCGAACCGGCGACATTCAGCTTGGAAGGCTGACGCTCTACCAACTGAGCTACTCTCGCATTTTATCAAAATTTTTACATTCTGAAAAGGTATTCAATATTTCAAATTTTCATGTTCATTTTAGATTACTTCTTTTTATTCAGCAACCCTAGATTGATGACCCAATCTAAACAATTTTTAAATGCAACTTCACAAAAGCGAACCTTTAAAAACTACTTTTAAAAATATTTGTGGGGAGAGCAGGATTCGAACCTGCGAAGACGTAGTCAGCAGATTTACAGTCTGCCCTCGTTGGCCGCTTGAGTATCTCCCCAAAAATTCAATATTTCAATTATTAAAAACCTATTTTCTTCAAGCTGAGAAAACAAACTTTTAAAGAGCCGATGGAGGGACTCGAACCCACGACCTGCTGATTACAAATCAGCTGCTCTAGCCAGCTGAGCTACATCGGCTTTTCTTACATTTTTACGCTCAAAAACTGACCATAAAAAAGTCCGCTATTTCTAACGGACTGCAAATGTAAGACTTTATTTTTTTAATCAAAACATTTTTTGAAAAAAATTTCAACTATGTGCTCTTAATTTTTCTTTTCGCTTTTTTATTTGTCTTTCAAGAGACGCAATTGCCGCGTCAGTTCCTTCCTCAAAAGTTTTACATTGCTTCTTAACTACAAAGCTATCACCTGGTACGCTTACTTTAGCTTCAAAGATTTTATTCTCTTTGTCGCTTGTGTTTTGAACTTTTAAATATACATCGGATTGAATTATTTTATCATAAAACATATCTAACTTATCCATTCGTCTTTGAATAAAGTCAATTAGTTTACCGTCGGCCGTAAAATTAACGGATTGTGTGTTTACTTTCATTTAGTTTATTTTAAGTTAAACAAAAGTGCTAGATAATTAATCTAACACAGATTTATAAATATTAAGCTAGGCTTAACGTTGATTTCTTGGATGTGCTTTGGCATGCACTTTTTTTAATTCGGCAATACTGTTGTGTGTATACACTTGAGTCGCGGCTAAGCTAGTATGTCCGAGTAGTTCTTTTATGGCATTTAAATCTGCACCTTGGTTTAGTAAGTGCGTTGCAAACGAATGTCTTAACACATGAGGGCTGCATTTTGCTTTCGTTGATGCCATACTAAAATACTTATTTATTATTCTGTAAACAAGCTTTTCGTAAATTTTAAGACCTTTTTGGGTTAAAAATAACATCTCCTTGTCTTCTATTATAGGTAAATTCTTTCGATAATCTAAATAACGACTTACGGACTTAGATAGTGATTCTATTAATGGTATATACCTTTCTTTATTACGCTTTCCTAAAACTTTTATTTGATTGTTTCTAATATCGATATCAGACAATTTTAAATTTACAAGTTCAATACGTCTAATTCCTGTAGCGTAAAACAGTTCTATAATGAGATAATTTCTGGCACTTTCAAAATCTTCGATATGAATTGCATCTTCTAATACGGATTTTAATTCTTGTTCTGAAAACGGAAGTTGAACCTTCTTCCCTACTTTTAAAGCTTTATGCTTTTTAAGAGGGTTTACTTCAATATCCTCTGTTTTTAATAAAAATTTATAATAGGTATTTAGTGATGATACCTTTCTATTAATGGTTCGGTTAGAAATTTTACGATCAACGAGTGTCACAATCCATTGTCGTATTTCGGAATAACCAACTTGTGCCAAATCTTCAGAGTTGTGGTATTGATTTAAAAAGCTTTGAAAATTTTCAATATCTCTTGTGTAAGCTAATACCGTGTGCTTGGAGTACGATTTTTCTAACAATAAATAATCTGAAAATGATTTAAGGTGCATGGCATTAGTTTGATGTGTTTTAAATATAACCATTAACTTGAACTAATATTGAAAAAGAACAAAAAAAATCCTGCCGAATAGCAGGATTATATTTAATATCGTTACAATTATACTCTTATGTTGCTGGTTGATAATCCTTATTATCAATTACCATTTTAGCGCCATAAAAAACTATTTTCGCTAAAATGGTAATTTGGCAAACTATGTAGCGGGCTTGTAATCTTTATTATCAATTACCAATTTAGCGCTATAAAAAACTATTTTCGCTAAAATGGTAATTTAACAAACTATGTAGCGGGCTTGTAATCTTTATTATCAATTACCATTTTAGCGATAATTTCTTTCAGTATTTCAGAAGTTCCGCCTCCAATAGGTCCTAAACGACTATCTCTTGCCAAACGTGCCATTGGATATTCTTCCATATAGCCGTAACCTCCTAAAAACTGAAGACATTGATAAATAACATCGTCTGCCATTTTTGTTGATTGTAATTTAGACATCGTCGCTTCTTTTACAACGTAATCTCCCATATCTAGACGTTTAGCAACGTAGTAATTGAATTGCTTACAAATTTCCATTTGTGTTTCGCAATCTGCATACGTATGCCTTAAGGCTTGAAATTTATCTATAGTTCTACCAAAAGCTGTTCTTTCAGACATGTATTGTTTAGCATACTCTAAAGCGTATTCTGCTCTTGCATGTGAATTGACTCCCATTATTAAACGCTCTAATGAGAAGTGTTGCATAATATAAGGAAAACCTTGGCCTTCTTCGCCCATTAAATTAGACGCAGGAATTTCTACATTATCAAAAGCAATTTCACCTGTATCTGATGCTCTCCAACCTAATTTATCTAATTTAGTAGCGGAAATACCTGGTGTATCTCTATCCATTACAAAAATACTAATCCCTTTATTTCCTAATTCTGGGTTTGTTTTAGCAGCAACTACCAAATAATCGCTATAAACACCATTTGTAATAAACGTTTTAGAACCATTTATAATATAGGTATCATCTTTTTTAACAGCTGTTGTACGCATTCCGGCAACATCACTTCCGCCAAATGGTTCCGTAATACAAAGACAACCTATAGCGTCACCTAAAGCACTTGGTGTTAGGTATTTTTCTTTTTGCTCATGGTTACCTTCCTTATTAAGATGCGTCATTGCTAAATATGCATGTGCCCACATTGCTGCGGCAAAACCACCAGAGTTGATGCGTTGCATTTCTTCAAGAAAAATCACGGTATAAAATAAGTCTAAATCTAGTCCACCATAAGCTTCAGGTGTAGCCAAACCAAAATAGCCCATATCACCAAACTTCTTCCAGATGAAACGTTCTATATGACCTGTTTCTTCCCATTCATCAATATGTGGCACGACTTCTTTTTTTAAGAAATCCCGAAGACTTTCTCGAAATAAATTGTGCTCTTCCGTAAAATATAAATTAGACATAGATTAGTGTTTTTTTTTAGAGATGCAAATATAACTTAATAATCTTGAATTTTTTAACAGGAAAATCTTCAACTTTTGTTAATTCTTCTAAAGATTTAAAGCCATCTCTTAATGTTCGTTCTTCAATAATATGATGTGCTATTTCATAGTCTATGTATTGAATAGTGACCAGTTCGTCTCTAGTCGCCGTATTAAGATTAATTTTTTTTATTGGTCTTGGCGTTTTTACGGTGAAGTCATTTTTAATACGTTCAATAACTTCTGGCGACAAACCGTAGATTTCACTTAATTGAATATCGGCAATAAAACCACCTTTAAATTTATTACGATATGTTACAATTCGTTCCGATAGTTTTTCTCCTACTCCATAAACTTTTTTTAATTGAATTGCCGTCGCTTTATTTAAGTCTATCTTTTGATTGAAGGTTTTTGGTGTCTTTGAGTTTGAAAACGAATTGCTGTATTTTTGAGACTTCAGTTTTGGGTTAGTCACCCAATCTGGAAACTTGAAATATGGTGACACCTCAGCTAAAAGTGAATCTGATATTTTAGTTACCTTCTGAAAATCCTCCGCAGAGTTAACCCACTGGTTTGATTCTCTAAACTTATGAAGTCTATCAATCTCCTCATTAGTCATTCCGATAGTATATCCTTTATAATCGGTTATATAATTTGGATTAAAAGGATATATTTTTGGTTTCCTATTTTCTATTTCAACTGAACGGAGTGAATCTAATTCGTTTTTAAAGGCATTAACTTCCTTTTGATTTTCATGACGTTTATCATTAGTACTTGCAAAAATGTTAGGCATAAACCAATACACACATTGCAAAATGATAATAATAGCCAATAACAAAAAAATCCCATTCCGTTGTTTATTAGAAAACTGGAAATGGGATTTCATATTTCAAATTGTTTATTTATAAAATTTCATTTAAATCATCTGCTCCATCTTCAATCGCATCTTCCTTAACATTAATCGCTTTGTAGTATTTCTTTAATTCCTTTTTAATAATTGGTGATAATATAACCACACCAATAATATTAGGCACTACCATTGCAAAAATCATGGCATCAGAGAAATTAATTACTGCACCAAGACTAATTGAAGCTCCTACCACAACAAAGAATAAGAATAATATTTTATAAGCTAAATCTGATCCTTTTCCTTTGCCGAATAAAAACACCCAACCTTGCATACCGTAATACGACCAAGAAATCATTGTTGAAAATGCAAATAATATGACTGCGATAGTTAATATAATTGAGAAGTGCGGAATTACAGAATCAAACGCTGTTGCCGTAATTTCTACACCTTCCTTAACTTCAACTCCATACTCCATAAAGCCTCCATCAAAATTGGTAATTACAATCACTAATGCTGTCATTGTACAAATTACAACAGTATCTACAAAAGGTTCTAATAATGCTACAATTCCTTCAGACGCGGGATATTTTGTACGTACTGCAGAGTGTGCAATTGCTGCCGAACCAACACCAGCTTCGTTAGAAAATGCTCCTCTTCTAATACCTTGGATCATTACACCAACTAGTCCACCTGCAATACCCAATCCAGAAAATGCACCTTCATAGATTAAAGCAAAAGCATCGTCGATTAAACTAAAATTAGCGCCTAAAATTATTAAAGACGCTAACACATAAATTCCTGCCATAAAAGGCACTACTTTTTCAGTAACCTTAGCAATACGCTTAATTCCACCAATAATTACAACAGCTACAAGTGCAGCCATTACAAGACCAAAATAAAGACCTGCATTAGAATTGGGATCAAAGTCAAAAAGCTTTACAAATTGTGCCGCGGCCTGGTTGGCTTGAAACATATTTCCACCGCCAAAAGACCCACCAATTACAAAAATGGCAAACAATACAGCAAGTACTTTACCAAAGCGCCCCATACCTTTAGATTTTAACCCTTTGGTTAGGTAGTACATTGGTCCTCCATAAACGGTACCATCTTCACCTACATCTCTATATTTTACACCAAGCGTACATTCTGCAAATTTTGAAGCCATACCAAGTAAACCAGCAACAATCATCCAGAAAGTTGCTCCAGGACCACCAATAGATAGTGCTACGGCAACACCTGCAATATTTCCTAATCCTACGGTTGCTGATAATGCCGCTGTTAAGGCCTGAAAATGCGTCACCTCTCCTTCAGCGCTATCGTCTCGTATTGTTTCAATGATATCTTCTCCCTCATTTGGTGTAGAATCACCATATAATGTATCAGCTCCATGTTTTTCAATATCTTCAAATTGTCCTCTAACCACTTTAATCGCCATTCTAAACCCTGTAATATTGATGAATTTAAAATAAAAAGTGAAGTATAACGCCCCTCCAATTAACACAATAAGAACCCAAGGAATCTGAAACGTTTCTGAAAATGGAATTTCATAAAAAATTGCATCAACAAACCAACCTGTATAATCCTTAAAAATGGTATCTATTTTTTCGGAAGTTGTTTCTTGTGCAAAGTTTATAAGCGGTAATAAAAGTGCAAGAATTGATAGAAGATATTTCTTCATGGGAGGAATAAATTAGTTAGTCTTTAAGTTAATTTTTAGTTTTAAAGGTGACAAGATGCAAAAAAAAATTGAGTGAATAAAGTAACAACCTATAAAATGAGTGCAATTGGTTATTCAATTTTGTATTCAGAATTCAATTTTATTATCTTTTATAACCAATTTTAAACAACTTTTTTTAGACTAAAACTCGACTTTCTGTTAACTTTTTTTTTCAATTTAAGGCTACAAATCGAAAACTGAAGAGCGTTTTGTATACACTAAATCCTTAATGCGCATCCAAAAGGCTAAAAACAAATACAGAGCAAAACCAAAGCCAACCGTAACAAATGTTAAGTATATAAAAGAGGTTCTTACCACTTTAGCTCTTATACCCAATCGATCAGCTATACGTTGACATACGTAATAGCCGCGTTTTTGAAAATATAATAAGAGATTGTAGAACCACTTCATGTTTATAACTGTTGTTTTTTGTAGTAGCACATCCACAACAAAATTTTTAAAAGTAAAAATTTAGTTATGGATAGATCAAAGTGCAATTTACTCAATTTTTCACTATTAAGCTATTGCCAATGGCACATTGTAAACACTTATTTTTATCGCAATAGTGTTGTTTTAGCTGCAATAATGCTTGGGAGCTTAACGCAGTTTTCTCTATTGGTTTCAACTCTAAAAATTTAGAAACAATACTATTACTCTCTATTTTAATTTCTTTTATAAGCTGAAAAACGGAATCTTCGATAGGTTTGCCATGAGCTTTAGCATAGCTAAATTTTAGAGGAATAAGTGTATTAATGATTAGCAAGTCGATAAAAGGTTTGGTTAATATTTTTTGAGACGATTTTGAAGTTTTCGCAAAGGTATAATGCGTCTTCCAAAACGCTGTGACACCTTTATTAAAGAATTTATAAAACTCATCGCGTGTATTTAACTGCATTACTTTTGAAAACAAATTTGATTCTGACGTATATACATTTGCAAATTGCGATAAACGTATCGTTGGAAAATTTGGCGGTCGTAACCTAAAAAATTGCAATGGTAAAACGGCACGATTATCGAGATCAAATTTTTGTTTTAGAAAAGCATAACGCTGTTTGAGGTCGTTAAAATAAGCATCTTCAATAGTGTTTTCTACTAATAAACCCGATTGTCCAAAAAATAAAGCTTCTACATTTAAAACATCGTTTTGTAATTTTCTAATGATTGAAAAATCAAACGAGTTTGCTAAACTTAAAAAACGATCACCATTTACTTTAAGTCCAAAATTCCTAAGTAGCATTTTAAAGAGAACAGCTTCCCAATCGTTATTAGAGTCTTTTAATAATTGGTTTATAGTTTCAGATTTTTGTTCTAATCGTTCTATGTATAATCGCTCTAACCAATTGTTGAGTAAAAAATCATCGACGTTATGGAAATCAGTTTCACAATTAATCCAAGATTTAGATTGTATCAACTTTTGATACGAATAAATTAAGGTGTTATCAACGTAATGTTTTAATTCTAATGTTGGAATTTCAGAATTATCTTTTCTGAAAATTTCGGTATCGTGTTCCCAAACTACGTGAAGAATGACGTTATCGTAGGCTTTATCAATTTCATGATTATGCACATACCAATCGGACGATTTTATATGAATCTCTACATTACCAGCCCAAAGTTGATTTGCAATACTTAATTGTGCGTTGAAGAAATCTGGACCAGCATTATGGTTATGATGTCCTAAATTAGCAATGCTAATCGCTTCATCTTTTGTTGTTTTTAGTGACGATGAATCGAAGGCTTTGTGTTTCCAGATGTAATGAAGGAAGTCTTCTTGCATCCTCTAAAATAATCAATACAATTGTAATTTATGACTTTATTAGCTTTTTAGTCAAGGATTTACCTTCTGTTGTTAAAAGTTTTAAAAGGTAAACTCCAGATTTTAATGTTGAAGAAAAGTTCTCTAAATCTAGAATTGAAGACGATTTGAAAATCTGCTTTCCTAAAACATCATAAAACATTATGTGTTTTAAAGGCTGTTTTATTTCCACACTTACTTTACTCTTAAAAGGATTTGGGTAAATACTTACAACTAATTCTGTAACGTCATCTAAAGATAACAGCATACCACCTGATACCTCATAAACTTCAGAAATCACAGTAGAATAAGATTCTAATTCTTGTTTTAACAAGGCTGCATCACAGTCACAAATTATAGATTCATTTCCCCAAAAATTATTATAAGGGTTTTCAACTGGTTCGTAACCTCTAACATTATAATCGCTGAAAATTTGATTTAGACCCTCATCATTGGTTTCAATAATATTCATATCATTAACACCAATGGCTTCTCCTATAGAGTTATCGACTAAATTAAAAGTTAATGCATTATTAATTATTAAGTCACTTTCAGCATCTGCAGTAGCATACTTAACGACATCAGAATGCGCAGTTACATCAATAATAAGCTGTGCTATGTCACAATCTTGACACACAACATCTATAAACCTAGAAATAGATGACGTATCATCATAAAACAAATCGGAATGAACTTCTGGATATAGCACCTGATAAGCCGTAACATTATAAGAACTCAATATGGCATTTAAATCATCATCATTAGAAACAGTAGCAAAATAATCGGTTGTTGATGGTTGACCAATACTTGGGTTCACCAACTCTAATTGAATATTAGTGTTTTGCGAAAAGCCAACGATACTGATACTAATAGCTAAAATGAATATGTAAAATTGCTTCATAAGGATTGATTTTGAACACTAAAGATAGTCAATAAGTAAGTAAAAGGCAAACTAGATAAACGTAACATGTTATCTTTCATCATTGTATTTTAAAATCTCTTAGATTATTTCGTTGCTGTCCAAACGATATAAATCAAAAAAAAATCCTGATTTACTGATCAGGATTTTGACTTTTTATAAAGAGATTACTGCTTTCACAGGAATTTTTTAGTCTATATAACCTTTCTCGCGCATCCAATCGTCATTAAACATTTTACCTACATAACGACTTCCATGATCGTGAAATAACACCACAACCACATCATCTGGCTTAAAATGCTCTTTTAATTGCAATACTCCTTTAATTGCTGAACCTGCTGAGTTTCCTAAAAACATCCCTTCTTCTTTAGCTAAGCGTTGCGTATAAACACAAGCGTCCTTATCGGTTACTTTTGTAAACCCATCGATTAAACTAAAGTCCACATTTTTAGGTAAAATATCTTCCCCAATGCCTTCGGTTACATAAGGGTAAATTTCGTTTTCATCGAAGATTCCGGTTTCATGATATTTTTTAAATACTGAACCATAGGTATCCACTCCCCAAACTTTGACATTCGGGTTTTGTTCTTTTAGATATTTACCAACTCCAGAAATCGTTCCTCCTGTTCCAACACCAACAACGAAGTGTGTAATCTTACCATCGGTTTGTTCCCAAATTTCAGGACCTGTACTTTCGTAGTGTGCATTTGTATTGCTTGGATTATCATACTGATTGACATACCAAGAATTTGGCGTTTCTTCTCCTAAACGCTTTGATACTGAATAATAACTACGTGGATCTGTAGGCTCTACATCTGTTGGACATACAATAACTTCTGCTCCAACGGCGCGCATAATGTCCACCTTTTCTTTTGATTGCTTGTCTGCCATTACAAAAATACATTTGTAACCTTTTACAATAGCTGCCAAGGCTAACCCCATTCCTGTGTTTCCTGATGTCCCTTCTATAATTGTACCTCCTGGTTTTAAGCGACCATCGGCTTCTGCATCTTCAATCATTTTTAAGGCCATTCGGTCTTTTACAGAGTTGCCAGGATTGAAGGTTTCGTATTTTGCGAGTACTAAACAAGGTAAGTCTTCCACTAGTTTATTCATTTTCACTAATGGAGTATTTCCTATAGTACCTAATATATTTTCTACGTAGTTCATAGTTTTATTTTGCGCTGCAAAGTTACGTTAAATGTTGTGTTATCAAAACCCATGAAAAGTTAAATTCAGATTACTGTGAGTTATAACGCAGAGTTCCACAAAGACAACACAAAGATATGCTGCGATGCTAAGTTGGAAAGCTAAAAAGATGTTACGCGGAGGTGTGTGAAGTTGGTACGGGGATTCGCGGAGAGATTGTTTTAAAATTATAGACTTATACTTAAATTGAGATGCTCGCTAAGACGCAAAGTTGGAATGCTAAAAAATGTTACGCAGATTTGCACGGAGAATGCACAGAGATTCACTGAGAGATTATTTTAAACTACAATCTGAATTCTATAAATTAAAAAAATGCTCGCGAAGACGCAGAGACGCAAAGTTGGAATGCTAAATATTTTACGCGGAGGTGTGCGAAGTTGACACGGAGATTCG
>NZ_JADOET010000023.1 GCF_015645385.1 Winogradskyella marina
AGTGATTGGAAAGTCATAGAATTAGTGATAATTATCGCAATTCGTGTCTTTTTTTCTCCATGAATCTCGGTGTAATCTCTGCGTATCTCTGAGTAGTTTTTCACGCAAAGTCGCAAAGAAGCAAAGGTGTAATGTTAAAAAGTATTTGTTTCAATTTTACCTCCGTCGTCAGTTCGAGTGTGCGAGAAATGTATCGAGAACCTTGGTTACATATAAGCTTCTCGATACAAAATTCCTGGAAAGCGGAATTTCACTCGAAGTGACGACAGGTAAAGATTAATAATTTTAGGTTTAGCCTAGTTAGTCAGGTCTTAACATTTAATATAATTCGTTTACTGAATATTTTGCTTTTCTCAACATTTAACTCATTACATGTCGCTGAATGTTACAACCCCTTTTTCTGGGCTCTTAACATTTCACGTTTTCCAGGAGGTCCAGGTAAGCGTTCTACGGTAAATCCAACGGCTTGCATAGCACGTCTTACACTGCCTTTTGCAGAATAGGTCACCAGAATACCATTAGTTTTAAGGGCTTTAAACATAATTTTAAAAATGTCTTCAGTCCATAAATCGGGTTGCACACGGGCGCCAAAAGCATCAAAATAGATGATGTTAAAAGCGTTTACAGCTGTTATGTTCTTGAAGAATTTTTCTTGTTTTTCTAATTGAAAATTCGAAGTGATTTCACAAGATTCTTCCCAAGGTGTATCATGTAGTTTTTCAAAAACAGCTTCATGTTCTTTAGAAATTAATTCAATATAATTAAGCTGTTTAATTTCTTCGAGTTGAACAGGGTAAGCTTCAACACCAACATAATTGACGTTGAGGTTTAACTTTTCTGCTTCGATAAGGGTTAAAAACGCATTGAGACCAGTGCCAAAACCTATTTCTAAAATAGATACTTCGGCAAGCTCAGTATGACACTCATTTTCAACCTGAGATTTGTGTTCATTTTTTGATGCTGACACCATTTCAGGTGATGCTGAATTGAGTTCAGCGAAAAAGAAATGCAAACCATGCTTTAAAAACACATGGTTTGCTTCTTGTATGGCACCATGAATGGAATGGTACTGTTCGTTCCATTCTTCTATTTGGATGGTTTTAGAACCATCCGATGTGGTAATTATATTTCTTTTCAAATGTTTTTGACTATTCGATTGTTGTCACACGATGTATCTGATTTTTTTTAAACCAAATATTTCAGTTTAAATAAAAACACTTCTGTTTATCATTTTGTTAGAATCAAGTCTTGGTTCTTGGTCCTAAAAGCGTAGCGATCTTATGTTTTTTTTACTGAATCAGTAATTTTCTAATCTTCGGAATTGGTCCTGTACATTCCGTTTTATGACAATTTAAACAGTTGGCAATAGCATTGTTATAACGCACTTTTAATTCGGTATTAGAAAGTGTATCAGCAACGGCTTCTTGCGACGCTATAAAAACATTTACAAAACTCTGCCAATTTTCCGTTCTACCTTTACCGTCAGTCATTTCTGCTGAATGTAATTTTAATAAATCTAAAGGCATTGAAGTTGGTGTTTCGCCAGCAACAATCTGAGCTTTTAAACTCAGGTTATAGGCGTACATAGCATTCATGAATATAGACATTTCAGAGGGCTTGTACATCTCGTATTCAACCGTTTTTTCAACAGGTTGTTCTTCAGCTAATTTTTCGTCATTTTTACAGTTGTAAACCCATAAAAACAAAAGAAAGAGTAGTGTAAAATGCTTATTTTTTAAGTAAAACGCCATCAGCTTCAAAGCCATATTCAAATTTAGGATCTGTAATCGCAGCAATTTCTTCTTCAGATTTGCCTGCATCTTCAGCGTAATGTCTTAATTCTTCAACTGGAGTTTCCGAAACGTATGCTTTTCCATTCATTACCACGTCACCTTCAGCATTTAAAGGCATAAAAAAGCCATAATCTTTAAATTTAACCATCACTTGGTTTTCACCATCCATATCTAAGGTCATCCAACAGCCTTTTTTAGAACACACCTCAATGATTTTTCCTTTCACTTTAGTATTAAGCGTATCACCAACTTTTAAGGTTTTATACTGTTCCATAATACGATCGCCAGATAGAGCGTCTGTATCGTTGATTTCTTTTCCAAAAGAAGCATAAGCAATTTCTTGATTGACCTCTTCAACTTTGTCTTCGGCAGTCTTAGAATCGTCTTTGCAAGAAAGGGCAACTAAGCTAATTGTAAAAAGTAAAATGATTTTTTTCATTATTAATAGGTTTTGATTTGAATGATTATATAATTACAAATTTAGTCAATTTAACGGAATATAACCTTTCATTTACCGTGCTGATTATGTATTTTTGCTTAAAAATCACAAATAATTATGGCCAATTATACAGATAAAGTCAGCATTGAAACTGCTGAAACATCTAAAATCAGTACAGTAGATTTTAGCAACTTAGACTTTGGTCGTGTGTTTACAGATCACATGTTTGTATGTGACTATAAAGATGGGAAATGGCAAGACCCTCAAATAATGCCATACCAAGCGATGACTTTTGATCCGTCTGCTCGTGTCTTTCATTATGGGCAAGCTGTGTTTGAAGGGATGAAAGCCTATAAAGACAAAGATGGAAAGATTTTTCTTTTTAGACCAAAACAGAATTTTGATAGAATTAATAAATCCTCTGAGCGATTAGCGATGCCAGCATTTCCTGAAAATTATTTTTTTGAAGGTTTAGAGGCCTTATTAAAATTAGATAGTGAATGGATAAAACCTGGAGTAGGAAACTCACTATATTTAAGACCTTTTGTAATAGCTACAGAACCAGCCATTTCTGCATCGCCTGCAAATATGTATCGATTTATGATTATTTGCTCTCCTGCTCAATCGTATTATAACTCAGCAGTTAGAGTGTTAATTGCAGATCATTATAGTCGTTCGGCTAATGGAGGAGTTGGTGCTGCAAAAGCCGCAGGTAACTATGCTGCACAGTTTTACCCAACAAGTTTGGCACAAGAAAAAGGATTTCAGCAAGTCGTTTGGACAGATGCAGATACGCATACTTTTCTTGAAGAAGCTGGAACAATGAATGTGTTTTTTAGGGTTAATGATAAATTAATAACAGCACCGACAAGCGATAGAATTTTAGATGGTATTACGCGAAAAAGTATCATTCAAATTGCGGAAGATTTAGGAATTACTTGTGAAGTAAGGCAGGTAACAGTTGAAGAAATTAAAAACGCTGCCAAAGATGGTAGTCTTAAAGAAGTTTTTGGTGCAGGTACCGCTGCCGTAATTAGTCCGATTTCTGCCTTTGAGCATCAAGGTGAATTGTTTGAAATATCTGGAACTGATGCTGAAGACGCTTACAATAAATTATTTAAGAAGACCTTATTAAATATTCAACATAATTTATCGGAAGATAAACATGGTTGGAGACATGAAGTAAAATAGAAATTATTAAAATAATCGCATAAAAAAGCAGCTACACTTCGACTACGCTCAGTGAATAGCTGCTTTTTTTATGATTCTAAAATAGCTTTTATATGTGGCTTAAAGTAATTAGGGCCTTTTAAAACTTTACCATCCTCCCTGTAAATTGGTTCGCCATCAGCACCTAATTTACTCATATTACTTCGCTGTATTTCGTTAAATACTTCTTCAATTTTATGTTGCATACCATGTTCTATAATAGTGCCACATAAAATGTAAAGCATATCGCCTAATGCATCTGCAACCTCTACTAAGTCATTGTCATTGGCAGCTTCTAAATACTCTTCGTTCTCTTCGCGCATCAGTTTATAGCGCAGCATATTTTTTTCAATTCCTAAGTCTGCTTTTGGGGTTTCGCGATGACCGATTTTAAAAGCTGTATGAAACGCTTTTACAGCATTAATTTTGTCTTGCATAGTTATGATTTTAATCCTTATTTTTGCATAAAAATAAGAAGATGTTTAGTACTGGTCAATGGATTTTTGGAATTTTATTTTTTATTGCCTTCGTTATCGTTATTGGGTATCAGTATCGTAAGGATCTTCAACTTCATAAAAAATATTATAGAGGAACGGTTTGGGTTCTTATTGCTTTTATCGGGTTCATAGGTATGATAGCTGCTATAAAGTATATTTTTATTTAACCAACTGTTTTTACCCACTTATTATCAGATAATTCGAAAGCTACCGATGTTTATTCGGGACTTGCATTATATAAATAATTCATATATTGATGCATATTGAATGTGTCAAATAAAAAAAAGCAGCCATAAAAATGACTGCTTTTTTTATTTAAGCCTTAGTGTTATTAGATTTTACTAGCAGATAAAGTTATTTTTAATTCAATGTCATCGTTAATGAATTTATCACCTAAATCATCAAAAAATGATTTTGATTTATGCTTAACATTCCAGTTAGAACGATCTATTGTAAATGTTTCACTTGTCAAGGTTAAATTATTGTCATTAAAATCAATAGCTACCGGAAAACTTACATTTTTTGTACTTTTCTTAAGGGTTAAATTACCAGAAAGCATAGATTTTCCTTCAGTAGTTTCCATCCCTGTAACTTCAAAAATAGCATTTGGATGTTCGTCAACATGAAAAAAGTCTTCACTTTTAAGATGACCTGTTAATTTAGCGTTACTTTCTTCTTCAGCAGGAATATCATGAACTTCAATTGTGCCCATATCAATAACAAATTTTCCATTTTCTACAGAACCTCCATTAACACTTAATTTACCGACAGATAAATTAATAATACCATTATGAGAGCCTGTTGGCTTAAAACCTTTCCATTCTATCGTTGATTCATCTGTGTTTACAGCGTAATGAATAGCGTCAGATTTAGCAACAGCAGCATCTTTAGATTCTGTAGTGTTAGCTTCTTTGGCTTTTTCACCACAACTTGAAAATGTAGCTAAAGCAACAAGCATAAAAATTTTTAAAAAATTTGATTTCATATTTTCTGTATTTATTTGAGTTGTTAAAAACAAAGATATGAAATACTGAGCTTAAAGTATAATAAAAAATTGTTAATGACATTTTGACATTTTTATAATAATGGCAGTACTTTTGCCAATCTAATGGAAAGCAAAAAAAGAACTCAAAATGAGTAAAAAAGATATAGAAAATAAAGTAGAAGACTCACAAGTTGAGGGTCAGGCTACAGCTACTGAAGAAGTAGAAGGGCAAGAAGAGATTAAGTCTGAAGAAGATACTAAGTCTGTGGAAGAACAGTTGCAAGAGCAGGTGGCTTTCGAAAAAGATAAGTTTATTCGTTTGTTTGCGGAGTTTGAAAACTACAAAAGGCGTACAAACCAAGAGCGCGTATCGTTATATTCAACTGCAAATAGAGATGTTGTCATAGCATTGCTACCAGTTTTAGATGATTTTGAACGTGCTTTGTCACATATTGATGATGACAAAGAGGCCGAAGAATTAAGAAAAGGCGTATTATTAATTTACAATAAACTTGTAGATACTTTAGAGAAAAAGGGCTTGTCTAAAATCGAAGTAAAACAAGGTGATGCTTTTGATGCAGACCACCATGACGCGGTTACTCAAATTCCTGCACCATCTGAAGACCTTAAAGGGAAAATAATAGATGTTGTAGAACGTGGTTATAAGTTAGGCGATAAAGTTATTCGTTTTCCAAAAGTGGTTATCGGACAATAATATAGATACACAAATTTACGCAGTTCTGCGAAAACCAAGAATAGAGAATAAAATAGTTGATGAAAGAAGATTATTACGAGATATTAGGAATAAGTAAAGGAGCAACTGATGCCGAAATAAAAAAAGCGTATCGTAAAATGGCTTTAAAATATCATCCAGATAAAAATCCAGATGATACAGAAGCTGAAGAGAAGTTTAAAAAGGCAGCAGAAGCATATGAAATTTTAAGTAATGCTGACAAGAAAGCACGTTACGACCAATTTGGTCATCAAGCCTTTGATGGCAATGGTGGCTTTGGTGGAGGCGGCATGAATATGGATGACATATTCAGTCAATTCGGTGATATCTTTGGCGGAGGCTTCGGAGGCGGAGGCGGTTTTGGAGGCTTCGGTGGTGGCGGAAGACAACGTGTTGCAAAAGGTAGCAACTTGCGTATTCGTGTCACTTTATCACTAGAGGATGTAGCCAATGGTGTTGAAAAGAAAATAAAAGTAAAACGTAAAATACAAGCCGAAGGTACAACGTATAAGACTTGTAGTACTTGTAACGGTTCTGGTCAGGTAACTAGAGTTACCAATACTATTTTAGGTCGTATGCAAACAGCCTCTGCGTGTCCTACTTGTGGTGGTGCTGGCCAAAGTATAGATAAAAAACCAGCAGATGCAGATGCACATGGTTTAAAAGTTTCTGAAGAAACAGTTACGGTTAAAATACCAGCAGGTGTTGTAGATGGCATGCAACTTAAAGTTACAGGAAAAGGTAACGATGCACCAGGAAATGGTATTGCAGGAGACTTATTAGTTGCCATCCAAGAAGAAGAACATGCGACACTAAAACGAGAAGGAGATAACCTACATTACGACATGTATGTAAGTTTGCCAGATGCTGTTTTAGGTAACTCTAAAGAAATAGATACTGTTACTGGTAAAGTGAGAATAAAGATTGAACCTGGTGTACAATCGGGTAAAATATTAAGATTACGAGGTAAAGGTATTCCAAGTATCAATGGTTATGGTAAAGGGGATTTGTTAGTACATGTAAATGTTTGGACACCAAAGACTTTAAATAAAAAGCAGAAAGCGTTTTTTGAAAGTATGAAGGAAGATGAGCATTTTGAACCTAAACCAGAAAGCTCGGATAAATCTTTTTTTGAAAAGGTAAAAGATATGTTTTCATAAAGGGTGCCTGTTTAATAAAATTTAGTATATTTGATTCATCGCTAATTATTTTAGCGGTAATTTTTCTTTTTCATAGCAATTTTTTCCCATCCTTGTCTAACCATAAGGGTGGGTTTTGTTTTTATAAGTATTATGTTTTGATTTACAGGTTGTTGTTGCTGTATTTTTGGTGCGGCAGATTTCAGTTTAATCTATCATTACCTTCAAATTATCTGCCTAAACACCTTTTGAAATCTGAAAATCCATCAAAATTTGGTTAAATCATGGTCTAACCTTTTGTGTAACCGATGGGAATATTCAAAAAATAAACAAATAGTATCATATTCTTATTTTAGAATCTATAACATTTAATATATTTACGTAATAACCACATCCTAAAAATTTAGTTTCATATGAATGACTTATTAGTTGCTGATTCCGTTTCAAAAAGTTTCGGGAATTTTAAAGCACTAAATCAAGTATCTATTGCTGTACCAAAAGGTAGCATCTTTGGTTTACTTGGCCCAAATGGCGCAGGTAAAACCACACTGATCCGTATAATTAATCAAATTACTATGCCAGATGCTGGCGCTGTGCTTTTAGATGGACAGCCGTTAAAACCAGAGCATATTAGAGATATTGGTTATTTGCCAGAAGAACGTGGATTGTATAAATCCATGAAAGTTGGAGAGCAATGTTTGTATTTAGCACAGTTAAAAGGCTTAAGCAAAACAGAGGCAAAAGAAAGATTAAAATATTGGTTCGATAAGTTAGAAATTGGAGATTGGTGGAATAAAAAAATCCAAGAACTCAGTAAAGGACAAGCTCAAAAAATCCAATTTATTGTAACGGTTCTTCATCAACCTAAATTGTTGATTTTCGATGAACCATTTTCTGGTTTCGACCCTATTAATGCTAATTTAATAAAAGACGAAATTTTACAGTTAAGAGATGAAGGAGCTACTGTTATTTTTTCAACGCATAGAATGGAATCTGTTGAAGAATTATGCGATCATATTGCTTTAATTCATAAATCTAATAAAGTCTTAGACGGAAAATTAAACGATATAAAACGTCAGTTTAAAACCAATACATTCGAAGTTGGATTAGAAAGCTTAAACAAAGACAAAGTATTTTCAGAAATTCAAGATAAATTTGAAGTGCTACCAGCCACGTTTAAAAATTTAAATGATGATATTAAATTGAATATTAAGCTCGGAGAACAGGCATCACCCAATGATTTGTTGTCATTTTTAACCTCTAAAGCAGAGGTGCACCACTTTGTAGAAGTGATACCTTCAGCCAGTGATATTTTTATTCAAACTGTAAAAAACAACTAATAATGAATCATTTACCATTAATTATAAAACGCGAGTATCTTACAAAAGTGAAGAATAAATCATTTATTGTAATGACGTTTTTGAGTCCTTTAATAATGATTGCACTTATTGCAGTTGTCGCATATTTATCGCAGTTAAACAATGATAAACAACGCACTATTTCTGTATTAGATGAGACAGGTTATTTAAAAGGAGAATTTCAGAATACAGAAAATACAACCTATACAAGTCTTGATGGCTTAAGCCTTGAAGATGCTATTGCCTTAGTAAAAGAAAAAGAGGATTATGGCTTGTTGTATTTTGGTAAAGCAAGCTCACTCGACGGAGTTGCCGGAAATGTGAAATTTTACTCTGAAGATTCCCCGTCTTTAAGTGTCATCTCTAGCTTAGAACGAAAGATTGAAAAACGACTCAAAGAAAAAAAACTTGAATTAGATGGAGTTTCCATAGCACAGATTGAAGCATCACAAACAAATATAGAGATTGCACAAGAAAGTTTTGAAGGAGAAAAAAGTTCTAAAATAGATAATATTGTAAAACTGGCATTTGGTGGAGCCGCAGGTTATTTACTCTTCATGTTTATTATTATTTATGGAAACATGATTATGCGAAGCGTCATTGAAGAAAAAACGAGTAGGATTATTGAGGTTATTATTTCTTCTGTAAAACCTATTCAACTCATGATGGGAAAAATTATTGGTACCTCTTTAGCAGGCGTCACACAATTTGCGATTTGGGTTGTTTTAGGTGGTGTTTTATTATTTGTGGTATCCGCAATTTTCGGTATAGATTTAGCGCAAGTACAATCACCACAACAAGAAATGGTGAACCAAGCAATGCAGGCAGATGGAGCCCAAGCTATGGCAGAAAACCTAATTACAGCAATTAGTAATTTACCAATGACCAACTTAATTATTGCGTTTTTATTCTTTTTTATAGGTGGTTATTTATTGTATAGTTCACTTTATGCGGCCATTGGAGCAGCTGTGGACAACGAAACCGACACTCAGCAATTTATGCTGCCCATTCTTATGCCATTAATTTTGGCTGTTTATGTAGGTGTGTTTACAGTAATTGAAGATCCGCATGGAACCGTATCCACGGTATTTTCGTTCGTACCTTTAACATCGCCAGTGGTAATGTTAATGCGAATTCCGTTTGGAGTTCCACTATGGCAACAGGGCTTATCGTTATTGTTACTTATAGGAACATTTATTTTTGCCGTATGGTTTGCGGCTAAGATTTATCGTGTCGGAATTTTAATGTATGGTAAAAAGCCAACGTATAAAGAACTGTTTAAATGGTTGAAATATTAAAAAATGAGTCAAGATTTAGAATCATTTGAAAATACTATTACCGAAAGTAATACTTGGGAAACTATAAAAGGATTTCTAAGTCAAAATATGACTATTGGTAACGATATTAGTATTTCAATATTAGATATTTTAGTTGTAATCACGGCTATTTTTATCACTACAATAGTATTGAGGATTTTTCTAAAGCTAATTACGAGAAAGCTTCCTAAGGAAGATAAAAGTAAGTTTAATGTAGTCTATGGCTATTTTAGATGGCTTGTTTATATTATTATTCTCTTAATAACACTACATAGTGTTGGTGTTAATATTACTGCTGTTTTTGCAGCTTCAGCGGCTTTGCTAATCGGTATTGGTTTGGCCTTGCAAACCCTTTTTCAAGATATAATTGCAGGTATTTTTATATTAGTAGACCAAACCGTTCATGTTGGCGATATTATTGAGATAGAAGATAGGGTTGGTCGCGTTATTGAAATTAAATTACGAACCACAAGGGCCGTAACCATAGATAATAAAGTTTTAATAATTCCTAATCATTTGTATTTAGAAAACAGTTTGTATAACTGGACACAAAATGATACAACGACTCGAGAGAGTGTAATGGTTGGTGTGGCTTACGGAAGTGATGTGCAGTTGGTTAAAAAACTATTACTACAAGCAGCAAGAACCCATGACGCTGTTTTGCCAAGCCCTGAAGCTGTTGTGCTTTTTACTGACTTTGGAGATAGTGCTCTAAATTTTAAACTTATTTTTACTTTAGGTGATAGTTTTACAGCAAAATATATAAAAAGTGATCTTCGGTTTGAAATCGATCGTCTTTTTAGAGAAAACAACATTTCAATTCCATTTCCGCAACGCGATATACATATTATTGAAAAATAAAATATGCTAATACGTTCAGTGATTTAATGACATTGAATCACTTGTAACAAAAAAAAATAAAAAAAAGTTATGCCAAAAATATTAATTATAGAAGATGAAGCTGCTATACGACGCGTATTAGTAAAAATACTTTCTGAAGAAAATGATACGTACGAAGTAGAAGAAGCAGAAGATGGTTTAGCCGGAATCGAAAAAATAAAGAAAGAAGATTACGACCTTGTGCTTTGTGATATTAAAATGCCAAAAATGGATGGCGTCGAAGTGTTAGAAGCCGTTAAAAAATTGAAGCCAGAAACACCTATGGTTATGATTTCTGGTCATGGTGATTTAGATACAGCTGTAAATACCATGCGATTAGGTGCTTTTGATTATATCTCTAAACCACCAGATTTAAACAGATTATTAAATACTGTTCGTATTGCATTAGACAGAAAAGAACTCGTCGTAGAAAATACAAGACTCAAGAAAAAAGTGAGTAAAAACTACGAAATGATAGGTGAAAGCGATGCAATAGAACGTATTAAAAACATGATAGATAAAGTTGCACCAACTGATGCTCGTGTTTTAATTACAGGTCCTAATGGAACTGGTAAAGAATTAGTGGCACATTGGTTACACCAAAAAAGTGAACGTTCTAAAGGAGCAATGATTGAGGTTAACTGTGCAGCGATTCCTAGTGAACTTATAGAAAGTGAATTATTCGGACATGTCAAAGGTGCGTTTACATCTGCCGCAAAAGATAGAGCAGGTAAGTTTGAAGCTGCCAACGGCGGAACCATATTTTTAGATGAAATTGGCGATATGAGTTTGCCAGCACAAGCTAAGGTATTGCGTGCGTTACAAGAAAGTAGAATTCAACGTGTCGGTAGTGATAAGGATATTAAAGTGAATGTAAGAGTTGTAGCAGCAACCAATAAAAACCTTAAAAAGGAAATTGAAGAAGGTAGGTTTAGAGAGGATTTATACCACAGATTAGCCGTTATTTTAATTGAAGTTCCTGCATTAAATGACAGACGAGAAGACATTCCGTTATTGATAGATTATTTTTCTAAAAAGATTTCAAAAGAACACGGAAGCGGCAAAAAATCTTTTTCTGATAAAGCTGTAAAACTGCTTCAAAATTACGATTGGAGAGGTAACATACGAGAACTACGTAATGTTATTGAACGTTTAATTATTTTGGGTGGAAGCGAAGTAAGTGAAAGTGATGTTAAGGCTTTTGCTTCAAAATAAAAACACACTATTAAATTGTTCTAAACTAGTTTAAGACCTATTTATTTTAGGAATGAATCGTGCGTTTTTTGTTGCTGAAATAGTTATATTCCTCGTTCTCTATAGATTAAAACTTAGATAAATATAAATACTATTACCATATGAAAGATATAGATATAGACGATTTTAAAATTTCTAATAAGGTTGATATAAAAGATTTACCAACCACTTTTGATCTCGATGCAAAAGAAAAGAAAATTGAAAAGAAATTAAGAAAAGTCAGTGAAGATCTCGCAGATATTCAGAATACAATGTATGCGCATGGAAAATACGCTGTGTTATTTTGTATACAAGGTATGGATACTGCAGGTAAGGATAGTTTAATTCGTGAAGTGTTTAAGGAGTTTAATGTAAGAGGAATTGTAGCGCATAGTTTTAAAAAGCCTACAGATTTAGAGTTGAAACACGACTACCTTTGGAGGCATATAAAAGCCTTACCAGCACGAGGTAAATTTGGAATATTTAACAGAACACATTACGAAAATGTATTGGTAACTAAGGTGCATCCAGAATATTTAATGTACGAGAATATGCCAGATATAAACAGCTTAGACGATGTAGATGAAGCGTTTTGGGATAGACGTTATAGCGAGATTAATAATTTTGAAAAGCATGTTGCAGATAGTGGTACCATCATTTTTAAATTCTTTTTGAATCTTTCAAAAGAGGAACAAAAAAACAGACTTCTTAGACGTTTAAATAAACCGAATAAAAATTGGAAATTTTCACCAGATGATTTAGATGAACGCGAACATTGGGATACGTATCAAGAGTGTTATGAAGAAGCACTAAATAGAACGTCTAAACCCAATGCACCATGGTACAATATTCCAGCCGATGATAAGCCAACAGCAAGATATATTGTGGCAAAAATCCTCTATGATACACTTAAAGAATACAAAGACATAAGAGAGCCAGAATTGCCAGACCATCAAAAAGAAAATATTGATACCTATAAAGCGCAGTTAAAAAATGAATAAGTTCAAACAAGTTGTTATAAGTCTTATAGTTGTAATATTGATGAGTGGAATGTGGAGTAGTGCAGCACAAAATAATGAAAAGTTACCTTTTTACGAAGTTCCTGAATATTCAGAATCGTTTACTGCTGGTACCATGGCAGCTCGGATGATTGAAGCATTAGGCTTTCGGTTTTATTGGGCAACAGATAGTTTAACTGAAAAAGATCTAGCTTACAAGGCCAATGTTGACGGACGAACTTCATTAGAAACCATTCAACATATTTACGATTTGTCTAAAACTATTGTAAATTCAACGTTAAAGAAGTCAAACATCAACGAAAAGGAAGATTTATCATATTCAGAATTGCGAAGTAAAACCTTAAACAACTTAAAAGTCGCTGCCGATATTTTAAGAGAAAGTGATGATATTTCGCAATTCAAAATTATTTTTGGTGAACGCGAAATTCCATTTTGGAATCAAGTTAATGGTCCAATTGCAGATGCAATTTGGCACTGTGGGCAATTATCTATTTACCGACGAACCACAGGAAATCCTTTAAATTCTAAGGTGAATTTTTTTACCGGAAAGGTGAAATCTTAAACTCGTGTTTTAAACCATTTGCGTTCTAATCTGGTTGTTAGCGTTAAGTATTCGGAAAACACTTCACTACTTCTATCTTCTGGTTTCATTTTAATAGTTAGATACAAGCCGCACTCCTAATCTTGCAAAAAGGTTTGCGGCAAATACCATTACAATATCAAATTCTGACATTAGATTTGATTAATTTCCTTTGGCAGGTTGTGGAAACGGAGGCGCTTTGACAGCCTTTTTTATACCCAATTGTTTCATTAATTCTTCAACGGCTCTTTCAAGTTGAGGATCTTTTCCGTTTGATAGTGCTTTTGCATCTTGTCGCACTTCAATATCTGGTGCTACACCTTTATTCTCGGCAATCCATGTGTTATTTATAGGATCAAATACAGCATTGTCTGGAGCGGTTAATGAACCTCCATCAATCAATGCATAATGTGTTGATGATTTTACTAAGCCTCCCCAAGTGGTCATACCAATTAATTGTCCAACGTTTTGCTGTCTAAATACCCACGGAAAAAAGTCTCCACCGGATCCAGCAAGTTCATTAATCAATAGTACCTTTGGACCTAAAATACCAGCAGGTAATGTTAAGGGGTTTCCGTTTGGTACCTCATTTGTTAATCCTGCTCTAAGGCTACGCGTCATTAAATCTACCATATAATCATCTAGCAAACCACCTCCATTAAAACGTTCATCTATTACAGCACCTTCTTTATCCTGTTGAGCAAAATAGTACCTGTTGAAGGATACAAAACCAGGGCCTCCTGTATTGGGCACCCAAATATAGCCTAATCGTCCGTTAGAGAGTTTGTCAACTAACCTACGGTTATCTTCAACCCAAGTGCGTTGTCTTAATGAATTTTCACTACGAATAGGTTCTACAATTTCTTGCCAATTACCTTTAAAATCTGGTTTATCATTAATGTGAAGTATGGTTTGTTTTCCTGAAGTGCCATCTAAATATTCATAAAAATTATCATCTGCTTTAATTTCGTTTCCATTTATACCAACAATGTAATGCCCTTCTTTTATGTTTAATCCTGGTGCATCCAATGGTCCCGTTAAACCTGGATTCCAGCGTTCTGTTGTGTAAATGCGATCAATTTTCCAATGGCTTTTTTCTGTAACGAGGTCAGCTCCTAATAGTCCTGTTGTTGATCTTTCAATATCTGGATAATCTCCACCACGAACAAAACTATGACCAACGGATAATTCACCATTCATTTGATCTAGAATGTAATATAAATCCGCACGATGTTTTATAAAGGGTACTAACGGAGCGTAACGTTTGTAAACCACATCCCAATCGCGACCATGCATATTTGGATCGTAAAAATAATCGCGTTCGTAACGCCATGCTTCTTCAAACATTTGTTCCCATTCAGCAGAACGATCTAATTTCATTTGTAGGTTTACTTTAAGTCGCTTACCTCCTTTAGCATTGCTGCCTTTTGCACTAATTACTTGCCAGTTTCCTTTAATTTGAGCGAGCATATGTTCACCATTTGTAGTTATAGAAACTGAGCGTACACCAGATGCAAACTCTTTGTGCTCTTGTTTTTTAAGATCGAATTTATGAAGTATGGCTGCTCTTGAGTTTGGAACATATTCTGAAATAAACATCGAACCTTTAGGACCAGAACTAATAAAACCATAGTTCCTAGAAGGAATAGGCAATGCCAGTGTACGGCGACCAATATTTTCAAAATCTATACGCATAGGTTTTGTGTCGTCGTCTTTCTTATCTTTAGAATCGTCCTTTTCTTTTTTGTCATCGTTTTTGTCGTCGTCCTCTTTTTGAGTGTTTTCTTCGTCACTTTTTGGTTTAAAAGGAGAATCATCGTTAGCATCTAAATTAATGACATAAGCCGCATAAGCCGGATCTGCTGTCATAGAACTTGTATTCGCCCAACCTGAGGCAAGAGCCACATCTGTACTGGCTAAAAAGTACAATTGTTTTTGATTTAAATCCCAAGCTGGTGAAAAGGAATCTGCAAATGTGTCTGTAATTGGTGTTGACTTATCTGTCTCTAATGCGTAGATATAGATTTGTCTAAAATTATTAGAAGCTGCTTTTTCATACGCCAAATAATTACTGTCTGGTGACCATTTTAATTCTAGTCTATTACGTTCTAAATTTGTTCCACCAATAGCAATGGTTTTAATTTTTTTAGTTTCTAAGTTGATGAATCTTAAGCGTACATCATCATCTACAAAGGCGATATGCTTTCCATCTGGAGACCACGTAGGATTCCAAGCGAGTTTAGATTCACCAATGGAAATTGCTTCAGGTTGAGATAAACCATCTTGATCTGATATCATTAAAGCATAACCTTTTCTATCAGCATCAGAAAACCAAGCAATTTTATCCCCTTTTGGTGACCAAATAGGTCTGCGGTCTGCTGTACCAGAACTTTCAGTGATGTTACGCGCATCTCCAAACTCTACAGGAATTGTAAAAATATCTCCACGCGACTGCATTATGGCACGTTTTCCATTTGGTGACAAGGATGCGGAACGTGTAGAATTTGATACGTCTTCCCATTTGGTTTCAGACCATGGAAAATCTCCCACTACATCAATTGCTAACTGGGTTGATTTTCCTGTTAAAATCGATAAAGTATGTAAATAGCCATCGCGTTCATAAACTAAAGTGTCATTATTACCACTTAACCATTTAATGTCAGCACCTTTAAATTTTGTGATTTGAGTAAGTGATTTTGTTTCAGGGTTGAAAGACCAAATATTAGACACTAAATCCCGATCTGATAAAAAATAAATGGTATCATCTAACCATAGCGGTTGAATGTCAGTTGTGTGTTCATTAGGCAATAAAACTTCGTTTTGTGTTTCTAAATCCAACACAATAAGTGGTGTGTTTTGTCCGCCTCTATAAGCGCGCCATTCTTCATCCCAACGGTCCATTTTATCAATAATCATTTGAGTGCCATCAGGCGAATAAGATCCGTTATTACTCCACTGTTTAGTAAGTAGTTTTGGAGCTCCTCCTTCAACAGAAATAGTGTAAAGTCTGTTATAAGGTCGTGGTGCTGTTTCTCTATTACTAGCAAATAAGATATGCTTTCCATCATTTGTCCAACCTCTTACGGTAGAACTGCTTGGATGCCATGTTAATCGCTTCGGTTCACCACCATGTTTTGAAACTACATAGACATTGTTGGCGCCAGCTCTGTTAGAACTGAAAGCAATCCAATTTCCATCTGGTGAAAAGTAAGGGTTAGATTCGATTGCAGCAGTAGAAGTAATGCGTTTGGCTTCATTAGAGTTTAATGCAGAAATCCAAATATCGCTACCATAAGTGTAGGTGATATGTGTAGCACTGATGTCTGGTTGACGCAGTAATCTGGTGCCTTGTGCAAAAGATAAAAAACTAGTTAATAAAAGAAATAAGGATACATAATAGAATTGATGATGTGATTTTGATTGTGAATTCATTAGAGAAGGTAGATTAAATTAAATAATGTTATAAAGTTACAAATAACTTAATTGTCATATTTAAAATCTAATATTATTCTTTTGAAACACAATCTTCTGATTAGCTTTCTACCGATTTACCATATTCTTTTGTATAGATTTTAACTAAAGCCATAAAAATACTAATGAGCAATGGTCCAAAAATTAAACCAATAAACCCAAATAAAGGAACACCAACAATAACACCAAAAAGCGTGACTAAAGGATGAACATCGTCTAGTTTTTGCAATACGTATAGCCTAATAATATTATCTGTGGAACCGACAACGACAATACCGTAAATTAAAATTCCCCATGCTTGAAATGAGTTTCCTGAAGATAAAGTTAGAATAAAAACAGGAAGAATACCAACGAAGGTGCCAATGAAAGGTATCATAGAACCTATAGTGACAATGACAAACCAAAACAACGGATCTTGAATTCCAAAAATTAGAAACCCAATCAGTGCAATAATACCTTGAGCAATAGCTACCAACGGAATTCCAACGGCATTAGATTTTACCATGGCTTGAACTTCCTTACCAATATCGGAAATGTTTTTATTACTCATTGGAATATAATCCCGTAGCGATTGTCTTAATGCTTTACGATTGGTCAACATAAAATAGAGCATAAAATACATAAGACCTATGGCAATAAGCAAATTGAAACTACTGCCAGCCATACTTTGTAAACTTTCAGATAGCCAAGTTGTAATCGATTTTGTATCAATTTGAGAATTAATATCAAAACCTGTTTTAAATTGTAATCTTCCAACCTGATCTTTAAAAGCATCAATCACCTTTTCACTATTACCAGCAACTTCAGAAATTTTATTGCCTAACATAATTCCGAAACCCGTAAGTGGAATCATAATTAAAATAAAAGAGCCTAGCATTAAAGTTAAAGCAGCTAAAGTGGCGTTCCAGTTATGCTGATTAACCAAACGCTTCATTAGCTTTCTTAGTAAAATGTAAAATGTAATTGCGCCCAGAACACCAGTTAAATAAGGTAACATTTCAGTAAAAATCATAATTCCAAAAACTATGATTAATAGTAAAATAAAAATTTGACGGATTATTTTAGGAGCAATTTGACTCATAGGACGTTGATTGGTTTTCTCAAAGATAATCGCAAACCGTGTAGAGCGTTACTTTAATCCCACAAAATATTAACTCAGATAGCTTTGTTATATGGTAATTTCAACTTGGTTATGTAAGATATCTTCAAAAACCTCACGCTTTCTAATGAGTTGCGCTTTTCCTTTATATAGTAACACTTCAGCAGGTCTGTAACGCGAGTTGTAGTTGCTCGCCATAGAGTAGCAATAGGCTCCTGCATTTTTAAAACATAGAATGTCGCCTTCGTTTATTTCTGAAATTCGTCTGTTATTTGCAAATGTGTCTGTTTCACAGATATAACCTACAACAGAATAAAAACGTTCGCGGCCTTTTGGATTCGAGATATTTAAAATATCGTGCTGTGAACCATAAAGCATTGGTCGTATTAAATGATTAAAGCCAGAATCTACCTGAGCAAAAACCGTTGAAGTTGTTTGTTTTACCACGTTTACTTTGGCTAAAAATACACCAGCTTCACTCACTAAAAATTTTCCTGGTTCAAACGCTAAAGTTAAATCTTTGCCGTATTCCTTACAGAATTCATTAAAACGTTGTGATAATTTTTCACCTAACTCATCAATATTGGTTTCAATATCACCTTTTTTGTATGGTACTTTAAATCCTGAACCAAAATCTATGAATTCAAGTGTTTTGAAGTTTTTAGCTGTTTCAAATAGAATTTCACTGGCATATAAAAAGACATCAATATCTAAAATATCACTTCCTGTGTGCATGTGAATACCGTTGATATTCATTTTAGTGTTCTCAACGATACGAAGTAAAAGCGGAATCTGATGAATCGAAATGCCGAACTTACTATCAATATGTCCAACAGAAATATTAGTATTTCCGCCAGCCATTACATGTGGATTTATACGAATACAAACCGGAGTTTTAGGATGTTTAGTTCCAAATTGTTCTAATATGGATAGGTTATCAATATTAATCTGAACACCTAATTTAGCGGCTTCTTCAATCTCTTCAAGTGAGACGCCATTTGGTGTAAAAATGATGTTTTCAGGTTTAAATCCGGCTTTTAAGCCTAATCGCAATTCTTGAATAGAAACGGTATCAATTCCAGAACCTAATTTGTTAAATAATTTTAATACTGAAATGTTAGATAAGGCCTTAACAGCATAATTAAGTTTCAGATGTTTAACCTTATTAAATGCTTTTGTTAAACGTTTGTACTGTGTTTCTATTTTTTCAGCATCATAAACATAAACAGGACTTCCAAAATCCTTTGCAATCTGTAATAAGGTATTATCCTTCATTCTTCTTAATTCTTAAAAGTTAGTTGGCGAAAGTAAATGTAATCGATATAAAAAACATAAAAATGATAAAATATTGCTATTTTTACACATAATGTTAAATAATTAACAAAATGAAACGAGTATTAAAAAGTTAAATTATATTTTAATTAATATTGAAGCTTTTTAATACGAGAACGAAGTGGTTCCACGCGTTCTCAATTTTAGAATTATTTTTTTTAAAATTATCAAAATTTAAACGTGTGAAAACCATAGCGTCCTGTGTTCAAGATATTATTGTGGCTAGTCCTTTTTTAGAAGAAGGCTTATCTAAAGAGATTATTAATTTTTCGGCCTTAGCAAAAGAGTTAAATGCACCGATTTCTAGAATGTTGCGGAAACCTGTAAAAGATGGTGCCATTATGATGGCATTGCGACGGTATCAACAACCATTGAATCTAGAAAACTCCAATAGTTTAAAGAAAGCTTTTAATCAAATTGGTGATATTACAGTGCGATCTAATTTGAGTGATTTTACTTTTCAAAATTCAAGGACTTTAATCCATAGTCATTCGCAAATTTTAGAAAAAATTAGTGAGAATCAACAAACATTTTATGCCTTTACACGTGGTATGTTTGAGAGTAATATTATTATTTCGACTGCTGAAAAGGATAGTGTTCTCAAAGCTTTTAAACATGAAACACAGATAGGATTACAAGAAAAATTATCTGCTATTAGTATTTATTTGCCCAAAGGGAATTCTAAAATCGTTGGCTTGTATTATCAGATATTTAAACGCTTAGCTTGGGAAAACATTACCTTGTATGAGGTGGTTTCTACGACTAATGAGTTTACAATTGTTGTTGAAGATTATTTGGTAGACAAAGCATTTTCGGCTATAAAACGCCTAATTGATTAAACTTTTAGAGTGTGCACTGAAATGGGATAAATCAATTTTAAAAACTATTGGTAAAAACTATTAGTATGCTTACTTTTGTCAGACCAATAAATTTCTGATTAAAAATGAATTTACACGAATATCAAGGAAAAGAATTATTAAGCAGTTTTGGTGTACGTATCCAACGTGGTATTGTAGCTCAAAGTGCAAAAGAAGCTGTTGATGCAGCAAAGCAATTAACAGCTGAAACTGATACAGGTTGGCATGTTATTAAAGCGCAAGTTCATGCAGGTGGACGTGGTAAAGGTGGAGGCGTTAAGTTGGCCAAAAACCTTCAGGAAGTTGAAGAAATTGCAGGACAAATCATAGGAATGGATTTGGTAACACCACAAACTTCTGCGGAAGGGAAACGTGTACACCAAGTTTTAGTAGCAGAAGATGTTTACTATCCAGGTGATGAAGAGCCAAACGAATATTACATGTCTGTATTATTAAATCGTGCAAACGGTAGAAACATGATTGTATATTCTACGGAAGGCGGTATGGACATTGAAACTGTTGCAGAAGAAACACCACATTTAATACATAATGAAGAGATTGATCCTGCTACAGGGATCTTACCTTTTCAAGCGCGTCGTATCGCGTTTAACTTAGGCTTATCTGGAACAGCTTTTAAAGAGATGACAAAATTTGTTACCGCTTTATATACTGCTTATGATAAATCGGATGCGTCTTTATTTGAAATCAACCCTGTATTAAAAACGAGTGATAGTAAAATAATGGCTGTTGATGCTAAGGTAACTTTAGATGCTAACGCTTTATACAGACACAGAGATTTAGCTGAATTACGTGATTTACGTGAAGAAAACCAGATTGAAGTTGAAGCAGGCGCTTTAGGTTTAAACTATGTAGACTTAGACGGAAACGTTGGGTGTATGGTAAATGGTGCTGGTTTAGCCATGGCAACGATGGATTTAATTAAGCAAGCAGGTGGTGAGCCAGCTAACTTTTTAGATGTTGGTGGAACTGCAGATGCAGCTAGAGTAGAAGCGGCTTTTAAAATTATATTAAAAGATCCTGCTGTGAAAGCCATCTTAATCAACATATTCGGTGGAATTGTAAGATGTGATCGTGTTGCTCAAGGTGTTATTGACGCGTATAAAAATATGGGTAACATTAACGTGCCAATTATTGTTCGTTTGCAAGGTACAAACGCTGACATCGCTAAAGAATTAATTGACAATTCTGGTTTAGATGTTATGAGTGCGACAGAATTCCAAGAAGCAGCTGATAAGGTGCAAGAAGTTTTGTCATAATACAATTATGACATGCTGAACTTGTTTCAGTATCTAACTAGATTGGAATTATATAAAATATAAAAGAGCAACATTAATTTGTTGCTCTTTTTTTGTTCAATATCTTCCTCATGCCGTAAAATGGTAAAAGAAGGTTATAATTTAATTTTTCTTCTTGTCCACGTTCTTCTTCTCTCCCTTTTTAGGCATAGGTCCACGCAAATGAATAATTAATCCATTCAAGAAATTACGAAGAATCTGATCTCCACATTCCATATATTTTGGGTGGTCTTCATTTCTAAACATAGCATTAAGCTCACTTTTAGAAATTCTGAAATCTACTAATTCTAAGATTTTTACGATATCATCGTCTCTTAGTTTATGTGCTACTCTTAGTTTTTTGAATATGTCGTTATTTGTCATAAAAAATGTATTTCTGTTCCTGTAAAAATAGGAATCGTTTATTAATATTAGTTGAGACTTCTCGTCTGCGCTCGAAGTGACAAAACGTTTTAGTCAATGATTAACCATTCATAAGCCGTACCAAAATGGTCAGCCCATATTTTTTCGTTATGTTGTCCGCCTTTAATCTTAAGGCTTGTATATTGTGTGTCCTTAACTCCTTTAGTTTCTAATAATTTTAGCATCTCATCTAATTTAGGAATCATCGTTTCTCCTTCGTCAGTGCCTGCTAAAAAGTAAAATTTAGATGTTTCAGGTATGTCAGAAGCTTCCACAAAATCAAATATTTCAGGATTAATCCAAAATGCAGGCGAGAATACACCAGCTTTGCCAAATGTTTCAGGATATTTTATAACAGCATAAAACGAAAGTAAACCACCTAAAGACGATCCAAAAATTGTGGTGTCTTCTGCTTCGGGTTTTGTTCTGTACGTTTTATCAATGTGTGGTTTTAATGTGTTTTTTATAAATGTTAAATAGGCATCTCCTTCTCCGCCGCCATGTTTTTCATGTTTATATGGTGTGAGTTCATCTATACGTTTTACATTGCCGTGTTCAATTCCAATAATGATGCTTTGATTATCTGTAAGCGTATCCATATATTCATCAACTTCCCATTCGCCAACATAGGATGTTTCTGTATCGAATAAATTTTGTGCATCGTGCATGTAAATCACAGGATACGATTTTTTAGTTTTTTTATAATTTGTAGGTAAATACACCCAAATAGTTTTTATTGTATCTAATTGAGGTGCTGCAATTAAAAATTCTGTAACTTGTTTAGAAGCAGTGCTTTGTGCGTTTGTTGTGTTTAAAACAAATGCTGAAATTAGTAAGATTAAATACTTCAATTTCATGCTGTTCCTTGTCCTTTGAGTTGATAAACGTTTAATTAAATCGACTAAATACGTCTAATTTTTCGACAAGATACATTATATCAACGACAATAAAATAAACTACCTCTGTAACTTTACATTATAAATAATTGCCAGTGAATTATGATAAATAGAGCTGAAAAATTGAGCTTACTTTCCGAGATGATTGCCTTTGCTCAATCAGATGAAAATATAAGAACTATTGAGTATAATTTTTTATTCAGTATTGCTAAACAATTAGATATATCTAAAGAAGATTTTGAATATCTCTTTGAACACCCTGTAACATATGTGCATTTAAAATCGCATAGCGAGCGTATAGTACAATTTCATAGATTAGTACTTCTAATGAATTTAGATCACAAAGTGTCTCCTAAACAATTGGTGAAAATCCATAACTTTGGATTGCGAATGGGATTAAGTCATGAGTCAATAAATAGAGTTTTAGACTTAATGGATAGCTTTCCTAATAAGGTTGTACCACCAGATTTCTTGATTGATATTTTTAAGGTTCAATATAATTAAGTGAAACTCTAAATTGAAAAGCTATTTAGCGCATTCAATTTAGTTAGTTGAACTTATGCCGCTGAAAAGCGGTATCTTATTAAAATTAGTTTTTTAGATAAGCTAATTTTACACCTCAAGAGGACACCACTCATACATTTAAACCTTCAACTTCTCCAACTTACTCTGATAAGCCGTAATCTCATCCCTAAAACGCGCTGCTTCTAAAAAGTCTAAAGCTTTAGCTGCCTGTTCCATGAGTTTACGTCGTTCTCTTATTTTCTTTTCGAGTTCACCTTTGGTTAAATAGTCGCTTTCTGGTTCTGCCGCTATTTGTGCATCGAGTTCTGTACGATATGTACTCACGGAATTTTTAGTTAAGGCACTATCTAAACTCTTGTTAAGTGCTTTTGGTACCAAATTATGTTTCGTATTGTACGCAATTTGTTTTTCACGACGGTAATTCGTTTCATCGATAGTTTTTTGCATGCTTTTGGTCACTTTATCAGCATACATAATTGCTTTTCCGTTGAGGTGTCTTGCTGCTCTTCCAACGGTTTGTGTTAATGATCTTGCCGAACGTAAAAAACCTTCTTTGTCTGCATCTAAAATAGCAACAAGAGATACTTCAGGTAAATCTAACCCTTCACGAAGTAAGTTAACCCCAACCAAAACATCAAAAACGCCTTTTCTTAAATCTTGCATGATTTCAACACGTTCTAAAGTATCTACATCACTGTGAATATATCGTGTTCGCACTGAAATTCGCGTTAGATATTTAGTCAATTCTTCAGCCATTCGTTTCGTTAACGTCGTTACCAAAGTACGTTCGTCTTTTTCAACTCTATTTTGAATTTCTTCGATTAAATCATCAATCTGATTTAAACTTGGTCTGACTTCAATAATAG
This sequence comes from Winogradskyella marina, assembly GCF_015645385.1. Taxonomy (GTDB): domain Bacteria; phylum Bacteroidota; class Bacteroidia; order Flavobacteriales; family Flavobacteriaceae; genus Winogradskyella; species Winogradskyella marina. The sequence goes on from NZ_JADOET010000023.1 coordinate 23,945, forward strand.
GATCTAATAAACCTGTTGGCCTGATGACTTGCTCCACATAAACGCCATCCGTTTTTTGCATTTCGTAATCCGCTGGAGTTGCAGACACATAAATTACTTGATTTTGAAGGGCTTCAAATTCTTCAAACTTTAAAGGTCTGTTGTCCATAGCTGCTGGTAAGCGGAAACCGTAATCTACAAGGTTTACTTTTCGGCTTCTATCACCTCCATACATGGCATGGACTTGAGAAATGGTCACGTGACTTTCGTCAACCACCATTAAAAAATCATCTGGAAAATAATCTAACAAACAGAACGGTCTTGTGCCAGGTAGTCGCCCGTCTAAATATCTAGAATAATTTTCAATACCTGAACAATAGCCTAATTCACGAATCATTTCTAAATCGAATTCTGTGCGTTCTTTTAATCGTTTAGCTTCGAGATGTTTTCCTATTTCTTTGAAATAATCGTATTGTTTTACTAAATCGTCTTGAATATTTTTTATCGCTCCATGCAATACATCAGGTGAGGTCACAAACATATTTGCTGGATAGATATTCAGTCTGTCGTAACGCTCTATAATTTCATTTGTTCTAGCATCAAACGCTTCAATTTCTTCTATTTCATCACCAAAAAAGTGAATTCTAAAGGCATGATCAGCATATCCAGGAAATACATCAACGGTATCTCCTTTAATTCTGAAGTTTCCATTTTTGAAGTCGGCTTCCGTTCTAGAATATAAACTTTGTACGAGTTGGTGTAATAATTTGGTGCGCGAAATAACTTGATCGCGTTCAATGGATATCACATTTTTTTGAAATTCCACAGGATTCCCAATACCATATAAACATGATACAGATGCAATTACAATCACATCACGACGACCAGAAAGTAGGGAAGAGGTCGTACTTAAACGCATCTTCTCAATTTCCTCATTAATAGATAAATCCTTTTCTATATAAACGCCTGAAACCGGAATGTAAGCTTCGGGTTGATAGTAATCATAGTAAGAGACGAAATACTCTACGGCATTATCTGGAAAGAATTGTTTGAACTCTGAATACAATTGCGCAGCCAAAGTTTTATTGTGCGCTAAAACTAAGGTTGGTCGTTGCACTTCTTCAATCACATTGGCAACCGTAAATGTTTTACCAGAACCCGTAACACCTAAAAGGGTTTGATATTTTTCTTTTCCATCAACACCAGCAGCTAATTTTTTTATAGCTTGTGGCTGATCACCTGTAGGTTTGAATTCTGATTTGATTTTAAATCGCATACTGCAAAGTTACGATAAAGGGATTATAATTAAATGGCGTAGTGCGTTACAATTGCGTTAAAATGAAAAGGACTTCGAGATTTAAACCTTGACGTCCTTTTTATAAATGATATGACAGGAATGCTTTTTTACGTCATGTAAGCCTTACCCAGTTTAATGTTTTAAAGCAAAATGGCCTCTCAGTTCGTCACCATTTTTTAATGTGATTAAATACCAGAAGTCATTCGACTCTAGCATTTTTCCGTTGTAATAGCCATCCCAAGAATAATTTGACGGAATTAATTGTTTGATAAGTTTACCATATCTATTAAAAATAAGGATGTCTTTTACAATCTGATTTCTATCAATTACCGTCCAGTAATCGTTATAAGTGTCATTATTAGGAGTGAAAAATACAGGGATAAAAAGGTCTACTGTAATTTCAAAAGAAAGAGATTTAATGATACAGCCATTAAGATCAGTGACATGTAAAGTATGGATGCCTTCTGAAAGATTATTAAAAATATTAGAAGTCTGCGTGCTAGAATTATCTACAGCGTATAAATAGTCTAGAGTTTGATCAGTCATAGAAATTATAAGCATTCTGTTGCTTATAGAAATATTAGATTCATCTAGTGTGAAATCTATCGCTGGATTAATCGTAATACTAAAACTACTTTCATTAGAGCAGGTATTTGGTGCTGTTCCAATGTTGTTATAGATGTAAATGGTTTGTGTTGTTGAGATTAGCTCACCAGCATTTAATTGTGTACCTGTACCATTAGAACCCGTGAAGTAATTCCCATTGGTTAAGGCAGGTAATGTATAAGCTGAACAGACATTTTGGTCTGCGATAGTATCTACATTTGGTGCACCGGTAATAGTGATTTCAAAGCTACTCTCATTGCTACAGGTGTCTGGTGCTGTTCCTATTGCATCATAAATATAAATGGTTTGTGACGTTGAAATTGAATCACCAGCAGAAAGTTGAGTACCACTGCCGTTTGTTCCTGTAAAATAATTACCGTTTGTA
>NZ_JADOET010000024.1 GCF_015645385.1 Winogradskyella marina
TCAAACTATTTTTTTGCCTTCTAAACGGCTAAAAAAAATCTTTTGAACGTCTAAATAATAACTAAAAAGAGTCAACCTATTTCAGTATAATACACTACGAACTCAAAAAAACAATTTAAACAATAAAATAAAAAAATATGAAGAGATTATTTGTTACTGCTAGTCTGATTTTAGCCATTGGAATGAATTGCTATTCTCAAAACCAAGTTAACCCTGAAAATGAATTGACTTACTCTTGTGATGAAATGGTAAAACAGAATCCTGAAAATGAAACAATTACTCTTATCGGAAATGCGAATCTAAAAACCAGTGTGTTTGAGTTTGAGAATGCAGATAAAATCGTTTTAAATAAAAAAACCAAAGAAATATTTGTGATTGGAGGTTATAAAGTTCATCTCAATGGTGGAACAATAACTCAACAACCTAAATCGGAAAAGAAATGGCTAAGGTATAAAATTGGAGAAAATGTAGCTTATGTAGAATAAAACACTCATACTTGGCTAATCCCAATAATACTGCGGGATATTGTTTATATTTATGTTTTCAATAGACGTAGTAAAACATTAAAACACAGAACCTATAAAAAAATACATTTTAAGTTTAGTAATTTTATTTTTAGTAATTAGTTGTTCTTTAGAATCAAAATTCAGCTTACCAAATGATGAAAATATCAATCCTGAATTAACTGGAGAATGGTATAGTGAAAAAGATAATGACGAAAAACTTAATATCATAAAACACGGAGAAAAAACATATAAATTACTACTTCAGGACAAGGAAAAAACTAAAGAAATAATTTCGTACTCAAAGACCACAAAAGGTTTTGAAATTATGAATCTAAAAACAGAATACAACATTGTATTATGAGTTTTTAGAAGATAAAACACACGGAGATGCTTTGCATAATGCTGTGTACAATGCTTTTGAAAAAATTTTTAGTAATGCTAACTAAACATTTAAAAACTGATAAAGTCCAAAGACTAATCTATGGCATTGGACTCATTTTATGGATCTTCATTTGGGTTAATGATTTGAGCTTTATTTTCAATGCATCTGTTTTTGGAATTTATTTATGGCAAGTAATCATACCTGCACTGCTACTCATTGGACAACTGATTTTTAATAACAAAACCCTTTGGACCATTCTAATCGTATACGTAAGTCTTTATAGTTTATGGTTCATCTGGAACATAGTAGTAACAGATATTTTAATTGATATACAGAGAGATTATTTACCAAGAGCATTCTGGACTTTTGAAAAGATACTGAACTGGATTATTATGCTGACAGTTTTAGGATTTACGAATTGGATTATTTGGAAAATAAAGCCGATTGCAAAAATAAAAACCAAGTAAACGATATTAGATTTTCACCATCTTAGACCAGTTTTAAAATAGAATAATATGCAGCCATTCATAATTACATATCGTTAACAACGATTAGGATGCACGTTTATCATATTTAGATTCCGTTTTTATTTATTAACTTTAATGCAAAACAGCTCGTATGTAATATTGCGTAGTTGTTGAAGACCTTTAAAAAATATAAAATCATGAAAAAAATAATCGGAGTCCTCATTTGCACAGTAATGTCATTCGGAATCGAAGCTCAAAGTGTTATTGGAGCATGGGAAAATTATACAACGACTGAAAACGGCGACAAATTAAAAACCGTAGTCATTTTTACAGATGGCTACCATGTCTCAACCACTTATGAAGCCACAACCGGAAAATTTAGTCACACAAACGGTGGATCGTGGTCCTTAAAAGGAGATGTAATGACTAAAAACGTAGAATTTAACAGTAAAAATTCTGAACTAGTTGGAACAGAACCTAGCGTTAAGATCAATCTTACAGATAACGAATTAGAAATTGTAGATAGTGGCTTAAAATTTAACAGAATAGATAATGGTACACCTGGCGAATTACAAGGGGCTTGGTTAATGTCTGGCCGCGTACGCGATGGAAAAACACAAACACGAGATACCAGCGGACCCAGAAAAACCATGAAAATATTATCTGGTACGCTTTTTCAATGGATTGCCTATAACACCGAAACAAAACAGTTTATGGCAACAGGTGGAGGCACTTACACCACCGAAAATGGAGAATACACAGAAAATATCGAATTCTTTTCAAAAGACGACTCTAGAGTTGGTGCGTCTTTAAAATTCAACTATGACCTAAACGATGGTGATTGGAATCATACTGGATTTTCTAGTAAAGGAGATCCACTGAATGAAATTTGGAGTTTGAGAGCGTAATAAGTCTAACTGGATGACAACCAATGGATGCTGCATTTTTTTGGAATTGATATCCTCAAATCACAAAAGTCTTAAAATATATTTTTTAATTTAGTAGACTTAAAATCCTTTAAACACTGACCGTTTTAGTCTAAAATTACACACATGGAAAATAAATTATCAAACATAAAAACAGACATAGAAGATTACGCAAGTGACTCTAAGTTAACAGAACTGGAAGTTCTGGATAAACTGAAAGATTATTACTTCAACAAAAAAGTAAATGAAAACTTAAAACTCTATAAAAAAGGGAAAAGAAAAGTGAGTGAAATTACGAAGGATCTAAAAATTTCGCCTCGAAAATTCTATGCAATTCTTAATAAGAAAAAGATAAATTATACCAAATACAATAAAAATAAAGACGAGTCATAGCTTAAAAACAACCTCATAAACCTCTACCTTTAGTAACTATGAAGCAACTGCTCAGTTACATTTATCCTGTTACCAAAACAATTGAATCTAAATACAGCGGCACATTAGAAATCACGTGGTACAACGGTAAAAAACACCTCAACTCTGCAAATGCCAACTACAGTTATGGCTCTTTACAGCGAATTTTAAAATATGGTATAGAAAAAATTGAACTTTCAAAGGTCAATTCTATATTAGTTTTAGGCATGGGAGGCGGAAGCGTCATTAAAACACTTCGTACGGATTTTAAGTACACTAACGCTATTGAAGCCGTAGAATTAGATCCTGTAATTATAGATATTGCAAAGTCAGAATTTGGAATTGAAGACAACCAACACTTAAAAATTCATTGTACAGATGCTTTCAATTTTATTGAAGCCAACACCAAATTATTCGACTTAATTATAATAGACCTTTACATCGATCTTTCGGTTCCAGATAAATTTTTAAGCACAACGTTTTGGGATCATGTGCTTAACTCAAAATCTTCAAAAGGATCCTTACTTTTTAATGCTTCGGTAAAAGAAACCGATATAGACAATGTTGAAACCTTAGTCAGTTACCTTAAAACAAAAGTCTATAAAGTGGCTGTCTATAAAAAAGTAAACAAGACCAATACGCTTATCATTACCAGTTCTTTATAACATTATAAATTAGTATATTGTAAGGACTTAATTTAAAGTTATGCGGAAAAAATGTCCAGAATGTGGAGATCTAATTGTTGGCAGAATTGACAAAAAATACTGTAGCGATGGTTGCAGAAATGCACAAAACAACCGCTTAAACAAGGATTCTAAAAATTTAATTAGAAACACCAATAACCGACTTAGAAAAAATTACAGAATCTTAGAAGCACTCAACCCGAATAAAAAAATGAAATGCTCTAGAGCTAAAATGATAGAGAAAGGTTTCGATTTTAATTACTTTACAAGTATCTACACCACAAAAGCAGGTACTATTTACTACTTTGTGTACGACCAAGGTTACTTACCGCTCGAAGGTGAGTATTATGCTTTAGTAAAACGCGACGATTAACGCTGCCGTACGTACAAGTCGCAACTTGTCCTTACGATCCTTGTTTAGTGGTGCTATTCCAATTTTCGCCTTTTAATTCTAGCGCAGCAATTAAAATATCTTTTTGGCTAATTTGCCCAACTAATTTTCCGTTTTCTATTATGGGGAAACGTCGTCGTTTAGACTGCAAAAATTTGTTGGCAGCATCAAAAACATCCATGTTACCATCTATAGTTTCAACCTCTGTAGCCATACGTTTATCTACAGTATCATGCTCTAATGGCATGTTGTAATATCTACTTTCGCTGAGTTGTTTTAAACAATCACCTTCAGAAATAATGCCAATTAATTCTTGCTTATCATTGACAACAGGACCACCAGAAATCTTATTGCTTATTAAAGACTCTACCACTTCTTGTACAGATTGATCTGGTCTAAACGTTATAAGCTTTGTTGACATATAATCTCTTACTTTTAACTGTGAATTCTCATTAGCATTTTGTTGCTTTCGAGCTCCTTGAAAACTTTTTATAGCCATAACGTTTTGATTTTTAAGGTTAGAGTTAATTTAAAAATACTGAAAATTAACCATTTAAAAAAATCAAAATACAAATGCAGCTAAAATTCTGTATTTTTAACATTTATAATTAATCCATAGTTTTGAAAACACAAATAAGCATTATTGGTTGTGGTTGGTTGGGTTTGTCTTTAGCTCAAAAATTAGTTGAAGACGGCTTTAGCATTAATGGTTCTACAACTACTAAAGCTAAACTACAGGAATTACGAAATCAGCATATACATCCGTTTTTAATCACTTTAAATGACACTTCAATTTCGGGTAATTATTCTGAATTTTTAACCGGAAGTGAGACCGTAATTATTAACATTCCACCTGGATTAAGAAAAAACCCAAATAAAAATCACGTTGCAGAAATACAGCATTTAGTACGTGAAATTGAAAAACATGATATAAAAAATGTGCTCTATATAAGTTCTACTTCGGTTTTTGAAGACGATGTAAGTTGCCCTGTGATAACAGCCAATACACATCCAAATGCCACATCAGCAAATGGAAAACAACTTATAGCCATAGAACAGATGCTTCAAGAAAATTCAAATTTTAAAACCACTATATTACGTTTTGCTGGCTTGGTAGGTAAAAAGCGTCATCCTTCAACCTATTTGTCAGGAAAAGCGAATATTTCAAATCCCGATGCTCCTATTAATTTAATTCATAAATCAGATTGTATCGCTATAATTAGTGCTATCCTAAAAACTGAACTCTGGAATTGTACATTAAATGCAGCATATCCTGTACATCCAACCAGAAAAGATTACTATCAAAACTATTGCGAACGTCACAATTTGCCGCTACCTACGTTTAATTCTTCAGAAAAAAGTGAAGGAAAAATCATAGCAAGTAAAATAGTGGTACAACTTTTGAAATACAGCTTTAAAGTGGCACCATAGAAATTATAAGATTTTTAAGACCAGTTCTTATTAATTTTTATAGATTTAGCCCTTTAAACTAAAATACCTATTAAACAATAAATAAAGAACAAATGAAGACGATTACAATTGCAATTCTTATGTTATTCTCAGTTAGTGTATTTGCACAGACTAATACAGAATTAAAAAAACATTTTGAAGCGTATTACAAGCAGATGAAAAAGCAAGGCGACAAGCAAGGTGTTATTAATGCAATGACGCATCTCGATATCTTAGAACCTTCTGTAGCACGTAAAGATACCTTGGCCTATATCTACCTTTCAGAAGGCCAATATATGCAAGCTTTAAACACTATTGGTGTAGAGAAAAATGCAACCGATTCTGATATGAATGTTGAAGTAAAAGCTTTGGCATTAAAAAATCTTAATCAAATAGAAATGGCTTTAGAGCATTTTGAAGAGCTTTACAAACGCGATCCTAATGTCTATTTAGCTTATGAATTGGCTGACATGAAAATTCAGACTAAGGATTTAGCAGGAGCACGATTAAACATCGATTACGCTATGGCTAATGTTACAGATGACATGAAGCGTGCCTTTTACGAAAAGCAACAACCATATGAAACATCTATGAAAGCAGCTTTAACGTACTTAAAAGGGCTTTTAACATTTACAGAAAATAAAGATGCTAATTTAGATGCAGCGCTAAAATTAATGAACGATGCTTTAGCTATTGATTCTAATTTTAATCTTGCTAAAATTAGTAGAGAGGCTTTAGAAGCCCAAAAAGCGCAACGTGCACAACAAGCAGCTGCCGGGAATAAGAACTAAGACATTACAAGTGATATACTATAAAAAATGCAGCTCGTTGAGCTGCATTTTTTGTATTTTAAATTGGTATTAGGTTACCAAATTCTTACGCGATCTTCGGGTGCTAAGTACATAGCATCACCTTCTTTTATATCAAATGCTTCGTAGAAAGCATCAATATTTTTTAAAGGTTGTGTCGCTCTATAAATACCAGGTGAGTGTGGATCGGTTTTTATTTGTGTTCTTAAACCGTCTTCTCGAGATAAGGTTCTCCAAACGGTTGCCCAAGACATAAAGAAACGTTGCTCTGGTGTAAACCCATCGATAGTACCAGGTCTTCCATTTTTTTCAAAATATAATTGAAGTCCATCATAGGCTCCTAATACACCTCCAAGGTCACCAATATTTTCACCTAATGTAAACTCACCGTTTATATAAACACTATCTAACACTTCTATAGCCGAGTATTGATCTGCTAGTGCTTTACCTCGTTTTTCAAATTCTATTAAATCTTCTGGTGTCCACCAGTTATTTACATTTCCATCACCGTCAAAACGTGCTCCAGAATCATCAAAAGCATGTGAAATTTCATGACCAATAACAGCACCAATTCCTCCATAGTTTACAGCTTCATCTGCCGTATAATTATAAAAAGGTGGTTGTAAAATAGCTGCAGGAAACACAATTTCGTTATTTATAGGATTGAAATACGCATTTACCGTTTGTGGTGGCATTCCCCATTTGGTCTTATCTACAGGCTCATTTATATCATTAAGGTTTTTGTTTTTAGCCCAAGCACCAACAGCCATCATGTTTTCGGCATAAGAATTACCATCTTTTATTTCCATTTTTGAGTAGTCTTCCCACTCATCTGGATAGGCTATTTTTACCGTAAACTTATCTAGTTTAGTAATGGCTTTTTGTTTTGTTTCTGCACTCATCCAATCGAGCTTGTTAATTCTGTTTTGAAATGCAGTGATTACATTTGCAATCATTTTTTCTGCTTTTTCTTTAGCTTCTGGTGGAAACTTAGCTTGTACATATAATTGTCCTACAGCCTCACCAACACTACCATTTACAGTACCTAATGCACGTTCTTCTGCTGATCGCATTGCTTTAGATCCGCTAAGTGTTTTACTGTAAAAATCCCAGTTTGCTTTTTCCATTTCTGTTGTAAGCATACCTGCAGCTTTATTTAAGGTGTTCCAAGTTATTAGAGTTTTTATATCTTCTATAGGTGTTGTTTTTAAGAACGTATCCAAAGTTTTCATATACTCAGGCTGCATAACCATTAAGGTATCTACCTTTTTGTCTATTCCCATATCATCCATTAATTTCTGCCAATTAATAGACGGTGTCATACCTTGTAAATCTGAAAGCGCTGTTGGGTTATTAAAATTTCTAATATCTCTACTGGCGACTTTGTCTAAACGTGGAATGGCAAGTTGCGTTTCCAATTCTAAAATCGTTTGAGCAGCATTACCAGCATCTTCTTGAGAATAGTTAATAAATTGAAGCATTCTAGCTATATGATCTACATACTTGCCTCTTATTTCTTTTGTCTTAGTATCTTCATCTACATAATAGTCACGTTGTAAACCTAATCCTCCTGGAAAAACCCAAGCAGTATTCATGCTGCTATCATTTAGATCTGCATTTGCACCAATGCCTGCAAACGGCGCACTAACACCTAAAGTAGATGCATAAACAGTTTGCATATCTTGCAAGCTTTTAATGCTATTTATCTTTTCTAATAAAGGCTCTAAAGGTGTAATTCCTGCTTCATTTCGTGCCAGCGTATCTAATTCAGATTCAAAAATTAATAAGGCTTTTTTCTGGTCAGAACCTTCTTTGTAGGTTCCAAATTCTTTAGACGATTTTATAATTTCTAAAACATCATGCCGCGTAGATTTACGCAAAACACCAAATCCTCCCCATCTCGTTTCATCGTCTGGTATGGTATTAGTTCTTACCCAATTACCATTTACATAGTTATAAAAGTCTTCCTTTGGATTCACTAAAGTATCCATATTCTCTAAAACAATTCCCGGAGTGGTCACTTTAGCAATTTTAGTGTCTTTTTTAGCGTTTTCTTTACATGCTACCATTGTAAGAAAAGCAAAACCTGATATCGTTAACAAACGACTAAATTGGATTTTCATAATATATTATTGCTTTGTTAAATTAAATAGTTGGTAATCATATGTCCCCTCAAATATAAGATTGTTACAACCTTATATGATTTTGGGGTGGTACTCATAGTTTATTCGGGTTGAATCTTACTATAAAAATCATCCTCTAATTTTTTATTAATCTGATAATTTAGGTTAGAAAATGATATAAAAAGTGCTTTAATATTTAATAGTTTCTCGTCTCTACTAATGTTATCTATAGTTAAATTTTCATTTAACTTTAAAAGTTCTGTTTCAATAATAGCATTACGAGATATAATAGGATTTGTTCTAAATTGGCTTGGCATTTGCGCATCAAATTCTTTTATAAACTTTTTTAAAAGGTCTATATCACCATTGAAAAACGAAAAATCTGCTTTCTTTAAATAACTCAGTTGCGTTGCTAATTCATGGTATCTTTCCCAAGTTACAACTTCAGCTTCAGCTTCGCTACTTAGTGCATAATCTTCGTAAGTAATAGCCTCAATGGTTTTTGCTGTAATCTTTTTATTCTGTGATGTGTTTTCAGATGTTTCCAAATCTTTAGTGGTATTGGTATCTTCATTACAACTCAAAACCATTAAACAACTTAAAAATAAAAGGACTAATCTAATGTTCATACGTATTAATTAATTTTGACTGTAAATATACTAACTATCTGTGTTATAGATTTGGTATCTAAGCTCTAAATAAAATTAAGGAATTCATAATAAAATTGTCTTTTTCTGAAAATTTTAATATTACAACGCTTTATTTCTTATTACTTTTGCCGATAATTTAAAAAGCGCAAATGTCTTCAAAAATATTAATCATTGGTGCCTGTGGCCAAATAGGTACAGAACTCACCACAAAACTAAGAGAGATCCATGGTGTAGATAACGTTATTGCTAGCGATATTAACACCCGTAAATTAGAATTAGTTAATGCTGGTCCTTTTGTTATTTTAGATGCTAAGAACTTTAATGCGATTAAAGATTGTTGCATTAACCACAATATTGACACGGTTTACCTCATGGCAGCCTTATTAAGTGCTACTGGCGAAAAATACCCGATGGAAGCTTGGGATTTAAATATGAATTCACTGTTTCATGTGTTAAACTTAGCAAAAACCAAACAAATTAAAAAGGTATTCTGGCCAAGCAGTATCGCTGTATTTGGACCAACGACTCCCAATAAAAACACACCTCAACATACCATTTCTGAACCAACAACCGTTTACGGTATTACCAAACAAGTCGGTGAACGCTGGTGCGAATATTACCACAATAAATATGGTGTAGACGTAAGAAGTATACGTTATCCTGGTATTATTAGTCACAAAGCGATGCCTGGAGGTGGCACAACGGATTATGCTGTTGAAATTTATCACGAAGCGATAAAAGAAGGTAAATACGAAGGGTTTCTATCTGAAGACACCAATTTACCAATGATGTTTATGGATGATGCTATTAAAGCCACGACTCAAATTATGGCAGCACCTTCTGAGGATATAACTATAAGATCATCGTATAACTTAGCAGCTATTAGTTTTACTCCTAAAGAAATTGCCGAAAGTATTAAAGCTGAAATGCCAGACTTTACAATGACCTACAAACCCGATTTTAGACAAGCCATTGCAGATAGTTGGCCAACGTCTATAGATGATAGCGTTGCACGAAAGGATTGGAACTGGTCGCACGATTTTGATCTAAAAAAAATGACTTCAGAAATGTTAACGCAGTTGAAGAAGAAGTATCAGTCATAACACTAATTTCATATTTACATAAAAAAAAGCAAGAGAAACCTAACTCTTGCTTTTTTGCTCTACATGGTTTAAGTATATGAATTCTCAATCAGTAGTACTATTCAGCATACTCTTATACACAATTCCTTTAGAGGATTCTAACTCAGCTCCAAGAAGATAAGCTGATAGCGTTGGAATATCTTCCATTTGTATTTCAGGAAACACCACACCTTTTTTAAAATCAGGACCAAAAGCTACAAAACCTGTTTGGATATTTTTAGTATCAGGATACTGACCATGCTTACCTCCATGTGCCGTTTTAATTAACACTCCATCTCTATCATTATTAAAACTAAAACCATCATTTGCCGTCAAAGCCAATACTGCATTTGGGTTGGCTCCTCTAGAAGTCATCTCTTCTCTTGAAATAATTCTAAACGCTTTTTTGATACTAAAAGGTAAACTTTCAAGTTTCTTTACAATTTTATTTAATGCTTTTTTATCGTTTTTATCCTTCATATGCAAAAATGCAGAACCACCAGTACTTATAAAGAAGGTGTCTTTATCAAGCAACCCTAATTCTTTTAACCACAGATTAGGAGTGATGCTAGAATGCACTGTATAAAACCCATGGTCTCCTGTGATGATAATATTGGTTTGTTCTAAAATGTCCGCTTTTTTTAAGGCATCAACTATAGTACTAACGGCTTGATCCGCACCAGCAATTGCCTTTTCGACTTCCACTCCGTCACGCCCATTTCTATGCTGTGCTCCATCGGTATTGGGTAAATGAATCGTTAATAAATTTGGCGTATAAGTTCTAATTATATAACCTGCTATTCTCGCTAAATTTTGATCCATGCTTAAGGAGCTTAAGTTGTAATCCTCTACTTCAAGATTACCTGTTGCATTACTTATAGCCTCTTCAAACAACCCTTTAGGTATTGCATGTTTTTGAGTCGCACCACGACGATCTCTCGGATTATCAAAAGACCATATTTCTGGTATATTATAATCTATAACGGTAGCATTTACAGTAATAGGCCAGGAAACAGAAGCTGTTTTTAGTCCAACATTTTTTGCTGCTTCCCATAAGGTTTTAGCTTTTACGGAACTAAAATCATAATACCAATTCCCAGGAGTACCTTCTTCTGAGACTTTAGTGTTGTAGTATACACCATGTTCATCAGGACCAACACCTGTTATTAAAGTGGTATGTGATGGGTATGTAACTGTTGGGAAAATACCATTTACACCTTGTGAAGCAATTCCATTATTTGCTAAATCTTTTAGGTTGGGTGTTGGCCATTGGTCTTGCAAGTAGAAGTCTGGCCTAAAACCATCGATACTAATAATAACTAAGTGTTTTGCTTCTTGTGCAACGATTAGGTTGATACCAAAACACGTTACTATTCCAATCAAAATATGTTTAAATAACTGTTTCATATGATAAAATTAATTAAAAGGCAATACATGGTTTGACGTTTTATTTTCCACTAATACGCGATTCATATCGTAAAGCATGGTCACATTTCCTGTGGTCTCATCTACAGTAAAATCATCTAAACCTAAATTTAAAGGGATAAAACTAGGTATGGTAGGTTGTGTAAATTCATCTGAAATATTAGCATTATTTAACTGCTCAGTTTGAGACACAGGAAACTTAATACCTAAATCATTAGAACGTCTACCTTCACTCATAAAAATCTCTTGACGCATTAAGTAGATAAGATATAATACATCATCTACATTTGCTGCTGCATCAACAGCCTGGTGAGTGACACTTGTACCTGAAACAGTATAAACAGGAATAAGGTCAGCTTGCCGATCTAAAACATAACCCGATCTAAATTCTTGTCCGCTTTCAAAGCTAACCTCAACGGCTGTCGTTGGATAATCTTGTCTATTAGTACCATTTCTCAATTCTTCACTATCATCCAAATACATTATTGGCCTAGAATTTAACACGTTGTCTAGTAGGTTAATTAATGTAGATTTAGCCATTTCTAAATTATTTTCAGCCGTATACGCTTCCGCTAAAATTAAATAGGCCTCTTCCACTTTAGCTAGAGATAATGGTTTTTGATCTTCTGAAGCCGTTCCTAAGTCAAAGAATTTAGGGTCTAAAAAGTCTAACCTTGGAAGTGGAGAAAATCTGTTCTCGCTAGCTGTAAACGTGGCATTCTGAATTTCATTAGGGACACCATTGGTGCCATCGAATTCTACGGTAAACAACAAGCTATTATTGCCAATTACAGTTTGAGCAAAAGATTTTGCGTTAGCTCTATCTCCTAAACTACGGTACACTCTAGATTTTAATAACTGGTACGCTGAAATAGTTTCTGAGTTACTTTCGTTTTCAATGGCAAGATCTAGGTAACCTAAACTAGCTTCTAACAATTCACTTGCCGTATAAGCTTCACTATTACTATTCATAGGAAGGCCTGTGAAATTTTCGCCAGATAAAATTAAGGCATAAGCTTTTGCAAAATAAGCATAAGACCATTGTTGAGTTGTAGCGTCTGGATCGCTAGGCAATACGGTTTCTAAAGCATATTCCGCCATTTCTCTTAGCGCTCCAATTTCTACTTGCATACTATTACCATCGATATCTGTATAGTCAATTTGTGGAATATCGAATACTTTATTGTAAAGGGTATAGTTATTAAAATAATTATCAGAAACCATTTCCGAATTAATGACAATAGCATTCATGGTTAAAGCAAATTGTCTTTTAATACCCATAATCCAACTCGTAGCTGAATTGGTGTTATCCAAGAAAGCGTCTTCGGTAACATTAGGGTTATCAACACAAGCGGTAAGTGTCAGAAACAATACTGTGATATATATATAAATTGTTTTCATGTTTTTTGTTTTTAGAAATTTATTTTTAATGAGGTTAAAAATTCTCTAGGCGCAGAGTATGTTGCATAAGATATCCCTCCAGTAGAGGCACCACCTTGTCCCGTTGCTGAACCACTAATTGTTGCTTCAGGATCAAACGACGATGCGGTAAAATTCAGTGGATTATTCACACTAAAACCAATTAAGATAGATTTAATGGTGTTCGTATTTTTAGGGATTAAGTTGTAATTCAGTCCGATGGTTCTAATTTTTATAAAATCAGTCTTTTCAGTGAATAAATTTGTAAAATTTAACCAATTTGAAGTCCCATTAGCTTCAACTTCTGCTTCTGGCACTATAGCATCTGAAGCTCCATATAGAAATCTAAACTGTTGGTCAAAACTATTAGCATAAGCCCCTTTTTGATAATTACCATTTGCAAAGAGACTGAAATTTTTATACGAGAAGTTCATACCTAGGTTACCAAATAAATCTGGAATGGTAGTCCCTAAATACGATTGTGCTGTAGTAGACTCTAAAACACCATTCTCATCAAAGGTGCCATAATTTCCTCTTATGTATCCTATAGGATATCCTTCTTCTACCACAGTTTGAATGGTTCTTGCACTAAATCCATTAATATTAAATGGTGCTACACCTCCAGAATCTACCACTAAGTTATCTAAAGTATTTATAGACACATTTAATGATAGCGTTACATTTTCGGTTTGTATAGGAATAAAACTTGCATTTATTTCCCACCCTTTATTTTCTATTTCTCCAATATTATATAATTGACTACTTGCATAGCCACTAGATGGTGTTGGTGGCACATAAAACAAAGCATCTTTAGTATTGGCATTGTAGTAGCCTACCGATAAGTTGACTCTATTATTAAACAATGCTGCGTCTACACCTACTTCATACGTTGTTGTTTTTTCAGGTTTTAAATCCGGATTTCCAGATTGTCCAAAAAAGGCCGCTTGTTCACCTAAAAAACCATCAAAATCTATGGTTCTTTCGTTTACAAAAGCGGGAGGTAAATTACCAGCTACACCATAATTTCCTCGTAATCGTAAAGAATTTACAGCCGTTGCATTTTCTAACCAAGGTTCTGAACTCAACAAATAAGACACACCAGCTTTAGGGTAGTATTGCGTACCAATATTATCACCAAAGGACGGGTTACGATCTCCTCGAATACCTAAGTCAAAGAACAACTTATCCTTGAAGCCAATATTTTCCTGAAAATAAAAGCCATAGTTAAGCACTTCTGCCAAATATTCTTCACTCGTTTTTATAGCAGCATCGCTAATAGTTTCGGCTCCGTCTCTAATATTTGTTCCTACGTATTGAATTTGATGATCTGAGTTTCTAAATAATTGACCACCTACGGTTGAGATAAATGAAAATTGACCTGTTTCAAATTTATGTTGCGCACTTAACTCGAGCGTAACTCCAAAGTATTTACGTTCTGTATTAGCAATACTTCCTTCGTCTGTGACGCTAGTTTGAGACGTATGTGATAAATATTCGTTGGTCTGAATAGTTTGATCGTTCTGAACTCTATAATCGATACCTCCAACAAATTTAGCTTCAAAATTATTTACAGGTTTATAAGTAAAACTTTGAGACGTTGTAAATCTATTAATAGCGATTTCGTTATTTTGTAATTCTTCCGCCGTTTTTACAAAAGCATTTATGTCATTAAACTCCGTAGAGCTAAGATCATCTAACCTATTATTAAAACCTTTTAAAACAGACGCTCCACTTTCTGCAAACCATAAACCTGTATAACCTCCTTGGTTACCATTTCGGTTTCTGTTGTACCTATTATTCACATAAATAAAAGAACTATTATATGTTACTTTTTCTCCTAATTTCGCTTTAAAACCAGTGCTAAAATCTATTTTCGTATTAGCATTATTCTCTGCTATTTGAGCCCCTGTGTTATCTAAAAAATTCCCAGAAAAACTATACCCAAAACCTTCAGAGTTACCACCACTTATACTTAAGTTGTATTTTTGATAAGTTCCTGTTTCAAATAATAAGTCTTTAGAGCGGTCAAAATATAGAAAATCTGCAGTTGGCGCTACAATTCCCATTTGAGTTGAAGCGGTAATTTGCGTACCTCTTGAGCTTCCTTTTTTAGTAAAAATCTGAATCACTCCGTTCGCGGCATCCGAGCCGTAAAGCGTTGTTGCAGCTCCACCATTAATATATTCAATTCGGTCTATATTATCCATTGGAATATCGGCAATAGAACTCATAGCCGCACCTTGTGCACTACCTCCACCTAAGGCGCTACTTGTATTTAAGTTATCCATACGCACACCATCTATATAAAATACAGGTGTTGAACTTAGGAACGCAGAATTAATACCTCTAGATCTAATTAGTGTTGTTGCTCCCGATTGGCCTCCTGTAAAATTAATCTGGGTATTAGGCAATTTAGTTGCAATCAACTGGTCTATACGTTGTGAAGGTAAACCGGCTAAATCTTCGGACTTAAGAACTTCAACGTTGTTAGATAATCTTTTTCGCTGTACACTTGCGCCTTGACCCGTAATAATAACTTCGTTAAGTGCCGCAAAATGAGGCGTTAAATTAACTGTAATTTCTAATTGACCTTCTAATGAATAATCGACGTCTTCGTATCCGATATAAGTAATTTTTAACGTCTTCGTATCCGCAGGGACTTTGATTGTAAACTGACCATCATAATCCGTTACAGCTCCAATATTATATGCTGTAGCGTAAATATTAGCTCCAAGAACAGGCGTATTAGTTTCATCATACACCACACCTTTAATGGTGATATTATCTTGATTAATTTTAGTAACCGTTTCGCCTATTGGCTTAACGAGTATGCCATTATCAGTGATTTTAAAATCGATTGGTGATTTTTGCTTTAGTGTCTTTAATACAGTCTCTAAAGATTGATTATTGACACTTAAATCAATTTTAGTGTTTTGGTAAAGCGCATTAGAAATATAAATGAATTTTAAATCGGTTTGTTTCTCAATTAAATTGAAGACCTGAATTAAAGATGCTTCTTTAAGCTGTAAATTAATGGTGTTATTATTAACATGGTAACTATTAGTATTGTGATTTATAGGATGTACACTTCCATATGCATTGCATAAACTTGTTAAGATTATGGCGGTACTTAATATGAATTTTTGATATTTCATAAAGTTGTTTTTTTAATGATTAGTTGTTAGTGTTGTAATCGTTTGGAATCAAAAGCGAGGGTTAAAACGTAATTGTATTTTTAACACACACTACTTAAACTTATTTATGTTTGTACTAATATGCCTGAGGGCTAGCCCAATATGATTCTCTACGGTTTTAGGGGTTATTTCTAATAATTCTGAAATCTCTTTGTATTTAAAGCCGTCAATTCTGCTCATTTCAAAAATTTGACGTGTTCGTTTTGGTATAGATTCTAAAACATTTTTGATGACATTTCTATTAATTTCTTTTTGTTCGTTAGCTATAATTTCATCTTCGATACTTGGATAAAGACTGCCGTTATTTAAATGGTCTTCATCTCGTAGTGGTCTAATTTGGTAATTGTTCTTAACTCTTAGGAGGTCGTTTTTTAGTATGGCATAGATATATGATTTTGGATTTTTAATTGTATTAAGTTGGTCTCTATTAGACCATAATTGAATAAAAACATCGTCTACTTTTTCCTCTATGATATGCATGTTAGACTCGAACAACACACCAAATCTGCACAGCTTGTTATAGTATTTTTTAAAAAACACATCGAGAGCTTTGGTATCACCTTCTTGAATTTGTTCAAATAGAAAAAGGTCTTCGCTTGTGATAACTGAATGACGAATGCTTTTAATCTTCATGGTTTTGAGTTATTAGGTATTCGTTAGGATTTATCTTCTTTATTTTAACATCTGCGATGAATTCTATGGAGTTAATAAATTCATCAATGTTTTGCTCTTTAAAAGCACCCGTAATCCTTTTTTGATTAATTTTTGCATCAGTAATCTTGAAGCTTACTCCGTAATAATTATTTATTTTATAGAGTGCGTCTTTGAATATTAAATTATCAAGAATTAACATATTGTCTTTCCATGCTAAAGCTTTGGTGACATTGAAGTTTCTTTTAGTAACATCTGAAGTTTTAATGTTGTATATAAGCTCTTCTTTCGGTAATAAATTAAGACTGTTTTGAGACTTCTTAATAAAGACATTGACCTTACCTCTTTCTAAGGATACCGACTTATTCTCTAAAACGGTATTAACGTTAAAAGCGGTTCCTAAAACGGTAATGTTTAAATCCTCTGTATGGACAACAAACGGAATTTCTTTGTTATGAGTCACATCAAAGTAAGCCTCCCCTGTTATAAAAACATGGCGTTTATTTTTAAAGTCTGAGTTATATTTGATTTCGCTTGAAGCATTCAAAATAACAAGACTACTATCAGGAAGGTATACCGTTTGTCGCTGACCTTTCCCTGTAGCAACCTGATTTATATAACTTAACGCGCTAGAAGGCAAAAAATAACTATAGGTTACAACTATTAAACCAACAGCAGCTAAGCTAAATGCGATACGATTAATTACGTTTCTCTTACGTTTTATTGGTCTTTGAACAGCCTTAGGCTTTAATTGTACTTCGTTATGTTCATGATACTCCTTTAAGCTAGCTGGGTAATTATCCCAAATTAATTTATAGTTTTCATAAGTTGCTTTTAACTCATGATCTAAAGTCAATTCTATTTCGAATATCGCTTTAGTTGCTGTAGACATTTCTTGTGCTAAATACCGAACGCATTTTCTCTCATTTTTAGTCATATTAATCATGGAGTATTCCCTTTTACTACTATGAGTAGAAAATTAGAAAATACCCTCAATGATTGACATCAAGAGATTAACAAGGAATTATTAAGTAAATGTTAATTGCAGACTAAACATTTTAAAATCCTGTCGTTTACGATGGGATTTTTGTATTTAATGGATTTCAAAAAAAAATTAACTTTAATCTCTGTTTTTCCTTTTATAGTATCGTATGTAATGGTGTGTCAGAAATCTACATACTACTTTTTAACCTTGTAGATATCGTTTGTCAACTTGAAAGCGCAACAAGGTCTTGTATGTATTGAAAAAAAACTAGTTATTTTAAAAGATAAAGTTTTTCTCTACGTAAATCCACGATAACTATGAGACAAAAGAATTGTTGGTAACACTGACAACACATTGTCTTTCATTGTACAGGTTGAAAACCGCCTATAAAACAAATAGAAGTTTCTAAATAATATCACTTATAAGTGATCACAGCAAACATCATCGCTATGATGATGCCAAAGGGTATCAAGGCTCTATAAAAACTATAAGCAATAAAAAAACCGAAGATTGCTCTCCGGCTTTTCAGCTATTAGTCAAGGGGGACACTCATTTTTATTCTTTAACAATAAATTCTGAGCGTCTGTTTTTTTGGTGTTCACCTTTAGAACAAGGTACACCATTACTACAATTATTAACGTGTTGGGTTTCTCCCATGCCTTGAGCAGATAATCGTGATGCATCTATACCTTTATCAACCAAATAGTTTAAGGTAGAGGTTGCTCTACGTTGAGAAAGTGCTTTATTATATGAATCATTACCACGACTATCCGTGTGCGATCGTATGTCTATTTTTAAATCAGGATAAAAGTTGAGCACTGCATAAACTTTTTCGAGTTCAACTTGTGCATCCTTACGGATATTAGATTTATCAAAATCAAAATAAATAATAGGAATATTAAGTACCTCAGCCAAGTCTGTACCTGGAACAAGAGAAATTTCATTCTGCTGTAATTGAAAATTGATACTCTGCCTTTCTAAACCTGATTTAGACATATTTTCATCCGTATCATACTGAGGTTTACTCGCTTTTATTAAATAAGAATCAAACTTATTAATATCTACTATATAATACCCTTTTTCATTGGTTTGAACTTCTTTAAATATATTCCCTTCAACATCAGATAAAACAATTTGAGCTTCAGCAATAGGCTCTCCTGTTTGTTTATCGGTAACAACACCTTCTATTTGTGCAAAATAAACATCTTTAATAGGTGATGTTTCTAAAAACGAATAAATGTTATCATACACAAATTCTCCTTCAGTTTTAGAACGATTAGAACTTATAAACCCTCGGCGAGTTTCCAAATCTATTCCGAAAGCAAAATCATCTGCATAGGAATTTACAGGTGCACCAATATTTAATAAATGACCATAACCATCCTCTAGAATCTCTATATAAAAGACATCTAAACCTCCCATTCCCATATGACCATCTGAAGAAAAATACAAGGCATTATCGGCTGTTATAAACGGAAAGGTTTCTTTTCCACTAGTATTAATGCTAGGTCCTAAATTTACAGGTGTACTTAGATGACCATCACTATCAATTTCAGACACGTAAATATCAGATTCGCCATAACCTCCTGGGCGGTCTGAAGAAAAATAAAGCTTAGTATTATCTGAACTTAACGTTGGATGTGCATTAGAAAAATAATCGCTATTAATTGATAATTCTTCGGCTTTTTGCCATTTGTTATTTTTTAGTTCTGCTTTATAAATCTTTAAACGCTGATCTTCATTTTTGTCATCGTATGTAATATTGCTTCTTGTAAAATACATGGTATTGTGATCCGCTGTAAATACAGGTGATGACTCATGGAATTTACTTTTAAGCTTCCCTTTAAGTTTTTTAGGTTTGCTTATCGTTTGGTTTAAAGAATCCACTTGAATAGTATAAAGGGATAAAAAACTCAAACCATCCCAAGCACTTCTTCTGTTTAAAAATGTTTTACTGCTATTGGTAGAAGCATAATACAAGGTATCACCTAATCTTAAGTGCCCGAAAGAAATCTGTTTTTCATCGTAAACATTTTTTAGAACTTCTATATCATATCTCCCTGAATTTTGTTGGATGATATCAAGATAATCTTGTGCTTTTATAGTCGTGTTTTGCAAATCACTATTCAACAAAAAGGCATCATAATATTCGGTTGCTTTTGCTGCTTCACCTGTTGCTTTTAAAGATTGCGAATAACGTAAATAAACATTATTATCTTCTGGCGTAGCTGTAAAATCAAACAAGCGTTCGTACCATTTTACGGCATCATCATATTGCGCATTAAAATAATAACTGTTGGCTAATTTTGTGAAAAGTTCTTCAGATTCATGGCCTTTTTCAGCAACCGCTAAATATATTTTTTGGGCATTAACATAATCTAATTGCTCATAATTTTCGGTAGCTTTCTCTACTTTTCTTTCTTGTGCGTCAATTGAAGTGAGTTGAATTACACTCAAAAACATCAAAAAGAAACTATATATGTTTAAACTATTTTTCATTAATTTTTCTATTTAAGAATTAAAAGAATCTCGGGTTTACTTTTCCTCTAAGTCTTGTGCCTAACTCGAAACGTAAAAATATTTCGTGAGATCCACTATTATAATTTCCTAATTCAGTTGTATCGTAATCGTACGCATAGCCTATCATAATATTGTCTGACACCTGAAAACCAGCCATGGCACTTACAGTAGCATCAAGGCGATAAGCCAAACCAAAAGTGGCTTTTTCATATAATAGGGCATTGGCTGAAAGATCAATTGCTAAGGGAGCACCACTAACGGCTTTAGCCAATACCGCAGGTTTTAATTTTAAGTCGGGATTAAGGGTAAATACATAACCTCCTATAAAATACAGATGCGTTTTTTCCATGGCGGTAGATACCTGAACTTCATCATAGTGTTCGGTTTCTAAGAAGTTAGGTGTGGATATACCAACATACCATTTTTCTGTATGTAAATAAAAACCCGCACCGATGACAGGTGAACTGTGATTTTCCCGTCTTAAATTATAATCGTTCGGATCATAAATAGTTAATTTATCTGGATCTAAATTCCAAAGCGACAGTCCGCCTTTAATACCAAAAGAAAGCTTTAATTTTTCTGCCATTTGAAGGGTGTATGAGAAATCTGCCGTTATAAAACTCTCTTCAGATGGCCCTAATTTATCACTAGTAAAACCAAGACCTAAACCAACACCTTTAACACCTATAGGTGAATGTGCGGCAAAATTGAGAGTCTCTGGTGCACCATCTAATCCTACCCATTGGTTTCTATACACACCTAGCACATTTAAAGACCCTCTAGATCCGGCATATGCAGGGTTTACAGAAATGGTATTATACATATACTGCGTGTACTGCGAATCTTGCTGTGCCTGTGCAGATGGCAACATAAAAAATAGGCTCACTAGCAGTACAAGTGCACATAAATTTGATTTTATAAAAGTCATTAGAGTTCGTTTCATTTTAGTTAGCACTTAAGTATAAATAACCTGCTTTTTTATATTGGTTATTATCTGTTTCATCACCATATTCATATTCAAGAATGTAGTAATACGTACCAAAAGGCAATCTTTCAGAACTATTCAGTGTTAATCGGCCTGAGGAATAGCCATCAAAAACATTTCCATGAGTGCCATAATTATCGGTCTCAAAAACCTTAACTCCCCAACGATTAAATACCAGAACTTTTAAGTTTCTTGCACATTCGTTATTGGGCTGATCAATAAGAAAATAGTCGTTTTTTCCATCAGCATTTGGTGTTACAGAATTGTAAATAACAAGTTCACATGGTAAAATAAGATTCGACTTAACACGTCCGAAAGTAAAAACACCATAATCATTTACAGCCGTTGTTACAGTTTGGTTATCGAGATCTATAACTCCACCTTCATCAACCCACATATTTGTAGCTTCATCCCAACGCACAATGGTTAAGGCATCTTGTTGTGCAGCTTCTACCATAGATGATGGCGTAGTAACATCGCGCCACGATAGCGTAATAAAGCCATTTTCCGAATTTTCATTACGTTTTTCAATCGTCCAATATTCTTGGTCGTCTATTTCTTCTATAACACCTGCTCTTAAGTCATGTGAATATATATCGTCAGAGTTTTCAAAATAAAACTTGCCTTCAAATAGTGCAGATACATTTCCTGGTGCTGAAATACCTGCAAAACGATAATAACCGCCATCTCCAATTGGGTAAATAAATTCTTGATTCCCCAATTTATTTACAGGCCCATCCACATGACTGTAATCGGAGGTATTAATATGTGTTGCATTGTTGTAAAAAGTAATTTCGCCACCGAAATTATCGTTGTCTACGATTCCTTCATAAAAATCGGATTCACCATTGATATGAATATGCCCTGATACTTGAAATGGAGCTATAGCACTAGTGTTATTAAAATATACATCATTGAGGTAGCTAGTTTCTAACCCGCTAAGCAGCTGAATTGAGCTTCCTATAAATCGAGTAAGTCCTGTATTTTGATAAAAATCTAAAATCCCATCATTATTAAAATGGCTGTAAATAAAGGCATCACCATCATTATAAAATGATCCGGTACTAAGGTTATCTAAACGCTCTACAGTTGAAAACTGTGTGTCTTCACTAACATATAGCACACCTTCGTTAACTGTTTGAGCGTTTACAGCACTAAAAGCAAGAAGCATACATATATTAATATATAAATAAATTTTTTTCATCATTAATTGCTTTTTACTCTTTGATAAATATTAGGATTCGTAATCAAAAGACTCCGGCTTTTAAGCGGTACAAACGTATGATCTGGCCTGGCAGGATCGTAATTAGGATCACTAGGGTCTAATGGGTTGGGGTCTATTGATGATACGGCATCTAAGTCTTCATCCAATTCATTCGTCCCAGTAACCGAGGCTAAATTATACACTCCTTTGTTATCGATATCCGCTTGAGTAATAGTATAAGACTCCGTATACGTCCACGTTTCATAGATATTAAAAACACCATCATTATTAGTGTCTCCTGCTTGTGGACCTGTTAATACGCCTCCCAATAATGGGTCTTCTACAACAATGTCATAAATGTCAATATCTTCTTTGTTTTTTACGGTTATTGTGTACGTAATCGTTTCACCAGGCTCCGCAATACCATTATTGTTTTCATCGTTAAATTCTCCTTCTTTTTCTAAAGTATAAGAATCACATGGCACTATATTTAGTCCACTTCCGTAGCCATCCATTAACGTAGGACCTTGTACATTCTGTGTTACTATAATAGTATTATTCGATGTTGGATTCCATGAAATTGTATTAAACGAATTAACAGGACTAAAATCTTGTTTAAATTGCAAAGGAAAGAGCTGGCCTCCAGAAGTTTTACTCCCATACATGCTTACCTCTCCTGATGGGCTAATTAGAACTCTGATTAAAGGATTATCGGTAGTACCATCCATTTGCCATATCATTTGCGTGTCTGTTTCATATTCGTCCCCATCTTCAAATTCTATATTTATGCCTGATGTACCACTAGATTGAAATTCTATTTCATGTGTAGCAAGACTTACACCATTTATCTCCATATTAAAGGAGTTATCTAATTCATAGATATCAAACTCAAAACCACCATTTACACCAGGTTGGGTCATTGTTTGTGAAATTTGGCTTTGGCTCCCCCCATAACTCCAATTAAATGCTTCGCCTGTTACAGTCTCTGTACAGATTAGAGTTGGAGTTTCGTTTTCTACAAGTACGGTCACTACGGCAGTATCACAATTTGCTGGCGAAACCTCATTTTCACATAGCGTATAAGTCAATGTATAAGTCCCAGGTGTTGCATCTGAGCTAATAGATACTCCCCCTGTAATAGGATCGAGTGTAAGAACACTAGTATCTCCTGTTACATCTGTAATGAACACTTCACCAGAATTAGTTCCTAAAACAACAGCTTCATCGTTTAGAGTATCATTTTGTGTTACTGAGCTTGCAATAGAATCACCAGGCGCTATAGGGCTTGTGCTATAATCATCGTCTGTGGCTACAATTACTAAGCTAATACTTCCATCTGGATTCCAACAAATATCACCTGCTGTCACCTTGGGTGCAATACAATTACCGGAAGCTTCACAATCATAAGTTAAGGATGAAGAGAAATTAAGGCCTTGATTGTTAAACATTGTTACTTGGCTAGAAGCACCATTTGTTCTTTTTAAATTTAAATTTGGACCAATAGTACCACTATTCATAGCTGCTTTTTTAAACCAAGTCATATAACCTAATTTACCTGAGCCATCAGGGGGACCAGTTATATTACCATCGTTTTGAATATTATTGGAAATTTCAGTAAATCCTTCATTATAATACTCACTTCCATTTCCAGCCAAAAGTAGTTGACCACTTTGGATATCTACATGTCCTGTGTTTTCAAAATATGCTGTATTATTTCCAAAACTAATATTCCCTCCTGAAACAATAAATTCAGAAGAATTATAAACTTGACCTCCGTTTAAATTAAAACCATTCCCAGAAGTCATAATTCCACAGTTTACAAAAACAGTTTTGTCATTACAGTTATAACTATTCCCTAAATCTAGAATTCCACTATTTTTAAAATAGCAAGTTCCAGATATATTAACATTGGCAGTAATATTCATTGTACCATGATTATCTGTTGTATACTCACCGTTTGTTCCATTAAAATTTAAAACACCCGCAGAAACCAATCCATAATTTACTATTGTATTAATACCATTCCCTTGAAACGTAAAATCATTAGTCCCACTAGAACCTGCTTTTAATTCTCCTGAAGAAGCTATAGTTATATCTACATTTGCTGAAATTTGAGGAGATTGATTAAACTGCAAAGTCCCCTCTAAATCCATCGTAATAGTTCCCGATGAACTCACGTTATTTTGAATGATAACAGTAACTCCTGGTTCAATATAAATTCCTGAACCATCTTGGAACGTTACATCACTTAATGTGGCATCTGTAGTAAAACACGTAAGGGTATTAGAAGCAAAAGTAATATTCCCTGAAGTTGGCGGTGTAACACACTGCGCATTCATTTCAATACTGCTTAAAACAAATACAGAAATCAATAAAATTTTAATACTACTAAAATTTTGTGTTTTGATTTGTCTATCTGTGCTTAGATTACAGACATTATTACATATGAAGTGTAAAAACTTATTCATATAATTATAGTATTAACGTTTTGATAACCCTTGTGACTTGCAATCGACTAGAATAATAAATCCTAATAATAGATAACATGGGCTTTTCATTCTGTTTTTTTTATGTTTTTAATATCCTTTACTTTATTAGGTTAAAGGATCGACTTTAAATTCTTTTATTTACGATATAAAATTCTTGCTTGATAAAGACATTAGCCTATTATACCAAGCAAGATTGTTTTTGTTATTTCACTACAAATACTATAGTCATATAAGACGCTTCTGTTGCGCTACCGATAATAGTGTATGATAAAACTCCATTCGCGTCAATAGACAGGTTTGAAAATACCGCTGTGTCATAATATGTAATATGATACTCTAATTCATTTGCTGGTAGTGTTGGAATAGCATTAACCGCACCAGCACTACTTACTAAAGTTGGATTAGCTGTTCCTGTAAACTGTGCTTGATATTCAGTATGTAAGTTTCTTGTAAAAGTTCCGTTTACTGAAGTATCAAAAATAACAGCTGGCATATAGAAGAACTTTGGCATTGCTGCTTTAATTTGTCTTAGAGTACCATCAGCTTCTACAGCTACTAAAGCATTATCAACAGTACCTGTCTGTAAACCTTCAATAGCTAAAGTTTGAGTGGCATCTGTTGTTACCGTTGTTGGTTTTATTAATGTACCACCTAACTGAATTGCATCAGCAGTAGCATCGACGTTTAATCCATTATTAGCTTGAACATCAAATGTATTTGTTGTTTCATTTTTAACTAAACCAGTACCTGCAACAGCGTCATCTATTTTTAATCCAGTGACAGCATCATCAGCTAACTTATCGGTTGTAATTCCTCCTTCTGCAACGATAATGTTAGTATCTACTATTGTAGCTCCTGTTCCATCGGTTACAGTAATAGAACTGTCTCCAGCTGTTAAATCTTTAGGATCTACAACACCGTCAGCACCATCAGATACAACAACATCATTAATACCATCACTTACGGTTATAGTACCATTACCGTTATCCGTTACCGTTACTGAGGCGCCGTCAACACCGTCTTGTCCGGCTGGACCTACTAATGCATCTAAAAAGTCTTGTTCTGATCCTGAATTACCAGCGGCTAACCATTCTTCGTATG
>NZ_JADOET010000025.1 GCF_015645385.1 Winogradskyella marina
ATGGTTTAGAAACGATTTAAGAACCATAGATAATGCTGTTTTATGTGAAGCACAAAAAAACGGAAACCCACTCATTGCTGTGTTTTGTTTCAATCCCAATCACTTTGCAATTGACAAATTCGGATTTAAAAAAACAGAGAAATTTAGGGCAAAGTTTTTAATTGAATCTATCGAAGATTTAAGACTACAACTCAATAAATTAAACATTGATTTATTCGTTTTTCATCAACATCCAGAAGTTATAATTCCTGAGCTATGCAAAACCTATAATGTCAGTTCAATATTTCTTCAAAAGGAATGGGCCTCAGAAGAATTAGAAACTGAAAATGCCGTTAAATCTAAATTAGGTTCCATTAACTGGCATGCCATTTACAATCAGTTGTTATATCATCCTGAAGACCTCATTTTCAAAATTGAACAAACACCACAAGTCTTTACCAACTTTAGAAAACAACTTGAAAAGTACGTTGCCATTCGTCCAGAATTACAACCAAAAATATATCCTGAAAGCAATCGTATTGCCAACAACACTAAAATTCCAACACTTAACGATTTAGGTTTTGACCATTTTGAAACCAATCCACATTCGGCTTTTCCATTTAAAGGTGGTGAAACGGAAGCTAACAAACGCCTCGAAGATTATTTCTTCAACACTAAAAAATTAGGATTTTATAAAAAAACGAGAAACGGATTAGTGGGTGTTGATTACAGTTCTAAGTTTTCGCCTTGGTTGGCCAGCGGTTGTATTTCTGCAAGAACCATTTATTGGCAGGTTAAAAAATTTGAAAAGGAATACTTCAAAAACCAATCCACCTATTGGCTCATTTTTGAACTCATTTGGCGCGATTATTTTAAATATGTGTCCTTAAAACATGGCAACCAAATCTTCAAATTAGAAGGCATACTTAAAAAGGATTACGATTGGTCATCAAATCAAACGCATATTCAAAATTGGATGAATGGCGAAACAGCATCAGAATTTGTGAACGCCAATATGATTGAACTAAAAGAAACCGGTTGGATGAGTAACAGAGGACGGCAAAATGTTGCCTCTTATTTTGCCAAAGCATTAGAATTAGATTGGCGCATTGGTGCTGCCTATTTTGAGTCTTTACTCATAGATTATGATGTGCACAGCAACTATGGCAATTGGATGTACGTCGCAGGTGTTGGCAACGACCCAAGAGATAGAAAATTTAATGTTGAATTGCAAGCGGAACGTTATGACGCGAACAGAAAATTTAGAAGCCTTTGGTTGCAACCAACATTGTTCTAAAAACGAAACGTCACATCGAGTGATTTTGAAGAATGAAAAATAGTATCGAGATGCAATATGTACCATTCCTGAAAGGTTTCTAAAACCTTGTAGGTCTTTAAACCAGAAATAAATACTTAATAAATGCGCAATCAACACTGTTCCGAAAACGAAACGTCACATCGAGTGATTTTGAAGAATGAAAAATAGTATCGAGATGCAATATGTACCATTCCTGAAAGGTTTCTAAAACCTTGTAAGTATGTAAAAGCGGAACGTTATGACGCGAATAAAAAATTTAGAAGTCTTTGGTTGCAACCAACATTGTTCTAAAAACGAAACGTCACATCGAGTGATTTTGAAGAATGAAAAATAGTATCGAGATGCAGCTGGTTTTAGACCTACAATAAATACCAACAAGGTACTCAAGACCTTGCAGGACTAAAAAATCGGGGACAACCCTCTAAATAAACGCTCGGACAAATGTCCCCTTGAGGGGACTTTAGGGGTGTAAAAGAAATAATTTTAAAGCAAATAGTACTAAATTGAAAGAAGCCATACTCATATTTCCACATCAATTATTTAAGGATGCACCAATTCTTAAAGTAGATGCTGATATTTATTTGATTGAAGAATTCTTATTCTTTAAACAGTATAAATTCCACAAACAAAAAATTGCGTTTCACAGAGCTTCCATGAAGGCTTATGCGGACTATCTCGAAACCCAAGGTAAAACCGTAAACTATATTGAAGCGACAACGAAACAATCAGACGTTAGACAACTCATACCAAAGCTTATTGGAGATGGCGTTGAAAAACTTCTTATTATGGACCCAACAGATAATTGGCTTCAGAAACATATTAATTCGGCTTCTAAATCAATAGATATTGAATGGTATGAAAATCCATTATTCATAAATACTAAAGACGAATTAAGTTCATTCTTTAAACCCACTAAAAAGAAATTCTTTCAAACCTCTTTTTACAAACAACAACGTAAAGACCGCGATATTTTAATGGTTAATAGTGAGCCAGAAGGTGGTAAACTCACCTATGATTCAGATAACCGAAAGAAATACCCAAAAGATAAAATACCACCATCGATTCATTTTCCAGATAAAACAAAGTATCACAAGAACGCTGAAGCGTATGTCAACGCTAATTTTAGCGAGCATTATGGCGAACTCAATGATTTTGTCATTTACCCTATAGATTTTAAAGCTTCAGAAGATTGGCTACATCAGTTTTTTGAACAACGCTTTCATGAGTTTGGACCTTATGAAGATGCCATCGTCAAGGAAGAGCACTTTCTAAATCATAGCATCCTCTCGCCTCTTATCAATGTTGGGTTGCTTAATCCTATGGACGTTATAGACAAAGCTATCGATTACGCCAAATCTAATGACGTACCATTAAATTCATTAGAAGGTTTTGTACGACAAATATTAGGTTGGCGCGAATTTATAAGAGGTGTTTATGAGGTAAAAGGTACTGAAGAACGGACAAAAAACTTTTGGAACTTCAACAAGAAAATACCAGCGTCGTTCTATGAGGGCACAACAGGCATTAAACCTATTGACGACGTTATTAAAAAAGTATTAAAAACAGGCTACGCACATCATATTGAACGCTTAATGCTACTCGGTAATTTTATGGTGCTTTGCGAATTTCATCCAGACGATGTTTACCAATGGTTTATGGAAATGTTTATAGACGCATACGATTGGGTTATGGTACCCAATGTGTATGGCATGAGTTTGTTTGCAGATGGTGGTTTAATGTCTACAAAACCATATATCAGTAGCAGCAACTACATCATGAAAATGAGCAACTACTCTAAAGGCGATTGGCAAGCCACTTGGGATGGTTTATTCTGGACGTTTATGGATAAGCATCGCGATTTCTTTGCTGGCAATCCGAGATTAGGAATGTTATTAGGCAATTTAGATAGAATGAAAAAAGAGACTTTAGAAAACCATTTTAACAACGCAGAACAATTTTTAGAGCAACTTTAAGATGAAAGCAAAAGAACATATTAATGTCGTTTGGTTGAAGCGCGATTTGAGACTTCAGGATAATGAAGCGCTATCGAATGCTTTAAAGTCAGGTAAACGCGTTCTAATTTTATATGTTTTTGAACATGTATTGTTGAATGATGCACATTATAGCGAACGTCATTTTAATTTTATTAAAGAATCTTTAAAAGATTTAAATGAAAATCTCGCTGCACATCACACTAAAGTATTAACGGTAACGAGCGATATTACAAGTGCGTTTAATCAACTGCAAGAATTTTATAAAATTGATACCGTTTTTTCTCACGTTGAAACCGGATTGCTAGTCACCTATAATAGAGACCAAGAATTTACACGCTATTGTCGAAACAATTTAATGAACTGGGAAGAATCTAAAAATAATGGTGTTGAGCGTGGTTTGGTTAATAGAGACAATTGGTTTGAAAATTGGGAAACCTACATGAATAATGCTTTGGAAGTGTTTCAACCTCGCGATAATCAGTTCCTAAACCATTTAGAAATTGAAACCTTAGAAACCATACTTTCTATAACAGATTTAACAACACCAGAAGCTACAAAATTTCAAAAAGGTGGAACAACCATGGGTTGGAAATATGCCAATTCATTTTTTGAAAATAGACATGAAGATTACATGGTTAATATTTCAAAACCGGAAGCTTCAAGAACAAGTTGCAGCAGAATTTCGCCATACATCGCTTGGGGAAATTTATCTATTCGACAAGTATACCAGAAAGCAAAGCGATTAAAATCCACAGCTCAAGATAAACGTCATATTGGTGCATTCATTTCAAGATTACGATGGCAAGCGCATTTTATTCAAAAGTTTGAAATGGAACACACTATGGAAAACGCAAGCGTTAATAAAGGCTATCATAAATTAAAGAAAACTCTATCCGATAGTTATCAAAAGGCATGGAAAGAAGGCCAAACCGGATTTCCGTTAGTAGATGCTAGTATGCGTTGTTTAATTGAAACAGGTTACGTAAATTTTAGAATGCGTGCCATGTTGGCATCTTTTTTCACACATATTCTATGGCAACCTTGGCAGTCTGCAACCACACATTTATCGCAACAATTTTTAGATTTCGAGCCAGGCATCCATTTTCCACAATTACAGATGCAAGCTGGCGAAACAGGCATCAATAATCTAAGAATTTACAACCCCACACTCAACGGTTTAAAGTACGATCCTGATGCTGAATTTATAAAAAAATGGGTTCCAGAATTAGCACACTTAGACCCCCCTTTTATCCATGAACCTTATTTAATGACTGAAATGGAACAAGCCTTTTACAAGTTTAGCCCTGGTGTAGATTACCCAATGCCTATAGTAGATATAAAGGAAAACCGGAAGCGCGCCAGTGAAATTCTTTGGAATATGAAAAACGATGCAGAAGTTATTAGTGAAAGTTATAGAATCTTAAAACGACATACCTTACAAGATAGAAAGCGTATGTTGAGAAACGATTGATTTTTATATCATTATAACTAAGCCTCATAGTCATAAATATCTGTTAATTTTTGTTTAACCTTTTAACAAATTAGTTAAACATTACATATATTTGAAACTATATGATATTAAATACCACACATCACAATTCAGATTCCAAGCAAATCATTTCCGATTTAGTTGGCAGTCCGTTTAGTTTGGTACAAAAATTGAAAATGAAAGGTGTAGGTTCTAAACGTATGATAATTGATGAGGTAAGTCCTAATATGCAATCGATGATGAATTTGGTATCTGATATTAATTATGGAAATATAGAACTAAGACCAAAAGGTATTTTAATTAGAATTAATAAAGGATTACAAAATTTTACATGGATCATACCTTATTACCATCTTGTTATATATAAAATCAATGGATCTAGTATACATGCACAAGGAAAATTTGTGCACTTTAGAGCCAATAAAACTTTTAAAGAAAACAAGAAGTTTTTTGACAAATTAATGGATGAAAAAGTAAAGTACGATTTTCATCATGCAATGCCTAACGGACTATGAATTTAGAACTAAAAGACATTGACAGAATTATTGAAATGGCATGGGAAGACCGAACACCTTTTGATGCTATTACATTTCAATTTAAGTTGAAAGAACAAGAGGTTATTAATTTGATGCGAAGAGAATTAAAACCAAGTAGCTTCAGATTATGGAGAGCGCGAGTACAAGGAAGAGCTACTAAACACAGTAAAAAAAGAATGTTTGACAAAGGCAGATTTAAATGCTCGAGACAAAGAACAATATCAAATAACTCTATTTCAAAACGTTAACACGTGCTTTGATTTAAGTTTGGAGTACTTAAAGACAGCACATTAAAAAGATTCTATGAAATGAGTCAAGTTCAATAAACAATTGTAAAGTAAACTTGACGAATTCCATCTGACCTTTGATTAAAATTTAAAAAAACAGATGAGTACAGAAACAACTTCCAAAGCAAATGGACAGCTTAATGGTTTTACAGATGAAGCTATAGGCGACGACCATTTATTTACAAGTTTAGACACACCAATGAAAGCCAATGCTTTTGATATGTCTAACGAAGAAAAGAAAAAACGCATATCTATTTTATTTTCAGAAATAATGGATGTCATGGGTTTAGATTTAACCGATGATTCACTTCAAGGCACACCAGACCGCGTTGCAAAAATGTATATTGAAGAAATATTTTCTGGTTTAGACCCAAAAAACAAGCCTAAAATGGCGCTTTTTGAAAATAAATATCAATATAATCAGATGTTAGTAGAAAAAAATATTACCTTCTACTCTAATTGTGAGCATCATTTTGTACCTATTATAGGAAAAGCACATATTGCGTACAAGTCATCAGGAAAGGTTATTGGACTTTCTAAACTAAATAGAATTGTTCAATATTATGCTAAACGCCCTCAGGTTCAAGAGCGATTAACAAATCAAATTGCAAATGAACTTAAAACGGTTTTAGAAACAGAAGATGTTGCTGTTATTATTGATGCCAAACACTTATGTGTCTCTTCTAGAGGTGTTCAAGATGACACATCCACCACAGTAACAACATATTATGGTGGCGAATTTAATAACGCTTCAAAAATTTTAGAATTACAAAACTATTTAAACAATTAAGCTATGGAAACAACAATCGAAAAAGCTTTAGAATTTGAAAACAGAAAGTTTTCATTTAAAACAACAAGTGACAGAATTTTAGCAGCAAGAGAGGCTAAAGATTTAATTTTAGAAGTCAACGAACTATATAAGCAAGAAAAAGACAGCAAGTTAATGGACATAATGAAGCGTCTTACGGTTATTAAACAAAAGATTGAAAAGCGCCTAAAAGGTAGACCATTAACTGCAACATCTTAAGTGTAGCAATGAAAAGGTTAATTATTATTGGAGGAAGCAAAGGTATTGGTAAGGCAATTACCGCTTCTTTGCTTTCTTCTTATGATGAAATTGTAAATATCAGTCGTACATCGCCAAAAGAGTCCTATCCTAATTTAAAACATTACGATTGTGATATTCTAACGGATGATTTACCAGACATAGATACAGCCGACGGGTTAGTGTATTGCCCTGGAAGTATTAATCTTAAACCGATACAAAGACTTAGTGTTGATGATTTTAAAAATGATTTCGACATTAATGTTATTGGAGCTGTTAAAGCCATACAAACGTATTTACCAGCTTTAAAAAAAGGTAGCAAACCATCAATTGTACTGTTTAGTACGGTTGCTGCAAAGTTAGGAATGCCGTTTCATGCTAGTGTAGCAGCTTCAAAATCGGCAATCGAAGGCTTAACAAAATCTCTAGGTGCCGAATTAGCACCAAACATACGCATCAATGCTATTGCTCCTACGGTTACAGATACTGAGTTGGCTTCAAAATTATTGCGTAATGAACGGATGATTGATAATATGAATGAACGTCATCCCTTAAAAAAATATCTTCAACCCAAAGAAGTTGCAGATATGGCAGGCTTTTTATTATCAGAAAAAGCGGCTTCTATGTCAGGACAAATATTTGAAATGGACTGTGGCATCGTAAGTTTCAAATTGTAAATACCATATAATTACTTAATATAAAAACATCATGATAGCAACTGCTACGCAATCCGTGTACGATATAAAGATTAAAAGCCTTCAAGGTGAACCTATTAATTTACATCAATTTAAAGGAAAAAAAATACTGTTTGTAAATGTCGCTTCTAAATGTGGATTTACACCGCAGTATAGAGATTTACAAAAATTACAGGATACCTATAAAGATTCACTTGTTATTATTGGTGTGCCATGTAACCAATTTGGAAAACAAGAACCAGGTAATTCCAAAGAAATTGAAGAGTTCTGTGAAGTGAACTATGGAGTTTCCTTTTTAATGACTGAAAAAATTGATGTTAAAGGAGAAAATCAACATCCATTATATGCTTGGTTAACAAAAAAGTCTTTAAATGGGAAACAAAATTCAGTGGTGAAATGGAATTTTCAGAAGTATTTAATTGATGAACATGGAGAATTTCTCGACTACTATTATTCTATTACAAGCCCTAAAAGTTCAAGATTATTAAAGTATTTAAACTAGAGTGTGATGTTTGGATTATTTAAGAAAAAATCAGAAGTAGAAAAACTGCAAAACCAATACGAAAAACTAATGGCAGATTGGCATAAACTTTCTACCACAAATAGAGCTGAAAGCGACAAAAAATATGCTGAAGCCCAATTAATCAGTGACAAAATTGATAACTTAAAAAAAAACTAAATTGAAAAAAGCATATCTGTTCATCTTATTTTTGATTATCAATTTTGGTGCACTTGCGCTAGGCAGTTGGTTTATGGGAGATGCTGTTACGGGAGATTGGTATTCTAATCTAAACAAAGCTCCTTGGACACCTCCAGGTTGGGTTTTTGGAGTGGCTTGGACACTGATTATGGTTTGCTTTTCAATATATCTTAGTTATTTGTTTTCTATTAGGAAATCGAAATTTGTGATTTTTGTATACACGCTTGCTGTTCTGTTAAATATGAGTTGGAATTACGTGTTCTTTAATCAACAATTAACGCAATTAGGCTTCGTTAATATCATTTTACTCACCTTAGTGATTCTGTACTTCTTTATCACTTTTGGTGACGATAAATTGAGTCGATTAAAATACTTATTGTTGCCTTATATAATCTGGCTGTGTATCGCAACGTCCTTAAATGCTTATGTTGTTTTTAATAATTAGTGTCCACCTCGCTCAATAATCTGAATTATTGTGTTTTTAGAAATTTAGGTATAACGCAATTATAATTCAACCACATTATTTACCCATGTTCTTTAATCTAACGCCTACACTTCTCAATTTATAATTGTTATGAAAATATATACCTTACATAAAAAACAAAACTTACCGATCTCAGTAGATCAAGCATGGGAATTTCTCTCAAATCCTGCGAATTTAAAAACGATTACGCCAGATTATATGGGTTTCAATATCCTTTCAGGAGCTGATAGACCTATGTTTCCTGGACAGATTATTCAATATATCGTAACACCTGTTTTAGGCATTAAAACCAAATGGGTCACCGAAATCACCCATGTAAAAGACCATGAGTATTTTGTGGATGAACAACGTTTTGGACCTTACGCACTTTGGCATCATAAACATTTTATCAAAGCGATTGAAGGTGGCGTAGAAATGGAAGACATTATAGATTATAAACTACCAATGGGAATTTTAGGACAACTCGTTCATCCCATTGTAGTAAAGCCAAAATTGGAAGAAATTTTTAATTATAGAACTCAAAAATTAGAAGAGTTGTATGGGAAATATTAACGTGTAAACCTTAGCTAGACAAAACGTACGCATCCCAAATAACTCAATAACTAAATAACTAAATACCTCAATAACTAAATAACTCAATAACACAATAACTGAACATCTCAATAACTCAATAACTAAATATCTCAATTACTCAATAACTAAATAACTCAATAACACAATAACTGAACACCTCAATAACTAAATAACAGAACAACTAAACAACAGCACTCCTACTGCGCTCAAAGCATATAATAAAACATGAATAAAAAAGTAAATATTTTCTGGTTTCGACGCGATTTAAGATTGGATGATAATCTTGGGTTTTATGAAGCCTTAAGGGACAAACATCCCGTGTTACCAATGTTTATATTTGATACTGAAATTTTAGAACAGTTACCAAAAGACGATGCTCGTGTGACCTTTATTCATCAAACCTTACAGTCCATGAGGCAAACGTTACAAGATGATTACAATAGTAGCATTGCGATATTTCACGGCAAACCTGAAGCTATTTTTAAACAATTAATGGAAGACTATGAGATTGAAACAGTCTATACAAATCATGACTATGAACCTTATGCCACACAACGTGATCAGGAGATACAATCATTACTCGAAACCAATGCTATTGCATTCCACACCTATAAAGACCAAGTTATATTTGAAAAAAGTGAAGTCGTAAAAAAAGATGGCAAACCTTATTTGGTTTATACCCCTTATATGCGGACTTGGAAAGAAAAATTTCAGTCCACAAATTTAGAAATTTACTATACCAATTCATATTTAAATAATGTCATAGAACATAGTAGGCTTCCTAATCTAAGCTTATCTGATCTAGGTTTTGAAAAATCAAATCAAGAAATCAAAGCTTATGAAGTGACTCCTACGTTGATTCAAGAGTATGAGGCAACGCGGAATTTTCCAGCAAAAGATGCCACATCCCATTTAGGCCCTCACCTACGCTTTGGCACTGTTAGCATTCGTAAAATGGTAAAAAAAGCGATTGCAGAACAAAATGAAATCTTTTGGCAAGAACTGATTTGGCGCGAATTTTTCATGCAAATCCTCTGGCATTTCCCAGAAACAACTAATAACGCTTTCAAACCCAAATACGACAGAATTGAATGGCGTAATAACGAAGGTGAATTTAAAACATGGTGTGAAGGTAAAACAGGCTATCCATTAGTTGATGCTGGCATGCGCCAATTGAACCAAACGGGTTTTATGCACAATAGAGTCCGTATGCTTGTAGGTAGTTTTTTATGTAAACATTTATTAATTGATTGGCGTTGGGGAGAAGCTTATTTTGCTGAGAAACTGCACGATTATGAAATGGCTAGTAATGTTGGTAATTGGCAATGGGTTGCTGGTTGCGGTGTAGATGCCGCTCCGTATTTTAGAATTTTTAATCCTACAACGCAAATTCAAAAATTTGACAAGAATCACGCGTATATTAAACAATGGGTTCCAGAGTATCAAGAACTCACCTATCCACAGCCAATGGTAGATCATAAAGCGGCAAGAGAACGCTGTTTAGAAACGTACAAAACCGCATTAAGATAATCGATGTAAAATATAATTGAAACAAATTATAATAAATCTTAAAATTTAGCGTTGCTATATATAAGACTATTAAGGTCTTAACTGAAATAACCATTTCAACAAACAATTTTAAAGCTCTGATTAGTCGTCAGAGCTTTTTTTTATATTGGATTAAATAAGCCCTAAGTTTTTAAGAAAAGACAACAAGCTTTTTGTTAACGTTAAAGCACAAACGTTAAATCGAAACATTATGAATACTTGGGGAGTTGCAAGAAAATGGAAAGAAATGTGCGAAAAAGGGCATAACCTAGATGGCATTAACGAGCTGTACGCAGACCATGTGATAGGCCGAGAAATGCCAGGCAGTCCTGGTGAAGTGGTAACCTGAAAACAAAATGTTTGGAATAAAAACAAACAGTGGTTAGATAATGTAGAGAACATTCACGCTAGCAGTGATAGCAATCCTCTTGTAGCTGGAAACGTTTTTACGGCTAAATTAGATTACGATTGTACGTTTAAAGATAAAGGCCGTCAGCAAATCCAAGAAGTCTGTGTTTATGAAGTCATCACATAGTTATAAAAAAAGCTTCAAGAATAAACTTGAAGCTTTTTTATTTTATTTCGTTTTGACGCTTTTCACTAAAAGTAAAGCGATCACAACAGCTTATTTAATTACCTTCTACACGTTCAATTTTAGCTCCAATAGCTCTTAAACGCTCATCAATATTTTCGTATCCTCTGTCTATTTGTTCAATATTATGAATGGTTGACGTACCTTTTGCAGATAACGCTGCAATTAATAAAGAGACACCTGCTCTAATATCTGGCGACGTCATGGTAGTTGCTTTTAATGTGGATTTGTAATCGTGACCAATAACCGTTGCTCTATGTGGATCACAAAGGATAATCTTTGCTCCCATATCAATCAATTTATCAACGAAGAACAAACGACTTTCAAACATTTTTTGGTGGACAATTGCACTTCCTCTGGCTTGCGTTAAAACCGTTAAGATAATACTTAATAAATCGGGTGTAAATCCTGGCCATGGTGCATCAGAAATAGTTAAAATAGAACCATCAATAAAGTTTTGCACTTCGTATCCATCAGTATGTGCAGGAATATGAATATCATCACCTTGGCGCTCTACAGTAATTCCTATTTTTCTAAACACATTAGGAATCTGACCTAAATCGTCCCAACTTACATTAGTAATAGTCAATTCACTTTTTGTCATGGCAGCCAAACCAATCCAGCTACCAATTTCAATCATATCTGGTAACATTCTATGCTCAGTGCCTCCTAAAACAGCAACACCTTCTATAGTTAATAAGTTAGAACCAACACCAGAAATTTTTGCTCCCATACGATTCAACATTTTACAAAGTTGTTGTAAATACGGTTCGCAAGCGGCATTATAAATGGTCGTTGTGCCTTCTGCTAAAACAGCAGCCATTACAATATTAGCGGTTCCGGTCACAGAGGCTTCATCTAAAAGCATGTACGTTCCTTGTAATTTATCGGCTTCTACACCATAAAATAATTCTTCGCGATTATAACGGAATTTAGCTCCAAGATTAATAAAACCTTCAAAGTGTGTATCTAAACGACGACGACCAATTTTATCACCACCTGGTTTTGGGATATACCCTTTTCCAAAACGTGCTAACAATGGTCCAACAATCATAATAGAACCGCGTAAACCCTTACCATCTTCCTTAAATTCGGCAGATTCTAAGTACTTAAGATTAAGATCATCTGCTTTAAACGTATAAGATCCCTTATCGAGTTTATTAATTTTAACACCTAACTTTTTTAATAAAGCCATGAGTTTATTAACATCAATAATATCTGGAATGTTATCTATTTTAATTTCTTCGGCAGTTAAAAGTACCGCACATAAGATTTGTAAAGCTTCGTTTTTTGCACCTTGAGGTTGGATTTTCCCTTTTAATTGGTGACCTCCTTCAATTTTAAATGTACTCATACGTTTTAGTAACGTTTTCTGTTGTTAGAATATTTTTTCTTGTTAGAGTTGTTCCCCTTTTTATTAGAATTGTTTTTACCACCATACTTAGATTTAGTACGCATTAAGCTCGAAGCATCCGTAAGGTCTTCATTACTGTCCTTTAAGTTGATCTTTCCACCAGAAAGCTCATATAAATGATCGTAAATAACAGCGTCTTCAACAGTGTCTTTATTCCAATTAAGGAAACACTTTTTCATGTGGTTAGCAATGGTAAAGGTCAGCGCTTCTTTTAAATCACTGTCTTCCCAACCTACGGCAACATCTATCATGGTCTTTATATTATTACCATAAAAACGATATTTAGGATGGTTTTGAGGATATTTTAAAGGCTCTGGCTTTGCTTGTATTTCTTCTTTCGATGGTTCACCATAAGGTGCATCAACATCGATTTCAAAATTCGCCATTATAAACAATTGATCCCATAACTTATGTTGAAAATCTGGCACATCTCGTAAGTGTGGTTGTAGATTTCCCATTACAGAAATAATGGCCTTAGCTATTTTATTACGTTCTTCCTTAGTTTCGCGAGACTTAGCGTAATTAATCATCTTTTGCAGATGACGTCCATATTCTGGAATAATTAAATGCTCGCGCTCTGTGTTGTATTCTAAATCGTCAATCAAAATTGTAAAGTGTGTAGTATATAGTTTTAAACCTGAAGTCTCTAGGTTTTGTTGCAAAGTACAAAAAAATACGAAGCTTAAAAGGAATTTTATAAGGAAATTACACCTTCAACATTTTCGGCGACTTCCTTATATTTGGCAATAACCGCTTCTGGGTTTTTCATTCTTACATTTATAGAAACGCTAGTGTATTTTCCGTTCTTAGATTCTGTTGTAGTAATCACAGCTCCTAAATTATCAAAAAGTGCCTCGATATGATTAATACCTTCGCCTTTGGTAAGCACAATAAACTTGTATAAATACTCAGATGGCCAAAGGGCTGTATCGTAAAGTTGTGATTTTAATTTTTCGTAAAATTCGTCTGTTTTTTTCGAACTATCCATATTGAAGTTTTTCAGCTGCAAAGATACGTTTTATACGATATATAATTAAAGTGGATGGCTCATAAATTTAGCTTAAAATTCTAATTCGTGAGTCCAAAAACGAGTGGAACCTATCTAAAAAATTAAAGCATTATTTCAATACAGTTTCTGTATTTCATAAATAATCACGATTTTTACCCTATAAATAGTAAAATTTGAATCCAAAAAAAATTGTCATAGCAGGTGGACCAGGTACTGGAAAAACCACCATTATTAACGCCTTAAAAAAACATAACTTTTTATGTTATGATGAAATCTCTAGACAAATCACCTTACAAGCCAGAGAAGATGGCATTGAACAACTTTTTTTAACCGAACCCTTATTGTTCAGCGAAAAACTTTTAGAAGGTAGAACAAAACAATTTGTAGACGCTACAAAAGAATTAGAACCTGTAGTATTTCTAGATAGAGGTTTACCAGATGTTATTGCCTATATGGACTATATTGGTGACCACTATCCTGAGCATTTTGTTAAAGCCTGTGAAGACCATCAATACGACGCTATTTTTATTTTAGCACCTTGGCAAGACATCTTTACAAGCGATAGCGAACGTTACGAAAGTTTTGAAGAAGCCATTGAAATCCACAAACATTTGCTAGACTCCTATAAACGTTTTGGTTACCAATTAATTGACGTCCCTTTTGGAAGTGTAAAAACTAGAATCGAATTTATCCTAGAGTCCTTAAATTTGCAGTAATGCTTGTTTTACTATGTTATGTCGTATTTTTAATTTGAATTATGTTTAATTCAGATGAAATAGACATCAAAGATTTACAAACGCATTAACTTAACTAAAGGGTTTTGAGCTAAAATCAAAGCGTAGCAGTCGTTACGATTTTATTTTACATTAATCTATAAGCAAAGAAGAATTGCGTAGCACATCACGAATTCCTTTAATAAATTGAAAAAAGTGAGTAAACAAAATAAAGCGATTTTAGATAGTTAAATTGGCATCATGCATCCTATAGAAGTTTTAGAACGGTATTGGAATCATACCTCCTTTAGACCGCTGCAAGAAGAGATTATAACGTCGGTTTTAAACCGTGAAGACACCTTTGCGCTCTTACCAACAGGAGGAGGCAAATCGGTTTGTTTTCAAATTCCAGCGCTAATTCAAGAAGGGATCTGTATTGTTGTGTCTCCTTTAATCGCCTTAATGAAAGACCAAGTAAATACCTTAAAAGCTAAAGGTATAAAGGCTATTGCGCTAACTTCTGGTATGTCTTACAAAGATTTAGACACGCAATTAGATAATTGTATTTATGGCAATTACAAGTTTCTCTATCTCTCACCAGAACGTTTACAACAAACATTAGTACAAGAACGCATACAGCAAATGCGCGTTAATTTAATTGCTGTAGACGAAGCGCATTGTATAAGTCAATGGGGAAACGATTTTAGACCAGCATACAACAATATTTCAGTATTACGACAAATGCATCCTCATGTGAATTGTATTGCATTAACAGCAACCGCAAAGCATAATGTGGTAGATGATATTGTAGAGAATCTCGATTTTATAAATCCAAAAATATACAAGGCGTCTTTTGTAAGACCAAATATTGCCTATAACGTAATTCATACGGACGATAAATTATTTCAATTAGAACATCTGTTAAAAAAATATCCTGGTGCTTCTATTATTTACGTCCGAAACCGTAGAGCAACAACTGAAATCGATAACTTTTTAACCGCCAAAGGCTTGTCCTCTACATTCTATCATGGAGGTATTACAAACAAAGAGAAGCAAGATCGTTTAAACGCCTGGAGCAATGGACAAAAACAAATTATGGTGGCGACCACGGCTTTCGGAATGGGGATTGATAAAGCCAACGTCAAAACCGTTATTCATTTTAATTTACCAGAAAGTATAGAGAGTTATTACCAAGAAGCCGGAAGAGCAGGACGAGATGGAGAACCAGCCTATGCAATTATTCTAAAACAGCATATCGATGAAGACCACCTGCGCAACCAG
Organism: Winogradskyella marina; assembly: GCF_015645385.1. Taxonomy (GTDB): domain Bacteria; phylum Bacteroidota; class Bacteroidia; order Flavobacteriales; family Flavobacteriaceae; genus Winogradskyella; species Winogradskyella marina. The sequence continues at coordinate 15,658 of NZ_JADOET010000025.1, forward strand.
TTTTTAAGCACCTTGCCATCGGTAGCTTTCGTAAAAACGGTGTATAATAAATTGTGTAACTACTTTCAAATCTCGTATGGTGAAGGCGAAAATACAGTCCATCAATTCGATTTTAAATCTTTTTGTAGCCAATATAAATTAAGTGCCAGTATTACTTATAATGCCTTAGTTCTGCTAGATCGCAATGCGATTATCACATTAACACAGCATTTTAATTTTAGAACCAAGATTCAGTTTATCACTACAAATGCGGTGTTATTTAAATATTTAGAAACGCATTTAGATTTAAATATTCTAGTTAAAATATTGCTGAGAACCTATGGAGGTATTTTTGATTACGAGACTAAAGTGAACCTTAATTTGGTCATTGATAAAGTGAGGCTTCCCGAAAAACAAGTAATCGCACAATTGCAACGTTTAGAAAAAGATGAAGTCATAAGCTTACAAATGGCAAATACAGATTCTGAAATCACCTTCTTGCAGCCAAGAGAAGATGCGGTTACTATTAATCCCATTGCAAAAACGATTGAACAACAACATATGCTAAAACATCAGCAAATTGAATCTGTATTATCGTATATTAATAATGATTCGGTGTGTAGAAGTCAACAACTTCTGCGCTATTTTGGAGAACAGACCACCAAGGTATGTGGTAAATGTTCAGTATGTATCGCTAACGCAACATCTAAAGGTCAGACGTCAGTTAACACGATTAGACTTCAAATTATTGCCGAGTTAGAAACCGAAACTTTATCTTCGCGCCAATTATTACAACGTGTTAAATGTTCAGAAAAACAACTTTTACAAAGTCTTTCAGAACTTATAGAACTTAATAAAATAAAATTAACATCAGCTAATACTTACGTACTGATATGACAAAAAAACGTGATTTACGCATCGTGTTTATGGGCACGCCAGATTTTGCAGTGGCCACATTAAAAGCACTTATAGACAACCAATATAATGTTGTTGGAGTTATAACTGCTCCAGACCGACCAGCCGGACGTGGACAAAAATTAAGAGCCTCTGCTGTGAAAAAATTCGCTGTAGAGCAGCAACTGACTATTTTACAACCTACCAACCTAAAGGCGGAACCATTTTTAGAAGAATTAAAGGAACTAAAGGCTAACCTACAAATTATTGTCGCGTTTAGAATGTTGCCTAAAGTAGTTTGGCAAATGCCAGAATACGGGACGTTTAACCTTCACGCCTCCCTATTACCACAATATAGAGGAGCAGCTCCAATTCATTGGGCTATTATTAATGGCGAAACCAAAACAGGTGTTACTACCTTTTTTATAGATGAAAAAATTGATACAGGGGCCATTATTCAAAGTGAAACAACCGAAATAAATGAAACCACAACTGTTGGTGAATTGCACGATGAATTAATGGCTATCGGTAGTGAATTAGTTGTAAAAACCGTAAAACATATCGAAGCAGACACGGTTACAACCACAATACAACCGCAATCAGACGATTTAAAAACTGCCTATAAACTTAATCGAGATAACTGCAAAATAGATTGGTCACAACCTTTAGATACCATATATAATAAGATTAGAGGTTTAAATCCATTTCCAACGGCTTGGTGTTATTTAGACAATAACGAAGATAAACCCGTAGCGGTAAAATTATATGGAGTAGAAAAACAAGTTGATAATCACAATTATAACAATGGCTGTATTATTGCGACTAAAGATGAGTTAAAAGTAGCCTGTAAAGGAGGTTACATTAATATTTTAGAAATTCAATTACCCGGAAAACGAAAAATGGACATCAAATCGTTACGAAATGGGTTTAATTTTTCTGACACTTCAAAACTGCTCTAAACCCTTATTATCAGTGGTTTTACAAAAAATCCGATGAAATGCATTGTCTTTATTAACAAATGTCATAAGTTATTAACAAAAACCCGTATTTCCCTTGCTATTACTTGTGTAGCTTAATATTCCTAATAATTTTGTGTACGGATTTTAAAGAACAATACATTTAGAACCGATATTTTAACAATTTAAATTTAATATTTATGAACAAAACAGATTTAATCAATGGAATGGCAGAGAATGCTGGAATTACTAAGGCAGCTGCTAAAAAAGCATTAGACTCATTATTAGTAGACATCGAAGGATCTTTACAAAAAGGTAACAGAGTTTCATTAGTAGGTTTTGGTTCTTGGTCAGTAACTAGAAGAGCTGCAAGAGACGGTAGAAACCCACAAACTGGAAAAACTATAAAAATCAAAGCTAAAAATGTAGTAAAATTTAAGGCAGGTTCTGACTTAAGTAGCGCTGTAAACTAAAACATTTTTTGTTTAAAATACAGAACCTGCTCTCTGAGCAGGTTTTTTTTTGCTTTAATTCTAAGGCGTTGCACAAAATTGAATTATGATTATTTGAATGTAATAACACACATTTAAATAGATATTAGTTGTTTTTTTAACAAAAAAAACATAGATTTAATCATATTAAACTTAGACAGACCAGAATGAACAAACCCGAAAAAGGCAATTTACTAATTGCCGAACCATCCATTATCGGCGATATTTCATTTAATCGTGCTGTGATTCTACTAGCAGATCACACCGCATTAGGTTCGGTTGGCTTTATTTTAAATAAGCCCTTAGAATATAATCTTAAAGATCTAATTGAAGGCACCGAATCCGAATTCCCTGTTTATAACGGTGGACCTGTAGAACAAGACAACCTCTATTTTATTCATAAATCACCAGAGCTTATCCCCAATAGCATCGAAATATCCAATGGTATCTTTTGGGGCGGAGATTTTAACGTGGTGCTCAACTTAATTAATAAAGCCAAAATTTCTACAGACGATATTCGGTTCTTTTTAGGCTATTCTGGTTGGGACGAACAACAATTAGACAATGAACTCGAGTCTAATGCCTGGCTAGTTTCTGAAAATATTTATAATAAAGAAATCATTTCTAAACCGTGTAACTCGTTTTGGCGCGAAAAAATGTTAGAACTTGGTGGCGATTATAGCATTTGGTCTAATGCACCTGAAAACCCAAGCTATAACTAATCATTCCTTTTAAAATTAAGCCTAATCTATATGGCATTTCTAACAATTATAAAAAGAGTTGACTTAAATAAGCGACTTTAACAAATTGCGTACGTTCCAAAATGATTACTAAGTAAACGACCTAAGAAGGTTTTACGTAAAAAATGAATTGAAGCGAAGGATTAAGCAAAAATCGTCGTCAACAAAATAGCTTATTATTTACTAAAACTTAAATGTTCACCATAGCATTCAACAAACCCAATGCACTTTACTTTTGCGCCGCAACAAAAGAAATTTTTAGTGAAAGGGTCTTAAGTCTTGATTTTTTTTGGTTCGTTTTTTTATCAAGAAAAAAATGAACATAACTTTTAAGTTTTCACATAACGCTGTTACACCTTAACCTACACACTAGATCTCATTACAAATCCGAAATCATTCATCATTCCTCTTAAAATTATATACGTTCCTAAATGATTATTAGATAAACGACCTAAGAAGGTTTTACGTAAAAAATGAATTGAAGCGAAGGGTTAAGCAAAAATCGTCGTCAACAAATAGCCTATTATTTACTAAAACTAAAATGTTCACCATAGCATTCAACAAACCCAATGCACTTTATTTTTGCGCCGCAGCAAAAGAAATTTTTAATAAAAGTTTATTAAGTCTTGATTTTTTTGATTCGTTTTTTCATCAAGGAAAAAATGAACATAGCATTTATGTTTCAACTTTAAGATCTAGAAAATAACCCTGTTAACCTTAAAGGTACCCACAAATCCGAAATCATTCATCATTCCTCTTAAAATTGTATGCTTCCTAAATGATTACTAGGTAAACGACCTAAGAAGGTTTTACGTAAAAAATGAATTGAAGCGAAGGATTAAGCAAAAATCGTCATCAACAAAATAGCCTATTAATTACTAAAACTTAAATGTTTACGATAGCATTCAACAAACCCAATGCACTTTATTTTTACGCCGCAGCAAAAGAAATTTTTAGTAAAAGGGTCTTAAGTCTTGATTTTTTTGGTTCGTTTTTTTATCAAGGAAAAAATGAACATAGTTTTTATTTTTTCACATAACGCTGTTACACCTTAAATCTACCGACTAGACCTCATCACAAATCCGAAATCATTCATCATTCCTCTTAAAATTATTTACGTTCCTAAATGATTACTAAGTAAACGACCTAAGAAGGTTTTACGTAAAAAATGAATTGAAGCGAAGGATGAAGCAAAAATCGTCGACAACAAAATAGCCTATTAATTACTAAAACTTAAATGCTCACAATAGCATTCAACAAACCCAAAGCACTTTATTTTTGCGCCGCAGCAAAAGAAATTTTTAGTAAAAACTTATTAAGTCTTGATTTTTTTGGTTCGTTTTTTCATCAAGGAAAAAATGAACATAACTTTTATTTTTTCACATAACGCTGTTCCACCTTTACCCTAACAACTAATTTTCATCGTACATTGTATAACATTGCTGACAATTACTGAAAGAATTAAATTGAATAGATTACTTTCCAAAATAATTACTAAGTAAACGACCTAAGAAAGTGTTACGTAAAAAATGAATTGAAGCGAAGAGTTAAGCAAAAATCGTCCTAAACAAATAGCCTATTATTTACTAAAACTTAAATGTTCACGATAGCATTCAACAAACCCAATGCACTTTATTTTTGCGCCGCAGCAAAAGAAATTTTTAGTAAAAGTTTATTAAGTCTTGATTTTTTTGGTTCGTTTTTTCATCAAGGAAAAAATGAACATATAATATCAAAAACAATAAGTAACCTACAATAACCTCAACTTCGCATTCAACTTACCAACAAGACTTTGAGCATAAGCACTACCATATGTTTTTTTACGATATTTTGTAATCGGCACAATACCTTTAATCACATTGGTAATAAATAACTCATCAGCTTTTTGAAGTTCAAACGGACTAATAGAAGCTTCCTCAACAATGACATTAACATCCTTTACCAGTAACTCTAGCAGTTGCTTTCGCATCACCCCTTTTAGACAACCTTCTTCTAATGGTGGTGTTTTAATTTTTCCGTCTTTAACTAAGAATAAATTACCATTTAGAGCTTCAATAACCTGTTTATCGGTATTTAAAATCAAACAGTTGTCTAAGTCATTGTCTTTAGCATAAATACTTCCAATAACGTGCATCGCTTTATTATTCGATTTTAATCCAGACAATAAACCTGGTGCAACAAAGTAATCTTTATATAAATCTACTACGTAATTTGCGTTATCAGCAATACTATAAAACGGCTCGTGATGTGGTTCTGCGGCAATATTAAAATGCACATCTGTGGTGTCAGACGGTAAATACTTACCTCCTTCTCCTCTATCGACATTTAATCGCACACGTGCGGAAGCATGTAATAAATCATTCGCCTCTAAGGTTTTTAAAATTTCTGCCTCTAAGAATTCCATGGTAAAATTCATTGGAATATCCATTCTAAGAATGCGCATAGAAGACATCAACCTAAAATAATGATCCTCCCAAAAGAAGATTTTACCATTAACAACCTTTAAAGTTTCAAAAAGGGCATCACCATATTTGTAACCTCTATTATTAACTGTCAGTTTTGAATCTGATTCAGTTCGTATCGAACCGTTAAAATTTACCATAAAAAACATCCTAGAGTCCCTTTAAAAGAACCATCGTTATAAAATTATAATGTAATCGATTAAATTATTCATTCTTGAAGTTAAGCTTAGAAATGAATAAAAAAAATCTCGATAGCGTTTTAAAACGATACCGAGACAAAGATATAATAGAATAATGAGTTGAGCTTATCTAGAGCCTAAAACTTGTTTCAAGCTAGAAATCTGATTTTCCCAAAGCATTTTGCCTTCATCGATTTCATCGTCTTCAGCATAATCTGTAATCATTAAAGAAACGTCTTTTGTGATCTCATCGACTTGAATTCGGATTTCAAAATAGCACGACGCACCATCTTCTTCATCACTTAACCAACGAAACTTAATACGTTCGCCTGATTTTTTACTTAATAATTTAGCCTGTTCTTCTGAGCCATCCCAAATAAAGGTGAATAATTCCCCTCGAGAATTAACGTTATCTGCAAACCATTCCGATAAGCCAGAAGGTGTTGATATATAGGTATATATTAGCGATGGTGATGCCTGAATCACAAACTCCATCTCATATTTTTCTTTTTCGTCCATAGTGTAATGTATTATGTGCTCAATATATACAATTATAGTTGAGTTTTAAAACTTTAAACTAAATTTATTTTTTTTAGATTTTATTGTTTGCTGTCCTAGAATTTGTTTTTATATTTGCAGCCGCAATTATCTGCATGTCCAGATAACGTATTTTAAAACACTAAATATGAATTGCGAATTATGGCGAGGTAGCTCAGTTGGTTAGAGCGTCGGATTCATAACCCGGAGGCCACGAGTTCAAATCTCGTTCTCGCTACAACAGTAAAAGTCCAGCACGATAGTGCCGGACTTTTTTATGCGTTACGCTGAAGCCATGCTTCAAAGCGTAAAAGCATAAAAAAAGGCCATAACAACGCCTTAGCGTTGTGGACTTTTACTATTGTACAGCTCACCTGCGAAGATTCACTGAAAGTAAATCAAAAAAACATCAAATATTAAAAGAAAAAAAGACCACAACAACGCCTTAGCGTTGTGGACTCTCACTATTGTAAAGCTCACCCACGAAAATCCACTAAAAGTAAATCATAAAAACATCAAACATTAAAAGAAATAAAAGCCATAACAACGCCTTAGCGTTGTGGACTTTTGCTATTGTACAGCTCACCTGCGAAGATTCACTGAAAGTAAATCAAAAAACCAACAAATATTAAAAGAAATTAAAGCCATAACAACGCCTTAGCGTTGTGGACTTTTGCTATTGTACAGCTCACCTGCGAAGATGCACTGAAAGTAAATCATAAAAAGCATCAAACATTAAAAGAAAAAAAGACCACAACAACGCCTTAGCATTGTGGACTCTCACTATTG
>NZ_JADOET010000026.1 GCF_015645385.1 Winogradskyella marina
CAAAATTGCTCTGTGAATCTCCGCGATACCTCCGCACATCTCTGCGTAATTACCACTTTGCGTCTCTGCGTCTTTGCGAGCAACTTTTCAGTCTTTAGTATGAGGAAAAAGTTATTCGTTATTGAGTTATTAAGTCGATGTCCCAAATCGCTCTTCGCATCTCCGTGAAACCTCCGTGCATCTCTGCGTAATTAACACTTTGCGTCTTGGTCACTTAGCGCGCTAAAAAATTCATTTCACCAACCACATCCCTAAAAACACCGCCAAAAATCCAACCACAAAACTCGCCACCGTATAAATAGCAAAACTCATAAAATCACCCGATTTCAAAAACACATGATTCTCATAAGCAAAGGTAGAAAACGTTGTAAACCCACCACAAAACCCAGTTGCTAAAAGTAAGGTCTGACTCTGAGATAAGGTTTCGTTTTTAGCCGCTAAGCCAAGAATAAGTCCAATGAGTAAACTCCCCAAAATATTAGCCGCAAAGGTGCCATACGGAATTCCGGTTTCAGAATTGTTAAGCCATTTGCCAATAATAAAACGAAGCACGCTACCAAAGCCACCACCAAGAAATACGAGAATAAGTTGTTTCAATTTTTTTTAGTTTTTAGTCGGTAGTTGATAGTTTCTTAGAAGTAAACATGAATCTCAAGTTTCGAAAATAGAATTATTAGGTTATTCTGTAATTAAGTTATTTAGTCATTTACAAATCAGTCTCTGTGCATCTCCGCGTTATCTCTGTGCATCTCCGCGTAATTTTCACCTTTGCGACTTAGCGTCTTTGCGAGAGACCATTTTTCAAGCTTCTAGATTCACATTACTTCACTTCCACATAAATCTCGGTTATCCATTTTGCAGGATTAGGCTCATTCATGGGATCTGTAATGTAAGTTTCAAGCATCGATCCACTTTCAATCATTTCAAGATTATTAGTGCTTATATACGCCATTGTGGTGTCCCAAGCTTCTTTCAAATTATCATAATTACCTCTTAAAACTGTTTTTACAGCTCTAAAAGATTCCAAGTTACCCGTTAAAATTTCGGCTTCGTCAGTAATAATTCTAGAATTTGTTGGTACACATGTAGAGAACATTACGGTATCATTTTCTTCATCCCATTTGTGATATAAAATAAATGGTGGACCAGCCATAGTAACATTATGAGCTATAGCGTAGGCACCAACTTTTGGTAGCATTGTCGTCATGTTCTTTTCAAAATCACTGAATTTACAAGATGCCGTATTATAAAGATAATACCCTCCACTATGTTGTGTGACTCCTTCAACAGTAATCGTATAAACTTTCATGTCGGCTTGTATTGCACTGTCTAAAAGCTCTAGGCTTCTTTCGTATTCAGGACCAATTACCGCCTCCATGCCACCAGAAAAAGCAGCCCACATTTTAAAACCAAAAGGTAAATTGTCACCCGAAATAGTCCAAGTCACATCCGTTGAGCCATCAGTATTCGACTTAAAATCCCAATTTACATCAGATTTTGGATAGGTTGCAAATTGCATCTCTTGTGTAATCGACGTATCGGGATTAGCAGCTGTCGTGGTCATATAGCCTTCATCTCCATCCTCATTCCAATTGTATGACCCTCCAACACCTTTAGTCGTTTCGCCTAAAGTCATTACAATTTCAGGATTCGATTCAACCCAAGAACTCCATGATTCCCAATTTTTAAAATCAATGACATTGTTGTAAATCACAGAAGGTGGTGCTTTTATGGTTCGCGTTCGCGTTACTTCGTACGAATTGGGCTGCACTGCAATATAAATTGAAACTCCAATGACAAGGATTAATAGTAATAAGAGGAAGGATTTAAAAGCTTTCATTAGCAGGGATTTTATTTTGTGTTTATCAAAGATAGTCATTTTATGATATGTGATATATACATTACATTTGTGTACAACAAATAAAAAACTCACATGAATTTAAAATCCTTATTTAAAATCTGTTTTCTCGCCCTTTTTATAGTGGCATGTAAGAATGAAGCAAAAGAAACACCAACTGAAACCGTCGAAGTTACTGAAGCGGAATTTAGTTATAATGTCGAAGAATTTGCAGACATTAAAATTTTACGATACCAAATTCCAGGTTGGGAAAATTTAAGCCTTAAAGAACAAAAATTAGTCTATTATTTAACGCAAGCAGGTCTTGAGGGTCGCGATATTATGTGGGATCAAAACTACAGACATAACCTTAAAATTAGACATGCACTAGAAAATATCTACACCAACTACACAGGAGACAAAACCACTGACAACTGGAAAAATTTTGAAACTTTTGTAAAGCGTGTTTGGTTTAGTAACGGAATTCACCATCACTATTCTAATGCAAAATTAAAACCAGAGTTTGATAAAGACTATTTAAACGAATTATTATCTGCAACCAATACCACTTTAGAAGGTGAAGCTTTTGAGGTTTTATTTAACGATAAGGATGCTAAAAAAGTGAATCAGGCAAAAGGCATCGACAACGTCTTAGAATCTGCCGTTAATTTTTACGGTCCAGATGTAACGAATGCAGATGTGGCTAATTTCTACAAAACAAAAGTATCTCCAGATCCAGAGAAGCCATTATCTTATGGTTTAAATTCTCAATTGGTAAAAGAAAATGGAGAATTAAAAGAACGTGTTTATAAGTCAGGTGGCTTGTATGGTGCCGCTATCGATAAAATTATTTCGTGGTTAGAAAAAGCACAAGGAGTTGCCGAAAATGATGCACAAGGTGAGGCTTTAGGCTTACTAATTGAGTATTATAAAACAGGTGATTTACAAACTTGGGACGATTATAACGTGGCTTGGACAGCAGCAACCGAAGGTAATGTGGATTATATTAATAGTTTTATTGAAGTGTACAATGATCCTTTAGGCTATAGAGGGTCTTACGAAACGATTGTTCAGATTAATGATTTTGACATGTCTAAAAAAATGGCTGTGTTATCTGAAAATGCACAATGGTTTGAAGATAATTCACCTTTAATGGACGCACACAAAAAAGACAGTGTGGTTGGTGTAACTTACAAAGTAGTAAATGTGGCAGGTGAAGCAGGTGATGCGTCTCCAAGTACTCCGATAGGTGTGAATTTACCAAATGCCAACTGGATTAGAGCAGCCGTTGGAAGTAAATCCGTTTCTTTAGGAAATATTATTGGTGCTTACAATAATGCAGGAGGTTCTGGTCGTTTAAAAGAATTTGTTCACGATGAAGAAGAGTTACAACTCGAAGAAGAATACGGACAATTAGCAGATAAATTACATACCGCTTTACATGAAGTGATTGGTCATGCTTCAGGACAATTAAATCCTGGTGTTGGTGAAACTAAAGAAACCCTTAAAACGTATGCCTCTACTTTAGAAGAAGGTCGTGCTGATTTAGTAGGTTTATACTATTTATACGATTCTAAATTACAAGATTTAGGCCTCGTTGAAGACTGGAAAAAAGTAGGAAAAGCAGCTTATGACGGTTACATCAGAAATGGTTTAATGACCCAATTAATCCGTTTAGATTTAGGTGACGATGTTGAAGAAGCACATATGAGAAACAGACAATGGGTGTCTTCTTGGGCTTTCGAAAAAGGAAAAGCAGACAACGTAATAGAAAAAGTAACTAAAGATGGAAAAACCTATTTTAACATTAATGATTACGAAAAGTTGCACGAATTATTCGGACAACTATTAAGAGAAACACAACGTATTAAGTCGGAAGGAGATTACGCAGCTGTTGAAGCCTTAGTGGAAGGGTATGGTGTAAAAGTAGATCAAGATATTCATGCCGAAGTTTTAGAGCGTAACAAACAATTTCCATCTCCACCATACAGTGGATTTGTAAACCCTGTGTTAGTGCCAGAACTAAATGATGCTGGAGAAATCATAACGATTAAAGTCACACAACCTAATGCATTTGCAGAGCAGATGCTACATTACAGTAAGGATTACAACAATCTTCCTGATGTAAATTAAGGTTTAAAATTTTTATACATTTTAAAAAGCACTTACAGTTTTGTAGGTGCTTTTTTTCTGGAATAGAATATGTTAAAAACAAACAACAATTATCAATTAAGTTATAGTGTTGATTACTCTTAAAAATGATTATATTTAAGATAACGGATGTAGTAATATTTAAACGCACGTGATAATGTGTGGTTAAAAACATTTTAAAGTAAAAGAGAGCAGTCTGCAGCGGAGCTAATGGAAAATATAAAATTTTATAACAAGCTAAAAAAGTCAACGGATACACTTACAGCATTATTAGAAAATGAATCTTATTTCTCTGATGTGCCAGGTACTTGGCATGTTGTCGTCGTTGATATTTTAAATTCTACACTAGCCGTAGATGAAGGCAAACACCATCAAGTTAATCTAACCGCTACAGGATCTATAATTTCCGTGTTAAATTTTATTAGAAAAGAAAAGCAAAACATAGAAATACCCTATTTTTTCGGAGGTGATGGCGCGACATTTATTATTCCATCGCTGTTCTTAAAGTCAATCATAAAAATCTTAGATAATTATAGTCTTCATATTAAGAATAATACCAATCTAATACTTAGAGTAGGTCATATTTCAGTGAGTTATTTGGATGGTCAGGATTATGGTTTAAAACTTGCAAAACATCAGATAACCAATCAATTATCAATCCCTATTGTGTTGGGTACTGGTCTGAAAAAAGCTGAAGTATTAATTAAAACCAATTTTGAAGAGAGCCGCACTAATTTCGAGAAATCCCTTTTAAATTTAGAAGGCATGGAGTGTCGTTGGAAGCAAGTTAAACCGATTCAAACCCAGAAAAAGGTGGTTTGTTTATTATTAGACGCGATACATGAAGGCGATCAAAGATGGATTTATAAAGCTGTTATTAGTGAGATGGATCGACTCTTTGGGACGTTTGATAACCGACAACCTATAAAATCGACTAAATTAAGATTAAATTTCAGTATTCGTAATATATGGGAGGAAATGAAGATTAGTCTCACGAGGCAAAATTTAAGCTACTTATTTAAAAAATGGATGTCTACACTGATCGGTAAATTCTATTTAAACCTATCAAAAGATGGAAAATACTATTTAAATCAAATAGGGCAACTGTCTCATACATTTATGCTCGATGGCATGATTAATACTGTTTTTACAGCTGAGCAATCTCAAATTAATCTTTTTATAACGTATTTAAATCAACTCGAAAACGACAATAAAATCGTTTATGGTATTCATGTCACGCACGCCTCAGTAATGTCTTGTTATGTGTTAGATAGAAAAACCAAACACTCTCACTTTGTCGATGGCACCGAAGGAGGTTATACGTCTGCCGCCAAAATGCTGAAACAAAAGTTGAAAAATCTTTAAGCACTTTATTTGAAACGCATCTCAACTAAAGCCTAATCTAATTAGAATCAGATGTCATAAAATTCGTCAGTTCGAGTAAATGTTACGATTGAAAATGAGTGAAATGAGTATCGAGAACAAGAATTTGTCCGGAATGGAATTCGTGATACAATTTTTATAATTAAAACTTTTCGAGATATGAATAATTCGAACTTAGGGTTTTTAATATTTTACCCAAAAGTTTATTCGATTAGATTGTCCCCTTGAGGGGACTTGAGGGGTGTTTTTTAAGAGCATCAAAATATAATATAATATAATATCAATGTCAACTAAAAACCAACCACCATCACACCCAATTTTAAAGAACCTACAAGCCTAGTTTCATAAAAACTTCCGCATCTTTGTGTCTAAATAAAACATTGTGAATTTTAAAGACAAAAACCTAATTATATTCGATTTTGATGGCACGCTAATTAATAGCATTCCAGATCTCACCTTGGCCGTAAATAAAATGTTGAAGCATTACAGTTTACATCCTTTAACCATAGAGCAAGTCACGCCTTATATAGGCAATGGCGCAAAACCTTTAGTGCGTAGAGCGCTCGAATATAGAACTCAAGATAAGCAGTTGCCAGAACCTTTGCTCAAAGAAGCCTTTGATATCTATTTGGCGGCTTATAAAAGTGCCATTTGTATCGATACGTTTATGTATCCTGGTGTTTTAGAAACCTTAATCCATTTAGATAAAAAAGGGTATGATATGGCGATATGCACCAATAAACCTTATGGGTTTATAAAACCAATTTTAGACAGCTTAGAGATTACAAAATTCTTTAAATGTTGGATCGGTGAAGATTCCTTAGCTGAGAAAAAACCAAGTGCAGCACCATTGTTACACTTAGTAAAAGAACTGAATACCACTATAGAAAAAAGCATCATGGTTGGTGACTCTAAAAATGATATTCTAGCCGCTCAAAATGCTAACATGGATAGTATTGGTGTCAGTTACGGTTATAACTATAACGAAAACATTGCCAATTATAAGCCAACGTTAGTGGTTGACGAATTTGTGGAACTACAGGAATTGTTTTAGGCTAAAACGTACGTGACTTTACGTATAGATATTTGGAATTGTTTTCATAGTTTTATAGAATACAAATAGTGCCTTAAAGTTTTGTTATCCTGAAGTATAATATTGATAAGATTGCTGTTTGTTTTTTTATAACGAGTTAGCAACAATTTAAACCGATTTTAATAATTGACTAGAGAATACGAAAGAGCATTAACCGAATCCGAAAAAAGAATTTTGAGGAAGCAAATTGAGGAAACTAAATCAAGTATTCCGAAAGACGTTGGTTTAATTATTTTGAAAGTACTATTTCTGTCAGTTTTTGCTATTCTTTTGTATTTCTACCCAAAGATTTGGTTGATAATAATTTTGTCAATTGCATCTTTTTTTATGTTGTGGTTTTTATATTATGAAATACCGGATTTGATAAGATTACCGAAATTCCTTAAGAAAAAAGGAGAGGTTATAGAGAATGGAATTGTTCGGGTTAACGAAATTAGTCTTGATAGATATATTAAAATCGCCAATTTTGAAGATGAGGGAAATCATTACATAGTGGAGTATAATGGAATGTTGACTTTGATTGGCGGACAAGAATTTGTTGGAGTTAGAAAACTAAAAAACAAGATTGAACAAATAGAAATATTAGACCCTGAAAAAACTGGAATTTATTACGAAAAAATAAAAAAAACTGGTGAAAATCTAAACCCTTACTATGTGTTTAAAAATGGAATTTCAGACAATTTAGTGGAATCTCAAATATGGGAGAAATTGACAAATCGAAATCCATTTCCTGGAAAGTTGGAGGATTTAGACGAATTTATAAAAGAAGATAAATAAAAAACAGTTGCTAACAATGGCTATAAGTAATTGCTGGTTCTCGCCTACTTTGGAAATTCCTGCGGAATTTCCAACTTGGTGTGTACTTGCAAAGTTAAGTGCTAAACCACGCAACTACTCATAGCCGAGACCGTTGGGTACAATTACCACAAAAACGAACTGAATGAGCAAAATAATAGCATTTTCAATTATAATTATACTATTCGGAATTCATAAAATTCCAGCCCAAAATTATCTGAATTACTATGAGACGATAAACAAAGCTGAAATAGCAAATCTTGACAAAGGTTTTAAAAAATCGGATTCGCTTTATCAAGTTGCTTTCGGACTTGTGGACAAACCATTTAAAGATGATTATTTACTTGCTTCAATCAATTCCGAAAAACTTAATGAAAATCATAAAACATACGAATATCTGAAAAGTGGAATTTTTTACGGACTAACACTTAAAAGAATTAAAAAAGAACTTTCGAAGTTCAAAAAATCTGAACAATGGAGACTTTTGAAAAACGAATATAAATCGATTAGAAGTGAATACTTGAATTCACTTAACCTAACGTTAAGGGAAGAACTTCTCGAAATGGTCAAAAAAGACCAAGCTGTGAGGCATCCAGTTTTTGGAAGTGCTAAAAAAATGAAAAAAACAGATAATGAAAATTACAAACGTCTTTTAGAAATCATAGAACAAAACAATGGCGAGTGGCCAAGTAGATTTGCAATTGGAGACGGAAATGAAAACGGAAAATATGCGTTTGGAGAAATAACAATAATGTTACACCATTTTACTAAAGAACAAGTAAATGGTTTAAAACCAATTCTAATTTCCGCTATTTTAAAAGGAGGTTTATCGCCTTATAATGTTGCTTATCCTCTGGACTATAAGAATTCAAAGAATATTGGAGAACGGAAAAGAGGAAATACCACGTTTTTTTATAGTTGTAATATTTTGGGCTCTTATAGAAAATCGAGCAATAAAGAAATTGTGATTTGTGATTGCGAAAAAGCAGAAAAAGAACGAAAAGAAATGGGACTTGAACCTTTAGATGACTATTTTAGGAAAATTAATTCATCATATAATTGTTACGAACAAAATAAAAAATAACTGTACCCAACAATGGCTATAAGTAATTGCTTGTTCTCGCCTACTTCTGAAAATCCTCGCGGATTTTCAGTTTGGTGTATACTTGCAAAGTTAAGTGCTAAACCACGCAACTACTCATAGCCGAGACCGTTATGCACAATAAAATAAAAAAAAGGGCGACCACTCATACGCTAAAAAAGTGAGTTCCATTTTGTGTTTTCTATTATGCTATTAGTTGCCTTATCAAAATATTCTTTATCTATCTCACAAGCATCTAAAGTTAAATTCATTTTCTCAATTTTGTTTACACCATCTAATGCTATTGCAATATTTCCACTACCTAAATGAGTATCTAAAACTTTAAATCCTTCTTTTGCATAATTAGTTAAAATGTATTGATACAAAGTTTTTGGTTTTTGTGTTGGATGAAACTTTGTTTTTTTATCTAAATAAGCAGAGTATCTAAATATCCTTGGCGCTTTATCAAAAGAAGTCCAAGCAAATTCACAATCAGCAAAAGATAATCCGTTAGGTATTTCTTTATCCCAAATTAGATAATGTTTGCAAGGTGGTAAATCAAAATAATTGCCACCCCAAATAATTTGATTTTTAGAAACTCTAAACAGTTCTTTAAAATATTCTTCAGTAGGCGTGTTTTTATCCCAATCTTTATTTTTCCATTTTCTGTTTTTAGCTTTAGATGCTTTTTTACTTTTGCCTATTCCCATATTCATATTGGCTAAATCTAATCCGTATGGTGGGTCAACTATTGCTAAATCAAAATGGTTATCTTCAAACCTTTTCATAAGGTCTAAATTATCTTCGTTTGTAATGTTTAAATATTCTCTCATTCTCTTTGTGTTTATTTGCCTTCCTACGTCAGGCACGCCCTTTTTTTTATTTTACAGATGCATAACAATGTATATAACCCATTGCCGAAAAAGGCAACGTGCCATATACTCGTCCGTTGTACGCAATATGAGAAAAGCAGTATTCATAAACATAATTTTGGTACTTTTCGTAACGAATTGCTCAAGTCAAACAAAGAAAATGACAGAAGAAGAATACTTTGAAAAAGCTAAACTGATTTGGCAGAATTATGTTCCGAAATCTGGACAATCGGAATTTGTTCAAGGCGAATTATTGAGAGCTATCGAAAAATTAAGAGATGAAGCTCATAGAAATGGAAATATAAACTTTAATGAAAAGTGTCACGGAATTTTAATCGGATTTGTAAGAGAAAAATTATCTGACGAAAAAATCTTTGACGAAAAAACGATTGAAATAATCAATGAGGATTTAAACAGACTTTCGATTGAGGAACAGCCATATACTTGGGATGACATTTTTGACCGAATATGCGACCGAATTGTTGACTGGAATATATTTTACGGAAATGAAATTAAACACGAAAATAACACTGAATTAAACTGTTAGTGAATAAAATACTGCGTACAACACCGTGTATATTTTATTGCTAGGTTCTAGCCTACTTACGAAAATCCTCACGGATTTTCTATTCGGTATTTATTTGCTAACTTAGTAACTTAATCACGCAACAAAGCATACACAAACACGTTGGCAACAAGACGAAAAACCCAAAGTAATTGGAAGATATATTAAGAAAATTATTTACTGAATGGAAATTAGACACTTGGGCTAATGTCTTGGAAGTAGTCGGATTTGGAATTACAATTATTTCTTTAATAATTGCACTTTTCGTAAAATCTGAATTAACAAGACTTAAATTAAGTTACATATTTGACAATCGAATTAAGCAACATACAAAACTTTTAAAAAAATCAGCTTCTAATTTAAATAGCTTTTTTGACGACTACGATAATAATCTGAATTCAATTAAAGCGGAATTAAATATCTGTTCGTCTGAATTACAAGATTTAAAAACAAAACTTGGATTTTGGCAAGGAATGAAATGCCGACTATTAATTTATCGCATAAATAGAAGATTGACAAAAAAATTTACAGAGAAAAAGAAGGATAGTTATCCAATTCTGGAGTTTTTACTTAAATATCCCAAAAGAATTTACAAAACAACCTATGACGATAATTGGATAATATATTGCAAATTACACGGAATTATTAGACAAATAGAAAACATTAAAAGAAACAAGGAAAAATCCTTAACGATATGAGTTCACAAGCATTCAAAACAATATTAAAAATAAATGACTTAACTAAAGAAGGAGAAGTTAAGTGGAATACGTGGTCATTTTCTATCGATTCTTTAACTGGATTGGAAAGATTAATCGGAACTGCATATGTTACGAAAGTTAAAGAAAAGCATTTTAGGTGTTACCAGTACGAAAGTCGACACTACTATGATGAAGACCAATTTGATTGGGTTCCTCATTATAGATTGGAATTTGTTGATGGAAATGGTAAATTGGAATGGCAATTTCCTGAAGAAAGTGCAATTGAAGATTTATATGAATCTATACAATTTAAAATTTCAGGAGCTTCAGACTTTTTCTCTTCATTTTTAGAAGGAGATGAATAAAGTCCAGTTGCCAGCACCGTGTATAATTCATTGCTAGTTCTAGCCTACTTACGAAAGTCCTCGCGGACTTTCTATCTGTGATTTACCTGCCTGTCGGCAGACAGGTTTGTTAACTTTAGTACTTAAACACGCAAAAAACCATTAACAAACATTGCAAACTAAAATGAAATTTGAATGAAAATAATAAAAAAAATATCAAACAGAATTGCTTTAATTTTATCGCTCTTGCTAATGGTGAGCTGTGGATTAACAGGTGAAGAAGTAGCTAGACTTGCAATTAATGAAGTCAGTAAAAGTAATGACAATTTGATTATAAAAGAAGACCAAGTTGAACTTAAAAAAGGAGATGAAATCGCTTTTTGGTCGGATATGGATTATAATTATGAAGGACAAATTTCATTAAAATTTAAAATTGAGATTATAAAAAATGATGAGAAATTAGGTGTATTGGAAATCGACCCGACTGATAAAAATATTACAATCGGTGAATTGAAGACGTCAATTAACGGAAAAACTGATTGGAGTTTTACTGGTAAAAACACTGAACTTGATATTAAGGAGGACGGAAATTATACTTTTAGAGGACTATTGGTCGCGTCTGAAAATTCTACATTGGAGATAAATAAAGCGGAATTGGTTATAAAAAAATAAATCGTTTACTAACTCCGTGTATAATTAATTGCTAGTTCTAGCCTACTTACGAAAATACTCTCGTATTTTCTATTCGGTTTTTACTCGCTTAAACCGCGCAACTAATCACACACACACACACACGTTGTGTATAATTTATAAAAAAATCAATTATGAAAACCACAATAAAATCAGTTAATGTTTTTGCTATTATTGGTATTGTTTCTTTTCTCATATTAGCCTGTGCATCAGAACCTAATGATGTATTAAATGAGGATGAAAATACACCCATCACAAGTGACTATACAAGATATCAAATTTCGGGAGGAGAAAGTTCTTTTCACATATTTGATAAAGAAACAGGTGTCGTAAAATCCTATGGCAATCATGGGATATGGCAAGCCCCTTATGAATTAGTTGGCACAACTAACGTTCAATCAACAAATGACTATACAAGGTATCAAATCACGGGAGGAGAAAGTTCTTTTCACATATTTGATAAGGAAACAGGCGTAGTAAAATCCTATGGTAATCATGGGGTATGGCAAGCCCCTTATGAATTAATTAGTACAATTTATGTTCAATCCACAAATGACTTTACAAGGTGTCAAATTACGGGAGGAGAAAGTTCTTTTCACATATTTGATAAGGAAACAGGCGTAGTAAAATCCTATGGCAATCATGGGATATGGCAAGCCCCTTATGAATTAGTTGGTACAACCAATGTTCAAACCACAAATGACTATACAAGGTATCAAATTACGGGAGGGGAAAGTTCTTTTCACATATTCGATATGGAAACAGGCGTAGTAAAATCCTATGGTAATCACGGGATATGGCAAGCCCCTTATGAATTAGTTGGCACAACTAATGTTCAATCAACAAATGACTATACAAGGTATCAAATTACGGGAGGAGAGAGTTCTTTTCATATATTTGATAAGGAAACAGGCGTAGTAAAATCTTATGGCAATCATGGGGTATGGCAAGCTCCATATGAATTAGTTGGTACAACTAACTTTCAATCTACAAGTGACTATACAAGGTATCAAATTACGGGTGGAGAAAGTTCTATTCACATATTTAGTCAGGAAACAGGCGTAGTAAAATCCTATGGCAATCACGGGATATGGCAAGCCCCTTATGAATTAGCTGGTACAACTAACGTTCAATAGAGGACATCTTGTAATAATTGGAAAACAGGTTCTGATTGTTCAGATTCTGCTTCTTATTGCTGTAATAAACATACTTATGTTTAGAAGTTTCTACATCCAGGAGAAAATTTTCCGATAAAAAAAAGAACGCTATAGTATAATACACCATTTTCTGATGTAATAAAAAATTGAATACAAAAAGAAAATCGCTCGAAATGATAAATTGAATACTGTATTCATAATATAAATAACTATACACAACACCTTGTATAATTAATTGCTAGGTTCTTGCCTACTTACGAAAATACTCGGGTATTTTCTATTCGGTTTTTATTTGCTAACTTACACGCTAAACCACGCAACTAAACAAACACAAGGACTCGTTGTGAAAAATTAACATAAAATAACAATATGAGAAAAATTTTAAGTTTATTGACAATTTTAGGAATCATCTTTTCATGTACAAACAATGACCCATCAGAAGAACAGGATTATTTTCCTACAAATATTGTAATTAATTCACAAAATGGAGAAATTGGAGAAATTCTCACGATTAACGGTAATGGTTTTTTAACTAATGCAAATTATGTGGTTACATTTACAGAAAATAAAATAGCCGCAATAACTGAAATTAATAGTAATAATTTAAAAGTAGAAATCCCAGAAAATGCAATTTCTGGAGATATATCTTTAACATATAATGATCACACTGAAATAATTGGAACTATTGAAATAATTAATAATACAATTATAAATGACTTATATATTTTTCATAATTCAGAAAATAAAATAGCTAAAGTAAATATTGATAACGGAAACCTTATTTACTTAGATACTAGTATTAATTATCAAGGAGAAACTAGAGGAGCTGTTTATCACTCTAGTAATAACGAATACATTGCTTTTGAGAACGGCAACTCTCCAAAATTAGTTCGTATCAACTTAGATGATGGAAGTATAACAAATGTTGGAATTCCTAGTTCATTTTTTACAAATGGAACTTCATTTGATGACATGGTAATTGATGATAATGATAATTTATACATCTATCATAAATCAGAAAATAAAATAGCAAAAATAAATATTGATAATGGAAACCTTACATATTTAGAAACTAATATAAACTATCAAGGAGAAACTAGAGGAGCTGTTTATCACTCTATTAATAATGAATACATTACATTTGTAAATGGTAGTTCCCCTAAATTAGTTCGTGTAAACTTAGACAATGGAAGTATAACAAATGTTGACATTCCTAGTTCATTCCTTACAAATGGAACTTCATTTGATGACATGGTAATTGATGATAATGATAATTTATACATCTATCATAAATCAGAATATAAAATAGCAAAAATAAATATTGATAATGGAAACCTTACGTACACAAACACTTCTGTAAACTATCAAGGTGAAACTAGAGGGGCTGCTTATCACCCTAATAATAATGAATATATTGCTTTTGAAAATGGTAGTTCTCCTAAATTAGTTCGTGTTAATTTAGAGAATGAAAGTTTAATAAGTATTGATATTCCTAATTCATTCCTTACAAATGGAACTTCATTTGATGACTTCATAATAACTAAATAGTAAAAACGTGTTGGACACATTATAAAATATTATCCTAGTTCTAGACTACTTACGAAAGTCTTATTGGACTTTCCATCTGTAATTTACCTGCCTGTCTGCAGATAGGTTTGCTAATTTTAGTGCTTAAACCACGCAACTAACCATACACAAACACGGTATACAACATTTAAAATATGAACTTTCCTGAAATAGGCTGACTAAAAATTAAGCAATTAATTACAGTCACTTATGAAAACACAAAATGAACACTGGCGAAAAAAAAGCTACCAAAAAGCAACTTTAGAGACTA
>NZ_JADOET010000027.1 GCF_015645385.1 Winogradskyella marina
ACTTTCCAATCACTACTATAATTCCGTCACTTCGAGTGAAATTCCGCTTTTCAGGAATTTTGTATCGAGAAGCTTATAGGTAACCAAGGTTCTCATTACATTTCTCGCTCACTCGAAACACTCGAACTGACGACCGAAGTAAATTGAAAATACTACAATTTAAAAGTTTTGTTCCTCAAACGTTAAATCATATCTAAATCGCATACGTACCCTTTTAACCTTTTGTATATTTATATAAAAAGGAAAAATGACCGTTTTAATTACAGGAGCTACAGGATTAATTGGGCAAGAAATCGTAAAACAATGTCATGAAGAAGGTATTAATGTACATTATTTAACGACTTCAAAATCTAAATTAACTAAAGAATCGAATTACAAAGGGTTTTATTGGGATCCTGACAAAAACGACATAGATCACAAGTGTTTTGAAGGTGTTTCTGCCATAATCAATATGGTTGGGGCTTCTATATCTAAACGCTGGACAGACGATTACAAAAAAATCATTCTTAAGAGTAGAACCGAAACTGCTCAATTGCTGCAAGACACCATAAAAAAACATAATTATAAGATTGACCAAATCGTTTCCGCAAGTGCTATTGGCATTTACCCAACAAGTTTAGTCAACTATTACGAAGAAACCAATACAGAAATTTCAGAAACCTTTTTGGGTAAGGTTGTACACGACTGGGAAGCTGCCATCGATGACTTTAGTGCTTTGGGATGTAAAGTGGCAAAAATCAGAATTGGTTTAGTGTTAGCCAAAGATGGAGGTGCTTTACCCGAAATGATAAAACCCATTAAATTTGGTGCAGGTGCTGCTTTTGGTAGTGGTAAACAATGGCAAAGCTGGATTCATGTAAGCGATTTAGCATCGCTTTTTGTGTATGCTGTGACCAACAACTTTGAAGGCACTTATAATGGAGTTGCACCAAATCCGGTAAGTAATAGAGAATTAACAAAGGCTGCAGCTCGCATTTTAAAACGTCCTTTGATTTTACCCAATATTCCAAAATTTGTCATGAAATTGGTACTAGGAGACATGCATATTCTTTTGTTTGAAAGTCAACGTGTCAGCTCTCAAAAAGTAGAAGCTGAAGGTTTTAATTTTCAATTTGTGAATTTAAAACCTGCTTTAGAGGATTTGTTGAAATAAGTATCGACAACAATCAAACAGATATCCTGAAAATAAATACTATCAAAAAACGTCAGTTCGAGTGGTTTTGAGGTACGAAAAAATTATATCGAGAACCTTGTGTCTACAAATAAGCTTCTCGATACAAAATTCCTAAAAAACGGAATTTCACTCGAAGTGTCGTTACGCCATCAAATAGGTTTCGACTGCGCTCAACCTGACATTACTTATAAATACCACCACAAAACGTCAGTTCGAGTGGTTTTTGAGGAACGAAAAAATTATATCGAGAACCTTAGTTACATATAAGCTTCTCGATACAAAATTTCTTAAAAAACGAAATTTCACTCGAAGTGACGTTATAGTATTAAAGTGGTTTCGACTGCGCTCAACCAGACATTAAGAAATCAATTTTATGTTAGCCTTCAATCCAACCCATAATCGCATTAGCTACAAACCTTGGTTCTGGTGGCAGCGCATAAATATCTTTTTCATAGTTTTTATTGTAAGGTGATATATTCATGATGTTTCCATCGACTACAAGCGTACTACTTCCTCCTGGATCGAAGCCCATTGCTTTATCCATGCCGTATTTTAAAAGAATATCGACCATATCAAAATGCGTCGCACCAACGGATTCTCTAATACGACCATTGACCATTAACACCATTAATTTTCCAGCTTTGGTAATCCCAACGGCTATTTTTGGGCCTCGCATATCTGTAAAATCTAAACGTGCGGCTTGTGTTTTTATAGAATTGGTGGTTTTCCAACCTTCTTCTTCCATATTTAAAATTTGTTTACCGTCATCTATTAACATAGGTCCGGCTTCAATGGCATAAGAAATCTCATCCCATTTGTAAGGGTTTTCTTCTAGTTCTAACAGTTGAATATCTAATGATTTACCTTCAACAAACATAGTTTCAGAAAACATATCTTTAGGAATAGACAATGTAATTCCAACAGGAATCACACGCACATCTTCCTTAGACTTCGTTTTAATAATTTCTTTTACGGTGTTACCTGCTATTCTCACTATAACATTACCGTTGCCTTGGTAGGTATCTTCAGTAAATGACAAATCGTAAAAACATGGTTCCGTTGCGCTATGTGTATTATAATTGGAATTAGAAAATGTTAAGTCTTTCGTTTTTCCTTTAACCATTAAACCCGCTTTACTATTTACTTTTCGAATATCAACATCACCATTTTTATAAATAATAAATGCTGGTTTATTGAAAAGTGGTGGACAAAACACTTTATTATCCATAATTAAAAGTCCTAAAGGCGAACCAATATAGGTTTCTGGCAAGCCTAGTTTACCAACCAATTCCGGATTCAAAATATAACCACCATTCCAAGCTAGCTCTATCTTATTTGGATTTTTACTTTTCTTCTTGTACTCTTTTACAAGTGCTGGCACATTTTTAGGCTCTTTATTGGCAATATGTGCCGCAAACTTCCAACGGTGTTTTTTAGTATCTATTTCAGCCAACACTCCACTCCAAGGTAAGCCATCATCATAAACACCTCCTGCATACGACGATTTTACTTTTTCTACCGTTTTAGACGGTTCTAAACCTTCTTTAATCTGCGTTAATAATTTAGCAATTGGAGTGCCGTTTTCAATGGCATCTTCAGTCATCATATTTAACAATGCCTTCTCTCCTATCTTATCTTTTAAATCTTGATATAAATCACTTTTAAGAACCATATCAAAATCTTTCGCTGTTTGTATTGGCGTAGGATACGCTAAAGTGGTACGCACACCTGCTGGCACAAACTGAATAAAACCACTACCTTTAGGAATACCCATTATTTTAGCGGTCATTTGATACATCACCTTACCAATATGAAAGTGGTCGATTTCAATAATATCTGTCATCATAGCTGCATATTCTCCATTGGTTATTATGAAACCATCTGCCTCTTTTATAGCGCGTAATATCTTAATGGCTTTCGCACCCATTTGTGGAAAATGTACTCCTTCGGACCATTGTTTTGTTTCTACAATCTGAATAACTCCTGCATTGTACAACAAGCCTAGTTCTGGCTCTTTTCCACTTTCTAAATACTCTTTAATATCTGCACTAGAGAACCATTTTGTAATTCTTGGCTCGTGAATAAAAATGTAGATTTTCTCTAATTTGTCTACATTGGCTTCAAGTATGTCTGACGTTAACTCCTGCTCTATCGTTAATTGTAACTGAGCTCTTATAGGTTGTAATACAAAGTACTCTAATTCATGTTTAATAAATCGACCAGGAAAATAACCTTTAGGCACATTTTTCTTTAAATTCTTAGTTAGAATTTTTCGATCGTCTATACCTAAATACTGACTATTGGTAAGTTGAAAGAGTGCTAATTCCCAATCGGCAAAAAACTGTGGTGCTAAGGTTAAATCTGGTAAGTTTTTTGGTTTAAATACATCTGTATAAATCATATTTACCAAACCAGTGACTTCTTGATAAGTAAAGGCCTGATACGCATAAGATTTTTTATTTCTATGACGATATGCCAAGGCATGATCGTGACGAATAGAGATTTCACCATCTACATATTTAAATATATCATCAATTGCATTGTAATATTTATGAATGAGTTCGAGATTTGTGTTGACTAAATCTGGAATATCATTTTCCATCGTTCTAGCATAACGCATGACACGGCCTTTTACCAACTGTTCTTCAACTCTAAAAAAGCTAGGATCAATTAAGCTTTTTAAATAGTGCATAAACGACAAACGACCATAACCTGGCAAATAATGGCGCTTCTTTTTATTGAGAATCGCATTGAGATCTTCGTTTTCAAAATCTACAGACTCCTTATATTGCTTTAATAAATTAATGACTTGTGGATTATCTTCAATAGAAACAGAGACCAACTGGTAATACATACGTTGCAAAATGTAACGCATATTCTCTTCCAACGCCTCTAAGCTGTAACGTTTTTTAATCACACTTCTGTTGTGCGTTACATCGACCATTCTATTTTGAGGATAAAACACATGGTCACAGATTTTTTCTGCTAATTTCTTTGGGACCTTTGAGCCTTTAAATTCTAAAACATTAAGTCGAAGCGACTCGTCTAGATGACGACCAATAACCTCATCATAGACTTCTCTTGGTTCATACTGTCTGCAAAAAATCGGTGTTCCACAGGCAGCAGCTTCAATGATTGGCAAACCACGTCCTTCGGTTTGACTTGGCAGTAATATCAATGATGCCACATCAAATAGCTGCTCTATATCTAATGGTTTTTCGTGTTTCTTTTTAAAATCATTTTTATCGAATTCACTAAATAAAAACCCAAGCAACACACGCGATTTAAATGCTTTTGGAAGCTCTTTTAGAAAATCTGAAAAGTCCTTTTTTAGATCGTGATAATAATTCTGCTGACCATGTGGAATAGGTCCTGAAACAATTAACGATAATTTTAGCTGTGGATTAGTATGAAATTTTTCAGCAAATGAATCATAAGAGAACAAGCGTTTGATGAGTTTAAAATTCAGCTCAATAGATTTTCTACTAATCACTCTTGTTGGCTGTAAAAACACAATATTGTTATTTACAAAATCGAAGTTTTTTATCGTTTTATGACCTAATAGAATAGGCTTTAAAGAGCGCTTACTTTCGGTATGATGTGCAGCAGTATGAACCGTTATACTATCCTTTTTATTAGCAAAAATAGTAGACACTTGCATAAACGCTTTGATAATATCGCGCTTACTCATCTGATGCAATTTAGTATCAACAGCTGTGCCTAACAAGGCTACGTTAGCCGGATTATGACCATTGACATTTATTAAATGATCTTGCTGAATTCTATTGATATTCACATTCATCCACGAGCGACTTTCCCATGGGTAAATGGTTTCAATAATTGAGAAAAATTCGCCTACATGTGCATTGTGAAAAAAGAAATCTCTTGGTCCTTTTTTAAGACCTTTCTTTTTTATTTCGACTTCTCTGTTACCACCTTCCCAATAAAAATCGTGATTATTATTAATCACAGGAATGCCTAAATATTCTGAAATTAAAACGGTTGCCAAAGCCAATGATACGTTTCCAGGATTAGAACAGACATTAATAAGGTATAATAATGAAATGTCATGCTCTTCAATATAGTTTCCTAATTTCTCTACAAGTACTAAAACCTCTTTCCAAAACTTACCAATGAGGCTATTATAAGCTTCACTCCCACGTTCCATAGTAATTTGAAAGAAGTCCTTATATAATGGCCACGCATCAAAGGCTTCCATTTCTGGAATCACTTTTCTAAAGGCAGTTTTTGGTATTAACTCATCGGCTTCTTGCTTAATTTCACCTGCTATAAAGTGAATGGGAATATCTGGATAGATGCTCTTAAAGGTTTTAGCATATTTTTCGGTTTCTACCGTAATGCCATCAATGGTGAAATAAAAGGTTAAAAACGCAATGCCTCCGTTTTCCAGATGCGTATCAAACGTAGAGGCATTACCTTTAAATACTGATGGTAAATTTTTCTCTTTAAACTTATCCATAAATAAGCCTAAATCGAACCAAGTGTTTATGTTTTCTTTTTTTAACTCATTTAAAATAGTAGAGATTTTTGTTGTTTTTTTATCAGTCATGTTTTAACGCTTAAAATGTGAATAATTCGCTTAACTTTTCTTCTAATACCTCATACGAAAAGTGTTTTTTACCAATGCTAAAATTGTACTCTCCGATTTCTTTACAACGCTTCGGATTGTATATAATATCAGACATTTGTTGCACGCTTTCTGGCGTTAAATTGCTATCTTCAATCATTACGGTTTCAAAACCTTTGTTGCCTATATCTTGCATATACACAGGCTTGTAGTTATTTACAAAAATTGGTTTTTTAGCGAGGATGGTTTCCACAAAAGCATTGCCAAAACCTTCATAGGTACTAAAATAAGTGGCTGCTCTTCCGTGTGCATACACATCTGATAAATCTTTATGATCTAAAACTTTATGTGCTGCAAATATGATTTGACGCGATAAATTTAAATCGTGAATTTGGTCGATTAACTCATTGTAATAGGTCTTATTTTCATCGTCATTATTATTTCCTGTTATGACTAATTTTAGCTTTTTATCATCTAATTGATCTATTAGAGATATGGCGGTTTCAATTCCTTTACGTCTAACGATACGCGTGACTTGCAGTAAGGCAATTTCATCTTTTAAAACACCAACGTCTCTCAGAAAAAATTCATTCTCTGGTGTTGGCACTCCGTATACGCGATTAAAATCCATAACATTTGGCACCAAAGTAGCATCAATATCAAATCGGTTTTTAAAGGTTTCTACTCCGAATGTATTAATAACAGCGTGTTTTACATTAGGCAGCAATAATGGGAAGTTCTTATCGACATAGTGGTTGATCTCTGGGTGGACAGACACATAGCGTTGACCACGCTCCCAATGAAAATCATGATCGTGCGTTACAATAGGTATACCTGTAGTTTCAACAAGTTTTTTAATGGCGACTCCCATGGACAAATGGCAAGGCAATGCCGAGGCATTTTCGGAAAGAATAACATCAATTTTCTTATCGGCTATCCATTGTCGCATAGCGAAATGAATTCTATTCGACGCTTTTTCAACATGTTCTAATAAGGCATCTGGATTCTTATCGGGTTCAAAAAAGGCTTTACGTTGTCCCCATTCTGCTTCGACTGAAAAGAATGATAAGGCAGGATACAAATAATGATGCTCACGATCCATGGTCCAGGATTCGAATTCACCAGACATGATGAAAACTTCATGACCTAATTTTTTTAAAACATCTATCCATTTTTCGGTTTCGAGTGCTACACCATCGACACCACCAATTCGTCCAATAATAATACCTATTCGCATGTTATATCCAAAGTTTTGTGTTCTTTAAATATAGTGCATAGTCTAAAAGATTGAAAGGTTTTAAACCTCTGGATTAGCACTTTTGCGACTTCAAAAAATTATGTGATATTAAATTATGTGTTACATAATTTATGTCGCGAATCTTAACGAAATGATAATATTGAAGTTTATCACCTTCGCATTTTACGTAGCAAAAGTGCTTCAATCTCAGCCATTGAACCCTATTTATTCTGAAATTACAAACGCGTCACTAAGCTCTTTTTCGGTTGGTTTTTCAAACCAAGTTTCCATAAAATCGAAGTTGTCTTGCGTGACTTCAAACTCAAACGTATCGCCTTTTTCGGTATTTCTTTTGAGTACACGTTCTAGTCGCGTCGCTTTAGAAACGTCTAAAAAATGTAATTTTATGGTATAGCCATTCATTTCCGCGAACTTCCTGAATTTTTCACGATGGCCAAATTTAGACAATCCTAAATCTAAGATGGCATCCGTTTTTATGGTTTCTAACTGATGAGTGAGCTCTAACATCATACGCTCAGAACGTTCAATGCGTTCTAAAAACCACTCTAAACCATCGGTTTCTTTTTTATCTGGAAGAAACAAAACGTTATTCCACGTGTCGATTGAAAACACCACTCCATTAATACGTTTTTTTAATTCGTTAGCGTAGGTTGTTTTTCCTGAACCTGTATTGCCTACTATAAGGTGAATCATTTTTGTTTTTGAATTTTAATCGAGAATCTCGTAATCAATATCTAGTTTTCGCAAGGCTCTTAAGGCCGAACCTGAGTTTTTATCATCCACCTCAATATCTACAGCATCTCCTTCTAATAATATATCGGTAAGCTCATTAGACAAGGATGCATTGCCATTAACAGAAATTTCAGTAATGCAGTTGGCTATCGCTCTTTTGTCTGGCCGTTGCGCATCACAAGATAGTAGGTTTAGTTTCATAATTTAACTTATTAGTGCTTAAAGACATATAAAAATGACTTCTAAAGCTATTTCTGGTTGAGCACCGAATTTAGTGAAATAAAAACCCGCAGTGATCAATTCATGAGTATACTTAAAGTTAACACAGATTTTTTATTCTTTTATTTTATATGTTTATGTTCCAAAATGTCAAAACCAAAATAACCTTCACGAGTTTCCAATTCCACAGTTGAATAAAAGTTTCTTTTCTCATAATATTTATGTGGGAAGACTAACTCTTTTAGTTCTCCATTATAATTTATTTTGAATGTTGGCTGCCTTTCGTGTTTGCGATATTTCCCAACTCCAGGCAACGACGAGCATTCTACAATTTCAAATTCTTTCTTAATTGGTTCGGTTTCTGCTAAATAATAATTAGATAGCATAAACAAAGAACACACTATAAATCCAAATCCACATATATAGTGCATTGCCGCGTAAAAATAAAGTCCAACACCACTGTATTTATAGGTTTTTCCGTAATTTTTAACGTCCATGAAAAAAGCTATAATGCCCACAAAAAGAATAATTCCGAATAAAATTTTTAAATCAATTATTGTATTTCTATAGATTGAGATTTGCCAAGCCATTAAAATCAAGCCCAAAAAAAATAGTGTCGGATAAAATACTTTTCGTTGTTTTTTATTCATTTTCAATCCATGTGTGGTAAGGTGAATGATTTATTCCGTGGTTGAGCAT
Organism: Winogradskyella marina; assembly: GCF_015645385.1. Taxonomy (GTDB): domain Bacteria; phylum Bacteroidota; class Bacteroidia; order Flavobacteriales; family Flavobacteriaceae; genus Winogradskyella; species Winogradskyella marina. The sequence continues at coordinate 8,671 of NZ_JADOET010000027.1, forward strand.
GTAAATTAGGCAATAAAAATTAAAACTACACTTAACGCTCTATTTCAAAAATAGTATTTCTTTCCGTTTTATATAGGTTCTTAGCTACAAGGGTATTTTTTACTGTATCATGGTAATTTTTATGCTTTGGGTTGCGCAGATATTCTAGTTGATGGGCTATCATTTTTTCAAAAGGCACAAGGAAATTTGTTGTATCGCAGTGCTCAACGTTTCCTTCGTTTAGTAAATTTAAAACCGTGTAAACAGACTCAATAGTGCTCAAACAAAGCGATTCTGGTTGTTGTTTGATGATAAATTTTGATTTAATAGCATTATCAAAACTCACGCGTTGTAGCTTTTGCAAGTTCGTACTTAGTTTTAGCATTTTACGCGCACAAGGCCATGTGCCATCTAAAATGAAGAGGTGTGGCTTATTGCCCATAAAAGACTTTACTTCTGAACTTTTCCTTACCGATAAATTGAAATTCTCTTTTCCTGGATACAATAAAAAAGAGCTATTATTTTCATTTGCCAGTATGTCATTAACACGCTTATTATTGGTGAAATCGACACCTACAATAATTTCTGAATTCTCCAGTTGAAGCTTCGTCATGTGTCCCGTTCCATTTTTTTCTTTCTTGTATTCTTTGGGGTGCATCAGAATAATAAAACGCGTCTTCGTCTGTAATGAACTGATGTGTTTACAAATACAGGTGCTTTTAGGACTCATACATTTGTAACAGGTCAGTCTTGGGGTTATTGGTTTTGATTGCAATGTTGGGTATTTCTTTATTTTTCTGAAACCTGTTTGTATATGATTAGTGGCGTATTCAAGTAACTAATTTAGCAAATAAAACCCGAATAGAAAATAGGTGAGGACTTTCATAACTAGGCTATAACTAGCAATTAATTGTATACGGTGTTGTACAACGTCAGTAATCACAATTCATTTGAAGAAACTGATGAACAGCGTCTATTAGTGTTTTCCTGAACATAACATTTGTAGAGATTTCCCAATGACCTGAATGAATACCAGTAATTCTAATTTCATTATGCTTCAGTTTAAAATTAATATCAGTTTCTAGAGTTGTTTTGAGATCTCCAAACTTCATAACAATTCTTTCTATTCTCGTGTTAACGTAAATAATGGAATCATGTTGAAACCCAAAACCATTATTGACTTTAATATCAGAATTACTATTTTTATCAAACTCAGAGATTACGTATCTGAATTCTGATTCATAATTGGGAATCCTATAATCGCCATGGACTTGTTCTATAAGTTCAAGTTTAACTATATCACTCTGTCTATCATAAATGAATTCAATCGGTTTCCCACAATTTAATTGTTTAGCTTTCTTAACTAATTTATTGGTTGAGCTACAGCCAATTAAAAATAATGCGGCAAATAGTAGGACAAATATTTTATAATTCTTATTCACTAGCTATTGTATTATACTGAAATAGGTTGACTCTTTTTAGTTATTATTTAGACGTTCAAAAGATTTTTTTTAGCCGTTTAGAAGGCAAAAAAATAGTTTGAA
>NZ_JADOET010000028.1 GCF_015645385.1 Winogradskyella marina
TAGCCTACTTACGAAAATCCTCGCGGATTTTCTATTCGGTTTTTATTTGTTAACTTAGTTGCTTAACCACGCAACAAACCATATACAAACACGTTGGCAACAAGCTGAATCACTCAAATGGAAATAAAAACTGAATTTACTATTGAACCTTGCGAAAAGGAGAATATAAAGAAAATCGTTGACGGAATTAACGAATACAATTTGAGTAAAGTTCCAGCAATTTCTGATATTTGGACTCGCTTGGAATTTGTAGCAAAAGATGAAAACGGAATTGAAATTGGTGGAATATTAGCCGGACTTGGATATTGGAATGGACTTGAAATTAATATTTTGTGGGTAAAAGAAGAATACCGAAAAAAAGGAATTGGCACACGGATTTTAAAACACGCTGAAAAAATAGCTATTGAAAAAGGAGCAAAAATTTCAATGCTCGACACGTTTGATTTTCAAGCAGAGAAATTTTACTTGAAAAATGGATATAAACCAATTGGAGAAATGAAAGGTTTTCCAAAAGGACACAGACGAATATATTTCTCGAAAGAACTAACCGAATAAATAAAAGCCAGTTGCCAACACCGTATAAAAATAATGCTTAGTTTAGTGCTTAATCGAAAGTCCGTGCCCTTTTGTTACGTCTGATTTTCCTGCGGAAAATCCTCGCACACAAAACCGCACTATTCTTATACATAAACGTTAGCTGTAATAAAAACCAAATCGTCCCAAAAAAAAATGAGTATAATTAAAGCATTTTTATATACAATTTTAGCTTTTGTATTTTGGACAATAATTCAACTCGCAATACTTCTTCCGATTAAATATTTGATTGGAGAACCAGATGACTTTACTCATATATTTGGAATAACTAAAATTGTATCTATTGTTGGAGCATTTTTACCCATTTATTTTTTCTTTTGGAAACCAAATTTTGATTTTAAAAAAGCTCTTAAAGTTCAGAATTATAATCCTCGAGTATATTTGTATTTACCTCTAATTGGAATTGGTTTGTTACTAATAAATAAACCTTTTTGGGATTTCAATAAAATAATGGAATATTATCAAGGAATTTCTACAAATAATAACTTTGTTAGTTCTAACAATAATATTGCTTTAATCTACAGTCTGATTTCCACATTATTAATTGCACCAATAGTCGAGGAACTATTTTACAGAAAATTTTTATTAGAAAAATTGTTAGAAAAGAATAAACCGATTTTAGCAATAATTGTTTCAAGTATTTGCTTTTCAATAATGCATATTGAAACACCTAATAATTTAATACCGACTTTCATAAGTGGAATTATACTCGGGATAATATATTTGAAAACTAAAAAAATCGGTTATTGCATAGTGCTTCATTTCATTGTAAACTTAATTATAGTTACGACAAACAATATTGGAACCTCTTATGACAATTGGCTGGTTGGTTATAATTTTGACATTTATTATTGGCTATTATTTGGAGTTGGAATTATTATAACAATAATCGGAATGAAGAAAATTACTACAGCTAACACCGTATAAAATTAATTGCAGGTTATAGCCTACTTACGAAAGTCCTCGCGGACTTTCTATCTGTGATTTATTTGCTAACTTTAGTGTTTAAAACACGCAACTAATCTTATACAATCACGTTGTGCAACATTTAACAAAAAATCGAAAATCAATGAAAAAACTGAACTACATCTTACTGTTTGCCTTCTTTTTGACTTTTAATCTTATCCAAGCTCAAGACGAAGTTAAAGAATCCAAATTCAATATAATTGGATACGGTGGAATTGGATACGGAATTATGGAAAACGACAACGAACCGAATTATAATCTGAATAGTAACAGTGGAGAAATTCTTTTGAATTACAATCTAAATCAAAAATTTGGAATAGCAACAGGTATTGGAATAAACGAATTATCAGGTAACGGATTTAACTCAATTGGAAACTTTTACCACGAAAGAAGTTTGTTAAAAATTCCATTGTTGTTTACATTGAATTCTAAAATATCCGATGACTTTAAAATATTTGCAAATTTAGGGTTCTTTGGACAGACGATAATCAAAGATGAATACCGATTTATAAATGGTACTCAAAAAGATATTTATGAAGGCTGGAATTTTGGAGCACAAATTGGACTTGGATTTTTGTATGAGATATTTGATAATTATTATGCTGGCATAAATTATAACGGACAATCTGACTTTAGCAAATTTGAGACAAATAATAATGTTGGAATAAATGACGAACAGAAAATGAAAAATCTGAATTCCGTTGGAGTAATATTAATAATCGAATTATAAAAACGTTGCACAACAATGGCTATAAACAATTGCTATTACAGGCTTATCCTGAAAATTCCTGCGGAATTTTCAGCTTGTCGTGTACTTGCAAAAGTCCGTGCCAACCCACGCAACTGTTCATAGCCGAGACCGTTACCCAACATTTGACAAAAAATCACGGAATCGAATCGAAAACAATATTTGACAATAAATAAATGAATATAAGTTTTGACCTTGACAGCACATTAATTCCAAACGGGAAGGAATTTGAAACTGAAAACAGAAACGGAATTGCAAAACTGTTCGGAATTGAGGAAATGCGAAAAGGCACACGTGAATTGATTTCTGATTTGCAAAATCAAGGTCACAAAGTTCATATTTATACAACATCATATAGAACTAAAACAAAAATAAGATTGACTTTAAAATATTATGGAATAAAAGTCAGCCGAATTGTAAACGAAAAAGAAAATCGGAAAGTTTTAAAATCTCGGAATATTAACTCATCAAAGTTTCCACCAGCTTTTGATTTTGACTTACATATTGACGATTTAAAAGGTGTTGGAATTGAGAGTGAAAAATTTAATTTTAAAGCAATTATTGTTGAACCAACAGACAAAAACTGGATTGAAAAAATAAAAAACGGAATACAACAAACATATTTATTGAAACCACTCAAACGGCTTTTAAAAGAACTGTGGCTTCACTCAGATAATTGTGTAGAACCCATTGAACATATATGGTTTTCTATAAAAGAAGTTGCTCAATCAACTGGCTATAAGAATGAGGAAATAAGAAAATATTTAAATTTATTAGTTGATAATAAATTTATTGAGAATACTTCAACAAAACCTCTTTTATATGAGTTTACAGAGAAAGGAAAAGATATTAAAACAGATTGTGAAATTGAACAAATAATAAAAAACGTTGGGTAACACCGTGTATAATTAATTGCTAGGTACTTCCCTACTTGTGAAAATTCCTGCGGAATTTTCACGGGTTCGTAAATGTTTGCTAACTTAGTTACCCAACCACGCAACTAACCATACACAAACACGTTGTGCTTCATTATGTCAAACCGCTAACCAATGATAAAATTCTTTAGAAAAATTCGCCAAAACTTACTTATGGAAAACAAAACTGAAAAGTATTTTAAATATGCGATTGGTGAAATTGTGCTTGTAGTTATCGGAATTTTGATAGCGTTACAGATTAATAATTGGAATGAAAACAGAAAAAGCTCAAAAATTCGCAATAATTATTATAAACAGGTGCTACAAGATTTAGAAAAGGACACTATTTATATTAACAAAAACATTATAAATCTCGATTCGAGTCTTTCAAAATATCAAAATTATTTAGAAAAGTTACCTGAAGCAGAAAGTACTAATGATGTCATTCCTCTTCTTGGTGCACTTAATTGGGAATTTTGGTATATTAATTTTAATACAAACACTATAGAATCTTTAATTTCTACGGGAGACATTAAGTTAATGTCAGATGAAATAAGGAACGGCCTACTAGATTTGAGAACTACTCAAAACGAAGTTATTAAAAGATCATCTGGTAATAATGATGTTTTTTTAAAGGATAGCCAAAAAGCGGTTGGTCTTGGAGGTATAAATTTTATTTTAAATATAAATCCAAAATTATCAAATCAATTAATTAGGGAGCAAGATATAATTTCAGTTATTAATATCACAAATGGAACTTTTCAATTAAAAGATTTTACGGAAAAGAACTTATTGACGGATATGCAAAATTTACTAGAATCCACAAAAGAATTATCTGAATTAATCAAGGAAAAGTTAAACAAATAACGAAAGCACAACAACGTGTATAATTAATTGCTAGGTTCTTCCTTACTTGCGAAAATTCCTGCGGAATTTTCACGGGTTCGTAAATGTTTGTTAACTTAGTTGCCTAACCACGCAACTAACCATACACAAACACGTTGGCTTTAATTTAAAGAACATTCATAAGTAAACATTTAAGTTTACTTTTTTTATTTTTTGTAAACTTATATATTGACTTTTTTATATATTTGTAAACACAAAAGTTTACATTATTTATGTTTTGTAAACTTAAATATTTACAAAAAAATGAGAAATAAGCGAAAACTTTTAATCGAACAATTGGACCAAAAGCTACAACCATTCTCTGAAAGCAGAAAGGTCCTGGTCCCAGAACGTGGATGGATAAATACTATTCGAACTGCACTTAATATGACCATGGCCCAACTTGGTGCTAAACTAAATATTACAAGACAAGGCGTAAAAAGAATTGAGGAAAGTGAGGCTAATGGCACGATAACACTCAATTCTTTAAAAGATGTTGCCATGGCTCTGGATTTAAAATTGGTATATGCATTGGTCCCAAAAAATGAGACCATAGACGATTTAATACAGAAAAAAGCAGATAAACTGGCTCAAAAAATAGTATTACGGACCAATCAAAATATGAAACTAGAGGACCAAGGAATTGGAGATGACAAGATAGCCAAAACCATAAAGGAACTTGCTAATGAAATAAAACGAGAAATGAGAAAGTCATTATGGGATTAGAATTCGTTTACAAAGATGGACAAACACCCTTAGAAGAAGAAGAAAAGGATGGTCTTAAAATAAAATCAATTACGACTCAAGGAGAGTTGGATGAATTTGAGCAACTGAACATTGAAAAAGCTGTCGAATGGACTATTCACACAAATTTGAAACCTGAAAATATTTTGACAGAAAAGTTTGTTAAAGACTTACATAAAAAAATGTATGGTGACGTATGGAAATGGGCTGGTGAATTTAGAAGAACTGAAAAAAACATCGGAATTCCATGGACAAAAATTGGGCTAGAATTAAAAAATTTACTGGACGATACCAAATATTGGATAGAAAACAAAACCTTTTCACCAGAAGAAATAGCAATTAGATTCAAGCATCGAATAGTATCTATTCATTGTTTCCCAAATGGAAATGGAAGACATTCAAGAATGATGGCAGACGTAATTATGGAATCAATATTTGGAAATGAAATATTTTCGTGGCATCAGTCTAATATGGTAAAAGCTAATGAAATTAGAAAAGAGTATATTAATGCATTGAAAGAAGCTGACAATGGAAATGTTAAACCACTAATTGAGTTTGCAAAAAACTAAAGCCAACACTGTATATAATTTATTGCTTGGTTCTTGCCTACTTACGAAAATCCTCGCGGATTTTCTATTCGGTTTTAATTTGTTAACTTAGTTGCTTAACAACGCAACAAACCATATACAAACACGTTGGCAACAATGCAAAAGCAACCGAGAAACATTGAATTTAGATGAATATATTTCCATTTAAAAAAAAGCTTAAATCCAAAATAGAGTCAGAATTAAGGAAACTGCCTTGGGACGTGGATTCTGAAAAAATCACGCAATTACTAGAACCGACAATTGGAGTTAAAACTAAAAAGACAAGTTCAAAAATCGGAATTGGAAAATCGAAATTTGGAGGTTTACCTGATTTAAGAAAAGAAATGGAATGGCCAAATCTAAATGGATTTCCGTTTGGCTTTTTAGGACAAATAAATCTATCTGAAATTAAGCTCGACAAGTTAAATTCTCTTCCAAAAAATGGTTTATTATTATTTTTCTTTTCGACCAACCAAGATGATTATCGATATGAAAATCTTAAAGATATGCATCGTGTAATCTTCATTGAAAAACTATCGAATTTAGAACAAAGAAACTACCCTGAAAAATATAGCGATTTGGCAAAATTTAATGAATGCGAGATTGAATATTTCAAGCAATTCAGTTTGCCATCATATCAAAACTATAAAATCCTAGATTTGAATTTTACGGATGAAGATGATAATTTACTATTTGAAGCTTCAGAAATAATAAATGAATTAACATCAGCTGGAGAAGATATCGGACATCAGATATTAGGAAATGCACAAGCTGTACAGGGAGATGTAAACTATCCTTGGGCTTTACAATCTATTGGACATAAACTAAAAACTTTATCAGAATTAAATATAATAGACCAACATAGAGTTTTAGAAAATCAAAAAAAAATAAGACTTTTATTGCAAATCGATATGTCTGATTATGAACCAAATTTTTCTGGTTTTGGAGCTAGTGGTGGAATTTATTTCGGAATAGCAGAAAAAGATTTAGCAAATGGAAATTTTGAAAACACATATTTTGAACTACAAAACTCATAAAGCACAGTTGCCAACACCGTATATAATTTATTGCTAGTTCTAGCCTACTTACGAAAATCCTCGCGGATTTTCTTGGTCAGTAATTATTTACTAAATTAGTTACTTAAAACACGCAACAAACCATATACAACAACGTTGTAAGCCATTTAAGAAAAACCGGAACGAATTGACAAAAATCGAAAACATTGAAAAGATTTTAAAAACAGTTGAAATCCACGAAAGAATCGTTCGTAAATCAACCGAAATTGACAACGCAACAAAACCTTATTTTCTTGAACTCTCAAAATTCACTAAGGAATGTTTAACTAACGAATCTAAAGTTAGTAAATTAAATTCATCTCAAATTAAATCATTGGAAAATGAACTTTTGATTTATTGGAATGAAACTATAAGTCTGGAAACTGAAAAATTTTGGACTGAAATTGTAACCGAAAAATTAGATGTTCAGCGCAAAGAACCATTGAAATTCGCTTTAGATAAAAATAGGTTTCGTAATGTAGAACAAGGAATTGGAGCAAGAAAATATTGGAATGAAATAAAAACAATTGAGTCAGTTAAAGACAAATTTTCGATAACTGATATTTTGAAAATTGACCAAATAATTGCCGAAGACGAAAATAAACGAATAGGAATATTAAAAAAGTGTTTAGCAAAAAGAGTAATTCCAAAAAGTCAATATTTAAAGTTTGGAGAATGTATGGCTTATTTCACGAACTGTGGGCTTTTCAATAAATATATGACCGAAAAAGAAGTTGATGAATTACACGAAATTTGGAGGAATTTTAAATCATAAACTGAATAAAAAACGGCTTACAACACTGTATATAATTTATTGCTTGGTTCTAGCCTACTTACGAAAATCCTCGCGGATTTTCTATTCGGTTTTTATTTGTTAACTTAGTTGCTTAACCACGC
>NZ_JADOET010000029.1 GCF_015645385.1 Winogradskyella marina
GGTAGCTTTTTTTTCGCCAGTGTTCATTTTGTGTTTTCATAAGTGACTGTAATTAATTGCTTAATTTTTAGTCAACCTATTTCAGGAAAGTTCATTGGTCAAAATGTTGCACAACGATTTAGCATATGGTTTATTTCGTGTTTAATTCACTAATTTAGCAAATAAAAACCGAATAGAATATTACGCAGGAATATTCGTAAGCAAGCTAGAAACTAGCAATAAAATATAAGCATTGTTGGCGGTAGTTGTTTATTTAGGTTTGTTTTTCATTCCAAAAAGAACTCTGGTAATTCTGAAGGGATAAATCATAAAACGATATATAAGTACGATTGCAAGAAATGAACTTATAAAAAGAATTAATATTTTAAGTGGAATATTAAGTTCGAGCTGAACAATGTAGTATGCAAAAACTACAATTGCTGTTTGGTGCAAAATATAAAATGGGTAAATAGCCTCGTTCATTTTCTTTAGCCATAAACTTGGTTTGTTAAAGTGAATTTGACCATATCCTAATAAGGTCAAGACAAAACTCCAACCCAATAAGCAGCACAAGCCATACCAAATATCCCACCTAATAGAAAGGCTTAAATGTGGTTCAATAATATTATTGGGAACGAAATAATAACCATAGAATAAAATTGAACTACTAATAAAAACAATAAAATGAAAGCGTCTAAAATTTTTCAGATTTTCCCAAAATGTTTGAGAGCTAGCAAATAAAATACCCGAAACAAAAAAGTAAGTGTAAAAGGTTGTTTCGGAAAGGTTTGTTAAAGAAGAAGACCCAGTTGGATAATATCTTTTCAGTAGTATGGTTGAAATGATTAACGGAATACCAAATAACAGTAGCCCTATTTTGTAGGACGTCATTTTTTCAAACCATTTTTTAAATCCATAAGATTTTGGGGATTTAAGAAAAATTATCAAAGGTATTGCAACTATCGAAATGACATAAAGGTTTTCTATAAACCAAAGATGATTTGTTTCAAATCGTCCGTCAGCATATATCTTACAATAGGAATTAAATTCATTGATATACTGATAATACGTTTGAGGTGGTACAATAAATAGAACACCAAAAATTAACGGAATTATAAGTCTGCTTGTTCTTTCCTTAAAAAACTTTTTCCAATTGCGTTTAGAGAATGCAAGCACTGTTCCAGTGCCAGATATTAAAAAAAGTAAAGGCAATCTAAATTGTTCAAAATAGACCATAATATTATCCAGCAATTTACTTGATTCGGAATTCATTATATGAAAACCATCGCCATTGAAAGGCATACCTAAATGATGAAAATAAACTGCTAAAATTGCAATTACTCTAAACCAATCTAAATCGTATCTTCTTTTTGTAGTATCCACTAAATCTTGTTTTTTTTGCAACTATAATAACAAAATGAATGTGGTTTTTGGTCAAGTGATAGGTGACAAACTAAAGTGACGAAATGCAAGGTTGTTATTTACTTCTGTTCGAATAAATTCGATTAAACTCTTGAATTCTTGACCGAGAAACAGGAATAGTTCCTTGTGTATATTCTTTCAAATTAAGAACATAGCCTTGGGCATTTCCTGAAATGGATGTAATGGCTTTTAGATTTACAATGTATGAGCGATGTACCTTAAAAATGAAAGAAAAAGCATTTAGTTGGTCGTCAAATTCTTTTAAAGTTAGTCTTTTTAAGTATTTTTCAAATCCGTTTGAGGTACTGAAAAATATTTCGAGATAGTTTCCGTCTACTTTAGCGAAAAGAAAAGTTTGGATATCTAACTCAAATTTTTCTTCCAAGATAGGTGTTTGAATTTGAGCTATTGTATTTACTTCCTTTGTGTTTTGTTGTTGAATTGGTAATTTTTGTAAAACGGTTGAGTGTTTGTAAATCAATCGTTCTAAATTGAGAGGTAAAATGATTATCAAAAGTAAACTGCCAACTAGAAAAGTATTCCGAATTTCTTCCCACAAGTATCTAAAAGACCAATTGTCAGGATTAGTGTAAATAAAATCTCTAATAAGGAAGCTAGCAAGACCTATAAGAAATAGGATTACTGCCAAATGTAAGAACTCTTTACCTAAAGTCCAGTTTTCAATATTTTTCACTGATTTATTTAGAAAAAAAACATACATGAAAGCAATTGGTATTGGAATAACTGAATGCAACACAACAATCCATAAACTATTTATTCTGTGTTCTGAAACATTTACATTAAAAGGTTCAAATAAATATGTAAATAGAAAACTTACTAAGGCCAGAGCACAAAGAATGAAAAGCACTTTTTTTAATTCTTCGTAATAAAAAGGGTAAGGTTTTTTTATGTAGGATTTAATTTTCATTTACTGTATTTCGGTAAAGGACGAATTTTTTATGAGTAGTAGCGAATTTATTTGCGATACTTTTCGGAAAGTAAATTACAAAATAAAAAAGAATAGCGATTTGAATTTTAATTCAAATCGCTATTACTTATAAACGTTGTTGATGGCTATAATTATTGGACTTCAACTTGGTTCCAAATCCCAGTTTCAGCAGTTTTCTGTGCATATTCTAGAAATGTTTTTGCTTTTCTGCCTAGAACTCGTTCAATATCATTAACTACCAGTTGATTCTTTGGATTGGTTAAAACATGACTAAATAAATACTCTATTAACCAAACAACATCATTAGGTATTTGCATTTGCTTCATACCATCAATATACTGTTCTAATGTGATGTCATAGAAGCTTAACTTTCTGTTACTAGTCCTTGAAATGATATTCACAATATCTTTAAACGTGAACAATTCTGGACCAGTTACCTCAATAATTTCACCATTATAAGTATCATCTAGTAATACAGTTGCTGCAACTTCTGCAATATCATTTGTGTCTACAAATGGAATTAAAACATCAGACATTGGCAATGCAACTTCTCCAGAAAGAATAGGATCTAAAAAGAAACTTTCGCTCCAATTTTGGTTAAACCAAGAAGCTCTAACTATTGTATAATCGATTCCAGAATCCATTACAATTTTTTCACAGGTTTCTGCTTCAGTTTCTCCTTTTCCAGAGAGCAAAACCATTTTTTTAACTCCTAATTCTTTTGCTAAATAGGTTAAACTCTGTATCGCTTCTTTAGCTCCAGGAACAGCTAGGTCTGGATAATAGGTAACATACATTTTTTCAATGCCATTTAAAACATTTACCCAAGTGTCTTTATTATCCCAATCAAAGCTTGGTGATGCGCTTCTTGAACCAATTCTAGGCTCAATTCCTTTTTTTTGTAATTGTTCTACTACGCGGCGACCAGTTTTCCCAGTTCCTCCGATAACTAAGATGTTCGTTTTCATAATTTTTGTTTTTTAATTATGATACAAATTTATTGTAGCTATAGGTCCAGAGACTTATTCAAAAAGAATTATGGTTTATTCGAAAAGAATTTTAAGCTTGGCTAGGTCTATAGCCAAACTTTTTTTCAAAAGCATTAGAGAAAGAACCTAAACTTTCATAACCCACAGCCCAAGCGGCTTCTTGGATAGTTTTTTGTTCGTTTTTAATTAAATTATAGGCTTTCTTTAATCGTTCGTTTTGTAAGTATTTAAAAACAGGAACACCAAACTGGGCTTTGAATTCTATTTTAAGTTTATTGGTGTTAGTTCCAATTCTGTTGGCCAATTCTGTTAAGGAAGGTGGATTCTCTAAATCGGATAATAAAATCTCTTGAGCTAGATTGATTTTTTCTAGTTCAGAAATATTTAGTTTTATGTTTTGTTGTTTTGCCAATTGTCCAAAATAGTGAGAAAGTAAAGCTGTGATATGGCTTTTGTAGAACATCATTTTAATCTCGCCCTCGTAAGTATTGCTAAAGAATTGTTCCACTAATAGAAACATTTCTGGGCTCATATTAAATACAGTACCTTCAACATAATGATCTTTTGGGTGTACTAACTGATGTAGAAATTTTTCTAAAAATTGACTTTCTTCACTTGGTAATTTGTCTATGTTTTTAATCGTTGTCGCTATCACCAAGCATTGAAGAGGTTTCAATCTTGAGACATGATGTTCAAACTCCACTTTATCATCAGCGTAAAATGATAAAACCATACCTTTTGTATGATGAAATTCTTTTATTTTTTTATCAAATTTTACGGTAAGACCAACATCACCTGCACCATAAAAGGCGATAGCTATTACAGGCTCGTCAAAAAAACATGAACCTATTAAATTATTATCGGTAGAAGCCTCTTCCAATAAGATTGTGTAATCATTTATATCTATTATTTCACGATTCATTTTTATAAATATCTCATTCGAGTTTAATTATTGCCAACGTGTTGTATATGATTAGTTGTGTTGCAGGGACTAAATTAGTAAAAGAAAACGAACCAAAGGAAAGTCCTAAGGATTTACAGAGTGCGCACAGAACGAACAATTAATTACATGCGTTATTGAACTCAACCTAAAGTTGGCTTCAAGTGATGGTTAGATCAAGATTGGCTACCTTTAAGTATTATTCAATTCTAATATTTAAAGTTATGAAAAAAAAGTAAGCCCCTTATTGTACGGGCCATTCTCTCCCTTCCAGAATTTAAAACGCTCTATTATAAATTCAAGCGTTCCGTCGAACTCTCGGGTAAAAGCCAGAGCACCCTCACCAACTATGCGCGCTGTTTGGCGCACATCTCCCTATATTTTAACTGTAGTCCACTTAATCTAGATCAGGAACAAGTAACGGACTATCTCCACTGTCTCGTCCTGGAATATGGCTACAGGTTAATAATTAAATTTAAGCTGTATTTGTATATACCATTTCAGGTGTTTTAAAATCTTATCGGATTTTCGTAGGTAAGCTTGCACTAGCAATTTGTTTTATACGGCTTAGCCACTGTTATTATTGCTACATATATTTTAGAAGCGTTCTGTATATATCTCTAACCTCTATCATATCATTTTCTGTATTGGATGTATCGACAAGTACGATTATATCCTTTCCATTATTTTTTAAAAAATATGCGTGAGATTTCACTCCTGGATCATTACCGCTATGCCCAATCTTTTCTGAATCTACGCTCCAGAAAACACCATTCTTAGAATCATCTGAGATTGGATCTTTCAGCATTTCTTCATAGCTAGTAGTATTTAATATATTATCCTCACCATTATACCCTTTAATTATCGTAATAAGAAACTTACTGTAATCTTTGATGTTAGTCATAAAACCACCATCACCATAAGTAATTAGTTCATATTCTGGTATTGGGTATCCATACCAATACAATGTGGAAACGTAATCAGGGTAGTAATTTTTTGAAGGCCATCCAGACTGATTCATTTCAAGGGGGTCAAGTATGTATTTTTGAACAAATTGAATGTAATTCTCACCACTTGCTTCTTCAATAACAAGGGCAGCAATATTAGCGCCCATATTGCTATATTTATAAGTACTTCCGGGAAGGTAAGTTGAGAAGTTTTCTTTGTTGTACCAAATTCCATTTTCGCTGTATTGATTTTCAATAAAAGTAGATATTGGCATCCATTCATTCCTATTGAAAAGGTCAACAACTTCCTTTATCTCTTGATTGGTTTCATCAGATAAATCATTGTAAAAAGGCGGGATTTGGTCTTTGAATATATAGGTTCGGTCGTATTGATTACCATCAATAATACTCGAAGTATGGTTCGCAAGTTGCTGGATTGTTATTTTTTCGTTTGGGAAATTGGGGTTATAAATTTTGAAAGGAAAATAGTCGTTAATGTTATCTTTAAGATTTAAATTGAATATTTATGTGTTTTCATACTTCTCAGACTAAAAGCGTGGTGCAATTGGAACAGCGCTATGATGTTCGTTTGGTTGAAGAAGCGTTTCGGGATTCGTTTGATCAGCCACAATATCATTTGAATGGTTTTGCGCATCCTGAACTCTTATTGATTCCGCAGGAAGAGCCTTCGGTGATTGCTCCTGGTCTTTGGGGTATTGTGCCGGATAATAAATCAGCTTCGGGTATTCAGGATTATTATAAGCAAGCGGTGAAATATGGTGGTGGTTTGAATGCGCGTTCTGAAAAGTTGTTTGATCATTTTATTTATAAGCGTTCGGCTTTAAGCCGACGTTGTATTATTCCGGTTACTGGTTTTTTTGAACCGCACGAGCACCAGGGAAAAAAATATCCTTTTCATTTTAAGCATCAACAGGATGAGGTTTTGTCTTTGGCTGGTTTATACACTTTTATTGATGGCGTGATGACGTTTACAATTTTGACTAAATCGGCATCTCCTTTGTTTGCTAAAATTCATAATAAAAAGAACCGCCAACCAGTGTTGCTTTCTGCTGATCGTGAACAGGATTGGTTGAGTGATGGTCTTAATGCTAATGATGTCCAAGACCTCATCGATTTGCCTTTTGATGATGGTTTGCTGAATACTTATCCTGTGAGTCGTGATTTGTTTAGCCCTAAGGTAGATTCTAATGTGGATTGGGTTTTGGAGGAAGTGGATTATAGCTTTAGGCTATAGGCAGTAGACTTTAGGTTGGATTGGTATTTTAGGGATTTGATTTTTGGGTTGTGGGGTTTGAAAGGTTTTTTGAGTTTTGGTTCTAACGGTTTTGTATATGGCTTGTAGCGTACAAATTAGCGATTATTTTCGATTAAGCACAAGCCAGATTTTTATCCCGACGCTTCGAGATACTATTTATCTTTTTTATTGGAAAGTCGTCAAATTTAAAAATTTGGCGACTTTCCAAATCTGCCTTAACTTCGTTTAAGCAACTAATTAGCTATGAGCTATATACGTTGTTGTCTTGCGTATTTTTTCAAATTGATATTTTTTATCATTTATGCAATTGTCTTAAAAAGCTTTGTTCTTTGATTGTGCTCTTAATAATAATAGCGATAACAAAAATAAGAGAAAGAAAACCTGAAATTAGAATGTAAGTATAAAACCCTTTTGAAAAGTAATCCTTAAAGTAAGGTAGTAGCAAATAGAATCCAAATATATAAACTGCAATACAGATTGGTGTAATAACAAAGTTTATCATTTGTCGAGCTTTATAATACTTTTTCAGATAGGCAAAGTAAGA
>NZ_JADOET010000002.1 GCF_015645385.1 Winogradskyella marina
GGTTGTGCCATCACTTACGGTTACAGTACCATTACCATTATCGGTTACCGTTACTGAGGTGCCGTCTACTCCATCTTCACCATCTGTTCCGTTAGTAACTATTACATCGTTTGTACCATCGCTTACAGTTATAGTACCATTACCATTATCGGTTACTGTTACAGAGGTTCCGTCAATACCGTCGGCACCATCTGCACCTACTAATGAACCTAAAAAGTCTTGTTCTGATCCTGAGTGCCCTGCTGCTAACCATTCTTCGTATGCTGATGTTCCATCTTGACCTGCTGGTCCTGCCGATAAACTAATAACAGTTTCATTACCATTTTCATCTCTATAGGTAATGGTACCGTCACCATTATCTTGAATTGAAGTTATTGTTTCAAGATTACCAATGTCTATTATGGTTGTGCTTCCTGCTTCATCTGTAAAAGAAAATGTACCGTCATTATTTTCAACAACAGTCGTTAGTGTTTCTAGATTCTGTACGATTTGCGTTAAATCTAATTGTGTAACTGTACCATTCTCATCGGTATAATCGATATGCGTGTTATCTGCGTTAAGTGCTAAACTCGTTATAGTTTCTAAATCACTAATATCTATTACAGTTAGATTGCCTTCTTCATCTGTAAATGTAAAAGTACCATCACTGTTAGCTACAATCGTAGTTAAGACTTCAAAATGTTTAATTACATCTTCAAGATCTATACTCGTTACCACACCATCTTCATCCGTGTATTCTAATGTGAAATCTTCTGTATTAAGCCCAAGGTATGTTAAATTTTCAAGGTCAGACATATTAATTACATGATCATCTCCATTTTCATCTGTATAGGTAAATTCATTATTTTGAATATCCCAAAACACAATATTATCTGGCAAATCATCTTCTACCATTAACTTATTCCAACGCCCTTCAAACCAATAATAATATCCAGGACTTAGCGTTGAAGAAGTATTTGTGTTATACACCAATAAGCTTTCAATATTCCCTGCTGAAATGGTTGTTTGATCGGTAACACTAGTTAGTGGCAATTGCGGTATTAAGATCCCACGATTTCCAGATACAATTTCTAATTGAGTGGATGGATTAGGCATATCGGTACCAATACCTACTTGCGAATAAATAAGATTACTTGTAATTAAAATAAGTAGTAATAATAGTTTTTTCATGAATTCTGATTGTTTTGCCTTAAGGCTTAAATACTTCTATTTTTAAAATGAGAGTTATACTGTTTAGGTTAAAAAATTGAAAACAAATGATAAAAAACGAAACAGTATATTAGAGGGATACGCATTAATTATGCAAAATTAGATTATCAATGAAGGTTATACGAATTGTACAATAGCCATTTACCGTAAAACAGATAGTGTGCAAACAATTGATTTTGTTACAGTTACATATTTGTTCAGGAAAATGATGTATTGCACTCTAATTTTGAAGGCAATTCATAAAAATAATGAGGATACAGGTAAATTATTTTAACTATGAAGAATATACTCCTATTGAGAAAGGAGCATTATACACCTGACAGTATGGAAGAAAAATTAGTCCGTATTAGCTTTTAAGTCTTCAATGAATTTTGAAGGACAAAGCCCTGTAATATTCTTAAAACTAGCAGAAAATTTACTGTGCGAAGAAAAACCAGACTCTTCAGCTAGATAACTTATCTTATAATTTAAGTACTCGGGATTGGTTTTTAACTTTTCGACAATATACTTAATACGCAATTCATTGATATAACTATTGTAATCCGTATGTTTCTCAAATTTAAGTATCGCTCTCAAATATTTAGCATTAGTATTTAACTCACCGACTAAAGTTGATAATGACATATTTTTATCTAAAAACTGATTTGATGCTTCAAAGACTTCTAATTTTTTTAGAAGTTCTTTTTTTGTTTTTTTAGACAAAAGAACTTCTGCAGAGTTATCATTACCGTCAGCAGTATTAATCTTAAGGCTGTGAAATATGTTTTTTCTATTATGATATACACCAAGAATTAATAGTAAACATAACCCTCCAATAATAACATAAAACTTAATATTAGAAGTCACCTGTTTAGGCTCTCCTTTTAGCATATTATAAGCACTATTTATCATGTGCTTTTTTTTAAGCGTGTTTTCAGTTAAAACAGCATCATATTTTGCATTGTAATAAACAACACTATCTAAGTTTTGTTTTTGTTTATAATAATCACCTAAATCCTTATATATTTTCTCTTTTAAAGACCCATGATTGCTTTTTTCAGAAATAACTAAGGCTTTATTGAGAAAGACACCAGCACTGTCTATGGCCTTAGATTGTAGAAATGCAAAACCTAACCTTCTATAAATTAAAGCTGCCCATAAAGAGCTCCCAGCGTCTGCTTTATTTATTAGCATGTTAGCTCTAGACAAATGCATCATTTCTTTTTCTACTTCTCCAAGTTGGTTATAGGAGCGTGCAATCATTTCTTCTACATTAGCTAAAGTGAAGTGTTTGAGTTGGATATTGTCTTCTTTTTGATAAGCATGGGTCGCCAACTTAAGATGTTCAATTGCTTTTTTATAATTTTCATCAACCAAATCGTATTCTGCCATTTCCTGATAACCCAAAGCCCTGTACTTTATGACTTGTTCTTTATCTGACATTTGCTCACTGGCCTCTATGCCTTTATTTAGGAATTTTTTTCCCTTATCTAAAAAACCAATTAGTCGATATTGGGTTGATAAAAACCCATATATTCTAGATTTAAAATTATAATCTTTTTCAGCTATAGCAATTTCAAGCGCTTGTTGTGCATACATAATAGCTTCACCTCGTTTCTCTTGTTTCGCTAAAATATCTGCAGTAAGCATAAGCGATTTTAACTTTTGCTTTACATTTTTAGAATTAATGAATAAAGAATCCGACAAATGCAGCGCTTTAATCGGATTGGAAGAAGAAATATTTATGGCAATGTCATAAAATATAGAATCAAATGCCTTAGATGACGTTTCTTTTTGAGAAAAAAGAACTAAAGGAACTAAACACAGGAAAAAGAACCGTTTTTTCATTAGTGATTATTTGAAAATCTAAAATTTTCAGCAAATGTAAAACAAAATCAGGTTTAATTAAAGGTTTTCCTACAAACAATACTGTATGCTTACTCCAGAACAAACTGCTGTAAATCAGCACTATTTAAGACTTATTCATAAGACTGTCTAGAGTTACACCTGACTATAAATTCAATTATAGAAAACAACTTTCAATAATTTGAGTTATCATTCTAGCAAGAACCCTATAAACCACAAAAAAGCCACTACTTTCGCAATAGTTTTGTTTGCTTTAGTTTTTCTTGTTTATTCTTAGAGAAAAGCATCCTCCTCCATTTAAAAAATCACTATTACCTGAATGTAACACTAAAACTATTCAACGGTTGAACTTTTATAATTTTTTAATCCTGCTTGCATCCATTCAAAATAGTCATCGGCATTTGGAGTGTAGCCTACCGGGTTTACAAGATTTTCCTCATCGTGATCCATCAGCACATAGAAAGGCTGGGTGTTGGCTTTATATTTTATGGTTTGCATCTCACTCCATTTCTGCCCAATGTATTTAAGCTGCTTTCCTGGGCGCAACTGAGACTCCACGATATCGCCTTCTTCCAACTTCCGTTTATCGTCGACATATAATGAAATCAGCACGACCTCATTCTTCAAGACGCTCAAAATCTTAGCCTTTGGCCAAACGTTCTGTTCCATTTTTCTACAATTCACGCACGCCCAACCTGTAAAATCAATCATCACTGGCTTATCCACTTTTTTGGCATAGGCCAAGCCCAGGTCATAGTCGTTGAACGCCATGATATCGTGCGGTGCTAAAAGGTGAGCTCCTTCTGGAAGCTCCTCATGGTTTGCAGCGGAACCTGCCGCTACTTTAGAATAACCAACACCATAAGGTGATTCGCTATACTCCAATGGTGGTGGAAACGCACTGATTAAGTTCAGCGGCGCTCCCCATAATCCTGGAATCATGTAAATGGTAAAAGACGTCACTAGCAATGCCATCATCAAACGTCCCACCGAAATATGAGCGAGAGGCGAATCATGCGGTAATTTGATCTTCCCAAAGAGGTACAATGCCAAAGCCCCAAATATAGCAATCCAGATGGCTATGAACACTTCTCTTTCAAGGATATGTAGTTGCAGTACTAAATCTGCCTGTGATAAAAATTTAAAGGCTAGTGCTAGTTCTAAAAACCCTAGGACGACTTTGACCGTGTTCAGCCAGCCTCCAGATTTTGGTAACGAATTCAACCAACCCGGAAATGCTGCAAACAAAGCAAAGGGCAGTGCAATGGCCAATGAAAACCCGAACATGCCTACAATAGGTGCCATCCCTCCTTTTGAGGCGGCTTCAACCAATAAAGTTCCAACGATTGGTCCTGTACATGAAAACGAAACGATAGCAAGGGCAAGGGCCATAAAGAAAATGCCAACAAGTCCACCTCTATCAGCTTGCTTGTCCACTTTATTAGCCCATGAATTGGGTAGCATGATCTCAAAGGCACCCAAAAAGGATACTGCAAATACCACTAACAATAAAAAGAAGATGACATTAAACCATACGTTGGTGGCCAATGCGTTGAGCGCATCTGCCCCAAAAATAGCGGTTACACCTGTGCCCAACAGCACATAAATAACTATAATGGCTAATCCATAGATAATGGCATTCTTAATCCCTGCCGCCTTAGACTTGCTCTGTTTCGTAAAAAAGCTAACGGTCATCGGAATCATAGGGAAGACGCAAGGAGTCAATAACGCTGCAAACCCTGATAGAAAAGCCAAAATAAATATAGCCCAAAGCCCTTTGTCCGATTCTTCCTCGCCTTGTGGTGTGTAAGTGTTATCAAGGGTGGTCTCAGAAAAATCAAGATCGCTATTAGCGTCTTCCTTATCTGCGCCCTCTGTGTTCTGGATGTTAAAATTAAAATCAATGTATGTTGGCGGTAGGCAGCGTTGGTCATCACAGACCATAAACTCTACTTCACCTTTTACCATTGACAGTTCAGCATTTAAAACTTTGATACGTTGTCTAAATTGAGCCTTGTCCTCAAAGAATTTGATCATCATGTTGAAGACAGGATCATCGACGGTATGCCCTTCGCCTTCCAAGGTCTTGCCGACTAATTCAAAAGCTTCTGATTTGGCGAATGTAAAGGTAGTGGGTATTGGTCCGTCCTCAGGAACCACTTGCGAATAGAGGTGCCAACCACGGTCTATGGTCGCGGTCATAATCAGGTCGTATTCTGTATCTGAAATTTTCTCAATAGTGGTGAACCATTTTACGGGCTCCAATACTTGGGAATAGACAGTGACAGATAAAGTCAATGTTAATAATGTAAGTATATATTTCATTGGGTTATGTTTGAATTTAATCTAATGAACAAATAGATAAAAGGAAATAGTTGAAATAAAAGTTGATGTTAAAAAAAATCACCTCAAAATAAAACTGAGGTGATTTTGAAATTAACTCAAATAATAATTAAAAAAAACAAACTATATTTTTATTGCAGGCTGATTTTTGGCTACTAGAATATAATCCATATAAATGGATAAAGCCTCTAACTGGTTGGTTAATTCGATAATTGTGAAGTCACTATTCATCTGATCTTTTAGGATAGAATAAAAATCTTTCCAGGGTGTTTTGTTTTGGACTTCATTTAGAATAATTTCCTCTTCATAATTATCTCCCCATTGTCCTGAATCCTCATGCAAAATAACTCCCGATATTAAATTTAAAGAAGTCTCTTCTTTTAATAGTTTTGCCATTCTGGGATTGTCGTCGTATAACGGTTTATAATATAAATGATCTCTTCCTACAAGCATTAAAAAATTCCTTTCTTCCGAACTGTTTAGGTACTGAACAATATTCTGTTTTATGTCTTCTTCCCTTGTTCCACCATAACCTTCAGCTCGATTTAACATGAGTTGACTCAACACTTCACCATCCTCCTTTTTAAGCAGTCCAAATAACTCCGTTTTTTGTTTTTTCAGTAACTCCTTTGTGCTTTTCACAAAAGCTTTACCTTCTTCAGATGGATGGCCTATGGTATATGTTTTAAAAAAACTTTGATCTTTTATTACAGACAATAATGAATCAATTGACTTTGGCAACCCTTTTTCTTTATGTGGTTTTAAAATATTGTACAAACTATAACCGAAGGTCCGTGTTCTATCAAAATCAACTCCAACGACTTTCAGAGGCACTTCCTTTGTGGAATTAAAGGCGTATATCTCTTTCCATGCTTCCTTCCATGATGTATAAAATCCGCCATAAATTGTATATGCTAAATATTTTTCATCTCCTGATTCTAAATATTTATTATAAAAATAGGCTTCGGCAGGTCCGAATTCAATAAACAACGTTCTCAAACCTTTGTTTTCATACAGCGATTTGATTAGCTCGGGGTAAATGGTTGAAGCTACAGAAGAAGAGTGATTTTCTCCTAACAACAATAAATTTTTACCTTTCTCATTTTTGAAAAATGAATCAAAATAGTGTTGATTCTCAATTGTAACTTGACCAACTACTAAACTGGTTGACAAGATGAAAATGAATCCTATAAAAAGTCTTAAATACATCGCAATAGGGTTAAAGTTGGTGTTTGTCAAACAATTTTAAAAGCATAGGATCTGATGGAAATGGTGCCGTGGCATCAATAACTTTTCCTTCAGGATCTAAAAAAATAAATCTCGGAATCATTTTTATATTATAGGTTTCTGAAAGTATATCGTGTGTTTCCTTACTGGCAATTAATTGATGACCAGTAAGAGATTTTTCTTTAACAAAATTCAACCATTTCTCATGATCTTTTGCCTTGTCAAAAGATATACTAACAAATTGTATATTCTTACCATGATATTGCTTTTCAACCTTTTGAAGACTCGGAATTTCCTTAATACAAGGACCACACCAAGTTGCCCATAAATCAATATAAGTATACTTACCTCTAAAATCTGATAAAGAAACACTTTCTCCTTTAGTATTTTCAAATTTAACATCAGGTGCCTCACTTCCTTCGAGCATACCTTCTAAATGTGTGAATTTTTCCCGAACTACCTTTGCCATTTCTGGATAGGGCGAAGAAGCGTCAAAAGCATTGTAAAGTCTATTTGAAAAATCACTAGATAAAGAATAAGCCATATACTCATACCTTACCTTTTCTGGAAGTTCATTTTCTAACCAATCATAAAACTCTTCAGGTTCGGATTCCTTCTCTATATATAGGTCATACTTTTTCTTCAAAAACGCTTTAAGAGAATAAAAGTATCCAATGCCATTTTCACTAATACTGTAGTCTAAATTCACATCTTTTAAAAAGTCAAAATAATCTTCTGGCAAATCAGGTTCCTTATTATTGTTGTAACTCGAGTTTATACTTGGATAATTGATTTTAGAACTAATTAATGTTGCATAGTTATTGATTTCATAAAACCTTATTAATTCTTCACTGAGATTATATTTGGATTTATAATCATTGAGAAAATCCATTTTTTCATTATATAGCCTCTCTGCATTTTGTTTAAAATCATTTGGTTCTCTTTGACTAACATCATACCAATTTTTGAGATATTTATGTTTATAATCGTTAAATGTTTCTTCTTCTGCAATTGCAAATAGAATATCATCTGTGGAGTCTCCTGTAATATTTAAGGTCTCTTTTATATCATCAGCATCCACAGCCACATTCATACTATCACCTTGTTTTAAATAGAGATACAACATCTTAGAATCAAAAGTTCCTGTTTTAACAATAGAGTCTTTTCCGTCTTTAGTAGTGAAACTAAATTCTTCAGTTATAGGTGTTCTTCCAAAAGAAAACCAACCTTTGAGGGGTTCTTTTGACTCCAACCTCATTTTAAACTTCCCTACACTATCAAACTCAACAGGATGTTGCGTTAAATTTTGTAAAAAATCATAGGCATAATATGAAAAATTCAAAGTTGTGTCCTTTACGTTTTCAACCTGTCCGGTTACAACTATTGCGTTAGATTTTATTGCTTTTTTCTCCTTCTTTTCACAAGACACGATTAATATCAATGTTAACACAAGAAAAAATAAGTTGTTTTTCATTTTTAAATTATTCATAAATTAGTTGTTTTCAGGATTATAAGGGCTCTCCTCCCAATTTGCATTAACAATATCCAAATCAACACCTTCTTGTCTAAACATCGCATCTACGAGATCGTATTTTTGTCTTACCATTGGATAAAGATTAAAGATGCTATCTTTCGTACTATTTGGGGTTGTTGCGGCCCATGCTGCAAATAGGTCAAAATCTTGTTGGTGTGATTTGATTAGGTTTTGGTTATCCGTTAAAAACCCTTTTTCATAGGCTGAATCTAAAGAGTTGACTTGCCAATAATAAACAGCTGCATCCGTCTTTATATCTACAAATGGTTGATAAAAGGAATTGGTGTTTGTTGCATCATTACGGAATATGTTAGAAAGCCCATAGTAGAACGTTTGTTTAAGTTTTGTGCTATCCATTTCTTCATTTTTTAAGCCTCCAACGGTCAAATCTCCATTGGAATTATACCAAAGCTTTGATATGTATTCATAGCTATTATAAGAACTAGTTCCTACAATTAAATCATTTTCAAATAAATAGAAATTTCGTGGTACGAGGTTTCTGTTGTCAAGGGGAAGTTCATTTATAAATTCATCTTCAATCATATTGATATAGATTATTGCAGCAGTGGTATCAGCAGGCAATCTTTCTGCTGAAATATTCAGACCTTCTTCTGAAACTAAATCTTCATACATCCTAGGGTTTGTAATATCGGTATACACCACAATACCAAAATCATCGTATAAGCTTAAAATTCTATCATTTAATGGACTTCCTGAAACAAGATTTGCAGGCAACTCATTTGGAGCTACATAGTCTGCTTCAAGAGGCCCTTCTTTGCTGCACGCAACGATACACGCCACTACGACGACGAGTAGAGATAAACGAGTAATATTTGTAATATTTTTCATAATGAATATATTTTATCTTGGATTTTTTTGCATCAATGGATTATAGTCAAGTTCTATTTGTGGGATCTGTAATATATACCGTGGATCATTATCAGAAAGGATATAGGTCTCATTATCATAACTGTGGATAATTTCAGGCATACCATAACGCCTCAAATCATACCATCTATGGAATTCGCCAAAGAGTTCTCGACGTCTTTCATCCCTAACTACATTTATAACTTCTTCTTGACTGTCATAAACTTGAGTAGTATATTTATAATAATCTGGATTTGCATCAAATGACGCATCAAATTTAGTTCTTCTAATAGTGTTAAGGTCTGCCAATGCTTGATCTTGCTGGTTTAACATTGCGTAAGCTTCTGCTCTATTTAAAAAAGCCTCCTCTACCCTGAATCCACGAATAGGTTCTCCCAAACGATTTGGAAACGGTCTGTTTTTAAAATAAGCTCTTCCCAAAGGTCCTTTCACATACGTAAAATAATATAACCTTAAATCGCCTGGTTCATATAAATCTGTGAGATCATCTGAAATTGCAAGTGCTCCTGGGAAAAAGACATAATAGTACATTTCATTTGAACCATATTTAAATAACAGATTTGAATTTCCATCATTAAAATAATGTGTTCCTTGACCATATCCCCAACTTGTTTGGGCAAAATTTATAGAGTTTGTTGAAAGATCAAATAATGTATTATTAAGTCCTATAGTTTTATCTGCAAACAAAATGACATCTTGATACCTTTGTTGGTATAGCGCAACCCTAGATGCCAATAAATTAGCAGCAACAGGTGTTATTTTGTAAACAGATGTGACACGTTGATCATTCTCTTCCATTAATTGAATACCTGCTAAAAGGTCATTATTAATTTGATCATAAACTTCCTGTACTGTGTTTCTTACATAAGACTCTGCCTGTACTGTGGGATCCAATTTGAGAGGCACCCCCAAATCAGAACTAGCTGTACTCTCACTATATGGCGCACCATAAAGATTAACAAGTTTAAAATAAGAAAACGCCCGTAGCACCATTGCTTCACCTTTAGTATAAGCTATTTCCTCAGCATTTCCATCTGCACCATCCACATTGTCTATAACAACGTTGGTATAATATATTGTTTGATAAAAGTTTTTCCAAGCCTGATCGTAGCCATTTAGCATGGAACTATGCTCATGGGTATCCTCGAATGTGAAGGGGTGCAACGCATATTCTCCTCGATCAATGTTTAAATATCTTATGTCTTGATCGTCAGTCATCATTTCCACATAATAATCTAAAGCTACAATGGTTCCATAATCTTTCGTAGTAGGATATGCAAAATTTAATAATTCTACATAATCACTAATTGTTTGTGGCTTCAATTTATTTTGAGGCTCCTCCTCTAAAGCCTTATCGCAGGAAGTCATTAATAGGACTAATACTGGTATAATTTTCTTTAAAATAGATTTCATAATATTATGTTTAATTAAAATGTCACATTAAAACTCATCAAAAATGAAGTTGGGATAGGTAAAGATTTGTATGGGAAAGTTTCTGGATCATACCCATCTAAACCTTCATCAGCAAACAGCAATAAATTGTTACCTTCAATTTGAATATAACCTCTTGTTAACTTTAAACTTTTGAGCATATTTTCTGGTAAATTGTATTGAAGTGTCACATTACTTAAGCGTAAATAGTCTCCTTTAATCACTCTAATATCACTCTTGTTCCAATAGTACTTATGATTATTAGCTCCTGTTTCATTTTGAATATGCGGAATATCAGTAAAGTTTTCATCTCCTGGCTCTCTCCAAGCGTTAAGAAGTTCCCTATTCAAATTTTGATCCGGAGAATACATCCATGACGTTAAAATTTCTTCTTTTCTGAAATAATTACCAAATCCATAGGTCATGAGCGCTGAAAGTCGAAAATTTCGAAATTCAAAGAGATTGCTAATTCCTCCTTGGTATGGAGCTTCTATTGGACCATTATACACCAGGTCTTCCATACCAAATTCTAGATCTCTTGAAGAGGTTGTTGTCTCACCATTCGCAAGATTAAAATGAGCGATTCCATTTTCATCCAAGTGACTGTAAGAAACTGAATAAAGCGCATTTAAAGGTTTTCCAACAATGGCTGCATCAGGTTTATAAGGAAATGGGGATAACATTCTTGACACATTTGGATCTATATTTACTTTCTTAACCTCATTTTTATTATAGGCAAAATTTACTGTGGTACTCCAATTAAAGCCAGGTTTAGCATTACGAATATTCCTAGTTGTTAACCCAAATTCAACTCCTTTATTAGAGACATCAGCAAAATTAATAGGCAATGATGAAAAACCGTTGACTTCAGAAATTCTAGTATTAGTAATCAAATCTTTACTATACCGATCATATACGTCAATTGCTCCCTGAATTCTATTATTTAATATTGCAAAATCTAACCCAATATTGGTACTATATGTTTTCTCCCATCTTAGATTGGGATTCGCTGGAGAAGCTATTGTCAATAAATCTAAGTCTGACCAATATGCAGGATTTAAAAATGACGCTACAATTTGAGGCGTATTTTGCGAATTGGTGGACCCTTGTAACCCATATGAAGCACGGATTGATAGATTATCGAATACACTTTCTTTAAGAAAATTTTCTTCCATCACATTCCACCTTCCTGAAACAGACCAAGCAGGCTCCCATCTATATTCTGGACTTGAACCAAATAAATTTGACCCATCGAAACGCACATTACCATTGATGACATACTTATCATATAGAGAATATGTTAATACACCAAAATATGACGCAGATTTAGTAGTATAGTCTCTAATTTTCAAATAAGGTGAACCAGCCAACTCTTCACCGATATTCTCACTGGTAGCAATGACACGTCCTCTATCATGCAAATAGCCCCATCCAACTGTATTATCACCTCTGTAATTATTAACGCGGTATTCTCCTCCTGCGTAAAATTTAAAATAATTCACATCAGTTTCAACTGGAGTATATTCCACAGCCATTCGCGTCATATAATATTCCTGAAAATTAGAATTAGAAAAAATAACACCGCCTCTAGGCAAATTACTATCTTCTGGCGCAGGTTCTCCATAATTAGACCTTCTTATCCCAGCGACTTGATTTGTCTCTTCTGTATAGTATGTCTCATTTAACTGATTACTATTGGTAAAATTAAATACTCCAAAAAATTTAAGGTTATCAAGAGCATCATAATTAATGGATAGTCTAGTAGTATTACTGTTTGTTTTAGTTTCTTGGTTAGAATTATCATATTCATTCATAATATTGAACAAATAAAAATCACTGTGCCCTCGGTACATGTTATAGCTTCCATCATTATTATAAAGCGGGAATGTTCTACTGGTGTTTATAGCATAGTTAAAAGGGGTCGGAGTAACTCTCGTAAAATTCGATATTCCTGCAGGAACATAGCTATAAGGATATGAAGATCTGTTTGTATTAAAAGTAGATAAATATAATTCTACATTCAATTTCTCGGACAATTTTGCATTTAACTTAACTGAACCGTTGTAGCGTCTATTTGTAGTCAAAACATCTGTTCCTTCTTGATTCAAATAAGATAATGACGCATAATAATTAACATTCTTACCACCACCTGAGATATTAAAATCAGTTGATAAACTTACGGCATCTCTAAACAGCTCCTTAAACCAATCTGTATTAGACGTTTGCGCTAAACGCACTTCATCTTCAAATTGTTGCCAATTTTGTAAATCTCTATTTTTATACCGTGCATATGCCCCTGCAAGTCCAACAGAATTGATATTGGCATCAGCGTTATAATATTGTAATCCAGAATCAAAGTAATACTGTTCTATGCCAATCCGCTCTTTAGAATTCATGAGGTTAAAGTCACTATAGCGCGGTCTCTGAGTAACGCTTGTACCGATGTTAATATTAATTACTGGTTTCCCTTCAATGCCTCTTTTAGTTTTAAGTACAATAACACCACCTGCTGCTCTAACTCCATAAATTGCTGATGCAGAAGCATCTTTTAGCACCGTTATAGACTCTATATCTTGGGGATTTATACCTGACATGGAGTTTCCAATACGATTTACTAAGTCTGGAGTATTCAATTCTGCTGGCGTTAATGGCACTGGATCTTCCAAAACTACACCATCAACAACCCACAAAGGAGACGTGTTTCCCGTTAATGTAGATGTTCCTCTTATTTTAACAATAGGCACAGAACCAACCTCACCCGAGGTTTTTGCAACTGCAACACCGGCGATTTGACCTTGGATCATATTATCAATTTGAGGATTCCATGCTGGGATATCCTTTGTTTTCACAGTACTTATTGCCCCTGTGTTTTTTTTCTCAACAATAGTATTGTACCCTGTTATGATAACTTCACTCAAAGACGCAACATCCTCCACTAGAATTACGTCAATGTTATGCTGGTCCTTCACTTCGATAGTTTGAGTAAAAAAACCAATAGAAGAAAAAACTAAAGCATCATTAGAATTCGCTTTTATAGAATATTCACCATTAAAATCAGTTGAAGTTCCTATATTCTTATTTTTTACCAAAATAGTAACTCCCATCATCGGAACCCCATTTTCATCTACTACTTTTCCTGTTACCGTCACAGCTTGTCTCAAGTTAGAAGAACTCTTCTCTCTCTTTTTTACAATCACTGTACTCTTAGAAAACTCAAAAGTCAAATTACCTGGAGTCAAACTTTTCTCAAGTAGTATGCTTACTTTAATGATGCCTTTTTCGAGAGGTACTTGAGGAACATTTTTTATAAGATCATTTCTATAAACAAATTTTAAATCCGTTTGTTTATTTATTAACGAAAAAATCTTTTCAATGGATAACGATTGATCGGAATCTATAACGATATCAACATCTTGAGAAAATCCTAGTTTCGGACTTAAACTAAAGACTGTAGTACAAAACAGAAAGATAAACGTTTTCATCATTACCGTTAAAAATCTTCGTTTATGACAAACGAAGAGGTTGGTCATTTTAATTTTCATAAATTTGCATGGAGTTAGTTAAACATTATTTTAATTAATTCTCTTTAAAGGGATTTAGCTACTGCTGTGGAAGGTGCTGGCTTTATTCCTTTTTTATTTTATGATTATCTTTTTATCATCTATTTTAAAATCCATTTCTCCTGTTTTCTTAATGTTATTTAGTAATTCTTCAATATTATCACTTCTGTTTAAAATTCCAGAAAACACAATATCTCGGTTGTTTTCATTTTCAAATAACACTTCTACATCGTACCATCTCGATAAGGTCTTCATCATATGTCCCAAGGACTCCTTGTCAAACATGAAATAACCGTTTCGCCACGATGTTTCATAGGCAACATCTACATTTTTTACCGTTAAGCTATTGTTTTCTATATTTATTGCACATTGTTGCCCCGGATTCAATAATTTCTCTCCAAATTCTGACGTCACAGCTACTTTGCCTTCTACCAACGTACTGTATATAGTATTTTCATCTTCATAAGCCTTAACATTAAACTCTGTACCAAGTACAGTGATTTCCTGAGATTTTGTAAGCACATTGAAGGTTGCCCCCTTATGTTTACTACTTGGTGACACATCAAAATATGCCTCTCCATAAACTAATTCGATATTACGAGGTTTGCCCTCAATAAAACGCACAGGGTATTTTATTTTTGATTCCGAGTTCAACCATACTTGGGTACCATCAGAGAGTTCAACGAAATATTGACCACCTCTTGGAATTGTAAGGTAATTATATCTGATTTCAGCAACATTTGCTTCTTTTACAGGTGTATTATATGATACTTTTTCGCCTTTTACGACCATATTGCCTTTTGAAAATTTAGAATCCTTTTCCAAGGGCATTTGTGTACCGTCTTCCAATGTTAAAATCGCCTTATTTGATCCTGGTTGTATATTGGAAGTCACTATATGATGTTCCAATGATTTTTCAGAGGAAAGTTGCTGCGTTACAAACGGAATTGAAATAAGAAGGACAATAGCCGCTGCCACTGCATATTTCCAATTGGAATTCTTCTTTTTCCTTACTAATAACTTAGTTGAAAGTTCGTTCCAAGCTTTTTCAACATCAATATCAATATCCTCTATATCTTTTGAGTAATTATTTTTGATTCTGCTAAAATACACCCTATGAAGGTCAGACTCCTTGAGCCATGAATCGAAAATAGCCTCTTCCTTTTTTGAAAGCGTATCGTTTAGTTTTTTGATAAGAATTTTAAACTCCATAATGGTCTATTTATTCGGGGCTTTACTATAAAGACAACGAAAATTTAAAAAAGGGTGACATTTTTGTTAAAAAAATGTGAAGTTATTATTAAGTAAGACTATTTGTAGTGAATTTATAGGTATAAATCTAATAATACAAGCACACACATGATAGATTCGCTAATTTTCAGTTTAGCTCTTTTTAACTGTGTTTTTACGGTATTAATGGAGATATCCAATTCGGCAGCAATTTCTTTGTACTTGTAACCATGCAAAAATTTAAGCCTTACAATTTGCTGCATTTTATCAGGAAGTGAATCTACTATTTTGAGAACTTGATGATAAACAATTTGCTTGTCCTGATCTGAAGTAGTATCAAAAACATGTTCAGTTATGAGTGCAATATTAAAATCCAGAAGGTCAAAATTATCAGTAATTTTCAAGGATTTTAAATAGTTTAGACATCGGTTTCTAACCATTCTATATATATAACCCTGAAGTGAGGATTCTATATTTATCTTTTCAGGTTTTTCCCAGATGTAAACAAAAACATCCTGAACCACATCTTCACTTGCCTGTTTGTCAAACAAATACCCATTGGCATATATAACTAAATCTTCATAATTTTTATTGAAAAAAATTTTAAAAACCTGACGGTTTCCTTTTTTTATTTCATTTATGATAAGATTCATTAGTTCAGAGGGGATTTTGGAGTGTAAAACAAATCTATAAAAAAGAAATTTAATGATGTCTACCCTTTATGAATAACAACAAGCCTTATATAATTATATCGGAGTTTATTTCATAACCTGTAAGGTTGTTTTAAGACATTTTGAATCTTAAGCCACTGACCTAACAGACAACTGTCTGTCAATAATATCATTTATATTTGAAAGACAAACCCTAAAAATCGCACAACAAAACAAACTATGAAACTCGTTCTTACTCTTACATTTTTACTGTCTATACTAATTATAGATGCACAAGCGTATATTAGAGAAGGCAAAGGCGATTATAACCGAGTAGTTTACACTTGGGACGGCAAATACTTAAGGCAAGGTAAAGGCAGTTACAATACGGTTCTATTCACTTTTGATGGTAAATACCTCAGACAAGGCAAAGGTGATTACAACACCGTTTTAGCCACTTGGGATAACAAATATCTACGCCAAGGAAAAGGCGACTATAATACAGTGCTTTACACATGGGATGGCGAATACATAAGGCAAGGCAAAGGCGACTATAATACCGTTTTATATACTTGGGACGGCAAATACATACGTCAAGGCAAAGGAAAATACAACACGGTCTTATATACGGCAACAGACGTAATCCCTATTGCAATATTGATATTTATTCAATAGTGTTGTTCTTAACTACTTTGTGTATATCACCTTTTAACCACTAGAAAGCTAGTTGTGTCTTTTTAAAACATAGCATAGATTGCTCTGGTTGTTTTTGTTGCTTTAATAAGTACCACACCCAATTGTGGTAGCACTCACTATAGATACAAGTATAGCTGATCACTTAGCAGCTATTAGTTTTACACCTGAAGAAATTGCCAAAAGTATTAAGGCCGAAATGCTATAGTTTAGTATGACCTATCACCCTGACTTTAGACAAGCCATTGCAAGAAGTTACCAACCTTTGTAACGATAGCATCGTACAAAACGATTTTAACTGGCCTCACGATTTTGATCTTAAAAAATGGCATCAGAAATGTTAACGTAGTTAATGGAAGAACCTATCATTCTAAATGATAAAATTTTTTAGCCTAATAGCTAGGCCAAGCACAATTATTCCCCCTAAAAAAAAGCAATCACTATTTTGGTGTTGTCACACCTAATAATGATTGCAAGATAAATACACCCTAATTAATCCCCTAAAAAGTATCTATCAATTTATCTTATTTAGAGTATTTCGTACAAATTACGATCACGAAATTTCTAATATGTATATCCATAATTCAGTCTCCTTTGACATCTCAGCAATTTACTACCACATAGATGTATCTATAAAATAGGTACGTAAATGACCTCAACCTGTAAACTTAATAGCCGTCTTATTATTTTTTTTGGCGAGATCAAAAGTCCATAACACTCGTAAAATTTCCTAAAATTAACGAGGTAGTAAAAGGGTAGTTTTGAAAAAAAACCAGCCCTCAATAACCACTACCCACTAGGTAGTAGAACATTAAAATACTGTATATCTGACACTTATTCATTAGCTGTTTCTTTTTAAAAAGTGAACGGTTTTAGCTTTAAAAATTATGGTGTCAAAATTTTAATATTAGAATTACTTATAAGAGCTAAATAAAAAACAACACATCCGTTATTAGCCCATCCATTTTGTAGGTATAAGATGACGTAATTTTATGAATAGGTTATATCTTTGCAGCTCATCCCCAAGATAATTAACCCATTTGATACGTTATATTTTATTAATATTTTCGTTCGTGTTATTTCCTATTCAAAGCGGAAATAGTCAAAATAAGTTTCAGGACGACCAATATCATTTAGCGGAAGAAGAACTTACAGCAGAGGATCAACGCATTCTTAAATGTGAGCATATTATCTATAATCCGGAGTCTTCAAATAAAGACATCTACAACGCATATTTAGAAAAGTATATTATATATAAAGGCTTATTTAACTACACGCAAGCCATAGAAAATCTAGAGCTAGCTCGAAATGTAGGATTATTAACCAACGACAAAGAAAAGGTTGAAACACGATACAAAGTTGAACGCTTGTTAGTACACTTTGATTTACTTGAATTTGACAAGGTTATTGAGATGATGCCAACAATTTCTGAAAGCAACATAAAATATCTCGATGTAGAAACCCAAGGCTTTTACTACTCCGCTTTAGCTTATATGGATATTCGCCAGGAAAACTATGTGGAAGGCGACCAATATTTAAACAAAGCTTTAAAAATTTTAGAAAAAGGTGCTCCAAAACACCTACCGTTAGTATACAGAAAAAAAATAAGCCTCTACAAAAAACAAGGATTACACGATAAGGTTATTGAAAGTTTTGACAAGGGTCTGTATTATGCCGAAAAGTATAAAGTAGATATCTATATCATTGCGATGTACGATGACATTTCTTTTTATTATTCTGAAATAGGTGATTTTGAAAAAGCCCTTGAAGCGACACGTGAAGTCGGAAAATTAGCAACTAAATTTAACGGCAACAATAAAAGCGGAAGGCTTCAACTATTAGAAAAAAAATTACTAGAACAACGTCGTAATCGCGAAAATGAAAATCAAAATAAAATTCGAAAGATTTATGGCGTGCTCATCACTACACTTGTCATTACTTTGTCCTTACTCTTTTATTTTTATAGCGTCGCAAAACGCAAGCGAAAAATTGCTGAATTAGAAATTAACAGCATTCGCAGCGATTTAGAACGGGTAACCCAAGAGTTAAATGAATCCGGACAGAATAAAATAAATCTCAACAACTACGACTTAACCGATCGGCAAAATCAGATCATTGCATTGGTAAAACAAGGCAAAACAAATAAGGAAATTGGAGCAGATTTATTTATTTCAGAAAACACTGTAAAGTATCACCTAAAAATTATTTACGATATTTTGAAAATTGGAAGTCGTACAGATCTGTAGGTTTTCCTACCTAAAGATGAACACATCCATTGTCAGTACTATAAATACTAAACCAGATACCGTAACAATTTATGATTTTAAAAATTTTAATAAACAGATGTAAAAGCATAAAAAAACTGCCTTTAAAAAGCAGCTAAAAAAAACGACTCTATAATGACCTAAAAAATTATATATCAAAACTTTAGATATTTATTAGAGTCCAATTATTTTAATACTTATATTAGTTGAAAAATACTGAGTTTAAATGATGCCATCGTTTGCAAAAAAAGAACTTGCATTTTCTTTTTTTTCTTTTATTATCCTCAACGTAATTATTCTAGCCATTTGGAGTATATCTATCAACGTTCAAAAGTTAGCTTTAAAAAATCAGGTTCAAATTACGGGAGAGATTTTAACTAAAAAATTCAATTCTATTGTAAATCGTGACATTCAGCGCTTAGAAAACCTAAAACATCGTTTAGAAAAAACCGATGGCCGATATTTTGAATACTGGGAGCATGATGCCGAAATGATTTTAGAACAAAATCAGTCCTTTAAATTTATTGAATGGATTGATAGTTCCATGATTATTAGAAAAATAAATCCACTTAAAGGTAATGAACCCGTTATCGGATTAGACATTTCTAAAATAGAGTATCGAAAAGATGAATGGCTAAAACACAGTAAAGATAGTTCTACCAACATAACCCCTTGGGCAAAACTTACGCAAGGAGGAGATGCTTTTTTAGTGGATGTTCCCGTCTTTTTTAAGGACAAATTTCAAGGAACTATCACAGCCGGAATGGATTTTGAGAAAAATCTAGACGACTTCGCTTATAATATGCAAGATTATGGTATTCAAATTACAGACGGTAAAGGCTCTGTATTTTACAATCACAATACAGTTTTAGAAGATAATTTAACTTTAGATTACCACTATTCTAGTACACTTACTATAGACCAGCTAGATATGCAGGTATGGGATATAACAGTAACACCAACATCATCGAGTTTTTTTTTAGATAAGAGCACTTCCTTATTAAACATGCTCTATTTTGGTATTGTTTTATCAACACTAATGAGCCTTATTATTTATTTCTACTTAATAGCAAAAAAAGAAGCCAAACGCACTATTGCTATTAATGAAGAATTAACAAAAACTAATAAAAAACTCTACAAGGAACGAAATAGAGCAGAAAAAGCATCACAAGCTAAAACTGCATTTTTATCCAATATGAGTCATGAAATACGCACGCCTTTAAACGCTATTCTAGGTTTTATACAATTATTAAAACACAACAATCTAAAGGACACCAATCAAGCCTATTTAGACTTAATGGATAAGTCGTCTAAAAACTTGCTCGCTTTAGTGGATGATGTCTTAGACATTGATAAAATTGAATCTCAAGAAACAAAACTCAATATTGTCTCCTTCAAACCTTCAGAGGAATTAAAAGCTATTGTCAGTCAGTATGCTTCTGATTATAAAGAAAAGAATTTGTACTTAAATTTAGAGTATAGCGCTAATCAAAATATGACCGTAATCGGAGATGAAGGAAAATATAACCAAATCATAATAAACCTCTTAAAAAACGCCTTAAAATTCACAGGCACAGGTGGCGTTCATATTCGTTATAAAGAACATCTCGATAACAAAATATTAAAGGTTTGTATTACCATTAAAGACACAGGAATTGGCATTCCGAAAGAAAACTTGTCACGCATTTTTGAGCGCTTTACACAAATAGATTTTGGATTAAAGAAAAAACATTCTGGAAGTGGCTTAGGACTTTATATAAGCAAAAGTCTTGCAAAACTTATGGGTGGAAACATCACTGTAGAAAGTGAATTAGAAGTTGGGAGTGAATTTATCTTTAAAATTCCTTTTCCTATTTCTGAAACAATCAAAGAAAACGAGGTATCACTTAACCTTAGTACTGAAGTACTAGAACGCATTAAAGTTTTAATTGTTGATGATAATAAGATTAATAGACTAGTTCTCACAAAAATTTTAGAGCAATTAGGAATTACACCCGATGAGGCTAATAATGGTGAGGAAGCCATAGACAAAGCCACACACAATGATTACCAATTAATTTTAATGGACATTCATATGCCAGTAATAAATGGTTATGAAGCAACAAAAAAGATTCGCAACACAAATAAAGATATATTAATCATAGGTTTATCTGCCAATGTCACTAAGGAAGCAATCAGTCAGTCTTTAAATGTTGGTATGAATGACTATTTAACAAAACCGTTATCTAAACAAAAGCTGATTACATTATTAAATCACTATTTTTCAAAACGCTGAAAACGGTAATTATATAAATTCAAAAAACATAACTTATAAAACACAAAAAAGCCACTATTTCTAGTGGCTTTGTTTGCTCCTCTTCTAAGACTCGAACTTAGGACCCTCTGATTAACAGTCAGATGCTCTAACCAACTGAGCTAAAGAGGAAGGTTATTTTTCGCGTTAGCGAGCGCAAATATATATACTATTTTCATTTCTACAAAACGAAATATTATTTTTTTTGTTAAAATCTAAAAAACAATCAATTTGTCATGGCTTTAAAAATATCATTACCATTGGCAAACAGCACTAAAGCGATTAAAATAAAGAATCCAATAACTTGTGCACGCTCTAAAAATTTTTCGCTTGGCTTACGTCCCGAAATCATTTCATACAATAAAAACACAACGTGTCCGCCATCTAATGCCGGAATAGGCAATAAGTTTAATATCGCTAACATTATAGATAAAAAGGCTGTTAAACTCCAGAAGTCTTGCCATATCCATTGGTCAGGGAACACATCGAAAATAGCTTTAAAGCCACCAACGCCTTTGTAAGCTCCTGTACTCGGTGTAAAGATTTTTCCTAATTGATCGAAGTAACCAGAAACTTGCTCACTAAACTTATCTACTCCACCTCCAAAACTTTCTAAAAACGTATAATCCTTATGAATAATATTAAAATAACCTAACTCTGCAAATCTTGAGTTATGTGATGCAGGGAAAATTCCAACTTTACCATTCGCATCAATCTTTAGGTCTCTATTTATTTTTTCGTCATCTCTCAAAAATGTAGCGTTTACAGATTGATTTTTATAGTCATCTAATCGCGATTCTACCTGATCAAAATAACGTAATTCACGTCCATTAACAGACAACAGAATATCTCCTTCTTTTAAGTCTGCACCAGCATTTACTGATGAATCTGGTACACTACCAACCATAAACGGAATTCTTAACTTAAAGGTTCCATTTTTTCGTTCTGCTGAGGATAGCTGACCTAAGAAATCTTTTGGTAGTACAATTTCTTTCTGTTTACCATCTCTTTCAATAGAATACTTTTCTCCATTTACTAAGTTTTTTCTAACGTCATAATAGGTATCAACTTTTTCGTCGTTAATTGCTAATATTTTATCTCCATTTTTAAAACCGACATCTAAAAGTAGTTTGTTCTCTATCCAAAAACCATCTTTCATACTATCTGAAGTAACATCGGTATCTCCATAAGTAAATGAAATAGCGACGTAAATAAAGTAGGCCAAGATAAAGTTCACTGTAACACCACCAAGCATAATTATTAAACGTTGCCATGCTGGTTTAGAGCGAAACTCCCATGGTTGTGGTGGTTGTGCCATGGCTTCCTTATCCATGCTCTCGTCAATCATTCCCGCAATCTTTACGTAACCTCCAAGCGGTAACCAACCAATACCATATACAGTATCACCTATTTTCTTTTTGAAAAGTGAAAACTTCACATCAAAAAAGAGGTAAAATTTTTCGACTTTGGTCTTAAAAAGTTTTGCAGGTATAAAGTGTCCAAGCTCGTGCAGTACAATAAGCAAAGATAAACTGAGTAAAAATTGAGATATTTTTATAACAAATTCCATGTAATTATTTTCAAATTTCGATTTGCAAAAGTAAGATATTTATATCAAACACATATTTAAATAAACCTTAGCATTCAGTTAAAAGGCTAACGTTTCTAATTTTTTATAATTCTTCTATTAATGATATTGTCTTTTGTTTGAATTTGCACGAACAATACACCTGATGCTAAGGATTTTAAATCCACTTCAGTTGCCCAACCTTGTTGCAGCAATAATTGGCCTAAACTATTGTAAATTTTAATCGTTTCAATCGCTATATGTTCGGGTTTTTCAATGTGTATAGAAGACGATGTAGGATTGGGATATATAGTAATACCTGTATTAAAATCTAAATCTGAGGTTCCTAAGGTTACGGCATTATTTTTTGAAATTAAATGATAATCCGGATCAAATAACACCTCTTGAACCGTGAAATTTACAGTTTCAAAAAATTCCTCATTATTAACAGTGTGGTCTAAAACTACATCTAAAGTTTCATCTAAAGTTCCTAAAATCCGAATAGGTACGCCAGCTTCAAAAAACGAAACAGATGAATGGCTCTGCGTTTGCGAAAGTGTTAATTGCAATTGATTAGCATCCTGATTCCAATTTACCGAATAACTTGGATAGCCTTGATTATAAATCCAATCGTTAAAGAATTCATCCAAATTTTGACCTGTAGACAATTCCATAACATCAATAAAATCTTGGGTTTTAGCATAATCGAAAGCTAATTCTGGTGCGCTTAGATAGTCTTGTAATCCTTGATAAAAATCAGTATCACCAAGTTTTCGACGCAATTGATGTAGCACCATCGCTCCTTTATTATAACTTAGTCGACTACTAAAAATCCTGCTAACACTTGTAGTATCTTGATCTGTAAGATATACAGCGCCATCTGGCTGCGACGTAATATTACTTACCGTCTGCTGTCTCCATGTTTTAAAACTTGCCTCACCATCCATATCTTCTATAACCAAACCCGCTAAATAGGTTGCAAAACCTTCATTTAACCAAATATCTTTCCAACTGCCACAGGTAATTTTATTCCCAAACCATTGATGTGCTAACTCGTGTGCAATAAGTCCTCTAGTAAAAGAACCCATAAACGAAACAGTAGTGTGCTCCATACCTCCTCCCCAACTAAATTGCGCATGGCCATATTTTTCGTCTGCAAACGGATAGTCTTCAAATAAATCTATAAAAAGGTTCATAATATCAACGGTAACGCCTGTATTTGACTGTGCGTAAGCTAAATTTTCTGGGTACACATAATTTACAATATCAAAAGGGTTTCCATTATTAGTCACTTCATGCGAATACACATCATAATTTGTTACTGCGATAGCAATTAAATACGCCGGAATTGGATGTCTATGTTTAAAATGAGTTGTTTTCTGTCCGCCTACAACGTTTTGGCTCTGTTCTAAACCATTAGATACTGCTACATATGTTTTATTCGATGGATTTAATTCTGGTGTGGTAATGTAAACATCAATAGAATCTATTTTATCAATTAAATCTTGTTTACATGGCCACCAACCCTTGGCACCATAAGGCTCAGAAAGTGTCCATATAATAGGATCATTATCTCCACCATGAGTCGTTTGTTCAAAAGACCCAAAACCAGAACTTATAGGATTCCCAGTATAACTGACGGTTAAGGAATCTAATACTCCTTGCGACTGTGTTATTGGTAAGGTAATTACCAATTCGTCATTAGTATTTTGAAGATAACTTAAACTTGTACCACGTTGTAAAACTTGTGAAACCGTCATATTATCAGCCAAATCAAACGTAATTTCTGTCATGTCTTCTTTGGCTTCAAAATAAGTAGTAATATCACCCGAAATTTCAACAATAGAAGGATCTACATTCAATTCTAGTCGGTGATATTTTACATCGTAATTACCTGTATTAGCATTCTGATTATTCATCATTTGACGTAGCGCTGTTTCAGCTTCAGAATTACGAATTGCGTTTAAAGTTTCACTATAATCTTGAGCATGTAATTGCACAGCACAGATTACGGTTATACATGCCAATAATTGTTTCATAACGATTCCTTTTAATGTTAAAAATAAAGCTTTTATTGAGATTCAATCGTATTTTTGTATTTCAACTTAATTATAAATATTTATAATGTCATTTCT
Source organism: Winogradskyella marina (assembly GCF_015645385.1). Lineage (GTDB taxonomy): Bacteria > Bacteroidota > Bacteroidia > Flavobacteriales > Flavobacteriaceae > Winogradskyella > Winogradskyella marina. The sequence continues at coordinate 24,870 of NZ_JADOET010000002.1, forward strand.
TTCTTTTTTTAAAGGGTATAAAAAATTCGGAATATTCTTCGCTATTCTTTGTGTAGTCATCCTGACTATAATTTATAATGTTTTAAACGTTAAGCAACCATTAGCAGTGTATCAACCTGGAATGGTAAGTGAAGAATTAGTAGATAGCGCTATTCAATATCAATTAAAATACCATAAAATAGCTGATTTCAGTTTAACCAATCAAAACGGTGAAATAGTAACGCAAAATAATTATAAGGATAAAATTTATGTTGCAGATTTCTTTTTCACTACGTGCCAAACTATTTGTCCAATAATGACAGATCACATGGTGAAAATACAAAATGAAATTATTAATGATGACGAGGTAATGCTATTATCACATTCTGTAACCCCAAAAATCGATAGTGTTGCTCAATTAAAAAAATACGCTAAAGAAAAAGGTGTTATTGATAGAAAATGGAATTTAGTAACAGGCGATAAAAAGCAAATTTATGAACTCGCTAGGAAAAGTTATTTAGCAGTTAAGACCGATGGTAATGGCGATGCCTATGATATGATTCATACAGAAAACTTTATGTTAATTGATAAAAAACGTCAAATTAGAGGCTTTTACGATGGTACAAATCCAGAAGATATTGACCAATTATTAGAGGATATTGAAACCCTAAAATATTTTGGCGGTTCTTAGAAAATCATCCTACTTTCAAATATTCATCGACTAGCTTTATACACTAAAAAAAATCACTTACTTTTGCTTCTTTAAAATTAATCTAAATAAGAATAAGGTTGACTTTAGCTGATTTAAAACGCGGACAACAAGGTATAATTACAGATGTATCATCTATACACATTCCATTAAAGCTTCTCGAAATGGGTTGTTTACCTGGTAATTTGGTAGAACTTGTTCAGGTTGCACCTTTTGCAGACCCCATGTATCTTAATATTAATGGTAGTCATTTAGCTATTAGAAAAGAAACCGCTATTCATATTTTAATTGAAACTACAAATGAGTAAGCAAATCAATGTAGCCTTAATTGGGAATCCAAACACTGGAAAAACATCTGTTTTTAATGCGCTTACTGGATTAAACCAAAAAGTTGGAAACTATCCTGGAATTACAGTCGAAAAGAAAGAAGGCATTTGCAAATTGCCACGAGGTGTTAAAGCACATATCATAGATTTACCAGGAACGTATAGCTTAAACGCCTCTTCTTTAGATGAAAATGTAGTTATAGAATTGCTTCTCAATAAAAATGATAAAGATTATCCTGATGTTGCTGTTGTTGTAAGTGATGTTGAAAACTTAAAGCGAAATCTGTTACTATTCACTCAGATTAAAGACTTACAAATTCCTACAATTTTAGTTATTAATATGTCTGATAGAATGGCATACAAGGGCATTTCGTTAGATATCGAATATTTAGAAAAAGAATTAAACACTAAAATTGCCTTAATAAGTACTCGGAAAAACAAAGGTATTCAAGAGCTTAAAGAGTTAATTACACACTATAAAGAGCTTTCTTCAGAACCTTGTTTAAACGCGTCTACTATTGATAAATCGTATTTTGACAACTTACGTAAAGCATTTCCTAATCAATTGTTGTACAAGCTTTGGTTAGTGATTACCCAAGATGTCAACTTCGGAAAAACAGACCGAAAAACCATTGAAGCTGTTGAAGACTTTAAAACCAAATCTAATGCAGACTTAAAACGACTGCAACAAAAAGAAACCATAAAACGGTATCAATTTATAAATGAAACCTTAAAAAAAGGGCAAACTATTGACCTAAATTCGGCTAAAGATTTACGAATAAAACTAGACCGTATTTTAACGCATAAAGTTTGGGGTTATTTAATTTTTGGAGTCATTTTATTATTAATTTTTCAAGCCATTTACGATTGGTCTAGCGTACCCATGGATTTTATTGATAGTTCTTTTGCTTCCTTAAGCGAGTGGACTAAAAACACTTTGCCAGAAGGTGCTTTTACCAACCTATTAGCAGAAGGTATAATTTCTGGGCTTGGTGGTATCGTTATTTTTATTCCACAGATTGCGTTTTTATTTCTGTTTATTTCTATTCTAGAAGAAAGCGGCTATATGAGTCGTGTGGTATTTTTAATGGACCGCATTATGCGACGGTTTGGTTTGAGTGGAAAAAGTGTAGTGCCTTTAATTTCGGGTACTGCTTGTGCCATTCCTGCGATTATGGCAACACGTAATATTGAAAGTTGGAAAGAACGCTTAATCACCATTCTAGTTACTCCATTCACTACGTGTTCGGCTAGATTACCTGTTTACCTTATCATCATTGCGTTGGTTATTCCTGAGGGTCGTTTTTTAGGGTTTATAAGCTACCAAGCACTAACTTTAATGTTGTTATATCTTATTGGTTTTGGTGCTGCCGTTGGCTCTGCGTGGATCTTAAACAAGATCATGAATTTTAAAAGTAAGAGTTTCTTCGTTGTAGAAATGCCGAACTATAAATTGCCTTTATTTAAAAACGTAGCATTAACGGTTATAGAAAAAACAAAAGCATTTGTCTTTGGTGCTGGTAAAATTATATTAGCAATTTCAATTATACTTTGGTTTTTAGCATCTTATGGCCCAGGTGACAACTTCAATAAAGCCGAAAGCATTGTCACTGAAAAATTTGCTTCCGAAAACTTATCTGAAGACGAATTACATCAAAAAATAGAATCTCACAAACTAGAACATTCCTTTATTGGTATCGCAGGTCATGCGATTGAACCAGCCATTAGACCTTTAGGTTACGATTGGAAAATTGGTATAGCCATAGTGAGTTCTTTTGCTGCACGTGAAGTGTTTGTTGGTACACTAGCCACCATTTACAGTGTGGGTAGTGACGAAGAAGAAACCATTAAAAATAGAATGGCTGGCGAAGTCAACCCAATTCTTGGTGGTCCTTTGTTTAACTTTGCTTCTGGTATTTCGTTGCTGTTATTTTATGCCTTTGCGATGCAATGTATGAGTACACTTGCGATTGTAAAAAAAGAAACTAACTCATGGAAATGGCCAATGTATCAATTAGTAATTATGAGTGCTTTTGCTTATATTGTAGCATTGGTGGCTTATCAAATTTTGATATAGACCTAGCAGGTTTTAAATTATGTATATATGAATACCATTATTCAAAACATATTAGTCTTTACAGCATTGGCATTGGCCGTACTATTCTTAATTCGAAAGTTTTTTTGGTCGCCTAAGAAAAAGTCGTCAAAAGCTTGTGGTGGAGATGATGGCTGTGGGTGTCACTAAAAAGGACGCAGTGCTATACTCTATTTAAGCGACTGTATTATCTAGATCTTCTTCAAATACAGATTTTTAGCGACACTTTGAGACACTACAATTTCAGAATCGCCTAAAGCTAACTTTAGAGAATTATCAAATGGCTCTTTGTGTATCACTTTAATTATAGTACCAAGCCCAATATTATTACTATCTAAATATTTTAAAAATTTTGAAGATGTATCATCCACTCCAATACATTTATAGGTCGCACCAACTTCACTTTTAGCTAAAACAATTTTTTCAATATAGGTAAATTTACCTTCCTTATCTGGTATAGGATCACCATGAGGATCGTAAGTAGGATACCCTAAAAACGCATCTAATTCGTCAACCAACTTATCGGAATTAATGTGCTCTAAATGCTCAGCAACTTCATGAACCTCATCCCAAGAAAAATTTAATTTTTCAACTAAAAACACCTCCCATAATCGATGACGTCTAATCACTTTTACCGCACAAATTCGACCAGCTTCAGAAAGGGTAGCTCCCTGATAAGGAATATGTGTTAACATGTTTTTATCAGCTAATTTCTTTACCATGTCAGTAGCCGACGATGCCTTGGTATTCATTTCCTCAGCTAAGGCATTTGTAGATACACCATTTTTAAATTGCTGTTCTAAATGATAAATCGCTTTTAGGTAATTTTCTTCTGCTAAAGTCACAAGTTTTTAATTTACACAAAGATATATTTTTTTTATTAAAAACATATTTTTAGCTTTGCCTAAAATTTTAATTATATAACGCTAAATAAAAAATTACAACTACATGAAATACTTTACCCTCATAAGCTTATTTATGGTCACTTTAGTTTCTGCACAAGATGATAAAACAACAATTTCTGGTCAGATAACAACTGAAGGAGTACCAGTTCCCTACGCTAGTATTTATGTTAAAAATGGCACTCAAGGAACCGATGCCGACGAAAACGGTAACTACAAAATGACCATTAAGTCTGGAGACTTAACATTAGTAGTTAAATCTCAAGGTTACCGTACACAAGAAAAACAAATTACCTTAGTTGCAGGTACTGACCAAAACATCAATTTTGAATTAACTGAAGATGTTCTCGGTTTAGACCAAGTTGTCGTTAGTGCCACAAGAAATCGCATCAGTAAGAAAGAAGCTCCTGTGATAGTTAAGGTGTTAGGTCCTAAACTTTTTAATGCCACACAATCAGCAAATTTAGCAGACGGTTTAGGTTACCAACCTGGTGTGCGTTTAGAAACCAATTGCCAAAACTGTGGTTTTACACAAGTGCGTATGAACGGTCTAGAAGGACAGTACACACAAATCCTAGTGAACAGTCGCCCTGTATTTAGCGCCCTCAATGGCGTGTATGGTTTAGAGCAAATTCCTGTTAGTATGATAGATCGCGTAGAGGTTGTCCGTAGTGGTGGCTCAGCATTATTTGGCTCAAATGCTATTGCAGGTACGGTTAATGTTATTACGAAAGAACCTGTAAATGACAGCTGGGAAATCAACTCTTCTTTAGCATTAATAGATGGCGAAACTGCAGACAGAAGCGTTAATATCAACGGTTCTGTGGTGAGTGAAGATTTAACGAGTGGTGTAACTGTATATGGTATTTTACGTAGTCGTGATGCTTATGATGCCAACGGAGATGGTTTTAGTGAAATCACCGAATTAACCAACAACTCGTTAGGAATGAAAACCTTTTTAAAACCTAATGACAACAGTAAAATTGGTTTAGATTTTTCGGCTATACACGAATATAGACGTGGTGGCGACAAATTAGAATTATCACCGCAATTTACAGATGTTACAGAGGAGCTTGAGCACAACACTGTTTTTTCGGGTATAGATTACGAACTTTTTAATGATGAGCGTACACAAAATTTAAGCGTTTACTCATCTATACAATATACGGATAGAGGTAGTTATTACGGCGGACTTGGTGGCGGAAGAACCGCAGAAGATTCTATCGCAGCAAATAACGCCTTTGGAAACACTAAAGATATAGCCTTTGTTGCTGGCGCTAAATACAACCATACGTTTGGTAACAATGATGTGATCACCACTGGAGTAGAATATCAATTAAACGACACTGATGATGCTATTATTGGCTATAATCGTCTTGTGGACCAAAAAGTAAATAGCCTTGGAGTTTACGGCCAATACGAATGGAAACCTACAGATAAATTTTCTGCACTTCTTGGAGCACGTTTAGACCATGTCAACGTAGATGGGTATTACACCATTGAAGCTATTGAAAGTACTTCAGATGTTTCAGAAACGGTTATCAGTCCAAGACTTACTATCCTTTACAACTTTACAGATGCGCTTCAATTTAGAGGTGGTTACGCTCGTGGATTTAGAGCACCTCAAGCATTTAATGAAGATCTTCATATTTCTTCAGTTGGTGGTGAACAACGTTTCGTCATATTATCAAACGAACTAGAAAGTGAGTATTCAAATGCCTATACAGCTTCATTTGATTATTCAAAAGATTTCAATAAAACACAAACCAACGTATTAGTTGAAGGCTTCTATACCACATTAGAAAACCCATTTACTATTGTAAGTACAGGTGCTTCTTTATCTAACGGTTCTATTTTAGAAGAAACTAGAAATGGAGCTGGAGCTTATGTTGCAGGAGCTAATATTGAATTGAGTGTGTCACCAAGTTCAGAATTGTTTTTCCAAGCAGGTGTTACATTACAAAAATCAATTTATAAAGAAGATCAAGTACTGTTTGAAGCCGATGGCAGCATTCCTGGAGAACAAGATGTGATTCTTGATGAATTTGTAAGATCACCTAATACCTATGGATTTCTAACTACTAATTGGCAAATGAGCGAATCGCTTAAATTAGATGTCACAGGAAATTATACAGGGTCAATGATTGTACCGCTTGTAGTAAGTGATTCTGGATTTGTAACCTTAAATGATACCGAATCGTTTTTTGATATGACCACGAAACTAACCTATCATTTTGATCCCATCGATAATTTTCATGTAGAATTAAGTGGAGGTGTTCAAAATATGTTTGACAGCTACCAAAGTGATTTTGATAGTGGTGCAGGAAGAGATTCAACTTATATCTACGGACCTAACCGACCAAGAACATTTTTTATCGGACTTAGATTTGGCGACTTTTAAAACCCGTGAGTATGAAACATGCGTTTTTAACATTAGTATTCTTCCTTATTTCTCAGATGGTATTATCTCAGGATAAAACAGAAATTCAGTGGAAAACATGGACAGAACTAGAAAAAGCAATTGAGCAAGAACCAAAACCAGTATTCATTTATTTTAATGCTGAATGGTGTGTCTATTGTAAAAAATTAGATCGCGAAGTCTTTACAAAGACCGCGGTTATAAAACAGATAAACCGTGATTACTACGCCTTAAAAATGGATGTTGAATCCTTAGAAACTATTGTTTTTGATGGCGTCACCTTCACCAACAAACAAGCGAAAACAAAACGCAATGGCATACACGAGTTGCCATTGCTTTTAGCATCTCAAGATGGTGAACAAGTAACACTGCCTGCAACTTTAATCTATAATAAAGATTTCGGTATAGAACAACAGGTTTACAATTATTATACCTCTAAGCAATTATTAAATATGCTTAATTAAACCTATCAATGTTACGTTAAACAGTGGCATTAACAGCATAGTAACCAAGTAACTGTTACTATTTTTTTTTCATATTCTAAGAGTTAGACAGTACCGCTTTTTTTAATCAAAAAGCGGTTTAGCTGTCTATCAATTAAAACATATTACTCATGAGCGACATTTCCCTCAACGATATTGAAAATTACTGGAAGACTAAAACAAAAACTTCTAATAAACTCTTTGAAGAAAAACAATTCAAAAAAGCATTAATAGGCTATAAAAATGCGCTATACAGGTCTGAAATTTTAAATAACCACCCATCAAACTGTAAAAAACTAAAAATTCCCTTTACTCAAATATATCTCATATCCTGTAATAACCTTGTAAACACTTACAAAGCATTAGGGAATCTATTAGAAGCCGAAAACATCTTAAAACGAAAAGTCATTTTTCTATTACATTTTAAAAACTCAAAATATACAGATAATGACATACTAGAATCAGAGTTGAGACGAGCTTCTATAGCCTACTTTAATTTTGTAGAACAACTAGACCCATCTAAAAATAAGCAAACGCAATTCTATAAAACACTACGCTCTAAAATTATGCCCTAAAAATAATATGAGAGTATAAGGCCATAAATATCCAAACGCTATTAATTCCGATTTATCTGCATTTTAATTTTTTGAAATTGCTTCTAAAGTTAATCTCAAGTATTTCTATTTTTAGTACTTTCGCAATAAATATTTAGATGTATGAAAAAAATAATTTTCCTATTAGCTATCACATTCACTTTCACAGCTTGTAAAGACACACCTAAAGCAAATGGAAAACTAAATATAGTAACTACAACAACCATGATTACAGATTTGGTACAGAATATTGGAGGAGATGTAGTTAATATTCAAGGCTTAATGGGAAGTGGTGTAGATCCACACTTATATAAAGCAAGTGCTGGCGATGTTACTAAATTGGTGGATGCAGATGTTATTTTTTACAATGGTTTACACTTAGAAGGTAAATTAGTTGAGGTTTTTGAAAAAATGGGAGATCAGGCTAAAACACCTATTGCATTAGCAGACGAGCTCGATAAAAGCACACTTATAGGTTCAGATTATTTTGCTTCAAATTACGATCCACATGTCTGGTTTAATATTGAATACTACAAACAATTTGCAGAAAAGGTCAGTTCTATTTTAACTCAAAAAGAACCCGATTATGCGACAACTTTTGAAGACAACAAAAAAGCTTACATTGTTAAACTTGAAGAACTTCAAAATAGGATAATACGGATAATTGAATCACTTCCTAAGGAAAAAAGAGTTCTAGTTACCGCACATGATGCGTTTAATTATTTCGGAAAATCTTATGGATTCGAAGTGGTCGGTTTACAAGGGTTATCTACAGCTACTGAAGCAGGAGTGCAAGACGTTCAAAAATTAGCCGCATTTATTATTGAGAAAAATATCAAAGCGATATTTATAGAAAGCTCAGTACCCAAACGAACCATCGAAGCGTTACAAGCTGCGGTAAATTCGAAAGGTCACGATGTAAAAATTGGTGGTACCTTATACTCCGATGCACTTGGAAACGCTGGCACAGTAGAAGGTACCTATATTGGAATGTTTGAATATAATGTGAATACTATAGTGAATGCCTTGAAATAAAATTCCTGCGAACGCAGGAATCTCAAGAAATTTAGTTCGATTTTAAAATGGGAAACAAGTCAAAGGAAAATATAAAACATAGTAGCCCTAATGATAAGACACCTACTTCCGCAGGAGTTATTGCCGTAAAAGTAGATGACCTTACCGTTGCCTACAACTACAAACCTGTACTTTGGGATATTGATTTAGAAATTCCAGAAGGTGTTTTAATGGCCATCGTTGGTCCCAATGGAGCTGGTAAATCGACACTCATAAAAGCCATTCTTGGCATCTTAAAACCTATTGCAGGAAGCGTAACTATTTACGATAAACCTTACGACAAACAACGGCAACTCGTTGCTTATGTACCACAAAAAGGCAGTGTGGATTGGGATTTTCCAACCATTGCATTAGATGTGGTGATGATGGGAACCTATGGCAGTTTAGGTTGGATAAAACGTCCTGGTCAAAAAGAGAAGAAAGCAGCACTAGAAGCCTTAGAAAAAGTAGGCATGTTAGCTTTTAAAAATAGACAAATAAGTCAGCTATCTGGAGGCCAACAACAACGTATATTTTTAGCAAGAGCTTTAGTACAGAATGCAGCTATCTATTTTATGGACGAACCGTTTCAAGGTGTAGATGCGACCACAGAAATAGCGATTATAAACATATTAAAGGAATTACGAAAAGCAGGAAAAACCGTGATTGTTGTGCATCACGATTTACAAACCGTACCCGAATATTTTGATTGGGTGACCTTTTTAAACGTGAAGAAAATTGCCACAGGACCTGTAAAAGACATCTTTAATGATGATAATTTAACGAAGACTTATGGGATTAATTACCAAGTGAGTATTCAGGAGTAACTGTCATTCCTGAGAAGGCAGGAATCTAAACAAGAAAACAAAAGTATAAAAGTGGATTCCTGCCTTCGCAGGAATGACAAAACAAAATAAACTAATGCGAAACGGGAGATTCCTGCGTTCGCAGGAATTATGGACATCACAGAATACATAAAACTCGTCTTCACAGACTACACCCTTAGAACCATTACACTTGGAACCACCATCCTCGGTGCGGTTACAGGAATGTTAGGAAGTTTTGCTGTACTCAGAAAACAAAGTTTATTAGGCGATGCTATTTCGCATGCGGCTTTACCAGGCATTGCTATTGCGTTTTTAATTACTGGTGCAAAAGACAGTAACACTTTACTTATTGGAGCCTTAATTAGTGGCTTAATCGGGACGTTTTGGATTAGAGGTATCGTCACCAAAACCCATTTAAAATCAGATACCGCTTTGGGTTTAATTTTATCCTTGTTTTTTGGATTTGGGATGTTGTTATTAACCTTTATACAAAAACAACCCAATGCCAATCAAGCCGGTTTAGACAAGTATCTTTTTGGGCAAGCCGCAACCTTAGTAGAAAGTGACGTTTGGACGATGGCCATTGTAACAGGACTTTGTTTAGCTGTAATGCTCACCTTCTGGAAAGAGTTTAAAATTCTATTGTTTGATGCCGATTATACCAAAACACTCGGTTTCAATACTAAATTCATAGATATTCTTATTACGAGCTTTATTGTTTTAGCCATTGTTTTAGGCTTACAAACTGTTGGAGTGGTTTTAATGAGCGCTATGCTTTTAGCCCCTGCTGCTGCTGCTAGGCAATGGACAAACAGCTTATCAATGATGGTGTTTTTAGCGGCTATTTTTGGAGCCTTTTCGGGAGTCTTTGGTACTGCCATTAGTGCGAGTCAAGATAATTTATCTACAGGGCCTGTAATTGTTTTAGTGGCTGGTGTTTTTGTAGTGTTTTCATTTATATTTTCTCCTAGTCGTGGCTTATTATTTAAACAAATTCGTTTTATTAAAAATCGTCGCGATTTACAGCTGCACAAAACGCTTGCGTTTATGCATCATATTGCGGCAACACACGACGATATTTCGCATCCGCATACCATAAAACTATTAAATAATTTTCAAGGCTATACTAAAGGTACACTTCAAAAATTGGTAGATAAAGATTATGTACATCTCAATGGAAATATGTGGAGTTTAACCAAAACTGGCTTTGAGGCTGCCTCCAATTTATACACTAAACAATCCACCGAAGATGAGTAATGCACAACTCGAAATACAATTGATTGCTGGTTTAGTTGCTGTGGCTTGTGCCATTCCAGGAACATTTTTAGTGCTGCGAAAAATGGCCATGATTAGCGATGCGATTAGTCATTCTATTCTACCAGGAATCGTGGTCGGGTTTTTTATTACACAAGATTTAAATAGCCCACTATTAATTCTTTTAGCAGCATTAACCGGAATTATAACCGTGGTTTTAGTCGAGTACATTCAAAAAACAGGCTTGGTTAAAGAAGACACTGCCATTGGATTGGTATTTCCTGCTCTGTTTAGTATTGGTGTGATTCTTATTGCTAAAAACGCCAATGATGTGCACTTAGATATTGATGCCGTTTTATTAGGTGAATTGGCTTTTGCTCCTTTTGATCGCTTAATAATTGGTGGCACTGACGTTGGACCGAAATCGCTTTGGGTGGTCGGTACTATTTTATTAATTACAATTACACTCTTATTCCTGTTTTTTAAAGAGTTAAAAGTGAGCACGTTTGATAAAGGCTTGGCGGCTTCTCTTGGCTTTTCACCAGCCGTTATTCATTACGGATTAATGTCGGTGTCTTCTGTAACAACTGTTGGAGCTTTTGATGCCGTTGGTGCCATTTTAGTCGTAGCCTTAATGATTGCTCCCGCTGCTGCGGCTTATTTACTCACTACCAATTTAAAGAAAATGCTCGCTTTAGCTATAAGTTTTGGAATATTTAGTGCCATTTTTGGGTATTGGGTAGCCCATTGGTTAGATGCTTCTATTGCAGGATCCATAACAACGGTTCTTGGATTGGTATTTTTATTGGTGTATCTGTTTGCGCCTTCTAAAGGTATTATAGCAGTGATGTACAGAGAAAAACAGCAACGTACCGAAGTCTCTTTACTCACGTTTTTATTACACTTAAAAAACCATGATGAAGTTGAAGAACGCCACGTCAATCACCTTTATGAACATATAAATTGGCAAAAAGTACGTGCTAAAACCGTGCTCGATTTAGCCCAAAAAAATAATATGATTCATATTGATAATCAAGTGGTTTCATTAACCGAAAAAGGTGATGAATTTACCTCAAAAGCAATTGATTATATTATTACAAATGAAGATGCACAGATTGAAGATATGAAAGATGATTTCTTTTTGTTTAGAGGGTAAATTTTATGTATCTAAATCTAATTAGCATAATATTGAAAGATTCAACGCTTAATACCGACTTAGCTCAATATTTCAAATCATCATGAAACTTTTAAATTATTTTACCGGTAAAAATGGATTAATTATCTTAGGATTTATTGTCCTGTGTATTTTCATCTACAACAAGTATAAAACACAGCGCTACTTTAAATACATTGAAAAACGAGAGAAAGAAAAAAAGAGTAAAGAATAACTGCTGTTTTACCTTTTAACTAAATCCCAACAACCACTGACAACAGGTAGATTGAAGCTATAAAGGTTAATTTCTTAGTGTTTATAGGGTAATTTAACATTCGATTTCAAATTCAAGTTCGATTTCGATTTACAACTCCCTTACTTAAACCCACGCTCCTTCTGTATATGCTCATAAGATTCTTGCACCTGTCTAAACTTAGCTTCGGCACCTTCGCGATGTTCTTCACCTAAATGACCAACACGATCTGGATGGTATTTTTTCGCCATTGAACGGTATGCTTTTTTAACCTCAGCATCCGATACAGATTTATCAATCTCAAGGATTTTGTACGCATTATCGCTACTGTTATAAAACATAGCTTTAATACTTTCAAAGTCCCTATTACTGATTCCTAAATATCCCGTTATGGTGTAAATCTGACGTAATTCGTCTTCTGTAACAATCCCATCAGCTTTGGCTATTCCGAATAAAAAATGAAGCAATTGTAAACGCGATGCATGATCCATCATTTGCTTAATCTGCAAACATACTTGACGCGTAGATATATTTTGTTTATTAATACGCTTAAACAATTCAAAGGCCTTATTCGCGCGCTCTTTCCCATACATATTAGAAAACTGCTGACGCACAAAATCGAGTTCGCGTTGGTCTTGCTTACCATCCGCTTTTATAACTATAGAGGCTAAAATTAATAGGCTTACTTCAAAATCACCAGACTGTGTTCTTGGTCTAGATGTGCGTTGACCGTAGTCTCGTTGCTTTCCTGCTTGGCGATCACCTAGTAAAGGTGTTCCACTATCCGTTAAATTATCAACAAAACTACCTAAAGCCAATCCTATAATAGCACCAATTGGACCACCAAACGACCAACCTAAAGCACCACCAACCCATTTTGCAAAACTCATATTATATTTTAATTTTATAAAGCTGTAAATATACTATATGTAAGTGGGATGAAAATGTAAATTGTTACGTTTTGTACGCAACCTTTTCTATAAAGAGACATCTTACAAGCAGAACCAATACAGTATGTCTATGAAATCTTATATGTCTATTTTATTCTTATTACTAATCACATACAATTGTGATCTTAGTGACGATTCGCAGCAAAATACAAATCCGACACTTCATGGTACTTGGTCTTTAGTAAATGTTTCTGGTGGTTTAGCAGGTGTTGACGATGATTTTGAATCTGGAATAATAACTTGGGATTTTAAAACTGAAACCTCTGAAATTATAGTTACCAATTCTAACACTTCCGAAGTCATACATAGTGGCTACCCATCAGGAACTTACAGTTACGAAGTGATATCTACAGAGAACGATATCACAATAGCTATTGAAAATACCTCTTTAAAACTTGAAATCTTAACCAATTTTCAACTCATTTTAGACGAAGGCTTGGCCTCCGACGGTTTTCAATATACCTTTAATAGATAGTTTTATTTTACATCCCATTGAAAAGGACAATAGCGCCATTAAAACTGCCAACCATTTCGTTAAGCCTGCGCACTATTTTTCATTATCTTTGTAGTCCGATAACTATCGGAACAAACATAAGAATTAATTAAAAATAAAAAATATGTATCCAGCAGAATTAGTAAAACCAATGCGTGAGGATTTAACCAAGGTTGGTTTTGAAGAATTACACACCTCAGAAGCTGTAGATAATGCCATTGCAAAAGCAGGCACAACTTTAGTGGTTGTAAACTCTGTTTGTGGTTGTGCAGCAGCAAATGCAAGACCAGGTGCTAGTATGAGTTTACAAAACGCAAAAAAACCAGATCATATCGTAACTGTTTTTGCAGGTGTAGATAAAGACGCGGTTGATGCTGCCAGAGCACACATGGTACCATTTCCTCCAAGTTCACCTTCTATGGCATTATTTAAAGATGGAGAATTAGTTCACATGTTAGAGCGTCACCATATTGAAGGACGTCCTGCAGAATTAATTGCAGAGAATCTTAAAGACGCTTATAACGATCATTGTTAAAATAAAAGCTTGGAATATCAGGCTTTACCGAAGCTGTCATTTTTAGTTGGTTTAGAAACATTTTGTTTCAAATTCACTTAAAATGACAGTTTTTTTATTCTATACATTTTATATTTTTGTATCATGAGAAAACTACTAGCCTATCCGCTTTCTGTGGTATTTTATTTATGCTTTGGATTAACCTTGGTTATATTTCATGTCATCCAATGGATTAGCTTTAATGTATTTGGTTATAAAGCACTTAAAATTAGTGTAGATTGGCTTCAATTTTTTATAATGCGCTGTCTCAACCTTTTAGGCACTAGAATATCATTTTACAATCCTTATAAAATTAGTACAGATCGCCCTTTAATAATTGTTTCTAATCATCAAAGCATGTTTGATATATCACCTATCATGTGGTATATGCGTAAGCACCATGTAAAGTTTGTCTCTAAAAAAGAATTAGGAAAAGGCATACCAAGTGTATCCTATAATTTGCGTCATGGCGGATCGGTTTTAATAGATCGCAAAAATCCGAGGCAATCCTTAGCAGCAATGATGACTTTTGGTGACTATATTGAACAAACCAAAAGAGCAGCTGTTATTTTTCCTGAAGGCACACGAAGCAAAACAGGAGTTCCAAAACCATTTAAAACCAAAGGCTTAGAAATGCTTATTAAAAAAGTACCTTCTGCCCTCATTGTTCCTGTAACCGTAAACAACTCATGGAAGATGTTACGCTATGGAAATTTCCCAATGGGAATAGGAAATCATATGACATTTACTGTGCATAAGCCCTTAGAAATTATTAACTTTACAAATAAGGTCGAATTAATTCAGCAAGTTGAACAAACCATTGTTGAAGCTATCGAAAAATAACCCTTTAAAAAAAACATCAAATATGTCGTTGAAAAATGTAAGATTGGAAGTGATGCAGCATCTCGAAAAAGATGTACAATCCCTAATTGAAAAATACTTAATTCCTGTTGAAAAAATCTGGCAACCTACAGACTTTTTACCAGACCCTACAAAAGAATCATTTTACGAAGAGGTCAAAGAAATTAGAGCCTTATCTAAAGAATTGCCTTATGATTTTTGGGTGGTGTTAGTTGGAGATATGATTACCGAAGAAGCACTTCCTAGCTACGAGTCTTGGCTTATGGATGTAGAAGGCGTAGACCAAATAGAACGAAATGGTTGGTCTACATGGCTTAGACATTGGACAGGCGAAGAAAATCGACATGGCGATGTATTAAATAAATACTTGTACTTATCTGGTCGCGTAAATATGCGAGAAATTGAAAAAACCACACAATATTTAATAAATGATGGTTTTGACATTGGTACGGGAAGAGATCCTTATAAAAACTTTGTTTACACCAGTTTTCAAGAATTAGCGACGTATATTTCTCATAATCGTGTGGCTAAAATTGCCCGACAAAAAGGGAATAAGCAATTGGCTAAAATGTGTAAAATTATTTCGGGCGATGAGATGCGTCACCACCATGCATATTCTGAGTTTGTTGAGCGTATTTTTGCCGTAGACCCTAATCAGATGATGATGGCGTTTCACGATATGATGAAACGAAAAATTGCTATGCCAGCACATTTCTTAAGAGAATCTGGTGAAAGTATAGGAACAGCTTTCGAAGAGTTTTCTTATACAGCCCAACGTATTGGAGTCTACACCTCAAACGACTATGTAGATATTCTTCAAAAACTTATTGACCGTTGGGACATTGGAAACATGACAGGCTTAAACGATGAAGCGGAAAAAGCGAGAGATTATTTAATGAAATTACCTCCTAGAATGTATCGTTTGTCTGAACGTATGAAAATTCCTGAAAACTCATATCAGTTTAAGTGGGTAGATCCTGCGTAAAATAGTCTTATGCATAATAAAAGTAAATTAATTGCTTCCACAATTGCTTTTGTAAAACAAGAACTAATTGATGCTGAAGGAGGACACGACTGGTTTCACGTAGAACGTGTGTACAAGAACACCCTATTAATTGCTAAAACTGAGCCGGTTGATATTGAAATTGTAAGTTTGGCTGCTCTTATGCACGATATTGCAGATTCTAAATTTAATGATGGCAACGAAGCCATTGGCCCCAAAAAAGCACAACAATTTTTACTAGAGAATGATGTTGATAGTTCGGTAATTGAACATGTTACTCAGATTATCCAAAATATGTCGTTTAAAAATTCCTTGGATGTAAATACGGCGTTTACTTCAAAAGAAATGGAAGTCGTCCAAGATGCAGATCGCCTAGACGCTATTGGAGCGATTGGTATTGCCCGTTGTTTTAATTATGGAGGTTATAAAAATAGAGCGCTTTATAATCCCGAAATTGAGCCCAACCTCAACATGACCAAAGCGCAGTATAAAAACTCAGATGCACCAACAATCAATCATTTTTATGAAAAATTGCTATTGCTAAAAGACCAAATGAATACTAAAACAGGCAAACGCATTGCTTTAGAACGCCATAACTATATGGAAGGCTTTTTAAAACAGTTTTATGCAGAATGGGACGGTATAAAATAGAACGTTTAGCTCTCTTTAGCAACTTCTAAGGCTGTTAACTTATATTCAATAACAGCCATCTCTTCACCATAATGAATGAGTTCATCAGCCGTTAAATTTGTATTCGAGTTAACGGCATCTAAAATATCTTGGCCTTTTTTAGAATAGTATAGTATTGCGGTATTTATTTTCTTACCCATAATAATTATTGAACCATTAATTTTAATTCACTTCTATATTTAGAAGCACTTTTTCCTGTAAATTCTTTAAATAATTTATTGAAATGTGAAAAATTATTAAAACCGCACTCAAAGCTAACATCTGCAATACTCATCTGACTTTCCGACAGTAATTTTGTAGCGTGTACAATACGATATTCATTTACCAGCTTTGTGAATGTTTTACCTGTCACTTTTTTAAAGTAGCGACAAAACGCAGGAACCGTCATATTCACCTTGTCTGCAATTTCATCTAAGCTAATATGCTCGTTAAAGTTTTGGTTAACGTGCTTAAAAACAACATCAATTTTAGCACTGTCCTGTGGTTCCGTTTCAAAAGCAAAACCGTCTGCGTTTAACAATACATAATCTTCAGATTTTGCTAAACCATGTAATACCTCTAATAGGATTAAAATCTTTTTAAAGCCTGTTTTTTCATTTAGCTTTTCGATTTTACACCCAAGTTTTTGTTTCGTTTTTACACCAAAAAGAATTCCTTTTTTAGAACGCTCAAATAACTGATTAATCTTTTCCATTTCTGGAATATCGAAAAAATGATCCCCTAAAAATTCGGGTTTAAATTGTACCAAAGTTTCCGAACCATTTATAGTTAATCGATCTGTAAAACCATTATGTGGCAAGTTTGATCCTATTAATAGCAGTTGACTATTATTAAAGTAAGAGAGGTGATTACCTATATGTCGTTTCCCTTGTCCTTTATTAACATAAACCAATTCTATTTCTGGGTGAAAATGCCAAAATGGCTTTTTTTCACCTTTATAAGCATCAATTTTATGTTTTCTTACCAATATGGAGCTTCCAAATTCTGGACTTATTTTTTCTAATGTAGGTTTTCTATTATTCATAGTTTATTAATTAAGGCAAAGTTAAGTCTATTCAATTTTAAAACCTATAGCAAATTACCAATAATATACACTATTTTAACCTAATATGATAATTATATCGCCCATAAGGATAATTATGTATATAAATGTGCCAAAATCCATGTTTTATGGAAGCTAAAACCAAGATACCTTTGTCATGTAAAATCATTTAAACTGATCCCTTAAAAAATCAGTGTAATCCAAAAAATGAAACATTATGAAAACATTATTTAAACACATTTTAGTATTAGCGGTGTTGTTAGGAACATGCACAAGCTACGCAAATGCAACATTAGAGGTTTTACCTACCTTTAATAGTGTTAAAAAAGGAAACTCAATTTCTGTTACAGATGCTGTTGGAGAAGTCATCTTTAGCGGACTTATTAATTATGATGGAAATATTAGTCGTCTTTACGATTTTTCACAATTAAAAGATGGTATTTACACTATTGAAGTAGAAAAATCTTTTGAAATAGAAGTGAGCATTGTTGAAATTAAAAATCATAACGTTAACTTTCTTAACCAAAGAAGTGAAAAGATTTATAAACCTGTCTTTAGACTTGAAAAAGACCGACTTATAATTACCAAATTAGCATTAAACAATCCATCAATGGGTGTTGAGATTTATTATGGCGATGAGTTAATTCACACAGAATCGATTAATGAAAGTGGTGATATATTAAATAGAATCTACAAACTAGATCATAGTATTAAAGGTGACTATACTGCAGTCGTTACATCTAACGATAGAGTATTTGTTCAAAACTTCAGTCTATAGATTAGCTAATAATTATATTAATAAAAGTGGGCTTCTAAGAGCCCACTTTTTTTTTGTTGCAAATACTCTACTTGGTTTTCTTTATGAAGTAAATGTATCGACCAATTTGCAAAGATCCATTTGTATATGGTTTTAAAATTTATAATAATTAGGACTCTACCTCTAAAAATTACAGTTTAAATAATATATGATTTTTAAGTAACCGCAATACATCCGTTTTGTTTATAAAACCCAAACCTATGGCAAATTACCACCAATATATACTATATTAACACATACAAACACACATTGCGTCAATAAGGTTAATTTTGCATATAAATATGCCAAAATGGTTGTTTTCTAAGGTGTAAATCTGCTCTAAATTTGTATCAGTAAATCATTTAAAGCCGGAGCATGAAAAAATTGCTATAACCCAAGTCACAATTCCAGCTTTAAAAACAAAAATTATGAAAAAGATATTTAAAAGCATTTTAGTTTTAACAGTATTATTAGGAACATGTACAAGTTTCGCAAATACAATAGAAGAGGTTCCACCATCGGCTACCATGGTTAGTATAGGAGATTTCATTTCTGTATCTGACGTTTACGGAGAAGTTGTTTACAGTGGGCGTATTAACCACAATGGCTTCATGGAAAGCTTATACGATTTTTCTCAATTAGAAAATGGTACGTATACTGTTGAAGTGAACAAGGATTTTGAAATAGAAGTTAACTCTGTTAAAGTACAAAATCATATTGTTACATTTTTAGACACTACGAAACAAAAGATATTTAAGCCTGTATTTAGGTCAAATGCATCTCAAGTAATTATTTCAAAATTAGCCATTGATACTAAAGAAATGGTTGTGGAGTTATATTTTAAAAATGAGCTTATCCACACTGAGACTGTAAAAGGAAATGAAATTTTAACTCGAGTTTACCAATTAGACGAAACTCAAAAAGGTAACTACACTGCAATCATTAGAGCAAATGATCGAGTGTTTGTTGAAAATTTCAAAATTTAGATTATTGTTTATTTATTAGTTTATTTAGTTAAAAGTGGGTTGTAGAGAGCCCACTTTTTTTTTGT
This sequence comes from Winogradskyella marina, assembly GCF_015645385.1. Classification (GTDB taxonomy): domain Bacteria; phylum Bacteroidota; class Bacteroidia; order Flavobacteriales; family Flavobacteriaceae; genus Winogradskyella; species Winogradskyella marina. The sequence goes on from NZ_JADOET010000002.1 coordinate 44,354, forward strand.
TTAAAATAGTTTGGTGAGGCATCATTCATAAAAAACTTTAATTCCTCTTTATTCTAATTCTACTATGCTGTACATTATATAGCAGCAAGACTTATTTTCCAGGAAACTCAGCCTTACGCTTCTCTAAAAATGCCGTTGTACCTTCTACAAAATCTTCCGTTCCAAAGCATTCTCCAAACTGTTTGATTTCTACTTTGTAGCCATCTTTTCCGTCTTTGTAATTCGCATTAATAGCTTTTATGGCTTTTCCAATGGCAACCGATGAATTTCGCATAATTTTACTTGCAATTTTTTCGGCTAATGGTACTAATGCTTCTAGTTCTACAACGTGATTTACCAAGCCGTAATTCAAGGCTTGGTCAGCATTGATCATACCAGCGGTCATTACCATTTCCATAGCTCTTCCTTTACCAACTAATTGTGGTAAACGTTGTGTGCCTCCATAACCTGGAATCACTCCAAGTGATGTTTCTGGTAATCCCATTTTGGCGTTAGTACTTGCCACTCTAAAATGACATGCCATGGCTAATTCTAATCCTCCACCTAGCGCAAAACCGTTAACCGCAGCAATAACAGGAGTGCTTAAATTTTCTACAAAATCGAACAATAATGCTTGTCCTTGTGCTGCTAATTTTCCACCTTCGTCAACACTAAAATCCGCGAATTCGCTAATATCTGCTCCTGCAACAAAAGCTTTTTCGCCACTTCCTGTTATGATGATAACTTTGGTATTATCATCTGAATCGGCTTCATCAAAAGCATCATGCAATTCTTGAATGGTGTCTTTATTTAAAGCATTTAACTTCTTTGGTCTGTTGATGGTTATGGTTGTGATGCCATCGCTGTATTCTGAAATAATAGTATTATAAGACATTTTTGTTTGATTTTTAAGACTCTTCTAGACTTAGTCTGCGCTCAGCACAAGCTTTTCTCAGAGTAACAATTTATAATTATTTATTTTATAGTCGCTTCTTGCACAGGAAATGAAACCGTAAAAACAGTCCCTTTTCCTAATTCCGTTGTAAAGGTAATACTTCCATTATAAGTTTCTACAATGTTCTTTACCATGGCTAATCCTAATCCCATTCCACTAGATTTGGTAGTGAATTTTGGTTCAAATATTTTATCCTTAGTATCTTCAGCAATACCAGAACCATTGTCTTTAATTGTAATATTTACATGGTCTCCTTCCTTAAATACACGTACTTCAACCTTCGGACTTTCAACATTATCTGGTATAGCTTGAATCCCATTTTTAACCAAATTAGTTACCACTCTTATTAACTGAGTTCTATCGAATTTAGCTATGATTTTTTCGGATGAAGACTGGAATTCAATATAGTCTTCATTAAAAATATCAAGCGCCATTTTTACAATTTGCACCACATTAAGAACTTCACTTTTTTGAGCAGGCATTTTAGCAAAATTAGAAAATGCAGAAGCAATAGAACTCATGGTATCAATTTGTTGAATTAACGTGTTGCTATATTCGTCTATTTTTTCATGAATTTTTTCATCTTCAGGATTAAATTTACGTTGAAAACTTTGAACCGTCAATCGCATTGGTGTTAACGGATTTTTAATTTCGTGTGCAACTTGTTTTGCCATTTCGCGCCAGGCTTGCTCTCTTTCGTTGGTTGCCAATACTACAGCACTGGCTTCAAGCTCATCAATCATGCTGTTATACGAATTAACAAGCGTTTCAATCTCCTCACTAGACGATTCAATTTGTATTTTTTTGTTTCGTTTTTCTAGTCGTGTTTCATTCATTTTATCACTTATGGTTCTAAGTGATTTGGTAATGTATTTAGAAATAAAATAAGCAATAATAATAGCAACTAAAATCAATACGATATACGCATAAGCCAAGCGCATTAAAAATTCTTTTAATTCTTTATTAAAAAAGTCGTCATTTTCTAAATACGGTAAATTTAATATGGCAATGGTCTTAAATTTTTCATCCATTATATAGGTATATGACGATTGAAACGTCTGACCTGCGACATTGTTTTTCACCACATAGCGATGTTCTAAAGTATTAGATAATGTATTTAATATTTCTGCATCTAAACAAAGATCTGAAGAATCTCTTTGGATGGTTCGTTTCGAGCTTTTTAGTAATTGTCCGTCTAAATCATACAGGTTAATTTGTAGATTGTGAATGGCATCGATTTCAAATATTTCATCTTTAAAAATTAAATGAATATTTTCTGTTGAAACAGGGTATGTTGTTTCTCTTATAACAAAATCAATACTTTGTTTAATCGCTTTTTCCTTACGCTCTAATCGTTCACTGTGATATTCCTTGGCTTCTTCGCTATATTGATAAATAGTAATTGCAGCAATCAGAACCGACGCTACAAGCACCAACAGTATCATAGCCAAATTTATACGAGCTCTTAAGGATAGGCGTTTATTAATCATCTAAATACGCTTGGTACGATTTTTTTTATTCTAAATTCTAAGTTTTAAATATAGCAATAATCAATCCAAAAGTGCGACGCACAAATTTCAATTTACAAAAAACAAAATTTCAATAGATTCCTTTTGTAATTTGGAATTTGAATATTGGAATTTTTATTAAGCATCCGGATTTTTAGAACGAACATTTTTATATAGTTTGAAGCCCAACATGATTAGAATTCCTAACACGACCAAACCAATAATTCCAAAAATCCAATCGATAGAACTTTTAAGAATTACTAAAAACACCACCGCAAACAAAATAAATGTTGCACCTTCATTCCAAATACGCATAAAACTAGAAGTGACTTTAACCTCATCATTTTGAAGTTGTTTGTAGTACAAATGTGTTTTATAATGATAAATAAACAGTAAAAACACAAACAGTAATTTAACGTGCATCCAACCTTGCTGAAACCAACTTGGCATTAATATCAGTAACAAAACAGCGAATACAGTGGCTAAAATTGCAGAAGGCCACGTAATAATAAACCAAAGCCGCTTTGCCATTAATTTTAGTTGTTTGCCTAAAATTTCTTTTTCAGGTGATGGTTTATGAAAGGCTTCAATTTGATATACAAATAATCGTGGAATGTAAAACAAGCCAGCAAACCATGTAATCACAAATATGAGGTGAAGCGCTTTTATATAGTTGTAGTATTCCATATTACAAAAATCGTGATTTTATGTGGTTTTGGACTGGGTTTTACCAATCTAATTTTGGTATAGCCACTGTTATTATTTGAACTTATCTTAAACTGTCGTGCTCATAATAAGATACGACGACAATCGTTTAATTTGAACTTATAAACTGTGCCGATAGGTACAGCAAATAGGTAAAAACAAGTACTTACGTTTGTCTAGCGTGCCTTTAGGTACGCCATATATTTTGCTTAAAGGCACAATTGTAAACCCTTGTTATTATTTACCAATATGTTGTCCTTAACAGGACACTTCAAACGCTTAAATATACGTTCGTACATCTTGAAATTAAAAATCAGTCAATAATTTTAGGATCTAAATTCACCTTAATTTCACGATACAAGAAAAATCCTGTTACAATAGTTGATAACACATCTGAAATCGGAAACGCCATCCAAACACCCAAAGCACCAAAATAATTTGGCAGTATAAAAATTAAAGGAATAAAGAAAAACCCTTGACGTGTTAAGGTTAATAGCAACGCAGGAATAGCTTTACCTACCGCCTGAAAATACGCTGACCCAATTAACTGAATCGCCACAATTGGTGTTGCTGCAAACACCCAACGCATGGCTGGAGGTGTTTCAATAAGCACCTTAGCATCTTGAGTAAATAATCGTGTAATAAACTCAGGAAAAACCATTAAAAACACAAAAACTATAGTAGCTAGCAAAGCGGCATATTTTATGGCTGTTATTATAGATGCTTTAACGCGTTCAAATTTTTCGGCACCATAATTAAATCCTGCAATAGGTAAAAATCCTTGTGTAATTCCATATATTGGAAATAAAGCAAACATCAGCATTCTACCAACAATGGCATAAGCGGTCACTGAAGTTTCACCTCCTAAATCGAACAGAATGTTATTCATTAATAAATAGGTAACACTAACAATCGCTTGCCTTGTTAAAGTCACAAAACCGAGTGCACCAATTTCTTTTACGATTGGTCTATCTAATCCAAAGTGTTTAAAATTGATTTTTAATTCGGAATGTTTTGAGAGAAAAAACCAAAGCACAAACAAAAAACACAAAACATACGAAATGGTTGTTGCCCAAGCTGCTCCAGCCATTCCCCAATCAAATATTTTTATAAAAAGAACATCTAAAAGTAAATTCCCTACAGACGGAAACATCATGGCATACATCGCAAATTTGGGTTTGCCTTCTGCTCTAATAACGGTATTTCCCATCATACAAAGCGCTAAAATTGGCACTCCGTATAATACAATTCTGTAATACACTTTTGCAGGTTCGAAAATGCCCCCTTTTCCACCAAATGCTGGCACAATTTCATTGATGTAAACTAAACCAAAAATTACAAAAATTGAAGTAATAAGAATGGTTAACGTAATTTGGTTCCCGAATGTTTTTAAGGCTTTTACGGCATTATTAGATCCCAAAGCTCTAGAAATAATGGACGAACCACCAATACCAATGGCCATACCAAGTGCCGCAATAAAAAATGAAACAGGAAGCACCACATTAATCGCTGCAATAGCTGTTGGACCTATCCAATTGCCCACAAAAATAGTATCTACTAAGATGTTAAGCGACATCACCAAAATACCAATAGATGCTGGTACGGCTTGCTTTATCAGTAATTTCCCAATAGGCTCATTACCTAAGGCTTCAGAAGATACTTTGGCCATTACATGGTTTTTGTTTTAGAAGTCGCCCATTCCTCAACCATATTGCTAAGCACTTCTGCGAAATCATCTCGCTCATTAAGACAAGGAATCACTGTAAATTCTTCGCCTCCCATTTCGTGAAAAATTTCTTCGCCTTCCATAGCAATCTCCTCTAAGGTCTCTAAACAATCACTGACAAACGCTGGGGTGACGATAGCCATTTTTTTAATACCCTCTTTGCCCATTCTTTCAATGGTTCGGTCTGTGTAAGGTTGTAACCAAGGGTCAAAGCCAAGTCTAGATTGAAACGTAGTGGAATAGGTTCCATTTTTTAATCCTAATTTTTTAGCCACATTAATAGTGGTAATTTCACATTGATGACGGTAACAAAATTCGTGTTGCTCACTTCCCATTTTAAAACAGCACTTACCATTCATTTTGCAGTTGCCATTGGTAATGTCACTTTTACGGATATGGCGCTCAGGCACCCCGTGATAACTAAAAAGTACATGTTCGTAATCTAAATCATTTAGAACTTCGCCTATACTTTTTGAAAGTACGTTAATATAATCTTCACGTTTGTAAAACGCAGGAGTTCTTGTAATGGTAACTTCAGGAAAAAACTCAGCAACCAACTCATCAACCTTTACGTCAATGGTCTCTGTTGTTGCCATTGCAAATTGCGGATATAACGGCAGTGTTTTTATTTCAGTACAACCTTTATCTACCAATTCTTGTAGCCCTTTTTTAATGGTCATACTTCCGTAACGCATGGCCAATGCTACAGGATAATCTACTTTTTTCTGTACTTTATCTTTAAGGCGTTCAGACAACACAATCAATGGCGATCCTTCGTCCCACCAAATTTTCTGATACGCTGCTGCCGAAGCTTTTGGTCTGGTATTTAAAATAATACCTTTAACCAAAAGTGTACGTGCCCAAAGTGGAACATCTATAACACGTTCGTCCATTAAAAATTCTCCCAAATACTTTTTTACATCCTTGGGACTTGGACTATCTGGCGAGCCTAAATTGACTAATAAAATTCCTTTCATGTCTAGTGTTTATTGTTTAGTTAGGACACATACTGTTAGCTAATAAACCTTGCGTTGCGTGATAAAATCTTAAATCTGTTGCATTCATGCCGAATGTATTTCAGTTTGCTTACAAGAGATTTACGGTTTTCAATTTCAACTGCAAAAGTACAACACTAATTGTAATACTTTATAATGGTTGGCATGGATTTAAACGTTAATAAATATGAAATATCTATTTGCAATTAGCGTTTTTTATCGACTTTTATAAAATCCACACAGCTGTTTAAAGGATTTAAATATCTTTACAAGCCTTGATTGCATTTTATTATGAAGAAACTCCTATCTATTGCTTTTACATTAATCACCTTAGTTGCCTTTTCGCAACAAAAGTACCAGAGCTTACTTTGGAAAATAACCGGAAACAATCTTGAAAAACCATCTTACTTATATGGCACAATGCATGTTAGCAAAAAAGTGGCTTTTCGTTTAGACGATGTGTTTTACAAAGCTTTAAATCAGAGTGACTGTATTGCTTTAGAATCGGACCCAACCACATGGCCAGGTTTTAACTACGAAATGATGCTTGGGCAAATGGCATCGTACAGTAATTATAACAACGATTTTTACACCAATCTTTTTAAGCTAACGCACCCTGAAGAAATGGCGATTAGAGGTTCGGTACGTATGGATAATAATGCTGTTAACGCGTATTTATACAGAAAAAGTAGTGCTTCAGATAATTTTGAAGAAGAGACGTATTTAGACATGTTTATTTTTCAAGCCGGAAAGAAGAACAATAAAAAAATATACGCTTTAGAGGATTTAGAAGAATCGCGATATTTAACCACAAAAGCAGCTTATAATGCCAATAAAAAGGAATTAGATCCATGGGTTCAGAAATTATATGCTCAAGAAAACGCCTATTTAATTCAAGAAAACCTCTATCGCGATCGTAATTTAGATTTATTAGATTCTCTTGGAGCTAGTGTAAATACCGAATTCTTTAGAGAGAATATGCTTTATATTCGAAATGAGAATATGGTTGTTTCTTTAGAAAAATTAATGCCAACCAAATCCGTATTTGCAGGTGTTGGAGCAGCACATTTACCAGGCGAACACGGCATGATTAATATGTTGCGTCAACGCGGTTATACCGTAGAAGCCTTAACCTCTGAGCAAACCGATTATAGTAAAACAGAGAAAACAAAACTAGACAGTCTTTTTGTAACACCAGAACTACAACAACATAGCACACCAGATGGGTTTTTAAGCATCAATACCTACGACGAGCTTCGTGAGTTTTCCTATGGAGGACAAAAATATTATTTAGATCCAGATATGACTAATGGTGCTTATTTAACCTTAAATAGAATTAGTCGTTTTTCGTATTTACCAAACGAAAAAGAAAATATTACTCTTAAAGAAATTGATCATTTATTGTACGAAGACATTCCTGGAGATATCATTAAAAAGGAAACGCTAACACAACCTTATCCGGGTATTAGCATTGTTAATAAAACAAAAAAAGCAGAGTTTCAGAAGTATCATATTTATGAAACGCCTTTAGAAATTATCATTATAAAATTTGCGGGTCGTAGTGATTTTGTTTTGAAGCATGAAGATAAAATATTCAATTCTATAGCGTTAAAAACTCCTTCAGAGAAAACACAATTATTTGTATCACCTGAGAAAAAATTTCAAGTCGATTTTCCTGAATATTACATTTCTAGCAACATGAATAACTTTGGAAAAAAGTTGGTGGAAGGCTATAAAAATAACGCGTATTATTTTGTTGAAGAAGCCGTTTTAAACGACATCACCTATATAGAAGAAGATAGTTTTGAAGCTAAATATTTTCATCATGCCTTATATAAAAATTACAAGTTAACTGAAGCTGAAGGAGGTTTTAAAGCAGGTGATTATAAAACCTATGAGTCCAACGCTATTTTAGACAAAGACACTGACAAAAAACTACACCTAAAAACCATTGTAAAAGATGGTAGCTACTATTTATTGGGTTACGTTGGCACCAATGAAAATGATAAATCTGCATTTTTTAAGTCCTTTAAATTCAATAAAACCGACTATTCCGGTTTTGAAAAAGTAATAGATACATCCTTACATTTTTCGGTAAAAACCAATGGAAAAGCCCCTTTACCAAATCCGTATGACTACAATTATAATACTGGTAAAAAAGCAAAGGATTACGAACAAACCATAAATGAAACGGTTTATTCTACCTATGCGAATGAACAAATTTCGGTATCTAGAACCAAGTTTCACGATTTACAAATGTTTCATAACGTCGATAGTCTTTGGAAGAATTTAGAAGAGAAAATCAACTACAGAGCACGTTATTATAATGATGCAAAAGCATTTAAAATTGCCAATCGCAAGTCTTCTAAAACCGATAATGTTTATACCAATAGTTTTAGTTACACCGATTCTGCAAGTGCCAAACAGGTTTTAGTGAAAAACATTTTGAAAGAAGGTGTCCTTTTTGAACTTAAAACGTTAGTAGATTCTATAAGTGGTCCTTCAAAATTTGTAACTGAATTTTATGAGACGTTCACACCAAAAGACACCTTGTTAGGCAAAAATGTATTAACCGATAAAAGCAAACAGTTTTTTGAAGCTTTAAGAGCCAATGATAGTTTAGTTTTTGAAGCTTATAACCTCATTAAATTCAAAAAGCACAATAGTAAAGATATTGTTTCTGTGCTCAAGGATTTTGAATTTAACAAAGAGCGTTTAGACATCAAATCACATTTGGTAGAACAACTCATTACTATAGATTTAAAGAACAATTTACCGTTTATAAAGCAATTGTATCACGATAGTTATTCCGATCCACAAACCCAAACAGCCATATTAGAAGGTCTTTTAGATTCTAACAAAAAAGGGAATTACAAAATTGCACTAGACCTTATGGAGCGCGATTTGCCCTTAGGTAGCGTAAGTGGCATGTTTTACAATTATAATGGTAAAGATTCTTTAGAATTAAAGGCTTCCTTATTTCCTAAAATATTACAATACAGTACAATTTCAGAATACAAACAACCACTTTACACTTTATTGGCAAAGGTGAAAGATAGCGGATTTGTAAAACCAAAAACCTATAAAAAATATAAAAACCAGCTGATTAATGATGCTAAAATTGAAGTAAAACGCAATTTAGGAAACTCTAATAATTACGGTTATAATTCGTATTCCTATAATTTAGCGACCTATGTACGCTTAATTTTTCCGTATAGAAATGAGCGCAGTGCAAAAGATTTCTTTGAAAAACTATTGAATGTAGAGGACACCAACGCCTTAGTAAAATACTATGTATTGCTAACTAAAGCCAAAGAAACCATACCAACAAAACTTACCGAAAAACTCGTAGAAGATGAGGAGAATCAATACTTACTTTTAGAGGAGCTAGACGAAGCTAAACTATTAAGTCAATTGAAATCTATTACTATTAATCAACAACAATTCGCCAAATCTAAACTCTTATCTGATGCCAATTTTGAAAAAGAAAAAGACTCTATTCAGTTTCTCTTTAAGCGCGATTTTGTAACCGATAAAGGCAAAAACGCGGTGATGTATTTCTTTAAAATAGATAAAGACGATGAGTACTCTGGAAAGACTGAAGCTTTACATTACATCTCTTTTATTAAGCCAAAAGACCCAAAGCAACTGGTTGTAGATTATTATTCTAAATCTGAAAATTATGGTACTTCCGTTGATAAAACTAAAGAACTAGAAGAGCAATATACTGAGATTCTCAACTTAGCGATTTACAAGGATAGACAACGTGTAACTGCTAGTGCTGGCGATGGGTATTATGATTATTAGAGATTTATGACGACGCCTGGATATACTTTTTAGGCGTCGTCCCAAATTTCTTTTTAAAAGCCGCAATAAAATGGCTTCCTGTACTATAACCGACTTTTAGCCCGACTTCATTCACATTATAATCGCCAGATTCTAAGAGTTTACGAGATACTTTTATTTACACGATTACTCATTCACTAACTCAACGTACTACATTTGTCCACTTAACGAAAATAAACTAACTTTGAGTTATGGAACCGAATATTCAAAATGCAAAAATTGAACTCATACAATGGTTAACAACGTTGGAAGATAGTTCTTTAATTCAAAAAATTATGGATTTAAGGAAAAATGAAACCAAAGATTGGTGGAATGAAATATCTGATGCTGAAAAAGAGTCAATTGAAATTGGATTATCTGATGCTGATAATGGAAAATTGAAATCAAATTCTGAAGCCGAAAAAATTTATGGAAAATGGTTATAACATTCTTTGGACTGACCATGCATTAAGTGAATTGGCTAAAACCTATGAATATCTAGAAATACATTTCACAAACCGAGAGTTAATAAAACTCTCAATTGAGATTGATAGAACTTTGAAATTAATCTCAAAAAATCCCAATTTATTTCCTTTATCCGAATCACTTGGAATCAGAAGAGTTGTGATTAAAAAATTTAATACTATCTATTACCGGGAAAATAAAAATAATGTTGAAATTCTTTCATTTTTCTCGAATAGACAAAATCCTAACAAAAGAAAAATATAAAAACGGCATCAACTCGAAGCCTGAATATACTTTTTAGGCGTCGTCCCAAACTTCTTCTTAAAAGCCGCAATAAAATGGCTTCCTGTGCTGTAACCGACTTTTAGTCCGACTTCATTCACATTATATTCACCAGATTCTAAGAGTTTACGAGCCACTTCCATTTTATAATCAAACAGAAAGCTAAAAACCGAGTCGCCATAAATCTGTTTAAAACCTTCTTTTAGTTTTTTTAAGCTTAAACCTATCTCATCAGCTAATTCTTGTAATGTCGGAGGTTCAGCCATATTGGCGATGATAATATCTTTGGCTTTTTTCAGTTTCGCCACATTCACTTCATCCACCAAAAACGGACATTGCTCAATATCTGCGTCTTCACTTCGATTAAAAAACAGACTCAATAGTTCATAAGCTTTACCTTTAAAATATAAGGGCTTAATAGAATTGTTAAGATTAAAACTAATCAGCTGATTTAAAACCACAGCCATCGATGGTGATATTTTTCCGTCTTTATAGTATTTTTTATCCTTATTATCATCTGTTAAAAACGTCACATAATTCGCATCTTCCGAAAACAAACCATGAAATTTTTTGATAGAAATCACTAAAGAAACCAACCAAGAATGTGGTTTTAATTCTAAATGAATTGGTAAATCGCGCTGTGGATTGTAAAGTAACAAGGAGGTATCTTCATCAATATTTAAGGTATAATTTCCTTGATTAAATAGAAATCCAGCCGTTCCCTTATTACAAAAATGAAACTGAATATAACTGCTATCGATCTCGCGTTCAAGAACTTTAATATCGTCCGTTTCGTTTTTACTTGTTAACACAATAAAACCTTCTTCAATATTAATTTCATCAAAAGTACCTTGAGCGTTACTTTTTAAAGCTGATTTTTCTAATTTCATTTCAATATTATTTAGATTGATTCTAAACAAAGACCATGAAAAGCCTTGATTTCACTACAAAAATATGATATTTATCACCTTTTATCGAAAAAGCACAAGAAAAAACCACAATCGATACTTAAAGTTCTTCTAGCGTTATTTTTTTATGAATATCAAAATTACATTTGCGCTGTTCCTTTCCTAAGTCAGGTAAACGAGTAAAGCGACACATGCCAAACAGAAGTAAATATTTTTACGCTATAGGTCTCAGCTATAAAAAAGCTGATGCGCGCGTACGTGGTCATTTTAGTTTAAGTGATGATGCAAAACAAAACGTTTTGTCTCAAGCCAAACAAAATGGAGTAGAAAGCCTATTGGCGATTTCTACATGTAACAGAACTGAACTTTACGGTTTTGCAGAACACCCTTTTCAGTTGATTCAGCTATTGTGCGATAACACAAAAGGAACCGTTGAAGAATTCCGAGAGGTTGCCTACGTTCATAAAAACAACGACGCTATAAACCACATGTTTCGTGTAGGTTCTGGTTTAGATAGTCAGATTCTTGGCGATTTTGAAATTATTAGTCAACTTAAATTTGGTGCAAAAGCATCTCGTAAAGTCGGTTTATTAAATTCATTTACGGAGCGTTTAGTGAATTCTGTAATTCAGGCGAGTAAACGCATTAAAAACGAAACGGAATTATCTTCTGGTGCAACATCTGTGTCTTTCGCCTCTGTTCAGTACATTATGAACAATGTTGAGCAAATTTCAAAAAAGAATATTCTACTCTTCGGAACAGGAAAAATAGGCAGAAACACCTGTGAAAACTTAGTAAAACACACTAAGAATCCTCATATTACTTTAATCAACAGAACAAAAACAAAAGCTGAAGAAGTTGCTGGTAAATTCAACCTGATTGTAAAAGATTACGAGAATTTAAAAGGGGAAATTAACGACGCTGACATCGTAATTGTTGCTACAGGAGCTCAAAATCCTACGGTTTACAAATCTTTAATATCTACTGAAAAACCGCTGTTGATTCTAGATTTATCCATTCCTAAGAATGTAAATGAAGATATAAGAGAACTCGATAATATTACACTCGTACATTTAGATGATTTAGCAAAAATCACAGATGATACTTTAGAAAAACGAAAAGCATTTATTCCAAATGCAGAAGCCATTATATCCGAAATTACTTCCGAGTTTAATGCGTGGTTAGACACTTTAAAATTTGTACCAACCATTCAGGCTATAAAACATAAATTGACAGATTTTAAAAATTCTGAATTCAATACACAACGCAAAAAATTGTCCGATTTTAATGAAGATCAAGCCGAATTGATTACCAATAATTTGATTCAGAAAATCACCAATCAATTTGCACACCACCTAAGAGAAGACAGCAGTTCTTCAGACGAAAGCATTGAGCTTATCAAAAAAATATTTCAGTTAGAAACTACCGATAATGTCTAAGATAATTCGCATTGGCACACGCGACAGCCAGCTCGCTATGTGGCAAGCAAAAACCGTTCAATCTCAACTTGAACATTTAGGTCATAAAACCGTCCTTGTTCCTGTAAAATCAACAGGAGATTTAGTGCTCGATAAGCCCTTATACGAAATGGGAATTACAGGAGTTTTCACTAAAACTCTAGATATTGCCATGCTAAATGGTAGTATTGATATTGCAGTGCATTCATTAAAAGATGTACCAACCATTTTACCAAAAGGCATAGTACAAGCCGCAGTTTTAAAACGAGGAAACATTAATGACACCTTAGTTTTTAAGGATAACGAAGAGTTTTTATCCGCTAGAGACGCCGTCATCGCCACAGGAAGTTTAAGACGACGCGCACAATGGCTGAATCGTTACCCAACACATACAATTGTTGGTTTGCGAGGCAACGTCAATTCAAGATTAGAAAAGCTTGAAAACAACGAAGATTGGAATGGAGCCATTTTCGCCGGAGCAGGTTTAGGACGTTTAAATCTTACACCAGAAAATTCAATTAATTTAAGTTGGATGATTCCTGCGCCAGCACAAGGTGCTGTGATGGTTACGGCTTTAGAATCTGATGAGGAGACAAGAGCCATTCTTGCAGAAATTAATGATGAAATAACTCAAATTTGCACCTCTATTGAGCGCGAGTTTTTAAACCGTTTAGAAGGAGGTTGTTCTGCACCAATTGGAGCCATTTGTTATATCAACAAAGAAGAGGAGGTCAATTTTAAAGGTATTCTTTTAAGTACAGATGGCACAAAAAAGATTGAAGTTACTAAAGTGGTTCCTTTTGGAAAACATGATGAACTAGCCGAATTCTGTGCTGATTATGTTATTGGAAAAGGTGGCAAAATATTAATTGATGAATTAACGCAAGGTGATAAAGTCACTAATATTTATTCCACTAGAAAGTTAACCAATGATCAGTTAGCAAAGTTTCATGACGATGTAGTGGCTCAAAGTAATGATGCGGTAAAAATCAACCCTAATCGCCTAACAAAAAGCGTGGTTAGGAATGAAATTGAAAACGTCATTATTACGAGTAAGAATACAGTAGAATCGCTGCTTACCAATTTTTCAGCCGTAGAATTACAATTCAAGAATATTTATTGTGTCGGAAGAAAAACAAAGCGTTTAGTTGAAAAACGCATTGGAAAAGTGAAACATCATGAAAATTATGCTAAAGATTTAGCCGAACACATGGCTGAATTTATGGATGGCACAGAAGTAACGTATTTCCATAGTAATTTACGATTAGATACTATTCCTGAAATATTATCAAAAAACAACATCAAAGTCAACGAAATTGAAGCTTACGAAACTAAGTTTGATTCCGAAAAAGTAGATGGTGATTTAGATGGTGTCATGTTTTACAGTCCATCTACCGTTCAAAGTTTTTTACAGCAGAATAAAGCAAAAGGTATTGCATTTTGTATTGGAGAAACAACAGCTACAGAAGCAAGGAAACATTATAAAGATGTTAGAGTAGCTAAAATTCCGTTGGTGGAGAGTGTTGTGGAATTGGTCAACGCGTTCTATGAGTAGAACTGTTGTCATTCCTGCGTAGGCAGGAATCCAATAAATATAAAGTCTAATTAAATAGATTCCTGCCTTCGCAGGAATGACAGAAACATGATAAAAAACGATTTATTCCTTAGAGCATTAAAAGGCGAAACCGTAGAACGTCCACCAGTTTGGATGATGCGTCAAGCGGGACGTTATTTACCTGAATTCATGGAAATTAAGGCAAAGTACGATTTCTTTACACGCTGCCAAACACCAGAATTAGCGAGTGAAATTACCGTACAACCGATTCGTCGTTATGGTATGGATGCAGCTATTCTGTTTTCGGATATTTTGGTCATTCCTCAAGCGATGAATATTGAGGTGCAGATGAAACCGAATTTTGGGCCTTATTTACCAAATCCAATTCGTAATCAAAAGGATGTCGATAATGTTATTGTTCCTGACGTTAAGGAGAGTTTAAACTATGTTTACGAAGCCATTAAAGCTACGAAAGAAAAACTAAATGACGAGATTCCATTAATTGGTTTTGCAGGTTCACCATGGACAATTTTATGTTATTGTGTGCAAGGTCAAGGGTCTAAAAACTTTGATAAAGCGAAAGAATTTTGTTTCACAAATCCGATTGCTGCTCATGGACTATTACAGAAAATCACCGACACAACCATTGCCTATTTAAAGGAAAAAGTAAAAGCAGGTTGTAATGCTGTGCAAGTTTTCGATTCTTGGGGAGGCATGTTGTCGCCTGTGGATTATCAAGAATTTTCTTGGCAATACATACAACAAATCATTGATGCTTTAAAAGACGATGCACCAGTTATCGCCTTTGGAAAAGGCTGTTGGTTTGCCTTAGATACGATGGCAAAATCTGGGGCTTCAGCTTTAGGTGTTGATTGGACGTGCTCTGCACAAAACGCAAGATACTTATCAGGAGGAAACATTACCTTACAAGGTAATTTTGACCCAACTCGTTTATTTTCACCACCTGCAGAAATCAAAAAAATGGTGACTCAAATGATTAATGATTTTGGTAAGGATAAATACATCGTTAATTTAGGTCATGGCATATTACCAAACATTCCTTTAGAAAATGCTAAAGCATTTATTGATGCTGTAAAAGACTATAAAGCAGAGTAAGTTTAATATCTATTATTGTAACTTAAAGCCTGTTTTAGCGTCTTTTAAGTAATCATCATCAAAAACAATAATATGATCAAGAACATATTAAAAGCTATCCAAGCTTACACTGGTACATTAGCTTTAATTTCAAAATTAAAACTTTGGAAATACTTCGCGATTCCCATCATCATTAGTGTTGTGACGGCATTTCTCATAGGATTATCCGCTTATGGATTATCAGATAATATTGGTCGTTTTATCGCTAAAATTTGGTTTTGGGATTGGGGAAAGGAGACCTTTACCTCTATTTCAATAGTTATTGGAGGTATTATCGTTATTGCTGTTGGTTTAATCCTTTACAAACACATCATCATGGCATTTTCTGCGCCATTTATGAGTCCGGTGTCAGAAAAAATCGAACATCATTTAACAGGAATAAAACCACACAATCACAGAAACACCACGTTTCAAGAACAACTTTGGAGAGGGATAAGAATTAATATTCGGAATTTAGCAAAAGAATTATTGGTTACGATTCCTATTTTACTTTTAAATTTTATCCCATTAATTGGAAATATCGCTTCGTCTGTTATATTATTCTTAGTGCAATCCTACTATGCTGGTTTTGGTAACATGGATTACACTTTAGAACGTCATTATAAATACCGTGAAAGCATCAATTTTGTAGGAAGACATAAAGGCATTGCCATAGGAAATGGCATGGTCTTTATGCTATTTTTATTGATACCTGTAGTCGGTGTAATTTTAGTTTTACCAATGAGTGTAACGGCTGCATCCTTAGGAACGGTAAAGCTATTGCAAGATGAAAACCTTATAGATGGAAACCATTCTACTTTAGAACAGTTTAGTTCCTAATCCTGCAAGGTTTCCAAAACCTTGTAGCTTGTAGGTATCTAATAAAAAATAAAATTAGTAACCTTAGAAAAAGACAATTATTACCTTATATTAAATCGTGGAATAAATGGCGAAACTATATTTCAAGATTAAAATAATATGACCTATTTTCTAGTTTATTTAAGGCTTATACAAAAGCTTATACTAAGAATCCTAAGTTTGTAATCCTGTAAGGTTTCCAAAACCTGACAGGTATATACTAGCAAGCATATTATCAACTAGAATAACAATCATAAACTCAATTATGGAAAAACTAACAATAGGACATCATTTTCACATCTATAATCGAGGCGTTAATAGCGCCAACATTTTTAACAGTGAAGAAAATATGGCATATTTTTTAACTTTAGTAGAAAAGTACCTTTCCGAATCTGTTGATATTCTTAGTTATTGCTTACTTAATAATCATTTTCATTTGATTGTTGAAATAAAAAATAACGATGCCTCACAAGCTTTTTCAAATTTATTTAATGCTTACAGTAAAGCTTTCAATAGACAGAATTCTAGAACAGGCACCTTATTTGAGCGTCCTTTTAAAAGAAAACGTATTGAGGACGAAGACTATCTTAAAAACCTCATTCTATACGTTCATAAAAATCCGGAAAACCACAAAATAACAGCGAATTTTTCTACTTATAAGTTCTCATCATTTCAAAGCTTTTTGTCAGATAATAAAAGCTTAATACATTCAAAAAAAGACTATGTAATTTCGTTGTTCGAAAACTTAGAAAACTTTAATTATATGCATCAAAATACTACTCAAAAAGACCTGTCAGGTTTTGGAAACCTTACAGCAGATTTAGAGGTAAAAGACAAATTCTTCAACTACATACATCAGCTACAAGACAGTATAACCTCAAAACTTGAAGCAGTAGACGGCAAAGCCAAATTTCAAGAAGATGTTTGGGAACGTCCAGAAGGTGGAGGTGGAAGAACACGCGTTATAGAAAATGGTGCTGTTTTTGAAAAAGGAGGTGTCAATATCTCTGGTGTTCACGGCAAATTACCAGACTCTATGCAAAAATACTTTGGTGTAGAAGATGCCGATTTCTTTGCTTGCGGCCTAAGTTTAGTGCTACACCCAACAAATCCAATGGTGCCAACCGTTCATGCGAATTGGCGTTATTTTGAAATGTATGATAAAGACGGCAATATTGTGGACCAATGGTTTGGTGGCGGACAAGATCTAACGCCTTACTACCTGTTTGAAGAGGACGCAAAACACTTCCATCAAACCTGTAAAACGGCTTGCGACAAGCATAACCCAGAATTTTATCCAAAATACAAAGCGCGTTGCGATGAGTATTTCTACAATGCACATAGACACGAAGGTCGTGGGATTGGTGGATTATTCTTTGATTATTGCAAAGCCACAGATGCTATGAGTATGCAGAATTGGTATGATTTTGTCACCGAAGTTGGTGATAGTTTCTTAGAAGCCTACGTCCCGATCGTTGAAAAACGAAAAGGCTTAGACTACAGCAAAGCACAGCGCGATTGGCAAGAAATTAGAAGAGGCCGTTATGTTGAATTTAATCTCGTACATGATAAAGGCACCTTATTCGGATTAAAAACTAATGGACGTATTGAAAGTATCCTAATGAGCTTACCACCACATGTACAGTGGGTGTACGACCACCATCCAGAAGCTGGTAGCGAAGAAGAAAAGTTGATTAAGGTGTTACAAAAGCCTGTAGATTGGGTGTAATTAATTTAAGACCTCGCAGGTTTTTAAAACCTAGCAGATCTATAAGAGTACGATAACCATGAACTGTCATTGCGGAAACAATAAAACCTACCAAGAATGCTGCGAAGTTTTCCATCTTAATAATGGAAAAACCGAAACAGCTGAACAATTGATGCGTTCTAGATATTCTGCTTTTGTCCTTGCCAATGGTGATTATATAATGGCAACGCATCACAAATCTACACGCCCCATAAAAGAGAAAAAAGCCATTCAAAAATGGGCCAAATCGGTACAATGGATTCGATTAGACGTTTTAGAATCATCCAAAGGAATGCAAAACGACACCGAAGGCACCGTAACCTTTAACGCTTACTTTTTTGAAAACGGAAAAGTGGATGTTATCCATGAAAAATCGGCTTTTGTAAAAGAGAATGGGCAATGGTTTTATTTGGGATTGAGTAAATAAAGAACTAAAATGATGAATCATACTTAACCTAGCAGGTTTCAAAAACCTTGCAGGTCTAAAATTATAAAACTATCCTATATCATTTGATTGTTGAATAAAGACATTTTTCATGATAATAATTTTACACCCCTAAAGTCCCCTCAAGGGGACAATTAATAAAAAAATCTTTTAGATTTTTTTATTCGCAACAGTGAGACTGTCCCCTTGAGGGGACTTTAGGGGTGTTTTCAAACCTATTTCCAAACCACAACCTCTTTGGTCACCTCTTTAAACGCATTATATACGTGATATAATCGTGCTTTCAATAATAATTTTCGACCTTCAACACTTCGTGTAAAAAACAGTTTACTCTTTCCTAAATAATTAGTCCAATAGTTTTGAAAAATAAGAGCGTTTTCTTTCTTATCCCCAAACATTTCAGGAACCGGATAGAAATTTTCAACATCAAAACGCTTTCTAAATATGTTTGTTTTTATTATTAGATATCTTGGCGATTCAACAGGTTCTATAAGTTCACTTAAGGCTTTAGCGAATAATGAATTTTCAAGTGCATTGGCACCCACCAAATTACAAACCACATCACCTTTGCCTAATAAATGAGAAGTCACGCTTATGTGCTTTCGGTTTGAAGTGACATAACCCAATTCGTCCAACGTATCGAGAATCGCTAAACCCATTTTACCAATCTTTTTATAGAGGTAACCATGACGTAGATACAGCTTTACTGCCTTATAAAATTTATAACCAAAAGTGCCCACTGCTGCTGCTAAAAAAGCATAGATAAAGTAATAAACACCACGTTGTAAAATGAGGTTAAAACTATGCACTATAAATTCAACATAAAACAGCATCATGGTAAAAAACAATTCCACCACAAAAAACCGAAGTGCGTCAAAATAACAAATTTGCTTTTGCTTTTTAAAAGGTCGTTTTCCCTGATGTAAAACTTTAACTTCCTTGGTTAGTTTAGTGCCTTTTCCGATGGCATTATTCCATTTTTCGGTAATTAAAATCCGATTTGTCGCATGTTTTATGGTGGCTTCGTTTAATGCTTCAATCGATTCCACAGGAATTTCATCAGGAATATTTAAGCGTTCAAAACCATTAGCTATAAACGGAATGGTACTGTTGGTAACGCCAACAAAGGCTTCAAAGCGTCGTTTTAAGGTATCTACTTCTCGTCCACCATCTAAATTTGTTGGATCTACACAAGCCAAGTGCCAAATGTTTCCTGTTTTGTTAGGTGCATTGGCATCTTTTCGGATGGCTCTTCCTCGCATTTGGTTAGACGATACAAACGAGCCAATGAAAGACGCTAGAACCAAGCTGTTGATAGATGGCGCATCCCAACCTTCGCCCAACAAGGATTTCGTGCCGATAAGTACATTAATGTGTCCGGCTTCAAAAAGCTGTGTGATGATGCTAACAATAGAATTTTCAGGTTTCCCTTTGGGGTTGACCAACAAAAACGATGCATCGGTTTGCAATGGTGAAAATGAAAAATTATCCAAAGATTCAATCGTTTCAAACGCTTTTAAAATCGATTGATGAACAATCACAACACTGCCCGAAAGTACCGCTAATACTTCAGGACGAGAACAATAATATCTAACATATTGAAAAATAGGAAGCACGCCAATTTTGTTAATGTCCGCTATGTTTTCATCAGTCGTATTTAAAAATTCCTTCCGAATATAATCGGTAAGAACAACACATCTTAAATCGGATTTTAAACTTTCGCGTTCAGCTTTGACAATACTGACGATGCTTTTAAGTTTACTCGGACTATTAGATAATGATTTATACAACAATTTTTTGCCTATAAAATCGACGGATTTTCGTTCAAAAACATTGAGTCGTCTTAATCGTTTTTCTAAAGTTGCAATGTATTTTTCCTGTTCAATTAAGTGTTCTCTATCGGAAACTAAGATATTCTGAAATAAAATACCCAACCAATACAAATCGAGTTCAGGAAACTGAATCATTTCTTGTTTTTCAAAGCCTAAAACTTCTAATTTTTGATGATCGATTTCAAATCCACAAGCGTACAAAAATATGAGAATGGCAGAAAAATAGTCGGTATTAGAATAGAGTTCGTCTAAATGCCAATTCGGGTTTTTATAAAAACGGTGTTCAATTAAAAAATCGATGAAGGTGTCATCTTTTACTAATTCGTCTTTAAAATCTGAAATATCGCGTCTAAAATCAACAATAAAATTGATTTCTAAATCCTCAGGTTTTGAGAAGTATACAAAGTCTTGATGAGGACTTAAATCGCCTTCACGCACCAAATCTGGTACTGCAATTTCATCATCCACCTCGCCACAGAGCGTAAAATATTTAGACACCTCTGCTCTACTACTATCGTAAGGTGGTGTTGCCGTAAGTGCCACGATATAAAACTCAGAATTCCGTTTTAAATCCATTAAGCAATTCCACCACGCATTTTTTAAATGATGGGCTTCGTCTAAAACTAAAGTTTCAATATTGTGTTTGTTGAAGAATTGGTAATAATCGTTTTTATCTTCAAACGTTTTATAAAAGGCATGTAAAGATTGATAGGTTGAAAAGGTTACATCGCTTGGCGATTTAATATCGAATGAAAAGGCTTCAAAATCACAATTCTCAGTAAAAAAGTTTTGTAATCGGTCTTCCCATTGGTTTCTAATGGTCAATGTTGGAGCTAAAACAAGCGTTTTCTTTCCTAATTTTCTAACAATTTCTAATCCTAGAATCGTTTTTCCAGAACCAGGTGGTGCAATCACATGAAAATGATTGTCTGCAATATGGCTATTAAACTGTTTTAAAAGTTCGGCTTGGTAGCTTCGCCAAGGAAAAATAAATTCTAAATCATCTAGGGATTTGAGCACTCAGAAATGGGTTTAAATCGTTAACTTTGTATTTGATAAAAGTAATCATAATCCTCATACATAAAAACCTGTCAGGTTTTAGATACTGAATTAACTTCAGCACAACACCTAACAAGTCTAAAACACATAATCATGTTTCCATTACGAAGAAATAGAAGACTAAGAACTAACGCGGCTATTAGAAGTTTAGTTAGAGAAAACCACATTACTCCAAATGATTTTTTAGTACCACTTTTTGTGGTTGAAGGTAAAGGCGTAAAAGATGAAATTCCGTCTATGCCCAACTATTTTAGGTACAGTTTAGATTTACTTGAAAATGAAGTCAAAGAATTATGGAGCTTAGGTTTAAAAGCGGTGTTACTCTTTGTAAAAGTTCCGGATAATTTAAAAGATAACAAAGGTACAGAGGCATTAAACTCAGATGGATTGATGCAACGCGCTATTAAAACGGTAAAAAATGCTTGTCCGGATATGATAGTGATGACAGATGTTGCTCTTGACCCTTATTCTTCCGTTGGCCACGATGGTATTGTACAAAACGGGATGATTATTAATGACGAATCGGCCGAAGTGCTCGCAAAAATGGCCTTAACACACGCTCAAGCGGGTTCTGATTTTGTAGCGCCTAGCGATATGAACGATGGAAGAACGTTACAAATGCGTCAATTACTAGAACAAGAAGGCTATAAAAACACTGGTATTATGGCTTATACTGCAAAATACGCATCTTCGTTTTATGGCCCTTTTCGCGATGCTCTTGATTCTGCACCTGTGGATTTAGTTGATGTACCGAAAGACAAAAAAACCTACCAAATGGATTTTGGTAACCGAATTGAAGCGGTTAGAGAAACTTTAATAGATATTGAAGAAGGTGCCGATATTGTGATGGTTAAACCAGGCCTTTCCTACCTAGATATTTTAAGAGACATTAAAAATGAAGTGGATGTGCCTGTGGCCGTATATCAAGTATCTGGTGAATACGCCATGATAAAAGCAGCTGCAGAAAAAGGGTGGTTAAATCATGATCAGGTAATGCTAGAAACTACGATGGCTTTTAAGCGTGCTGGTGCCGATATTATTACCTCTTATTTTGCTAAAGATGTTGTGAAAATTATTAATGGGTAAAAAATTATTCAAGCCTTTAACGTCTTACTATTTACATCAAAAAATCTAAAAATACTTTAAAAATAAGCTAATCAACACTTAATTTTTGATTGACAATCAATCCAATTTTTATATATTTGATTTTGAATCGTTAGAAAAACACTAAAACTGATTTACAATCGAAAAAATGGATAAAATTGACAAGAAAATAATAAAAATGCTTTCTGCAAACGCTCGAGAGTCTTTTGCGAACATCGGAAAGTCGGTAGATTTATCGGCACCTGCCGTTGGGAAACGCGTTAAACAATTAGAGGAAAAAGGATTTATTTTGGGGTATTCACTTCGAATTAACCATGATAAATTAGGCCTCACTACAAGAGCTTATATCAATCTAAAAATTCATCAATCTAGCACTTTAAGAACGGCCTATAATCAAATTAAAACCTTTAAAGAAGTACAACGTTGCGACCGAGTTTCCGGAGAAGACAGTCTGTATATTCTAGCTTATTTTAAAAACAATAAAGGTTTAGTTACAATGTTAGAACGCATTTCACAATATGGTGTGCCTAATACCAGAATCATTTTAGAGAGTTAATGTTTGCTAGACTAATAATTCTATATTATTTATCAGCAAAAGGATTCCCACTGAACTTTACAAACTCTTCATGAGTTAATAACTCTCCTTCAAAAGGCTGTTATACACTATCTTTAATGGTTTCGAGACGATACGTTACCTTTCCTTTAAGTTGAGCAGATAAGCCATATGAACTTAGTATAACGAGTATTAAAAATATGCTCTTCATGGTTTAATTTACAAAATATTTCAACTATTTATTTCTTGTTATAAAATTTAACTTGGTAATAACTAAAAAAATAGCGCACCTAAAATTAGTATTCATTTTGTAACTTTGTGTATCTAAACTCTAAAACATTAATGGGCTTACTCATTTTTTTCGCTGTCATTTCCATCTTCTTTTCATTTTTATGTTCAATTTTAGAAGCTGTTCTTTTAAGTATTACTCCAACTTTTCTTAATCTTAAAAAAAAAGAGGGTAAATCTTATGCTGTTGAATTGGAAGAATTAAAAAAAGATGTTGATCGACCACTTATCGCCATTTTAACCTTAAACACTATTGCGCATACGGTTGGTGCCATCTTAGTTGGTGTACAAGCTAAAGTTGCCTATGTAGAATTATATGGCAGTACAGAACACAGTATTTTAGGCATTAATTTTACGGAAGAATTAATGGTTGGACTCGTGTCTACAATAATGACGATTCTTATCTTAGTTGCTTCAGAAATTATACCTAAAACCATAGGAGCCACCTACTGGAAGCAATTATCTAATTTTACCGCAAAGGCTTTAAACGTTCTAATTTTTCCTTTAAAATGGACAGGTATTTTATGGCTACTTCAATTAACTACAAAACTAATTGGTGGTCAAGGCCATGGAAGTGTTTTAAATAGAGAAAGTTTTGCCGCAATGGCAGAAATAGCGGAAGAAGAAGGTGTTTTTGAAGAAAACGAAAGTAAGGTTATTAAAAACCTACTTAGCTTTAAGGAGGTTCAAGCCAAAGACGTTATGACACCTCGTACAGTAATGAAAACGGAAAACGAAAAAATGACGGTTGAAGCATTTTTTAAAGCCAATTCTAATATTCGATTTTCTAGAGTTCCTGTCTATACAGATGACGCTGATAATATTACTGGTTTAGTTTTAAAAGCGGAAGCATTTAAAGAAATGGCCCTTGGTAATGGTTCTAAATTATTGTCGGAAATTAAACGCAGTATCATTATTGTGAATCGTAATTTACCTATTCCTACTTTATTTGAACAATTATTAGAAAGCCGAAATCACCTCGCCTTAGTCGTCGATGAATACGGAACTGTTAGTGGTTTACTGACAATGGAAGATGTTATTGAAACACTTCTAGGACTCGAAATTATGGACGAAAGTGATAATGTTTCTGATTTACAACTATTAGCACGAAAAAGCTGGGAATCTAGAGCAAAACGTTTAGGAATAATAGAAAATGATAATTTAGAGAAATAAGCCGCATCTTGGAACCGTCCATTCTACAAACCTGTTATATTGAAACACCACTTGGACACGCTAAAATTACAGGTAACGAAAACGGTATTGCTTCAGTTTCAATATTAGATACGCAAAAAGAATTATCAGACAGCATTCCAGAATCGTTGTTAGATTGTGTTATTCAGCTTAAAGCATACTTCAACGACACCCGAAAAACGTTCGACCTAAAACTTAATCCAGAAGGTACAACGTTTCAGAAAAAAGTATGGAAACAGTTAGAAACTATTCCTTTTGGTAAATCCATCTCGTATTTAGACTTATCCAAGCAGTTAGGTGATGCTAAAGCCATACGAGCTGTAGCTAATGCCAACGGAAAAAACCCGCTTTGGATTATTGTTCCTTGCCATAGAGTTATTGGAAGCGATGGCAGTTTAACAGGTTATGCTGGCGGATTATACAGAAAACAATGGCTGCTTAATCATGAAAGTGACTACAAACAACAAATGCTTTTTTAAGATTACTTTTACTATATTTAGTTCCTAAACCCGTCCTATGAAATTTATAAAAACATTATTAAAATGGCTCATCGGCATCATTGCCATGGCTGTTATCGCGGCATATATTTTTGATTTCGATTATATCTTAAAAGGGATTCGCGTGGTATATTTCACTGGTCATAGCTCAGCTTTTATTGATGACCATCCATATTTTGAAAATGATACCATTAAAAAAGGAACACATACTGATGCTTGGCCATTACACAAAAACTATAATACTGTAGAGGCGACGCAAGCCCTAACAGATATTAACACAGAACTTGGTACAGTTGCATATCTTATTATTAAAAATGACAGTATTTTTTATGAAAATTATGCTGAAAATTATAGCAAAGACTCTAAAACCAATTCATTTTCTATGGCTAAAAGTATCACAACGTCGCTACTTGGCAAAGCCATTATGGACGGTTACATTAAAAATTTAGACCAACCTGTAAGTGATTTTTATACCGAATTTAAAGGCGCAAAAACAACCGTTGGAGATTTATCTTCCATGGCTTCTGGATTAGATTGGGTAGAATCTTATACAAGTCCATTTTCAATAACAGCTAGAGCAAATTATGATGACGATTTAGCCGAAACCATATTAAACCAAAAGGTTATAAAAACACCAGGCAATGAGTTTGAATATTTAAGCGGAAGCACACAATTATTGGGAATGGTTATTAAAAAAGCTACAGGAAAACCATTAGCAGATTATCTTTCCGAAAGTTTTTGGCAACCGCTTGGTGCTAAAAGTGATGCCTTGTGGCAATTAGACGATGACGAGAACAAATTAGCAAAAGCTTTTTGTTGTATTTCTAGTAATGCACGCGATTTTGCACGTTTTGGTAAGCTTTACAAAGATCATGGACAATGGCATGGTAAACAAATCTTAGATTCAACGTTTGTGGCCAAAGCAACCACATCTCGATTTAATGGTCAACCTTATGGCTATGGCTTTTGGATTAGTGATTATAATGGGAAACACACCTTTGCTATGCGAGGAATTTTAGGGCAATATGTAATTGTTATCCCTCAAGACAATTTAATGGTCGTGAGATTAGGTCATCACAGAAGTTCTGAGACCATAAATTCTTTTCCTTCCGATTTTTATGTTTATATTGATGAAGCTTATGAGATGATGGGTAAATAAGCTTTAATACCTGACAGGTTTTAAAAACCTGTCAGGTCTAACACATAAACAAAAAATGATTAGCAAACTCAACCTAGAAAACATCCTCTTCTTAGATATAGAAACCGTTCCGGAAACGGAACATTTCTCAGATTTAGAAGCTGCTAAACAAGACCTTTGGGAAGCCAAGTCACGCTATCAAAGAAGGGAAGAGTATACAGCTGAAGAATTTTATGACAGAGCTGGCATTTGGGCTGAGTTTGGTAAAATCGTCTGTATTTCGGTTGGCTATTTTAAGATGGAAGGCGAATCTAGAACCTTTAGAGTGACCTCATTTTATGGTGATGAAATCAAAATTCTAAAGGATTTTAAAAACTTATTAATCACACATTTTAGCTCAAACAAACATTTACTTTGTGCACATAATGGTAAGGAATTCGATTTTCCGTATATCGCAAGACGTATGATTATCCACAACATAGAATTACCATACAAATTGAATCTCTTCGGAAAAAAACCTTGGGAAGTACCACATTTAGACACCTTAGAACTCTGGAAATTTGGCGACTATAAATCGTATACCTCGTTAAAGTTATTGACCAATGTTTTAGGCATTCCTTCACCAAAAGATGATATTGATGGTAGCGAGGTTTATCGCGTGTATTACAAGGAAAAAGAAATAGATCGCATTATTATCTATTGTGAAAAAGATACCATTGCTGTCGCGCAGATTTTCTTACGATTGCGTGGAGATGAATTGCTACATGATAATGAAATAAAACATGTGTAATTTTGTAATCTAGATTCAAACTTTATTTATGGCAAATTTAATAGAGGTCCAAGGCTTAAATATCTCATTTTTTAAGCATCAACTTGAAAAACAAATTATAAGTAACATTTCGTTTGAAATTAAACCAAATGAAATCGTAGCTGTAGTTGGTGAATCTGGTTCAGGTAAATCTATTTCGTCGTTAGCATTAATGGGTTTATTACCTAAACAAATTTCTAAGATTACCGCTGGCTCTATTTTGTTTGAAGACAAAAACCTGGCTAACCTTTCAGAAAAAGAGTTCCAATCTATAAGAGGTAACGACATTGCCATGATTTTTCAAGAACCTATGAGTTCTTTAAATCCGTCGATGCGTTGCGGTAAGCAGGTGGAAGAAATCTTGAAACAACATGTCAAATTAACGGATTCGGAAATAAAATCAGAAGTTTTAAATCTTTTCGAAAAAGTAAAATTGCCTAATCCAAAACGGATTTTTAAAGCCTATCCTCATGAAATTTCAGGTGGACAAAAACAACGTGTTATGATTGCGATGGCAATTGCGTGCAAACCAAAATTGTTAATTGCTGACGAACCTACAACAGCATTAGATGTCACCGTTCAAAAAGAAATTTTAGAGTTATTGAAAACCATTCAAACTGAAACCAAAATGAGTGTGTTGTTTATCTCACACGATTTATCATTGGTGTCTGAATTAGCCGATCGGGTTTTAGTAATGTATAAAGGTAAAATTGTAGAACAAGGCACAACTGACACTATTTTTAATCATCCAAAACACAACTATACCAAAGCGCTGATTAACGCAAGACCGTCTACAGATTATAGGTTAGAGCAATTACCAACCATTTCAGATTTTATGGCAGACGAGGTTAATAATGCCATTATTTCTGATGCTGATAGAGCAGAAAATCATAAAAAACTGTATGCTAAAGACCCGTTATTAGAGGTGATTGATGTTGAAAAAACATACTTTTCTAAAACAGGATGGTTTACAAAAGAGCAAGAATTTAATGCTGTTGATGGTGTAAGTTTTAAAGTGTTTCCTGGTGAAACTTTAGGCTTGGTTGGTGAGTCTGGCTGCGGAAAATCGACTTTAGGGAATGCAATTTTACAATTAGATAAAGCCACATCTGGACGTATTTTATATAAAGGAAAGGATATAACTAACTTAAGCCGTTCCGAAATGCGAACGATGCGAAAGGATATTCAGATTATTTTTCAGGATCCATTTGCCTCTTTAAACCCACGCTTAACTGTTGGAAATGCGATTTTAGAACCCATGAAAGTTCACAAAATTGGAACTTCAAATCGATTACGAAAAGAAAAAGTTATAACTATATTAGAAAAAGTAGGCCTAGATGCTTCGGCCTTTAATCGTTATCCTCATGAGTTTTCTGGAGGACAACGACAGCGTGTCGGTATTGCAAGGACAATTGCTTTAGAACCTCAACTTATTGTTTGTGACGAATCGGTTTCGGCATTAGACATTTCTGTACAAGCACAAGTTTTAAATTTATTGAACGCGTTAAAAGCACAATTTGGCTTCACCTATATATTTATTTCACACGATTTAGCAGTTGTAAAATATATGGCAGATCAATTATTAGTAATGAATCAAGGAAAAATTGAGGAAATTGGAGACGCAGATGATATCTATGCATCGCCAAAACAAGCTTACACAAAAAAGCTTATTCATGCTATTCCGAAAGGATTATAGCATGAATACTCTTTTGGCTAATTTAAAAACATTAGATACTAACTCAAAAGTATCTTCTAATACTGAAAATTCTTGATTTTCATTTAAAGTAGGTTCTGGTAGATTTGATTTAGTTTTCATAAGCAGTAATTCATGGTAGATTTAGGGGCAAAAAGGTAAATTTCGGTTTATGTTAAATCAGGTTAATAAATTAGTTTTTGTTTGGGATTACAATATGAAACATAATTTCAATTAATCAGCCTAAATACATTATAAATCGATGAAATACATTATTTTTTAACATTTAACATATTATATAACGATTTTTCGCACAAAAAAGCCGCTAAATATTAGCGGCTCTGATTTTTGTATTACCGTATTACCTATAATTTCATTTCAGGAATATCTCCTTCAATAATTAATTCACCTTCTGTAGCCTTTTTGATATCTTCGACTGAGACACCTGGAGCGCGTTCTAAAAGTTTAAACCCTTTTGGTGTTACTTCTATAACCGCCATGTTTGTTACTATTCGCTTTACACAGCCAACACCTGTTAATGGTAAAGAGCATTTTTTCAGCAACTTAGATGCACCTGCTCTATTAGTATGCATCATGGCTACTATAATATTTTCAGCACTAGCGACTAAATCCATTGCTCCTCCCATACCTTTAACCATCTTTCCTGGAATTTTCCAGTTCGCTATATCACCATTTTCTGACACTTCCATAGCTCCAAGTATCGTTAAATCAACATGTTGAGCTCTTATCATTCCAAAACTTGTTGCCGAATCAAAAAATGATGCTCCTGGCAATGTTGTTATCGTTTGTTTGCCTGCGTTTATAATATCTGCATCTTCTTCTCCTTCAAAAGGAAAAGGCCCCATTCCTAAAACGCCATTTTCACTCTGAAACTCTACTTCAATATCATCTCTTACATAATTAGCTACTAATGTTGGAATACCAATTCCTAAGTTAACATAGTAACCGTCTTTTACTTCTTTTGCGATGCGTTTCGCTATTCCGTTTTTATCTAACATAACTATGCTTTTTGTCTTACCGTGAGTTGTTCAATTCGTTTTTCATAATTTTCTCCTTCAAAAATACGCTGAACAAAAATGCCTGGAATATGAATTTGATTGGGATCTAATTCACCAACTGGCACTAATTCTTCAACCTCAGCAACTGTAATTTTTGCTGCGCCACACATTATTGGATTAAAATTTCGCGCTGTTCCTTTAAATATTAAGTTTCCGGCAGCATCGCCTTTCCATGCTTTAATAAAAGCATAGTCGGCTTTAAAAGCGTGTTCTAACACATACATTTTACCATCAAATTCTCGTACTTCTTTTCCTTCTGCGACTTCTGTTCCGTATCCTGCAGGAGTAAATATGGCAGGAAAACCAGCTTGTGCAGCTCTACAGCGTTCTGCTAGTGTGCCTTGAGGTATTAATTCTACGTCTAACTCGCCCGAAAGCATTTGACGTTCAAATTCATCGTTTTCGCCAACATAAGATGAGACCATCTTTTTGATTTGCTTTTGATGTAATAATAAACCTAAGCCAAAATCATCGACTCCAGCATTATTTGAAATACAGGTTAGTCCTTTTATATTACGTTTTACGAGGTTGGCAATGGCATTTTCTGGAATTCCAGATAAACCAAAACCACCAAACATAAAGGTCATATTATCACTGACACCCTCAAGGGCTTCAGAAATATTGTTCACTTTTTTATTAATCATATTTAGAAATATTTTGCTTTTTAAAAATACAAAACTATGTCCTAAAGTTATAATTAATAGTCATAAAATAAGGGTGTGACTTTTAAGGGTTCTTAGAAATCGAACTCTATATTTTCAATAGCATCTGACTCATCGATAATATCTCCTTCATCTGTTGCTGTGCAGTCTATATCAATTTTTAAATTTAAAGGTTTTTCAAATTCACCTTTAGATACATTTAAGGTTTCGTCTGCATAACAAGCTTTCATGTACAAGCCCC
Source organism: Winogradskyella marina (assembly GCF_015645385.1). Lineage (GTDB taxonomy): Bacteria > Bacteroidota > Bacteroidia > Flavobacteriales > Flavobacteriaceae > Winogradskyella > Winogradskyella marina. The sequence goes on from NZ_JADOET010000002.1 coordinate 75,043, forward strand.
AAATTGGCAATGCCATTGTAGCTCCTTGACCGTAAGTAATCGTTCTGAAGTGAGCTGCTCTATCTTCTGCACCAACCCAAACTCCTGTTACCAAGTTGGGCACCATTCCCATAAACCATCCATCACTTTGATTTTGTGTGGTTCCTGTTTTTCCAGCAATAGGGTTTGTTAATTCATACGGATAACCAGTCATTACCTCCTGATACATTTTATTGTATTTATCAACACCTTTAGTCCTTAAACGACCACCTGAACCTGCTTTTGTAACCCCTTCTAAAAGATTTACCGTTACATAAGCTACCTCTTCACTTAAAACATCTTTACTTTCTGGTACAAATTGATATAAAATGGTTCCATTTTTATCTTCTATTCGTGTCACCATTACTGGTTTATTGTAAACTCCTTTATTGGCAAAGGTAGAATACGCTGCCACCATTTCGTATACACTAATATCAGGTGTTCCTAAAGCAATAGCTGGTACTGGTAAAATATCTGAAGTAACACCTAGTTTATTCGCCATTTCAACAACAGGTTGTGGTCCAACCTCATTCATTAAACGTGCTGTAATAGTATTTGTTGAACTCGCCAAAGCATCTTTTAGCGATTGCTCACCAGAATAATTACCATCCGAGTTTTTAGTGGTCCAAGGCTCTGGGTTTCCAAATTTATTGGCTTCAATAGTAATAGGTGTTCTTGGAAATTTATCGCAAGGAGATAACTGAAGCTGATCAATTGCTGTAGCATAAACAAAAGGTTTAAAAGTTGAACCCACTTGACGCTTACCTTGCTTTACCATATCGTATTGGAAATGTCTATAATTCATTCCGCCTACCCAAGCTTTTACATGACCTGTGTGCGGATCCATAGACATCATACCTGGTCGCAAAAATGACTTATAGTAACGCATAGAATCTAAGGGTTTCATAACAGTATCCACCTCACTGGCTTCACCATCTATCCATTTAAACACAGTCATGTCTGTTGGTTCGTAAAACGACGCTTCTATTTCTTTATCTGATTTTCCTTGATTTTTTAGAATTCTCCAACGTTCACCACGTCTCATTCCGTCCTTTAATAATTTATCAACTTCAGAACTACTAAGTTCTAAAAATGGTGCTGTTTTATTACGGTCAGGTGTGTTCTGATGATCAAATTCTGCCTGTAACCTTGGCATATGCTGCCCAATGGCATCTTCTGCATATTGTTGCATGCGAGAATCTATCGTTGTATAGATTTTAAGTCCATCTGTATATAAATCGTATTTAGTACCATCTGGTTTTCTGTTCTCTTCTTTATTTGCCCATTCTTTCATAAATCCTCTGAGGTATTCTCTAAAATAAGTAGCAATACCTTCTCGATGCGATTCTGGTGAGTAGTTTAAATCTAATTCTGTTTTTTGAAGTGAATCTTTAACCTCTTCGGTGATATAATCATATTTAGCCATTTGAGCTAAAACAACATTTCGTCTGTTTCTAACACCAACAGGATTTTTATGAGGCCTAGGATTATATAGTGAAGAATTCTTAAACATCCCAACTAACATCGCAGACTCCTTTGTATCTAAATCTCTTGGTTCTTTACCAAAATAAATACGAGATGCAGAACGAATACCATCTCCATTATTACCAAAATCATAGATGTTAAAATACATCGCAATAATTTCATCCTTTGTGTATTGGCGCTCTAAACGGATGGCTAACACCCATTCTTGAATTTTTTGTATGATAGCATTTGTAGTGCTCTCTTTATCTCTAAAGCCAATAAACAATTGCCTTGCTAACTGTTGAGATATTGTACTTGCACCTCCTTTTTTACCTAAGTAAACAAAGGCTCTCAAAGTACCTCTTCCATCAATACCTGAATGATTATAATGACGCACATCTTCTGTTGCGATTAGCGCATCCACTAAGTTTTTTGGTAAATCTTCAAATCCAATTGGTGTTCTGTTATCGTCAAAATAAAATTTACCTAAGGTTTGATTATCTGAAGAAATAATTTCCGTTGCTAAGTTTGTTTCAGGATTTGCTAATCTAGAAGGGTCAGGCATATCACCTAACGCACCCCAAGATGCCAATAAAAATATGGACACTACGGCTAGAATGCCACCTAAAAATACGATCCAAAACCAACGTACGTACTTTGAAAAATCTAAAGTCTTTGTTTTAGATTTCGTTGTTTTCTTTTTTGCCATCTTCTCTATTTTTGAGCCTTTTCTACTCTAAAACCAATTTCAGTTATACCTTGTAAATTTTCTACACCATTAACAACACCATAGTTTCGCATGGCATGTTGAATGTTAACCGTATACTCACCTTCTTCATTAAATGCAAACGGTTCTTTATAGCCTCTATACCACAATTTATTCTCTTTTAAATCTGAAAATCCGGTACCTAAAAGCTCACCATTTGGTGCTGCCATTTTATATTCTAATGTATCTTTAACCACCTTTCCGTTAGGATAGTTCATCTCTACAATAAGAAATAAATTACTAAACTTATAAGCGTCAGTATTTCTTAAATTAACATACAAATTATATCCATTTAAAGTATCTGGTGCTTTAAAGTTAAATGTTGCGATAGAATCTTTGTTCCATTGATTAGGAACCGATGCATACTCGTCAAACACAGCGTCGGAATCGCAACTTGTAAATAAAAGACAGCCGACAACAACCAAAAACAACTTATTAGTCTTTCTTAGTATTTGCATTGGATTTGGCTTTTGGTTTTTGATTACGGTTTCGATTTTGAGTTTTATTCTTGTTGTTGTTTTTGTTGTTTCGGTTCTTAGAATTTCTTTTGTTCCTATTATTTTTACGTTTCTTATTCGATTTTGGATTATCGAAACGTGTTAAACTATCTTGACCTACAACGTTCTCAAACTCGTTTTTAGTGTCTTGTATATGCTCAGCAGCATATTCTTCAAGACTTGTCACTTTCTCTCTTTTCTTGTTTTTTGCAATAATTTCATTGGCTTGCGCAGTGGTAATAATGTGCCAATTCATCCACTCACCTTCATAAGCATACCACATTAAACCCTTGAAAATATCGGTTTTTTGGCAAACTGCATTTCCTTTTTCAGTGTACAATTTAGTGTCAGATTTCGGAAATGCTTTTAGTGCATCTAAATACGAATCTAATTCGTAATTAAGACAACATTTTAACTTTCCGCATTGACCTGCAAGTTTTAAAGGGTTTAAAGATAATTGTTGGTAACGTGCCGCTGAAGTGCTTACCGATCTAAAATCGGTTAACCAGGTTGAACAACATAATTCTCTACCACAAGAACCGATACCACCAAGTCTTGCAGCTTCTTGTCTAAAGCCAACTTGTTTCATCTCAATACGTGTTCTGAACTCGCGTGCAAAGACTTTTATTAACTCTCTAAAATCCACACGTTCTTCTGCTGTGTAATAGAAAGTAGCTTTACTACCATCTCCTTGAAACTCAATATCTGAAATTTTCATTTTCAGATTTAAATCTATAGCAAACTGACGTGCTTTTACCTTCATTGGCTCTTCTCTATCTCTAGCCTGTGACCAAACATCAATATCTTTTTGTGATGCTTTTCGGTATATTTTTAAAACATTTTCTGTGTCGTCAAGCTTTACTTTTTTGCGCTTCATTTGTACGCTTACCAATTCGCCAGTAAGTGTAACCATTCCGATATCGTGACCAGACTTTGCCTGTGTTGCCACAATGTCTCCAATGCTTAATGTAAGATTTTCTGTGTTTTTATAATAGTGTTTTCTGCCATTTTTAAAACGTACTTCTACACCGATAAAGGGTTCTTGTCCGTTAGGAAGCGACATGTTGGCTAACCAATCAAAAACAGTTAATTTATTGCAGCTATCTGTACCACAAGTTCCGTTGTTTTTGCATCCTTTTGGTTGGCCATCTTTACCAGTTGTACAACTGTTACAAGCCATAAATAATATATATGTTAAATCTAAATTCCGAATATGAACTAATCCGTTTTCTTCGTACTCTGTAAAGACGTACTTAAGCTAAAACGAAATAAAATCAATTCATAAGTATTAAAAATCTAGATATAGGATTCGTAAATAATTAATGAGTAAAGATAATATTATTTATTGAGTTATCTAAAGTCTGCTTTGATATTGCGAGCTGTTGTTGCTCTATGATAGAAAAAAATTGATGTTCACATTGAGCGCGGTCCAAAAAACTATAAAAAATAACCGTATAGATTTCTCGACTGAGCTCGAAATGACATTTATCTATTTTTTAGATGTCATCGTTTCAAAAATATTCCGCAGGTCTTTTTTATAAGGCAAATGATCTGCGCGTCCTTTTTTGAAAATATCGTTACTATTACCTTGGCCTTTTCGCAGTGCTTTTTGCTCTTCGTAAGGCAATTGATTTATTTCCATGCAGTTAGTTGAACAGCAATTTTCCATTTTTGCTTTACACTCATCACACTGAATAAATAGTAAGTGACATGCTTCATTAGCACAATTGGTATGTAAATCTGCTGGCTTTCCGCATTGGTGACAATTGGCAATAACATCATCTGAAATTCGTTCAGATCGTCTTTCGTCGAACACAAAATTCTTGCCTAAAAATTTATTTTCCAATCCTTTAGCTTCAATTTGTCTGACGTAGTTTATGATTCCGCCTTCAAGCTGAAACACATTTTTAAAACCTTTATGCTTATAATACGCACTCGCTTTTTCACAACGAATTCCACCAGTACAATACATCACTAGTTTTTTATCTTCTTTATGTTCTCTTAAGTCTTCTTCAATTAAATCTAAAGATTCTCTAAACGTATCGACATCTGGAGTAACGGCATTTTTAAAATGACCTATTTCACTTTCGTAATGATTTCTCATATCTACCAAAACGGTGTTTGGGTCTTCTATGAGTTCATTAAATTTTTCGGCATTAACGTGAACCCCTTTATTAGTGACATCAAAGGACGCATCGTTTAATCCGTCTGCCACAATTTTATTTCTGACTTTAACTTTCAGTTTTAAAAAGGCAAAATTATCGTGCTCAATAGCAATATTTAATCTTACGTTTTCTAAAAAAGAAATAGTGTCTAAGTGGTTTTTAAAGGGCTCAAAGTTTTCTGCTGGCACAGAGAGTTGGGCATTTATACCTTCATTTGCCACATAGATTCTTCCTAAGACCTCTAATTGATCCCAAGCAAGAAACAGATGATTTCTAAAAATTTCGGTATTGTTAATTTTGGCGTACTTGTAGAAAGAGATGGTTAAGCGTTCTTTTCCCGCTTGTTCAATAAGTTCTGCTCTTTCTTTAGCACTTAAGTTATTGTACAGTTGCATGCTATACTAATTTTAAGGTTAAAGAATTAGTTGCAAAGGTATTGTTTTTACTGAAAATGATTTAAAAAAAACATAAAAAAGCACCTTGAATACATTCAAAGTGCTTTACTAAATTAACCTATCAACTTAAAACAAATAATACGCTAATCTACACCGGCTTTACAGTTACTGAGGAAAAAACAAACGGTAACTGAAACACCTAATGCTTTACTAACCTTCTTAAAAATCTGAATATTTTAATTTTAACTAAAACATTTAGAAAAAATTCGCTACGCAACTCTAAAGCTAACTTCAGAGTTGATTGTAGCGTTTTTCATAGCAATTATTTCCTTTTTCATTTAGTAGATGTAAAAAGTTAAAAAGGGTTGCGTCATAAATTAAAAAAAAATAGTTCTCATTTAACGATTGGCTTCTTCTCTCTTACAAACAGCCTCAACACCTTTGAGTATTTACATGATTATACGACTGATTATCAACACAAAAAACAACAAATAATTCAAAACAGTTTATTTCAATACACCGTTTTTAATCAGGTCCTCATAAATTTTAACACAAAAGCTTTTATTTTTATTTGGAATGAATAAAAATAAGGATACTTTTGTCAAAAATTTTTAGGTGTCTCAATTCAATTTATACGTTGTTTTATTAGGGCTATTTTTAAGCTATTCTGCTTTTGGTCAAAATGGAAATTTTTACGGAAAAGTAAAATACGATTCTAACGAACCTGCTGTCGCAACATTTATAGCTCTAAAAGGTAATAGTATAACCAAAGAAACCAACTCTAATATCAATGGGTCTTTTACGTTTAAGGACATTCCTTATGGCGAATACACCATTTTATTTTATTCACTAAACGACCAACCGAAAACCGTTACTATAACATTAGACTCAAAAAACAAAGAGGTCAATGTGACTCTAGAGGTTGCGGCTTTAGATGAAGTTTTGGTGAGATCCAAAACTGTTCAGCAAAAAATTGAAGAAAAAGGTTTTGCCGTTAACGTTATTGAGACTAAAGATGCTGCCATACAATCCATACAAGTTAACGAATTGTTAGACCAATCTGCAGGTGTCAGAGTGCGTCAATCTGGTGGTTTAGGTTCTCATGCACATTATAATTTAAATGGCATGACCGGGAATTCTGTAAAAGTTTTCATTGATGGGGTTCCCATTCGGAATTTTGGACCGTCGTTTTCTTTAAATAGTATTCCTCCATCGTTAATAAAACGTATTGAAGTTTACAAAGGTGTTGTTCCTCCGCATTTATCTGATGATGCCATGGGTGGAGCTATTAATGTGGTATTAAATGGCATTACCAAAAATGAATTAAAAGCATCTGTTTCTGCTGGTTCTTTTGGAACCTACAGAGCTGATGTAAATGGCGGTTTCAGAAATAATAAAAACGGATTTACTGCTAGAGGATCTGCCTTTGTAAACTACGCAGACAACGATTATGAAGTTTGGGGAGATCAAGTTGCTGTAGCACTTTCTGCAGGAACTCCAGATGTTTACATCCGAGCAAAGCGTTTCCATGATCGCTATAGGTCTCAAGGAGGAAAAGCCGAATTTGGTTACACGCATGTTCCTTGGGCAGATAAGCTTTTAGCTGGTGTTTTATTGTCTAATATGGATCAACAAATTCAAACTGGTGCCACCATGGAAATTGTTTATGGTAACCGATTTACCGAGCAAAACACCAATATGTATAGTTTAGATTATGCAAAAAAAGATATTATTAAAAACCTCGATGTGAGTGCTTTTGCGTCTTATTCTCGTCTTAACAGAAAAACTATAGATACCATTGCTACGCAATACAGTTGGTTAGGACATCCTACGAGTTATTATAACGATCCTGATGTATGGGCAACTGGAGCAGAAGCAGGAAATCCAACCCTTCAAAAAGATATTGATCAAACCATTAATACACGGACAAATGTTGCTTACCATCTCAATGATAATAACACTGTTCAGTTAAATCATTTACTAAACACCTTTACACGAGATTCTGACGACCCAATGCTGCCTGCTGCTGAAAATGCACTACGAGAAGAACGCGAATATTTAAAATCTATCTTAACGGTTTCTTTTGAAAATAAAGCTTTTGATGAGAAATTGAGAACTTCGGTTTTTGGTAAATCTTATTATATGAATAGAACTTCAAAATTACGCACACGAAGTTCAAATTCATCAACTGCCACAATATCTATTGAAGAAAACACTATTTCCTCTAATGAATTTGGCTTTGGAGGCTCAATTTCATATTCATTCTCTCCAAAACTTACTGTATTTGGTTCTGCCGAAAAAGCCATTCGGTTACCAGAAGCCAATGAAGTCTTTGGAAATGTAGCCGCAAATTTAAATGCTTCAATAAATCTAAAGCCAGAACATAGTAACAACTATAACCTCGGTTTTACATACGATAATTTACAATTTAAAAAACATACGTTTGGAGTTACTGCTAATGGTTTTATTAGAGATACAGACGATTTAATTATGCAACTGCCAACAGGTAGTAACGAAGAATTCTTTGCAAACTCTAATGTTGGGAAAATATATACTGAAGGTGTTGATTTAACTCTAAATTATAACTACAACGAAGCACTTTTCTTTAGTGCTAATACCTCGTTCTTTAATGCTAGAGATTATAATGTGACTTATGATGTTAATGGAAATCCAATTACACCAAGCTATGAAAGACTAGCCAACACACCGTATTTTACAATGAATTATAATTTAAAATTCAATACCAAAAATCTTATTCAAAAAGGATCTACACTATCTAGCTATACTAATTTATTATATGTACATGAATTTTTTAGAGGTAGCAGTGTTCTTGGTGGATCTGGAAAAACAATAATTCCAAGCCAAGTGTCTTTTGATGCTGGTTTTGCTTATACATTTCCCAAAAACAAAGTCTCATTTAGTTTTGATGTAAAAAACATTTTAAACAATCAATTATTCGACAATTATGCCCTTCAAAAACCTGGAAGAGGGTTTTATGGGAAACTAACATTTTCAATTTTATAATTACTTTTAATTTAATACTTATGAATTTTAAAAACCTATTTCGTTTTACCTTTATTTCAGCCCTATCTTTAGCTACGTTTTCATGTAGTGAAGATGATGTACCAAGCTCAGGACCATCTGAATCTAATTACAGACCATATCACTTGGTTATAGGTTCAAGTCCTACAGGAGAATCAGAAACTTACACTCAAGGAGTCACTGTTGAAGACCTTAATAATCCTGACAAAACATTTACATTTAGTGGTTTTGGTAAAGAAATACCATCAACTCGTACAGCAAGATTATACACATCTGATGATGGCGAAACGGTATACAATTTAAATTATGGTGGTGGTGATATTGCCAAGTATGATTATGTCAGTGGACAAAACTATGATTTGCTTTTAACAACTGATATCCAAGCCGTAATGGGAACTGCATATCCACGTTGGACAAAAATCGATGAGAACTACGCGATGTTACATAACGTCACTACCGAGAACATTTATGAAAATCCTGAAGACGAGACTTCTCCCTACATCAAAACTACAGCCACAGTAACTTTGGCTCGTGTAGACTTAAATACAATGACCGTTTTAGAAAATTCATCATTTGAATTCCCTTATAGTGAAGATGAATCTACTGAAGGTATTTATGCTTTCCGTATTGATGCACCAGTAATTACTAATGGAAAATTATACTATGGTGTTGCGAAACGATTTTATGATGCTTTAACAGGTGAAAGAGGTACAATGGTTTACGATAATATTGAAACCTTGGTTGTAGATTATCCTTCTTTAGAAAATGAAACTACAATTACCTCAACTTTAGCCCAAGGTTCTACTAATGGTTATAGAACACCAGTTTCTCATAAAGATGAAAGTGGAGATACATACCAATTAGTAACCAGCGGAGACGCTTCTATTATGAAAATAAGCAATGGTGCTTATGATACGGCTTATGGTAAATTTGATATAAAATCATTATTAGGTTATAATGCTGAAGCAAATACAGGATGGTTTTACGTTGGCAATGGTATTGGATATGTACCTGTATTAAACACAGATTTAGGTGATAATGCAAGTTCTAATTGGGATATTGTACGTATTGATGTGTACAATAAAACAGCCGTTAAAATGAATATTCCATTAGATTTATGGTTACGTCAGTACCAATGGGCAAGTGTTATTGATGGCAAATTATATATGGCATTAGCATCCTTAGGAGGTGTTGGTAATGTTTATATTTTTGATCCTAATTCTACAAGTCCAGATGGTTATACCACAGGTGCAACTTTAGAAACTGGTACAACAGATGCTTCATATATTGGACTATTTTAAAACAGTCTAACGCATTAAATAGTAAAACCAGAGCATGAATTTGTTCTGGTTTTTTTGTGTTTTATAATCTAAAATAATACCTATTCATTTTTAAAAATTAAAAAAAGATTACCTGCATTTGTAGTAATTTGAAACAAGAAATGTTATTAATTAAAATAAGTGGTATTTTTGAATATTAATTAATTAAGAATTCTTAGAAAACAGAACATATGAGTAATGAAAAAGACGCAAAATTAAAAGCCTTAAAATTAACTTTAGACAAGTTAGATAAAGCTTACGGAAAAGGAACAGTAATGAAAATGAGCGACCAAGCTGTGGTAGATGTTGATGCGATACCTTCAGGCTCATTAGGATTAGATATAGCTTTAGGCGTTGGTGGTTATCCTAGAGGACGTGTTATTGAAATATATGGTCCGGAATCATCAGGTAAAACAACCCTAACACTTCATGCTATTGCCGAAGCTCAAAAAGCCGGTGGTATTGCAGCATTTATTGATGCAGAGCACGCTTTTGACCGTTTTTATGCTGAAAAATTAGGTGTAGATATCGATAATTTAATAATTTCTCAACCCGATAATGGTGAACAAGCATTAGAAATTGCAGATAACCTAATTAGATCTGGTGCTATTGATATTGTAGTGGTCGATTCTGTTGCGGCTTTAACACCAAAAAGTGAGATTGAAGGTGAAATGGGAGATTCTAAAATGGGCTTACATGCGCGTTTAATGTCTCAGGCTTTAAGAAAATTAACGGCTTCAATTAGCAAAACAAATTGTACGGTGATTTTTATTAACCAATTACGTGAAAAAATTGGTGTTATGTTCGGAAACCCGGAAACTACAACAGGTGGTAATGCCTTAAAGTTTTACGCTTCAGTACGTTTAGACATCAGACGATCTACACAAATTAAAGATAGCGATAGTAACGTAATGGGTAATAAAACCCGAGTTAAAGTCGTGAAAAATAAAGTAGCTCCACCGTTTAGATTGGCGGAGTTTGATATTATGTATGGAGCTGGTATTTCTAAAGTTGGAGAAATTTTAGATCAAGCTGTACAGCATGAAGTCGTTAAAAAGAGTGGCTCATGGTTTAGCTATGGAGATACCAAACTAGGACAAGGTCGTGATGCCGTTAAACTTATTATTAAAGACAATCCAGATCTTATGGATGAGTTAGAGGAAAAAGTTAGAGCACTGATTAACGACCCTAAATAGAACATTGAAAAAAATCCTGATTAATTCAGGATTTTTTTGATTTCAGACGCAACCCTTTTGGCTTTTCTACATCTATAAGTTGAAATTGATTATTTTTAATTATGAAAAGATATACCATTTTAGTCTTAGTCTTTGGCTTTGTCACTGCATTTACATCTTGTAGTCTCGAAAATGATAGTAATTATGTTGGTAACGAAATTATACCAATAGAAAGTGTAGAAATACCAGATCACTTTCTTTTTGGAGAAAGCTACGAAATTGAAATAACATATAATCGTCCTTCAACCTGTTATCGGTTCTATAATTTTTTATACGAAATTAATGAGAACGAACGTACTGTTGCAATAATTAATTCGGTGTATAATAATTCAACTTGTGTGCAAGAAGAAGAATCGGTTACAGTAACTTTAAATTTTCTGGTTACAGAAACAGAAACTTATCTGTTTAAATTTTACCAAGGCCGTGATGAAGAAGGTGAAGATCAGTATTATTTAGCAGAAGTACCTGTTCTTGATGAAAGACCTACTTCTGACGCCATATTATTAGACTAATTATTAATTAATTCCTTAACTAATGTGAGTTTAGACAAGCTCATACAAAATTGTATTAATAAAGATGTACAAGCTCAAAGCCAATTATACAAGCAGTATGCAAGTAAGTTATTTTCGCTTTGTCTTAAGTACTCAAAAAATTATGCACAAGCAGAAGATAACCTGCATGATGCATTCATAACTATTTTTAATAAAATAGAGCAGTATAATAATAAAGGGTCTTTTGAAGGTTGGCTAAAACGCATCGCGATTAACACCTCATTACAACGCTACAGACAAGATGTCGGTGTTTATGATATAGTTAACGAAGACCATATTGAAGATGTTTCTGTAGTTATTAATGATGATAATGTTAGTATTGATTTTTTGTTAAAAATCATACAAGAATTACCAGACAGATATAGATTGATATTCAATTTGTATGTTTTAGATGGTTATTCTCATGTTGAAATTAGTGAGTTAATTCAGATTTCAACAGGCACCTCAAAATCAAATCTAGCACGCGCAAGAAAGATTTTAAAAGAAAAAATAGAAACCTACAACGCGAGTTCAAATTCGCAGAGTATATAAAAATGAGTCACAAGAAAAACATAGATAGGCTTTTTCAAGAAAAGTTTAAAGATTTTGAAGTTGCACCAAATGATGCACTTTGGGAACGTATAAACGACAGTCTTCCTAATAAAAAGAAAAAACGCAGAATCATTGCGCTTTGGTGGCAAGTTGGTGGAGTTGCAGCTGCAATTGCACTACTGTTTACTATTGGTTATGCTGTTTATAATTCAGACGACAATAATAATCAAGAACTTCCTATTGTAAATACTGAAGAGGTAGAAAGCCCAATAGAAAAGGACAATTCAAATACGTCATCTCGTAAAAATCAAAACGAACTTAAATCAGTTACAGGTGAAACCACTAAGATGGTCGATTCTAAATTAGGTGCTGAACAAGAATCAAAAGTAAACGATTCTGAAACTAAAACACCTCGTAAATCGAATAGTTCAAAGCCATTAACAACACCTAAAAATTCGAATCAAACATCGAACACCGTTGCCAACACCACTAATGAAGAAAAATTAGACACTACTCAGCAACAAAACAATACATCTACAGGTGCTAATAAGGCTTCGCGTACAAAAGTTGCGCAGCAAACCAAAACGTCTAATACTAATTTAAAAACAGACACTAAAATACAGTTGGCATCTGAGGTAGAACAGAAATCTGCAATTAAAAAGCATATTGAGGATACTAAAACTACTGTCGTAGAAAACGCAACACCCAAAAAACAAAACGCTGAGACTATTAATTCAGAGACCAATAAAACAAACCCTACGGAGCCTGAAAATTCAATTATTGAAATTCCAGAGAAAGAAAGCATGGAAAATGCTATTGCAGAGCATAACGAAACTATAAGTGAAGAAGAAAAAGAAGATGATGAAAGCAGGTGGAGCATTGCGCCAAATGTTGCACCTGTTTATTTTAATTCCTTTGGTCAAGGTTCTTCTTTAGATAAGCAATTTAACGAAAACTCTAAAGGTTCTGATATTAATATGAGTTATGGTATTGCAGGTAGTTATGCTATTTCCAAAAAACTAAAAGTTAGAGCAGGTATTAACCGTGTTAACCTTAATCAAACTACTGCTGATGTGTATGCGTTTACAAGTCCAGAAATGGCTTCTAGAGGTGTCGATGCTTCATTTAACAATATTGCATTTAGCGAAGGAGAGCACGTATCGCTTATGAGTGCTAAAATGATGAATAGATCCTCTACACCAGAGCTATTTAACACAAAGCTTGCTGGTAATATAGATCAGCGTTTTGGATTTATAGAAATACCCTTAGAATTAGAATATAGAGTATTAGATAACAAATTTGGAGTTAATGTTATTGGCGGATTCAGTACTTTCTTTTTAAGTGAAAATGAAATTTATGCTGATATTAATGGAGGCTCATCATTAATAGGAGAAGCTAATAATATTAATGATACAAGTTTTAGTGCCAATTTTGGTTTAGGCATGGATTACAGCCTTTCAAAACAATGGAATATAAACCTTGAACCCACATTTAAATATCAAATAAATACCTTCAATAATACAACAGGTGATTTTAAGCCTTTCTTTATTGGAGTCTATACAGGATTACGTTATAAGTTTTAAGTTAGGTTATTGCAAGTTATACGCTATGAAAATGCAATGATGATTAAAGCCACTCTTATTTAGAGTGGTTTTTTTTGGTTATAAGACTTGTGCTTAATTCATCCCAAATTATAGTCCTTGTTGTTTTATTTAAAGCTTTTGTATCTGCAATTTCCAATCCATTTGTTGGAATAAACGGTAGGATTTTAGCACGCATTCTACCAGGACTTCCACTAAAAAAAGTATAGGAAAATCGCTTTTTATTATCGTAGAACGTAATTGGTACTACAGGTATTTGATGATTAATGGCTAATCGAAACGCACCATCTTTAAACTCGTCTAACAGAATATGTTCTTCTGGTACTCCGCCTTCTGGAAAAATACAAATGCTTACACCTTGTTTTAGTCGTCGTTGTGCTCTTAAAAATACAGCCTGCCTACTTTTAGCACTCGATCTGTCAACTAATATACAAGTCCGTTTATAAAAGAATCCGAATAAGGGGATTTTGGCTAACTCTTGTTTTCCTACAAAAACAAAAGGGTTTTTTACAGCCACTAGCATTAGCATAATATCTGCCATAGACGTGTGGTTAGCAACAAACATGTAACTTTTATCAGGATCTGGTATTTCTTCTCTCTTAATTTTATATCCAAACCCCATACCTATTAAAATAAACTTAGACCAAATACGAGCGAGTTTAAAAAAGTAAGAATACCATTGCTCTCTTGAGATAGAAATAATCAACAACGGAAACAGTACAATAATTGGAATAGCAACCAAAATATAGAACCAAATGCGATATAAAAGCCAAAATGGATATTTAAAAAATGCCATAGCACCAAAACTAGTTAATTAAATTAAATGACTTCTAATAGTTCTGCTAAAAAATTTACCTTTGTTTTTTAATTGAAGTTGAATTTAAAGAGATACCTGCTTCCGCAGGTAATGTTATGGCAAGAATACTAACAGGAGTACAAAGTACAGGAACACCACATTTAGGAAACATCTTAGGTGCAATTTTACCAGCAATAGAAATGGCAAATGACGCCAAAAACGATTCGTTTTTATTTATCGCAAATTTGCACACATTAACGCAAATAAAAAATGCTGAGGAGTTAAGAAATCATACCTATTCTGTTGCTGCTACTTGGTTGGCCTGTGGCTTAGATATTGAAAAAACGGTGTTTTATAGACAAAGTGATATTCCGCAAGTCACAGAATTATCTTGGTATTTAAGTTGTTTTTTTCCGTACCAACGTTTAACCTTAGCACATGGATTTAAGGATAAAGCAGATCGTTTAGAAGATGTAAATTCTGGTTTGTTTACTTATCCAATGCTTATGGCTGCCGATATTTTATTGTATGATGCTGAAATAATTCCGGTTGGTAAAGACCAATTACAACATATTGAAATGACTCGTGATGTCGCGTCTCGTTTTCACGCCAAAATGGGAGACACTTTTGTACTTCCTAAAGGAAAGATACAAGAAGATGGCATGCTTATTCCTGGAACAGATGGTGAAAAAATGAGTAAGAGTAGAGGTAATTTTATCAATATCTTTTTACCAGATAAAAAATTACGTAAAAAAATAATGTCTATTGAAACGGATAGCACACCTCTTGAAGAACCAAAAGATTGGAAAACCTGTAACTGTTTTGCTATTTATAGTTTATTGGCTTCAGATGCTCAAATTGTAGAAATGAAAGCCAATTATGAAGGTGGAAATTATGGTTATGGTCATGCCAAACAAGCTTTATATGAATTAGTTGTTGAGCGTTTTGCAGAACAACGCGAACGTTACCATTATTATATGGATAACCTAGACGAAGTCGATGCTGCATTGGCAAAAGGAGCTGCAAAGGCTAAATTAGTTGCTGATGATGTCTTAGAGCGTGTTAGAGCAAAGGTTGGTTACTAGTCGCTTCGAGTAATAAAATAAAAAGCCCTCAGTTAAAAAATAATTGAGGGCTTTTTTATGTTTAACGACTTCGATATGTTAGTTAACAATCTTTTTCGTTACGGTTATATCACCTTCTAAAGTTATAGACGCTAAATACACACCTCTAGAAAACTGGAAGTTTTCACTAAGTGTATTGCTATAACCGTTAGAACTATAGGATACAACCTGTCTTCCATTAATATCATAAACGTTAACCGCTTCTATTTTTGCGTTAGACTGAACATTTAACATGCCGTCTTTTACAAAAGCAAAAGTACCAAGCATCACATTATCGTCTATAGATAACGTAGTAACATAACGTAAGTTAAATCTATCGTTAGTTTCACCTTGAACTCCTGTAAAAGCATATGGAGATTGTCTAAGATCGTGCTCTAAATTAAGTAATGTATCTTCGAGATATATACCTTGCGCATCATTAACAAACACACTTCCCTGCAAGTCTCCAATAGCAATTTTGTAAGCCCCTTCTGTTGGTAGCTCAACTCCTAAAGGCACCACATCGGTATCCACGAAAGGAATTGGACGTCCTTGAATTACCATTTTTGCGTTATCTACAATAGAATATACTCGCATACTTTCTTCATCAGAATACGCATCATAAAGTCTATCTTTTCCTAAAGTTGCTCCAGCAACATAACCTACTAAGGTACTTACAGAAACGTTGGCATCATTAATTAGGCTTAACCACATTAATTGTTTTCCTGCATCTTGTGTACTTGGAACTGAGGTATGACTGGAGCCAATAAATTGTGAATTATCATGAGCTACTTCATTGTCGTCATATCGCATTGAATTTGTAAAGGTAACTTCACCTTCTGATGCATTATCGTCTACTTGTACAAAAAAGCCTTGACCAGAACCAATAAAGCCATCTGTAGTAGCCGGAGGATTAGCTCCTGTAAGGTTGTAGCTCACAAACTGTTGTCCGTAATTATAATTTAAACTTTGATAAGCTGAGCTACTTAAAGGGTTTTGGTTTGCAATAGCCATGTTATTCGCCCAGAATTTTATATGACCTTCTAATCTGGTGTTATCTGCTAATAATTGATTAGCATCAATAGCTGAAGGGTATGGGTTTCCTAAAAGGTTTCTGTGTCTAACTTCAAGGTTAGGCTGATTTCCTGTAGATTTAAAAACATTTACTGAAATATCACCATTATTTGGCCTTCCTACAAAATTTGCTGTATAATCAGATGGAGCTTCTACAGCATATCCGATACCTTCTGTCATATTAATAGTTATTGCAATCCAATCTCCAGCAACACCGTTTGTATTAACAGTATTAACATCCCATTTAAACCCATCTGAAACCATAGGGCTTGCAAGATCTTCCATATCGAAATTAGCCACAGGTGATGACCATAATATAAAATCACTAGCATCTAAATCATTAGCTTCACGTTTTACTCTGATATTACCAGAATTTTCATTGGTACTTACAATTTTAGTTTGAATTAAACTCGCACTATCCTCTAAAGTTAATGAGCCTCCAGATTCTACAGTAACAGCGCCGTAAAGTTTAAGTGTTGATTCAGAAGGAATGATGACATTACTACCAGAAGGTATTAAACAATCACAACCTTCAATATCTCCAGCTTCGTTATAATTTGAAGAAAATACTAATCCTCTATCTTGTGGCTCTACTGTAATTCCTGCATTTTCATAAACTAACGGTAATTGCCATTCAGAACCATTCCAATACACTGGTGTTCCACCAATTGATAAACTTACAGGTACCACAACAGATCCAAAATCATTGGTTACTCTCAATTTATAGCTACCTAAACTTTCTTCATTAATAGTCCCAGGAATTGTATATGTATTAGAAGTAGCACCAGGAATTGGCTCATTATACTTAGACCATTGATAAGATAAGGTTTCCTCTGGCGCACCAGTAGCACCACCAGAAACCTCAGCTGTAGCTGAAAATGTAATACTAGAATCACTTGGAAAATCACATACAAATCTCGCTAATGGATATTCTGTAACTACAGGTGTTTTTATATCAAAAGACCCTCTGTTATACGCTAAAAACCCAAGATCTGCTGTACCACCAGCAACCATATTTAGGTTATTAATATTTGTGATATTAGCGTCATTGATTTCAAAATCTTCAAATTTAAATGCTGCCATTCGTAATGGTCTTTCTTCATTATTAGAAAAGGCTCTACTTTTAGGTGTTGCAATACCGTAATTAACCCCAGGATTAAATTTATATAAATCTAATCTCCACTTGGTTAATAGCGCATCACCGTCATTTTCATTTTGATCTCTAATGGTTAGTTTTATAGGTCTACCAACAACGTTCTTTTCAGCATCTGCATAATAATAAACATCTGTACTACCTGCCTGCGCTATTTGCGTAATTAAAAAATCTGGTATATCATCTTCTAAGGCTCCTAGTTGCCCTCCACTACTGTAAAATTCCACATCGGCAGTAGCGTTAAAATTGGTAACACCTGTACCGATATCTAAACCGTTTACACCATCAGTAATAGCGTCATACACTGTAGTACCTTCTATTTCTGAAGATGTTATAGCAACTCCTTCTCCAACTTCACCATCTATCATATCTGCCATAGCTAAATAATTGCCTGGGTGTGTTATACCATCAACACCATTAGTTGTGTAAGCATAGAATAACTGAGAACTAAAAGTTACTCCATTATCTGTAAGTAACTGATCGTTAACACCTGTAGAATAGGTAACACCATTGTAAGTAAACGCGAGTAAATCATGACTAGTATTTGGTTTTAGACTATTATTATCTGGGTCTGCTTTCCACTGTGAAGATCTCCAAAAGCCATTATAAGTAGTGAATATTTCCGTTATTTTAGTGACGTTACTCGTCTCTCCATTTCTTAATTCCTTTGCTGTAGGACTCACATATTCGACAGTATGCCCTGTAGCAATTCCGCCTAACACAAGTTCCCCAGAAGTATCTGATGATCCTGTATGTGATATTTTAAAACGCATTTCCGTAGCACTTAGTAACGTTATACTACTATTAGATACACTAATGCCATTAATACTAATTGAGGTACTTTCTGTAAAGCCCGTTCCTAATACTGTAACTTGAGAATTGGTTGTAATTCTTGAAGGAGTAACTTGAGAAACTGTCTCTGATTGTGCCAACACGCTATTTGAAACTGTTAACAATAATGCTAAAACTGTCCATTTGACTATTTCAAGCGGTTTTAAATTTAAAGTAATTTTTTTATTCATAATAGAAGGTTTAAATAAAGGGCATAGTCGCCTATACCCTTTAAATTTTTTAAAGGTTAAAATTTAGTTTAATTAAAAATGAGATAGATTATATTTAAACCTAGGGAAGTCTAAATTAGAGTATTTAGTTTATTAATTTCTTAGTTACTATACTGCCATTATCTAATTTGATAGCTACTATATATACGCCTTTAGCAAAATTAAAATCTGTGCTAAAAGTATCTCTATTATCATTTGACATGTGACTAACAATTTGCTTACCATTTATATCATATACCTCTACAGATTTTATGGTGTTTGAAGACCTAACAAACAACATGGCATCATTGATGTAGGCATATGTGTTTGTATTAGATACCTCATCTATAGAAAGTGAAATCGAAGGTGTATATCTTAAAACAAAACGGTCATTAAAGATACCTGCCTCACCTGTAAATGTATAAGGAGCAACTCTTAAATCGTGAACCTCACCAGTATAAGTATCTTCTAGATAAATGTCTTGTTCTTGCGCTTCAAATAGGCTTCCTCTTACATCAGCAATAGCAATGTTATAGATACCGTTTTGTAATAACTCCAAACCTAATGGTACTATATTGGTATCTACAAATGGTAAAGGAAGGCCTTGTATTACCATTTTTTCTTCTTCTGAAATTAGAGAATAGAGATTAAACCCATCACTATTTGCATAAGCATCGTAAAGTCTGTCTTTTCCTTCAGTAGCACCATCAACGTAACCTATTAGGGCTGTAGAAGCTAGATTAGTTTCATTTGATAAGTTTAGCCAAACTAATTGTTTTTCAATACTTATTGAAGAATCTTCACTATCTCTGTAGAAACCTGAATTATTATATCCGTTTAATGTAGCCTCATCATAACGCATCTTATTGGTAAAGGTTACCGGAACGGTATCATCAGTTACTTTTACAAAAAAGCCTTGTCCTGAAGCAATTTTCAAATCATCATTATATTCCTCATCAACCTCTATCTCATCTGTAGGTGGATTTGAAGATCCCGTAGCGTTATAGGCTATATATTGATTTCCATAGTTCAATGCAAAACTTCCGTAAAAAGGGTCATCATGTATACTACTTGGCGCACCTTCGTGTTTCCATAAGTACACGGCACCTTCAATATTAGTATTCCCCGTTAAGAATTTTTCTGCATCTATTGAAGACGGGTATGGGTTTCCTATTAAGTTCCAATGGGTATCTTCAGGATCCATTCCATCTGAATCACTGGTTTTTTCAACAGGGAAATCAATATCACCATTATTTGGCACTCCTTTAAAAGTAGCTAGGTAATCGCCATCTGCAGGCACTCTTGCAATATAGCCTCTTCCAGTAGACATCGAACTTGTTGCTGGCGCAACCCAGTTTCCTACCCCTTCATTTGTATTCCATTCAAATTTTAATGTGCCAGGTATAGCAGTGAATGGAGCATTGACAACAGGTGATGACCAATATACATAGTCATATTTTTGTAAATCGTCTGCCTTACGTTTTACGGTAATAGGGCCTTTATTCTCTACATTTTCATGATTAATCTGCACTAAACTAGCATCGTCTTCTAATGTGAAGGTTCCCTGTGGGACAGCAGGTACGACTACTACATCATCAATATCCTTTATCTCTGCTATAGCAGGTTCTATAATAATTTCATTGTAAAGCGTTAAAGTTCTTTCTGAAGGAATAATCACTGTTTTATTAGGCTGAACAGTACAATTACACCCTACTAAATCAACATCTTTATTATAATCCTCTGAAAACACTAAATTTCGATCTTTATCTTCAATTGTAAATTCACTATAAATTGAAGGTTTTACCCAATCACCAGCTCCTGAATCTGCCGAGTTATCCCAAGTGAAAGGTATTCCTCCATCTTTAACTGTAAAAGGAACATCTATAGCTCCATATGTATTAGATATTCTTACTTTATATATTACACCTTCAATAAAAGACTGCGGAAGTGTTTCTAATAACGTAAAGTCAGTTGAAGTTTCCGTATCAATAGCACTGTAACCCTTATACCATTGGTAATTAATTGCCTCATTCGAAATAATATCCGCTTCCTCTGCTGGAGTTAAACCCTCAAAATCAGTTGTAAATCCGCCTTCTACACCACCCAATGCTTCAAAGTTTAGATCAGAATTCATAGGGAATCTACAAATATATCGTGACAAAGGCGCTTTTTCTACTATAGGTGCTTTTATATCAAAAGCCGCTTTATTATAAGCTATAAAAGCCATATCCGAACCACCTCCAGCTCCTACGTTAATGACATCAATATCTCCTATATTAGATGAAGTTATACCGAAGTCATCAAGCTTGAACGCCACCATTCTATACGGTCTGGTTTCAGTATGACCAAAAGAACCACCCGCTGATGTAGAAAGGTCATATGATCGACTAAGATCCATTCTATATAAATCTAAACGCCATTCAAAAAGCCTTTTGGGATTAGAATCACTATTTGAAATTCCTAATTTTATAGGAGTTCCAACAACATTACCATCTACATCCGCATAATAATATAAATCAAAACCTCTAGGATCTGCTATTTGGGTTATTAACAAATCTGGAACATCATCTAAACCACCAACATTCCCATTACCACTATAAAATTTAATCTCTGCAGATTGGTTAAAATTGGTAATTCCTGTTCCCATACCTAAACCATTTTCACCATCAATAATAACATCTAAAACCGTCGCTGTTACATTTTCATTATAAAATCTACTATCTTCGAATCCGTCTATTAGATCAGCCGTTGCTATAAAGTTACCACTATGCGGATTACCACTTACACCATTTGTAGAATAAGCTCTAAATTCTTGACTTATATATTCTGTAGGATCATTGATATCTGCAATACCAAAAAGTGTTAAATTTGCTTCTAATACATCTTCCTGAACCCCTGTAGAGAAAACAATATCTTTCCCATTATAACGCATCTTAAAACCTAATAAGTCATGATTTGCATTTGGCATAGTTTCATTATCAGATGAATCAAACCAATCAGATCTCCAAAAACCATCATCATAAAGTCCATTTCCATTAGAATCACCTTTATCCCAATTAGTATAAACTTCTTTTACTTGATATTCGTGATTGTTATTAAGATTAATAGTTTTATGATAAACGTATGAAATATCACCATTAACACCTGAATCAAAACTAATTGAAGTATCCGAACCAAAACCAATTGTTCTATTTAATTCATTACCTGGGGTACCAGAATGATATTGTACTTCAATTTTTATTTCATTAGGGCTGACATAAAAAGTATCATAAGAAAAACCAGAAATATCAAGAGAATCTGCATGACTAGCAGTAAAACCTGTACCAATAACGGTGATTACCCCATTTTCAGCTACTCTTCTAGGTATAATTTCGGTTACAACAGCTTGTGAAAAAGACAAGACACTAAACAAAAGCATAAATGCAGTTAATAGTCTTTTAGACATTAAAAAAGAAAAAACAGTGTGTATAATTGTTTTCATAGGTTTTGTATTTTAGTTATGCATCTTAAATGTTATGAATTGTTATTACTTTTTAAGACTGGGTCTTTACAGAAATAACACTTCTATGTAAATTTGGGTTAGGCCACGCAAACATATATTGCTTTATGTGATAACTAAAATAAACTAGTTAATGTGTAAGCTAAATTCTTTGAAATGCATTACATCACAGTGTAACTCACACAAAAACTGTATTTTAAATCTTACAAGAAGAAGGTGTTGGGCAAGATCTACTAATTGTTTCTAGATTATTTCAAACAATTTTCCTGGTAAAGGCCTAATGACACCTTTTAATTCCATGTTTAGTAAAATACCTGCCAATTTATACGTTGGCATTTCACAACGTAAGGCTATGACATCTAACAACTCTTTGTTATTGTCTTTAAGGAAGTTATAGATTATTTTTTCATCGGGATCTAATTCTACAAATAGCTGTTGTTGAATGGCTGGTTTTTTATCCGATTCCAAATCCCAATTTAACATATACGGTACATCTAAAGGATTTGATAGTAAATGGGCTTTCTGAAATTTTATTAAATTATTACAACCTACACTTTGGCTATCCGTTGTTCGTCCTGGAACAGCAAACACTTCCCTATTGTATGAATTAGCAATATCTGCAGTGACTAAACTTCCACCTTTTTCGGCAGATTCTATAACAATGGTCGCTTCGCTTAATCCAGCGATAATACGGTTACGTTTTAAAAAATTATTTCTATCAAAGGCATCTGTACTCCAAAAATCGGTGTAAAATCCACCATGGTTTTCTATATCTGCCACATACTTCTTGTGTACTTTAGGATATATCTGATTAAGACCATGAGCCAAGCAACCTATAGTTTGTAAATTGTGCTTTACGGCAGCTTTTTGCGCTGTGATATCTGTTCCGTAGGCAAAACCAGACACTATAATTGGGTTAAATGGAGACAAAGCTTCTACTAGCTTTTCACAAAACGAAATACCACTTGTCGTGATTTTTCGAGCACCAACAATACTGATAATACGTTGCTGTTTTATATTAATATTTCCCGACTGGAATAAAACTATTGGTCCATCAATACAATGCTTTAAACGTTCTGGATAGGTGTCTTCGGTGAAATAATGTGTAATGATGTTGTTATCTTTTATGAACTTTAATTCTTGTTCGGCGTCTTCGAGATGAATTTTATCAAACAAACCTTGAATGGTAATGCTTCCGATTCCATCAATTTTTAAAATATTCGATTTTTTTTCATTTAAAACCGCTTCTGCAGATCCGCAATGATTAATCAACTTTTTAGCCGTTGTTGCTCCAATTTTTGGAACATGTTGTAACGCTAATGCATATATAAGTTGTTGATCTGTCATTGAAAACGAAGTAGTTAAAGATAATATTCCTACATACACGAATATAATTATTTAATTCTGAACAGATTATAGTTTCATTAAAGAAGTCCATAAATAATATGATTACTGCATCGCAAAAATAATTGTCTTGAAAAGCCATTACTCGTTATTATATTAAAACTAAAAAAAGGTTCTCGATACATCCCGACCAAAATGTCGAAAGACTCGAACTGACGAACTGATCCCTATGCCTGAGATTTAAATACAAATCACTTTACTTTTGAGCTGTAAACACCAAATTACATAAATATTTTAGACACAAATTCATAGTAAATCAAACACATAGAAAAAAATCTATTTTGATGTTAATAAATAAACGAAACTTCACTTCGTTCAGAAATAAAAATTTTTAACTTTGTCTTCATATGCAGTTAGAGACTTACATTAGCGACCTTTTATACCGATACGATTGTGTTACTGTTCCAGAATTTGGAGCATTTTTGACACAACGTGTTTCGGCAAAAATTCATGAAACCACACATACGTTTTACCCTCCAAAAAAAGCCTTGTCTTTTAACGAGCAATTACAACAAAACGATGGTTTATTGGCTAACTATATTGCTGAGGTTGAAAAAATACCATACGCAACAGCGCTAAATAAAATCTCTAGGCAAGTAAGATCTATTAAGTCGTTTTTAGTTGAAGGTGAAACTATTCAACTAAAAAATATTGGTGAAATGGTTTTAAACACCGATGGAAAGATTCAATTTGATCCATCTAGTCATATTAATTATTTGACGGATGCCTTTGGACTATCGCACTTTTCTTCTTCAGACATTTCTCGCGAAGTTTACAAGGAAACCGTAGAAGTCATTGAAGAAACTGCACCAATTGTATTAACACCAGAAAAACGTTCTAACCGTAACTGGTTAAAATATGCAGCTGCAGCTGTTGTTTTATTAGGTATAGGCACTTTTGGTGGTACAACGTATTACAACAACACCATTGAAGATCACAATCAATTAGCACAAGAGCAAGCCAATGAGCAACTCGATGCTAAAGTGCAAGAAGCCACTTTTGTGATTAGTAACCCATTACCTGCGGCAACATTATCTGTTAAAAAACAAACTGGAAATTACCACATTGTTGCTGGTGCTTTTAGAGTGGAAGCTAATTCTAAAAAGAAAGTCAACCAACTAAGAGAACAAGGATTTAAAGCACGACAAATTGGTGCCAACCGCTATGGACTGCATGAAGTGGTTTATGCTAGTTTTGAAACCAGAGCTGAAGCACAAAATGAACTTTTTAAAATTCGTAGTGAGCACAACCGTGATGCTTGGTTGTTGATTAAGAAACTTGACTAGGTTCCTTTCTGACACGAATTACATTAATTGACACAACGTTTTACGGCTTTACGACTTTGCGTGGAATAGAATTACACAAAGATCCATAGAGGTTACACAGAGGTTCGCGGAGTTTACACGGAGATTCACAGAGATAAAAGTGTTAATAATTTGCGGCTTAGCGACGTTGCGTGGAATAGTTCTACACAGAGACCGATAGAGTTTACTCCGAGATTCACTGCGAGAAATTTGACCAAGCTTACTTAGAAACTTTAATAGATTGATCTAATCTTTTTATTCGCCGAACTTTTTTCACTTTTCACTTTTTACTTTTTACTTTTTACTTTTTACGCACAATAATACTCCTTCATCCTAAAATCGCTTTATCTTTGCACAAATTTTAAATTTCCTATGCCATCTAGAACCGCATTTCAGTCTAAAACCATTGTTACCGATTTGGTATTACCAAGCGAAACTAATCCTATCAATAACTTATTTGGTGGTGAACTATTAGCTCGTATGGACCGAGCAGCTAGTATTTCTGCCAGAAGACACTCTAGACGTATAGTTGTAACTGCATCTGTAAATCATGTGGCCTTTAATAGAGCTGTACCGTTAGGTAGCGTTGTAATGATTGAGGCTAAAGTATCGAGAGCATTTTCATCTTCTATGGAAGTATATATGGATGTTTGGATTGAAGATAGAGAGTCTGGCGAATGTATTAAAGCCAACGAAGCCATCTACACCTTTGTTGCTGTAGACGAAACAGGACGACCTGTTAGAGTACCAGAATTGGTGCCTGAAACAGAATTAGAAAAACAACGTTTTGACGCTGCTTTACGTAGAAAACAATTAAGTTTAGTCTTAGCAGGAAAGATGAAGCCTGAAGATGCAACAGAACTTAAAGCACTTTTCGAGTAGTATTCTGACTGTTCTATTGTCTTGCCAACCAAGATTCAGGATTCAACTTTAGATTACTTTTGTAAATTCTAAAATCAAGAAGAGTTTCACCCGTTATTTTGTTAGTAAACACTTCACCTATAACTTGACCTGTGGTAATTTTATCTCCTTTTTTTACGTAAAGTTTTGAGAGATTATGGTAAATGGTTAAATAGTCTCCATGCCTGATTAATATCGTAGGATTTCCTCGTTTCATCACATGAATTGAAGACACCACACCATTAAAAACGGCTTTAACTTCTGCATTGGTCTCAGTCGCTATTTTTACACCAGAATGGTTAACTTCTACCGAACTATCCGTTAACGAACGTGTTTTACCAAATTTTCCTTTAATGACACCTCTAGACACTGGCCATCCTAATTTACCTTTGTTGGCAGCAAAACTTGAGGCTAATTTTTTAGCTTCAGGTGTTAACACAAATTTTCCGGTAGACGATTTATTACCTGCTTCTTTATTTGATGCAGCAATAGCTTCGGCAATTAAACGGTCTATTTCTTTATCTAATCGGTCTGCTTCTTGCTTTTTTGTTTTTATCTGTAAAGCAAATTTGCTCATATCAGACTTTATTGAAGCCATTAAAGCTTCACGTTCTTTTAATTCACCTTCCAATTCGCGTTTAGCAACTCGATTTTCTTCAATAAGCTTTTGCTTATCTTCTTTTTGTTTAGACAACTGAATATTTAACTCTTGTAATTCTTTTGTTTTAACCTTTATGGCTTCCCCTTGCTCTTTCTGATAATCTCTATATTGCCTTATATATTGCAATCGTTTATAAGCTTGCTGAAAGTTGCGCGAGGAGAGTAAAAACATCACTTTACTTTGTTCAGATTTGCTTTTATAAGATTTTACAACCATTGCAGAATAGTCGTCCTTTAATTCTTGTAGTTGCGTTCTTAAGCTAGTGATTTCTTCTTGATTAGCATTAATTTCGCGCGTTAACAAATTGGCTTGTTCGTTAGTAATTCTAATTAAATTTTTTCTAACGTTTACCTTATAATTAATGTCTTCAATAAGCGTAATTGCAGACTTTTCCTCTTTCTTTTTGGTGAATAGTAATGCATTGATTTGCTTAATCTCTCGTAGCTTTTGTTGACGTTGTGCTTCTAACTCTTTTTGTCTGTCACTTTGAGCGTACAGTGAAAAGCAGGACAATAAAAGTCCAAATACTAGAGTAATATAAAACCGATTGTTAGTCATTATTTGATTTCAATTTCTTTATAACCTGAAGGAATATTAAACGGAAAACGCACTTCACCGTCCAAAGATACCGATTTAAACTCCATGGTAATAGCAACTTCGTCAGTATCTTCTACGGCTATAATTCTTATGTTTTCTGGCACAATTTGCTTATCAACCTTTTGATACGACGAATAATCAACTTGAAGCATTCGTTTTTTTAACATTTGTTGCATTTGTAAGCTATCCATTTTAAAATGTGAAGGGTTAATTAAATAAAATAACTCTATTAATGCATTTTGATCTTTTGGGTTAATTGCATAAGAATTATTATTTACTGAAACCTGATAAGGTTCGTCATCAAGATCGTAGATAGCCTGACCTAAAAGGATATTTTGTACTTTCATGAAATCGAGATCAATACCTACAACATCACTGAGCAGTTTATAGTCTCCATCAAAATATTCGTTGTCTAATTTATTATAAAACTTCACTTTGTCTGGAGTAATCATCATACGTGCCATGCCTAATATAGATTCACTTAACCATATCACTTTATCCTTTTCCATTCGCAAAGTAAAGCCAGCTCCTTGTGAATTGTTATTCTGAGAAATATCGATTTTTACTCTAGCTTTCAAAGTTTTAAAGTCAACCTCATTCTTTTGGTGTTGTTTAATCACTTGTTTTGCTGAAAGTTTATCACTAGCTTCTCCAGAGGCTATAACACGTTTTGCCGAATTACAACTAAATGCAACGGTTATTAAAAAGACACTTAGTGTCCATTTTATATGTCTATGTACTTGAGGTAACTTCATTAATTATTGAGCTTTTAGGGCTTTTGCCTTTTTAGCAAACGTTTCAGATTTACTAATATTATTTAAGGCTTTGTGTGCGATGCTTAATTCGGAATAAAAGTCAGCCTCCATACTTGGGTTATCAATTAAAAAATCTAATCCCATTTCTAAATTATCAATCGCCTTTTTAGGTGCGCCCAAATTATTATTTGCCACAGCATTTACTAAATATAAAATAGGTTGCGCTGGATAAAGTTCTAAAGCCTGCTCACTATCTGTTATAACCGCATTATAATCCTTTAAATCTAACTGAAGTAATAAGACGTCTTTAATTAATTTAAAGTCGTTAGGGCTTTGCTTTAAGGCTTCTTTAAAATTTGAAAGTGCTTTTGCTTTATCTCCTGCTTTTAAATAGTATTGTCCTAAGTCGCTATGCGTTTGTGCGTCTTTGTTGCCATCAATAAGGGATGTAATATCAATTAAATCGGTTTCATACTCAGGGTTTGTAGCCACAAAAGCGACAAAATCCTTAAGAACTTTAGCTTTAGCATCTGCATTTATTTCTGGGCTTGTTAAAACCGTTTTTACAGAACTAATAGCGTCTTCTACCTTGTTATCTTGAAGATAAAATTTATACAAAGCCAAGTGCACAAATTTAGAATCTGGCTTTACTTTCAATAAATTTTGTGCGGCTTTAAAAGCATTCTTTTTATCGCCTGTTTGGCTGTATCTGTAAATGAGTTTTAAATGATTGTCTTCGTTATTAGGATTGTTAGCAATACGCTGTTCAAGGTTTTCAATACGATCATCTGCATTTCCCGTAATGCTATAAATATCGTTACGCATGGCATCTCTAGACTCGCTTAAACCGAACTCTTCATCTAATTCGTCTAATATATTTAAGGCTTGCTTATATTTCTCTTCTCTAACATAAAGTGCCGCTAAATCTTCTTTATAATCTGGATGGTATTTTACCAACTGCTTTATGGTTTTTAACGCATTTCTAATATCATCTTGCTGAAAATACACATCGTAGAGCTCATCTAGAAACCAAACATTATCGGGTTGCATATCGATGGCTTTTTTTAAGTTTTCTTCTGCAGCACCAAAGTTTTTGAGTTTGTTGTAGTTTTTTCCTAACTCGAAATAAATTACTGGCTTACTACTGTCTAAATTCAAACATTTATGAAGTGCATCAACAGCTCTACCGTAATTCTCAATGCCTTTTTGCTTTAAGGCTTCAAAAAAGTGTTCTTGAAATTCATCTTCTACATTGCCTAAGTCGTCATCTGGTCTTTTATTGAAATCGACTTGGGCATGCGCCATCTGCGGAATGAAGACTATTCCGAGCAGAAGCATTATTATGTAGCATTGTTTTTTCATCTGTTGTTCACTTTGATACCGAGCCTCTCATTTTAATAGAGGCTTAGACAAGCTCAGCATAACCTAATCACTGACAAAAGTTATTCCAAAAACTAAATTTAACTAAAAATAAAGCAGTTTCAGCTTTTGCAAAGATTTTATTCTATAACAGTATAATCACCAATACTAATCTTAGTAAACTCGCCATTGTACTTTACATGATTTCCAATCATAGCCTCGTCTAAATTAGCGTTTTTAATAGTCGTTTGGTTTTGTATTAAGCTATTTTTAACGGTTGAATTTTGAATCACACAATCCTTACCAATTGAAACATTTGGTCCAACTGTTGTGTTTTTTAAAACTGTCCCTTTTCCTATGTAACATGGTTCTAATACTGTTGAATTTTCTAAAACAACAGAATCATCAACTAATTGCTCTTCGTTATCTGATGTTAAAAAACCTAACATTTTTGCGTTAGTGTCTAGTGTCACGGCTTTATTTCCACAATCCATCCACTCGTCAACGGTTCCTGTTTTAAAAATGCGTCCATCTGCCATCATGCGTTTTATACCATCGTTTATTTGGTACTCGCCACCATTCATAATGTTTTCGTCTAAAATCTCTTGCAATTTCTCTTTTAAAACAGCTACATCTTTAAAGTAATAAATACCAATAACGGCTTGGTTACTTACAAAGGTTTCTGGTTTCTCTACAAGTTCAACAATATTTTGGTCGTCATTTAATTTTACAACACCATAAGCTTCAGGATTCTCTACAGATTTGGTCCAAATAACACTATCTGCTGTTGGATCTAAATCAAACTCAGCTCTAATTAAAGTATCTGCATAAGCAATTACAGCAGGACCAGACAACGATGGTTTTGCACTCATAATAGCATGACCAGTTCCTAGAGGTTGATCTTGTCTATAAATAGATGCTTTTGCACCTAAACCTTCTGCTAATTCAGTTAAACTAGCTACTACATCGTCCCCAAACCAAGCAGGATCGCCTAATACAAAGGCAATTTCTTCAATGGGTTGTTTTAAAACTTTAGCAATATCCTTTACTAAACGATGTACTATCGGTTGACCTGCAACAGGAATTAAAGGTTTTGGTACGGTTAAACTGTGTGGTCTTAGGCGAGATCCTCTGCCTGCCATTGGTACTATTATTTTCATCTCTATGCCTGCGAAAGCAGGTATCTTTTAGGTTAAACTTAATTCCTTTGAATCCCGATAATTATCGTGAAGGAATCTCTTTATTTTGTTCTTAATTTATTATAATTTAAATTCCAGTTGGTGCTTAAATCTGACCAACTAGGATTCATTTCTACTATTAATTCAATTTTCCAATCTCTTTTCCATTTTTTGAATTGGTTTTCTCGCTTCTCAGCTTTACTTCCATCTTCAAACTCTTCAAAATACACCAACATATCACAATTATATTTTGCTGTAAATGACTTTGGATACACTTTTAATTGATGTTCTTTTACTCTTTCTTCTATATTATCCGTTACTCCGATATAAATTACTCCATATGGCTTGTTTGCCATTATATAGACATACCAAAGTTTCATTCTTATTTATTCAGAGATTCCTGCCTTCGCAGGAATTAGTTATTTAGTTCCAGTACTTCCAAAACCACCTTCACCGCGATCAGTATCAGATAAAACGTCAACCTGCTCCCATTCTGCACGTTCGTGTTTGGCAATAACTAATTGTGCGATACGCTCTCCATTCTGAATCTCGAAATCCTCATTAGACAAGTTGACTAATATTACACCGATTTCACCTCTATAATCCGCATCAATAGTGCCAGGTGCATTTAAAACTGTGATTCCTTTTTTTGCCGCTAAGCCACTTCTTGGCCTTACTTGTGCTTCAGTTCCTATTGGTAATTCTATATATAGACCTGTACCAACAATACTGCGTTCTAATGGCTTTAAAATTCTAGGTTCCGATAAGTTTGCTCGTAAATCCATACCAGCAGATGCGATGGTTTCGTAATGCGGTAAATTGTGAATTGATTTGTTTATTATTTTAATTTTCATAAGTCATTTTTGTCTGTTCGAACGCAGTCGAAAACTATGTAAAACTCTAACCTCAATAACACCCTCTCGTCTGCGCTCGAGAGGACAGAATAATTAACGTTTTAACACTTGTTTTAATTCCTTCTTTTCAAGTGAAATAACCAGTCCCAAAAATACAATTAACATTGCAATTCCTATAATATAATTCTCGCGATAGTTATAGAAAAACACAAATGAAAACACTATAGATACAGAAAGGTATGCGCCTATTTTTTTCAAGTTATAAGGAATTGGATAGTGTTTTTTTCCGAAGTAAAACGATAGCAGCATCATAATTAAATACGCTGAAAGTGTTGCTATGGCCGAACCTTTAAAACCTATAATTGGAATTAAGACTACATTTAATACTAAAGTTGTAATAGCACCAAGTATTGAAATATAAGCGCCATACTTAGTACGATCTGTTATTTTATACCACACCGAAAGGTTGTGATAAATACCTAAACAAAAATTGGCTAAAAGTATAAATGGAACAATCCACATGGCTTCGTAATAGGCTTCACTTCGAATTATAAAAGGTTTTAAAACATCTGCAAAAACAACAACGCTTAAAAAGATTACAGAACCAAGGGCTACAAAATATTCTAAAATTTTAGCATAATTTTTTTGTGGATTATCTGTTTTAGAATGGCTAAAAAAATACGGTTCTATTCCTAAACGAAAGGCGGTTGCAAACAAGGTCATGAATAAAGCCAGCTTGTAACATGCCGAGTACATGCCAATTTGTTGATCAGCAATATCATCTGGTAATAAGTACTCTAATAAAATACGATCAAAGGTTTCATTAACTGAGTAGGCAATGCCAGCAATAAGCACTGGTATGGCGTAACGCATCATATTTTTCCAAAGAACGGTATCGAACGTAAACTTAAGTTTTGTATAAAATGGAAGTAATAATAGTAATGTTAGTCCACTTGCAATGACGTTGGAAATAAAGATGTAACTTATTTCAAAATCCGGCTTATAAATACGATCGAAAACAGAATTACTTTCTGCTAAATCTTTTAAGTATAGCAATAGGAAAACATTGAGCCCAAGATTTACGGCAACATTTAATATTTTAATAATAGCATAACGCATTGGTTTTGCTGTAGCGCGCAACCAAGCAAATGGAATAATAACCAAAGCGTCTAATAGCAAAATAATAAAGACTAAATTGAGGTACTTAAGCTCAATATTTATTAGACTAGAAATTTGATGTCTCAACAGAAAGGTAATTCCGATCAACCCAAAAGAACTGATTATTAATGACATTGCAGAAGTGCTAGTTACTTTTTCTTGATGGTCTTCTTTATTGAAAAACCTAAAAAAAGCCGTTTCCATGCCGTATGCCAAAACAACATTAAATAACACAAAATAAGCAAAGATGAATGATACACGTCCATATTCTTCTACTGAGAGTACAGCTGGATCCGTGTAAAGTGGAACTAAAATAAAACTTAACATTCTAGGCAGTACAGTAGCTAAGCCATAAATAAATGTCTGTTTAAAAAGTGATTTGAATCCGCTCAATGTATTTATCTTATTGAGTTCAAAAGTATTGAAATAATTTGAGACCTTATGACTTTCAAAACATCAATAATTAAAACATTAGTTGACACAAACACTAGAAATAAAAATAAAAACAGGCTTTCTTTTACGACCAACTTTAATTCCTACAACGCATTCTATAAATTGAATAGGTGTTACCTTAAAAGGTGTGGATTAATCGCGTAGTGCTGTTATTGCTTTTGGACTAGAATAGTAAAAAGTGACGGATAAAGCGCGTGGCAAAACAATGACGAAAGTTGACTTTCTTAGGCCTTTCCTATTGTTATTGGTTAAGATGTAACAAACGACAACTATAGGTTTTATAACATTTTAATTTAAGTCATAAAAAAACCTAACTCGTTAAAGTTAGGTTTTATAATATTCTTTATGAGACACTAAGACTAAATTCAATGTATCATAAGCTACATTTAATTATTTAAAGCTTCAGCACCACCAACAATCTCTAAGATCTCATTAGTAATAGCCGCTTGACGTGCTTTGTTATAAGTTAACTTAAGTTGATCTCTTAATTCTGTTGCGTTATCTGTTGCTTTATGCATCGCTGTCATACGTGCACCATGTTCTGACGCAAAAGAATCTCTAATCCCTTTATATAATTGTGTTTTTAACGACTTAGGGATTAATTCTTCTACAATTTCTATTTTAGAAGGTTCAAAAATATAATCTAAAGTAACGTTTTCATCAGTTTCTACAGGTACAATTGGTAAAAACTGTTCCGTCATTACTATTTGAGTTGCTGCATTCTTAAAGTGATTATAAACGATTTCAATTTTATCGAACTCACCTGTTTCAAATTTTTCCATTAGCATTTCTGCTATCTCAGAAACATTATCGAACGTTAAGTCGTCGTAAATTTCACTTTTGTTTGCTATAACTCTATCTTGTTTTGCAAACGCATCATTGGCTTTTTTACCAATAGCTAAAATCGAAACATTTTTAGTGGCGTAAACATTATTAATCAAATTACTCGTTTGTTTAATAATATTAGAATTAAAAGCACCACATAAGCCTCTATTAGATGTCACAGCCACAATAAGTACATTTTCAACTTCGCGTTGCTCTGCATACTTACTTCCAGTGTTTTCGTCTAAAGTTGCACTTAAGCTCTGAAGCAATTCCGATAACTTATTAGAATAAGGGCGCATTGCAGTAATAGCATCTTGAGCTTTCTTTAACTTAGCAGCAGATACCATTTTCATGGCACTAGTAATCTGCATCGTTGAAGATACCGATGATATTCTGTTTCTAATTTCCTTTAAATTCGCCATAATCTGTTTTTCTCATTACGCATTAAATGCGTCTTCAATTATATTAACTCAAACATGAGATTCCTACTTTCGCAGGAATGACAACTATGCTCTATACTTCGCTGAAAGTTCCTTAGACACATTCGTCAACACATCAATAACCTCATCAGTTAATTTTCCTGCCTTAAGCGTGTCTAAAGTATCTCTATGCTTTGCATTTAAGAACTCTAAATAATCGCGTTCAAATTCTTTTACTTTCTCTACAGGCACATCTTTTAATAAGTTCTTAGAACCTGCATAAATGATAGCCACCTGATCTTCTACTTTAAAAGGATCATTTTGCGCTTGTTTTAGGATTTCAACATTTCGCTTACCTTTATTAATTACGTTTAAAGTAACGGCATCTAAATCAGAACCAAACTTAGCAAACGCTTCTAATTCACGATACTGTGCTTGATCTAATTTTAACGTACCAGATACTTTTTTCATAGACTTAATCTGTGCATTACCACCAACACGAGATACAGAAATACCTACGTTAATTGCTGGACGAACACCAGAGTTAAATAAATCACCATCTAAGAAAATCTGACCATCTGTAATAGAAATTACGTTGGTAGGAATATATGCTGAAACGTCACCTGCTTGTGTTTCAATAATTGGTAAAGCTGTTAATGAACCACCACCTTTTACCATTGGCTTTAACACCTCTGGAAGGTCATTCATTTCTTTAGCAATCTCATCGTTATTGATAATCTTAGCAGAACGCTCTAATAATCTTGAGTGTAAGTAAAATACATCACCAGGATATGCCTCACGTCCTGGTGGACGTCTTAATAATAAAGATACCTCACGGTAAGCAACGGCTTGTTTTGATAAATCATCAAATACAATTAACGCTGGACGACCAGTATCTCTAAAGTACTCTCCAATAGAAGCTCCTGTCATAGGTGCCCAAACTTGCATTGCTGCAGGATCTGAAGCGTTAGCCGCAACTATTGTAGTGTAAGCTAAAGCTCCTTTTTCTTCTAAAGTTTTAGCAATTAAAGCTACTGTAGAAGCCTTTTGACCTACAGCAACATATATACAATATACAGGTTCACCTGCATCGTAAAATTCTTTTTGATTTAAGATCGCATCAATACAAACTGCTGTTTTACCAGTTTGACGGTCACCAATAACCAACTCACGTTGTCCTCTACCCACTGGAATCATAGCATCAATTGCTTTAATACCTGTTTGTAATGGTTCTGTTACTGGTTCTCTATAGATAACACCAGGTGCTTTACGCTCTAATGGCATTTCATAAGTATCTCCAGTTATTGGACCTTTACCGTCAATAGGATTACCTAAAGTATCTACAACACGTCCAACAATACCTTCACCTACTTTAACAGAGGCGATACGTCCTGTACGTTTTACTGTAGAGCCTTCTTTAATTCCAATTGAAGTTCCTAAAAGTACAATACCTACATTATCTTCCTCAAGGTTAAGAACGATACCTTCTGCACCACCTTCAAATTCGACTAATTCACCATATTGTGTATTAGCTAATCCATATGCACGTACAATACCATCACCTACGGTTAATACTGTTCCTACTTCATCTAATGAAGCACCTGCTTCAAAACCTGAAAGTTGTTGTTTTAAGATTGCTGATATTTCAGCTGGTTTTACTTCTGCCATCTTTGTTTAGATATTAGACGTTAAATGTGAGACGATAAACGTCTACGCTAACGCTTTTAATTTAATGTAAATTCTCTTTTTAATTTATCGAGTTTGTTTGCAATACTAGCGTTATACTGAATATCTCCAACTCGTAATATGAAACCACCTAAAATGTTTTCATCTATAATATTTTCTACTTCAGCGTCTTTTCCTGTAAGTTCTTTAACTTTAGCTAATACTTTCGTTTTTAACTCCTCTGTTAATGGAACTGCTGTTGTAACTGTTGCTACTTGGCTACCTC
The DNA here is from genome assembly GCF_015645385.1 of Winogradskyella marina. Taxonomy (GTDB): domain Bacteria; phylum Bacteroidota; class Bacteroidia; order Flavobacteriales; family Flavobacteriaceae; genus Winogradskyella; species Winogradskyella marina. The sequence continues at coordinate 111,110 of NZ_JADOET010000002.1, forward strand.
TTAGTTCATCGTATAACTGAATATAACTTATGGCAACATCATTTAATAACGCCAATCTTTTATTAGCAATTAAAGTATCTATTAAATTAGTGGTTGCATCATTAGCATTTTTGAAAACTGCTAATAATACCTCCTTTTTATCTGTAGATCTTACAACAGGACTTTGAAGCATTTGATTTAATTCTCCGCTCTCAGCAATAGTGTTTTTGATTAATTTCATATCACTATTTACCGCTTCTGCAGATTTTTGATCTGTTGCTATGCTTAAAACCGCTTTAGCATATCTTATGGCTGCTCTTGATCCTGACATATTTATGCCCACGATGTGGGTGACTTTTAATTATACTTCAATGATTATCGATTTGAACTTACGCTCAACGATACTTTAATTTAACTTTGCCTCACCTAACATAGACTCAACTAATTCTAATTGCTTGTCTTTATTAGATAATTCATTACGCACTACTTTTTCAGCGATATCTAAAGATAAGCCTGCAACATGACTTTTTAATTCTGCCATTGCTACTTTCTTTTCGGTTACAATAGCTTCTTGAGCTTGAGTAATCATTTTATCAGCTTGTGCCTGAGCCTCTTCTTTAGCATCAGCAATCATTTTGTTCTTCATTTCACGCGCCTCTTTCAACATGCTTTCACGTTCGTTACGCGCTTCTTGTAAAATACGCTCGTTATCCGCTTTAAGATTTTCCATCTCTCTCCGTGCGCTTTCGGCAGATGCTAAGGCAGTTTTTATACCTTCTTCTCTTTCCTCAACAGCTCCTAAAATAGGTTTCCAAGCAAATTTTCTTAATACAATAAGTAGTATTATAAAAGTTACTAACGACCAAAATACGAGACCAAGTTCTGGTTTAATTATATCCATACTGTTTTATTTATATAACTTAAGTTTTATTCTATATGACTAATTAGGTCAAAAAACGATTCTCTATAGCTCTAGAGAATTAAAGTAAAAACACAGAAGCAGCCAACCGCTACTTCTGTATCTTAGTCTTCTTATCCTTGTAATAAAGCAACAACAACACCGAATAATGCAACAGCTTCAATAAAAGCTGCTAAAATAAGGGCTGAAGTTTGGATTTTTCCTTGGATTTCTGGTTGGCGTGCCATAGCTTCCATAGCTGAGCTACCAACTTTTCCAATTCCCATTCCTGCTCCAATTACTGCGATACCAGCTCCAATAGCTGCGATTCCTGTAATAGTCATAATATAAAATTTAAATTAGTAATATTTAGTTTAATGTGCTTCTTCTGTTGCCATTCCAAAATAAAGGGCAGACAATATTGTAAATATATATGCTTGTATTGCTGTTACTAATATCTCGATAATAATAATAAACAATGAAAAACCTACTGATATTGGCGCTACAGCATAGCTCTTAAATATAAAAATCAGAGACATTAATGCCAATACAATAATATGACCTGCTGTAATATTAGCAAACAGACGAATCATTAGCGATATAGGTTTAACAAACATCCCAACAATCTCTATAGGCATTAAAAATATTTTCATCGGCACCGGAACTCCTGGCATCCAAAATATGTGTTTCCAATAATTTTTATTACCGCTCAAAGTGGTAATTACAAACGTACACAATGCCATAGCGCATGTAAATGCAATATTACCTGTAAGGTTAGCACCATTAAGTATTGGAATTAATCCAAAAATATTATTTATCCATATAAAGAAAAATACGGTTAACAAATAAGGCATAAAGCGCTTATACTTGTGCTCACCTATCATAGGAATAGCAATGTCGTCTCTGACAAAAAGAACTAAAGGCTCAATAAAACTAGCAATACCTTTAGGAACATTCTCTCCAGATTTTTTATAGTGTTTTGCGGCCGTCATAAAAATAAGTAACAGTACTATAACTGACACCCACATCATAAAGACATTCTTGGTCACTGATAAATCTACAATTGGTCTCGAAGCATTTGTTGGATGGTGATCTGCATCATAAGCAACCGCCGTTTCACCTTCGTTAAGCACGTATATCTTCTCGTGCACGTTAGCGAATTTTTGGCCATCTTTTTCTACAACTACATTTCCATTATAGTCATACTCAAATTCAGAGGATAAAAAGGTTGTAAATCCTTGATCTGTATAAAGAATTATAGGCAAAGGAATATTTATATGAGTTTCATTCTCCTGCCCCTTATGTAAGGTGGCAATATGAAAACCATAAGCATCCTTAACGTGATGCAAAATCATTGCTTTTGAGTCAAACTTTTCTGAATCTCCTGTGTCTTCACTCTGCTTAGCAAAACTGAAGCTAAAAACAGTTAAAAACAAAACAGTAAAAAGGGTGCGCTTTAAGGTGCTTAATGTCATTATTTACGGCTTTAAAATACCTTCTTTTAAATTTCATGCAAATGTACGTACATTAAATGAATTGACAAACAATAATTTTTCTATAATTTATAATTACTGTTTTACTATGGAAACCGTTGATTTATAAGTTTTAAAAAAACAAACTTTAGGACTTTTGAAGAAATTTAACTAAGCCTAAAACCTCAAAAAACAAATACAAGAAATACGGGATGAAAAAATTGAAAACATCTGGCACTTTGTTTTCAAAATCCGATAGGATTAATGGTAGTAAAAATAATATCGCTAATAGCATCTTAAAAAGTGTCATTCCCATAAATAGAATAAAAACATCTTTCATTCCAGTGGAAAATTTGTAATTGACTACTGTGTATACTATTAAGGTCACGATGACGTGAAAGGTATAAATATGCCAAACAGGAAAAAAGAAAGTAGTGTCTTTTGCAAAGTGAAACAAAAGATAAGCGTGAATACCAAATAATAACACACTAAGTCCAACTAACTGCAAAACAAATGCTATTTGTCTCTTTTTAAAATCCTCCATTTTTAATCTACTTATGAGCTTGCAATAATACGTCTTATAACATAAACCATTGACAAAATTACGGAAGATAATGACAATATTAAAGTGTATAATTTATGCTCATTAGGAAAGTATTCATCGAGTTTTACTCCTATGAATGTCCCAACACCGATAATAATTACCATCTGAATTGCTATGCTAGAATAACGAGCATAAGAATTAAGATCGCTCTTTTTAGTTTTGGGCTTTTGCGGTTTGTTGTGATTTGCTTGGCTCATTAGATAAAGATTTTACAGTGCCTTTCATACTACAAGTAGCGTTAAAAGTTGCTCCAGGCTCTACAGCCAACTTACTTACATGTACTTCACCTTCAATATGAGCTGTAGTCTTTAAGGATAATGTACCAGACAAAATAAGCTTCCCTGAAAACTTACCTTCAAAATCAGCATTTTCTCCTTGTAAAGTTCCTTTAATAAAGCCCGACTTACCAACAACTATTTTGCCAGAGGTTTTTACATTACCTTCAATTGTTCCATCGATTCTAAATGGTCCTTGGCTCGCAATATCACCTACAATTTTAGTGCCTTGCGCTATTATATTTTGTTGTGTACTTGTTTCCATAGTTCCGTGTTGTTTAGATTTTTTATTGTCTGAGGAAAACATAATAAATTAGTTTTAAATTACTGCAGCTTTAAATACGCATTTAAGTTTTTATGTCGTTGAATAATCGCATAGTTTGGTGATGAAATAGCAAAGTATGGCCGCGTTATTTTTGGTTTAATGACACGCCCTCTTTTATCCTTTTCTTCTGACTTAAGCAATTCACCAAACCCATTGGCTCCATTTATACTTGTTAGACCATGAACCACCACAAAAGTGGTGTTTTCAGTGTAAAGATCTTTTGAAACTGTAAGATCAAAGTAGTCGATTTTTGCAACTTCTTCTTCTAAAGTCTTTATAAATGCTTCAATATCTTCACCCGAATTATTTTCAAATTGAAATATGACATTAAATTTGTCAGTATCATCATCTGAAATAAATTCTTTCTTCTCTAGCACAGGAAGTGCTTCGTTTATAATTTCTTGAGCCCTTTTGCCTTCGTCAGTATTAGCATAAGTTAATGCAATATAGTTAATACCTTCTTTGTAAGCTTCAAAACCATAAAGTCTTCCTTTTGCCGATGCTTTTAAGATTTCAAACTTAGGTACAAAATCACCACCTTCAAATCGCTTTATCTGTGCTTCTGCTTCTGTAATAACAGCTGCATATTCTTCGTTTTCAAATTGTTTATAAAGGGTTGTGTAAATGAATTCTGGACTGTTTTCATCCTTAGACAATTCCGATTGTGGATTTAATAATATCTCCGCGTAGCGCGACTCTGGATAGTCTTGTATAATAGCAGACTTCATTGCTTCTGCTTTTTGGTTTAAACCTAATTCTAGATAAATTCCGTACAAATTATATTTTGAAGGTAAAATTAAACGGTCTTCAGGTTTATTTTCCAATAGGTTTTCGAGTTTAGACTTTGCCAACAGAAACTCTTTAAACTTTTCTTTATAAATAATTCCTAATTGGTAATAGGCAAAGTTGCGCTCTGTAGCAATACTATCTATTTCCGTTTGTTCTGTTGGTAAGGATGCTAAATAGGTTTCAGGATTAAAACGAACATCTTCTATTGTTTCGCCTGTTTCCTCATCTTCTTTAGACGTATTTACAATATCTGCACGCTGACTAGAATGTCTCCAATTATCTTGTAGCTTACGATCTCCCCAAAGCTTTAGGAATTCATTTTTTCCATAAGCTACTGTCGTTGCATTATAAAAATAAAAACTACTACTTGCGCTCGCTCCTGAGGCTTGTAGCGTTCTAGAGGTTCCTGGAGGTCGTTTTGAAGCTTGTGATGCTACGGCCCTGCCTTTCTGCTTTAGATTTCCAGCTGTTGGCGCTACTTGCCTTTTTTGTCTTTCTAAAGCTTCTTCTTGTTGTTTTTGTTCTTCTAATGCTTGTAAACGAAGTGCTTCAGCATGTTTTGTATAAATCGCTAATTGTTCTGATTTTGGAAGACTTACCATCCTTAAAATACTATCATTAGTTTGAGCTATGCCTTCGTAATAGATAACGTCGTCAAGATTTTCGCGCTTTCTTTTAATAATTCGGTATGGTTTTGAATTTTCAACCATTGCCGTCATTGTACTGTCGTAATAGGCTCCAGCGGTTTTATAAACGTTTCTATCAAAATACATATTCCCTAAAGTTTCATAACTAAGTGCCCTAAGGTGCTTGTCTGAGGTTGTTTTTCTCAGGGATTTATTATAGTATGCTTCGGCAAGACTGTCTGTTGTATTAGTGCGATGGTATTCTGCAATGCGGTAATATATTTTATCTAAAAACGGTCTGTTCTCTCTATTTTCTTCTAATTCTGTAAGGTATTCTTCAAATTCAAGTTGGTTACCGTTTAATACATCAAAATTATTTGACTTTTCTATATGTGCATTAATGTAAAATGATCTTGGGACCTTACGATGCAAGTCTATGATGGCGTCAAATTCAATATTAGCACTGTCTTTTTTACCAAACTCATTATATAACTGTCCTTTAATAAAGTGGTATCGCGCTTTTTCTCTTTTAACTTCAGTGTTTTTTGCTGCAATATCGAGCTGAGCAATTGCACTATCTTTAGATTTAATGTTGATATACGCTTGTGCTAAAGTTGCTGTAGCATCTGCCAAATCTTGCCCTTCAATGTCTTCTTCTTTTAATAAACGTTTTAGTTTTTCAATGGCTCCAGCATCATTATCTAAACGCATGTTTGTTTTTTCGCGCCAAATTTTAACTTGGTTGATTTTATCGCTCGTTGGATATTTATTTAAAATATTGTTAAACGCAGCCATGGCTGGCACAAAACGTTGATCGAAATAACGCGCTTGACCTAAAAGTAAATAAGCTTCGTCTATTTGAGGATTTTTTTCTTTTCCGTCGATATTCATGCCATGTACCTGAATCGCTTTTATGGCTTTTTCTTCGGCACGTTCAAAATCTGCATTTTTTGTTTGTCCTGGCAGAAAGATATCTTCGGACACATTCATACGCTCCACAGGTAAAAGCTCCCAGAAGTTTTCTGTAAACTCATTATTAACGGCATCTTTTCCACGCTCTAAAGCAATATTGCCATTATAAAGCACATTGTATTTTGTGCCCATAGCATGAAATTGTCGGTTTATAAATTTATCCTTTTTACGTGAACAGCTTTGAGTAAGCATCACCACGCAACATAGCGATAATATGAATTTGTAATAGGTTTTCAAACGTTGGTTCTATTTGGTTAATAGATAACTGAAAAACACCTTGTTTAGTGTGTTAGATGGTAAAAATAAGGATCTTTTTGAATTTGAGGCTGAAATTTATAAGATATTAGACCGCTTCACTGTTAGAATCCAGAATAAAGCTTGATTGTGGTTCATTTGTAATTGATAAAATCGATTGAAAAATAATATTCTCGCGAAGGCGGAGAGATGCAGGGACCTACTCTTGCGTGAAATAAAATGGCATGAAAATGATTTTCATGCCGTTGTTATAATTTTAAAAAAAAGAAAAAGAATTATTCTTCCTCTTGCATTGCCATTGCAGTGCCAGAAAAATGTGCTTCCAATTCCTTTAATGTTGCAGGATTGGTTTCTAAATCTTTAATCACATGTCCTTTTTCTAACACAACGATACGTTCGCACACATCTGTAACATGCAATAGATCATGACTAGAAACTAATACCGTAACACCTTTTTTATGTGCTAAATCTCTGATGATTTCTTTTAATCGGATTTGAGTGGTTGGATCTAAATTGGCAAAGGGTTCGTCTAAGATGATCACTTCAGGATTTCCGATTAGTGCCGCTACGATTCCGGCTTTCTTTTGATTTCCTTTACTTAAATCCCTAAGGTATTTTTTTTGATTTAAAATTTCGCCATGGAAAAAATCTTGAAACTGCGTTAATAAAGCGTCAACATCTGCTTTGTTTTGGCCGCGTAATTCGCCAATAAAATAAAAATATTCTTCTGGTGTTAAATAACCGATTAAAAAGGTTTCGTCTATAAATGCAGACGTAAATGGCTTCCAGTCTTCACTTTCATTAACCAGTACATTATTATTTTTTATATGTCCTGTGGTAGGCTGAATTAAATCTAACAACAAACTAAAATAGGTTGTTTTTCCTGCGCCATTATTGCCCACAAGTCCAAAACTTTGACCTTTAGGAATCTCTAAACTATCGATTTTTAAAACCGTATTGCTATTATATGTTTTTGATAAGTTGGATGTAATAATCATAATTCTAATTGTTTTGTTTGTAAGCCACTAGTGTTTTATACTTTTCAGATTTGTAAATCTTCTCGATAATACTAAATACCTTATTTTTAAATAATAAACCTATAAGTCCTGTTATTGCTACCAAAGCAAAGCCTAACACTTCGCTGTAAGCAAAATGACCTATGGCATAAATTACCATGGGTAACACCAATTTAGGAATGGTTAACAGCAACGTCTTTACATTAAATGATTTTTTATCTCCGAACGCCTTTTTTGCAGAAGTTAAATCTATCGGTGTTTTTATATACGCTCCTCCCCAAAGGACCATATGAGAATTAACTCCAATATTATAAATAGCACCTACAACAACAGCTGCATAAGCTTGCCAACCAAAGTAGAGATAGAATGAGGCAATAATTGTTGTGAAAACCGTAGCAATAACCATAAGATACCATTTGGATTCTAAATATTCCTTATATCTAATATTCTGACTCATTAAGAGCGGATAATAAGCACTATCCCAGCTCGGCACAAATTGACCGAAACTAAACAGAAAACCACCCGACACAAAAATACCTGCAAAAATGCGCCAAAAAGGACCGTCGTAGACTTCTATACTTCCTGTAAAAAACAACAAGCCATAGAAAATAAAGAGAAAGCTCATAAAAATGGTCATTTTAGAACGTTTGTTACGTTTTATGAGCTTAATATCATTTTTTAGAAAGGTTGAAATGCTACCGAAACGATTTAAATAATCCATAGTGTCCGTTTCCGCGATATCTACTTTCTTAGCTAAACCAGCATCTAAATAGAAGTTTTCTCTAAAATATTTGAATGCCATTTTATACAATACAAAAGCCAATACTATTGGGATTACAGCTAAATAAGGCTGATTATAAAATGCTGAAAAGATTGGTGCTGTGAATTGCGTCACATCAAAAATATTGAAATAAAGTAGTCCTCCTAAAATTGCTATGACACCAATTACAGCGAAGAAAACAACATCTTTACTATTGACAAAAATATTTATGAAATTGTTACAATACACAAGTGCAAGCATCGCTAAATGCCAACCCAACACATTTATAAACGGATGACCTTCTATGATTAAAACAATTGAAAAAGGAATAAAAAAGAAAGCATGCCAAATGTTGAAAAATGAAATCATTGTTTTATTGATTCCGAATTTAACAATTTGATCCTTCTTTAATGGTAAATACAATAGCGGTTTAATATTTACAATAGGCATTTTTTGTAGAAAATACTTAAAAACCAAATCGAAAATAAAATAGAAGATTAAAAATTGGTTGATGATTTTTAATGGTTCTGGATCAACCATTTCTTCAATAAGATAATAGGCGCCAATACCTGCTCCTAAAGCATATAATAACATAAAAAACGCACCAAAAACCATTAATATTTTAAGTGCTAAGTTGACCTGAAATGAAGCAGAGCGCGTAAACGCTTTCCATTCTAGATTTATAAATTGTTTTATCATAGTGTAATGATGGGTTGGTTTACCTAGTAAGTATTAAAAAAAGGAGATTTGTTACAAACAAAATTCAGGATAGGTTTCGTTGAGTAGTTTTTCCGCTTTACTTGGTAAGACTTCAAAGCTGATATAGCTGATAATTACGAAAGCAGTAAATGCTAATGATAAACCGACAATAAAGTAAATGTTCGTTATAAAACCCTCTGGTATTCTATATACATTATATAATTGCGACATAAAAACCATTGACGTTACTCCAGATTGTCTAAAAATAATTTCTTCTAGCATCCATTTTTTGTTCGAAATTTCCTTTCTACGTCTAAATTGTCTATTAAGTTGGATACCTTTATAAATGGCCCAAATTATTATAATACCATAAAAAACCAAGGCTAAAATTGGCGTATAAAAAGTAGAGAAAGCCAAATAAAACCCTAAAAACAAACTTAACGTTGCAAATATTTGTGGTAACGCAAACCAATTTTTAAGTTCATTCCATAAATAACGCCTATAACGTTTATTCATCGCTTTAGCCCGTTGTTCAATAGCGTCCATAAAACCACAGACACCAAATTTCTTGAAAGCTTTGTTTTTAGCCTCTTCAAAACTGAGTTTGGGTTGATTTTGCCATTGGGTTTCAATATCATTAGCTAAATGATCTACGGGTTCGGTTTGTAAGTCGTAATGCTCCACAAAATGTTGTCTTGTGAAAGCGTAGAGATCTTGTATTTGAGGTTCTGTTAGTTTCATTTATAAAAACTTGAGACTAAATGATTTTTTATTCTCTTCATACACCTTCCGATATACATCAATATTAGTTCTTATCATTGGATAAAATAAACATGCAACAACTACAAAGAAGCCATCAGGCATACTTGCAGCATTTTCGTAATTTTCCTTTAAGATATAATAGGAAAGATTATACATGGACCAAACTAACATCGCAGAACTTGTTGCCATTGCAAAATTCAAGGATTTTCTAGTAGACTTATCTTTAAAAGTATAATATGCTGAATAAATAGTAGGCAGAATTAATACCAACAAACCAATAAGAAAACTTAACTCTGGTTTAATTTGATAGATTGTAATAAATGACAAAATAACTGCGATGTATTCTAACCAAAATTTAAAGGTTAAAAATTTAGTTTTAAGATGGTTCCATGTCATTTTTCGGTATTTCCTACCAAGTTCTTTCTGCTTATTTCTCGTAAATTTCTTAAATCCAATATTACTCTGATACAATCCTTTTTCAAAAATTCTGTCCTTTGAAACACCGAATTCTATAAATTGATTTCCAAATCCTCTATGAACTTCGAGCAATGCTTCATTGAAAGAAATACCATCATTTGCCATTTTATCTTCTACAGCAGACACAATGTGGTCTAATAATTCTAAACGTACATCCCAAAACTTAACCTCATTTTTAATAAGGTAGTTGTCTATGAATTTTATTTCTTCTTTTGTTAGTTTCATTTTAGACTACACTTTTAAATCGGCTTTCATAATCCATAAATAGCTTTATGCTTATTATAACCAAAATCATCACTAAAGTTAGCGATAGGCTTGCACCACCAATTGTCCATAACAAATCACTTGTTCCGTTGATGTCTTTTGTTCTACTAATAAAGATATAAGGCAATTGGTAAAAAGCTAAAAAAGGAAATGCCAAGCGTTCTACTACTGAGAATCTTTTATTCTGTTTACACCTTGATAAACGACGTAGGTTAGGATAAATCCAGTCAATCCAACGAGCGGAATTATAGAAATAAACAGCCTAAACGTTTCTATGGAATAATTTTGAAATAAGATATAAAACCCAAGACAAGATGCTAAAAAGAGTATAGGTGTCAGTGGACTTTTAAGCTGCTGAACAAAGGTTTTCCATATTTTTTTATCAGCCAATTTTAAAAATTGTTTATTATCATTTAAGAGTTGTGCTTTGTGTTTAACCATGTAATCTTTGAAAATATCATAAAAGCTTCTCGTATCGCCAGCTTCAATTTGGTTTTCAATATCAGAGGCTACGTGATCTACCATTTCCATTCTAATGTCAGCAAAAACCACATCAGAATTCTCTAGATACGTATCTATAAATTGTATGTCTTCTTTTGTTAGTTTCATTTTAAGTTTTAATACCTACAAGGTTTTAGATGCTAAATCAAGTTCAGCACATGCCTTGCAGGATTAGTACTTATGCCAATTTTGGATTTACTAAAGCTTGCATCGTCTTTATATATTCCGCTAATTCTTCCAATTTATTCACGGTTTCTTTGGTTCCGGTTTCAGTGAGTTTATAGTATTTACGCAATCGGTTATCCACTTTGGCGACTTCAACATCTAACAAACCTTCGGCTTCTAACTTATGTAACGCAGGATATAAGGCTCCTTCTGTGATTTTTAGTTCACCTTTTGTTAAAGCCTTTACCTTTTGGGTAATTTCGTAACCATACATTTTATCGTGCTCATTCAATAGCTTTAAAATGATGGTGGTTAAACTTCCTTTATATAATTTTGAATTGCTCATCGTAAAACAAATATATACATAATTTTCTTATGTATAAGACGCTTATGTATGTAAAAAACACCTGACAGGTTTCAAAAACCTGTCAGGTCTATGGAAGAATAGTTATCTTTGCACAAAATTTATTTTTTAATGTCACAATTTCATTCACTCACTATAAAGTCAATTGATAAAGTAACGGATAATTCTGTTGCCATAACCTTTGATATTCCTGAACATCTTAAGGAAAAATTCAGCTTTAAAGCCGGACAATATATTACCTTAAAAACCACTATTAATGGTGAAGACATCCGAAGAGACTATTCAATTTGTGCGTCACAAAGTAGCGGAAATGTAACCGTTGCCGTAAAAGCTGTTGAAGATGGAACGTTTTCAGTTTACGCCAACACCATTTTAAAAGTTGGTGACGTTTTAGACGTTGCAGAACCTAATGGTCGTTTTATATTTGAAGCCAACGAAGCTAAAACCCGAACCATAGCTGCCTTTGCCGCTGGAAGCGGAATTACACCTGTGCTTAGCATCGTAAAAACCTTATTAGAAGAAGAGCCTTTTAGTAACTTCATCTTAGTTTATGGTAACAAAACCTTAGCTGATGCGATGTTTATTGACGACCTACTTGAACTAAAAAAACAATACAAAAATCGCTTTCATGCGCATTTTATATACAGCCAGTCGCGAGAAACTGATGCCCTTTTTGGTCGCATTGAAAAAAGTACGGTTAACCTCATCGTAAAAAACAAATATAAAGACGTAACTATAGACAGTTTTTATCTCTGTGGACCAGAACAAATGATTCAAACGGTAAAAGATGTTTTATTAGAAAATGGTGTAAAAGAAAATGCCATTAAATTTGAATTGTTTACAGCACCTGTTGATGCAGATTCTGAAGAGGCTGGTGATTTACCTTCAGGTCAAACTAAAATTAAAGTTTTGGTGGATGATGAAGAATTTGAATTCAACATGTCGCAAGAGCAATCTATTCTTGAGGCAGCTTTAAAACAAGATATTGACGCGCCTTATTCTTGTCAAGGTGGAATTTGTAGTAGTTGTATTGCTAAACTTACAGAAGGTGAAGCTAAAATGCGACAAAACAATATTTTAACAGATAGCGAAGTTGCTGAAGGCTTAATTTTAACCTGCCAAGCGCATCCTACTACGGCAAATGTTGTAGTGGATTATGATGATGTGTAAAACAGACGTTAGACCGCTTCGCTTTTAGATCATAGACTTATAGACCTACTAGGTTTTGAAAACCTAGTAGGTCTTATTTATTTTGAAAAGTTGGGGATTCTACGCTTAGTTCTGAATAACAGATTCTACTTTTTCAATTACACTTTTAACAGAAACACTACTTGCTGCATTTTCATAACCTTCAGGGAATTTATTTCCGTAAATTGAAGTAGGAATTAGTGGAAACTGTTCTCTATTTGCCGTTAACGCAAAGTCATTTGGTTGATTAAAAGGCGCAAATCCAGCAAAAGGATGCGTCACTCCCCAAATGGTGATTACTTTTTTACCCAACATAGCTGCCATGTGTGCATTGCCAGAATCCATAGCTAACATAACATCTAAATTAGAAATGAGTACTAATTCATCTTTAAAATTTAGTTTTCCTGCTACGGATTTCACAGTATTGAATTTGCTTTCAACCTGGTTTAATAATTCTACCTCTTTGCTTCCACCACCAAATAAAATGATATTGTAATTTTTTGAAAGTTCTTCAATAACACGTTCCATTTTAGCTAAAGGATACATCTTACTGTCGTGTGCTGCAAAAGGGGCAATTCCGATGGTTTTGAAGTCCTTTTTTGAAACAAACACCTTTAGGTTTTCGGTTAATGGTTTTGGTTCTGAAAATACAGGTTGTGATAAATCTACGACATAACCCAAAGCTTCAAAAACGTCTGCATAACGTTGGTGTGTGGTTTTTAACTGTTGAAATGTTTGTCCAGAAGTTAATGCCTTTTTTTCGGCTCTCCCTTTATCTAATTGCACTACTTTTTTTCCGAAGAAAAAGAGTTTTAGAATTTTACTCCGCAGCACGTTGTGTACATCTGCAACAGCATTAAATTTTAAGGCTTTTAATTCTTTTGATAGTTTATAAAGCCCAAAAACGCCTTTGTGTCTGCCTTTTAAATCGGCTTCATAAACACTTACGTTTACTAAATCTTGAAAAAATGGCTTAAAGAATGCTCTGGTAACTACTGTAACTTTTAACTCTGGATACTGACTAGTTAATGCTCGTAACACAGGTACAGTCATTGCCACGTCTCCCATTGCGGAAAATCTGAGGACTAGTATGTGTTTTGGTTTTGTAGACATAGTTTAGGTATGTCATATTGAGCGCAGTTGAAATATCTATAATTGAGATTCTTCACTTTGTTCAGAATGACAAAAGATTATTATTGTCCTCTTAAAACAGGATTTAACTCATCGTCATTATACATTTTCATTTGCTTGTAAACTTTCATGTACTTATCACCATTTGAGATATCGTTAAGTAAATCGTCAATGGCAGTGCTTAAATCTTCACGTTGCTCTAACAATACATCTAATTTCTTTTGACAAGAGGCTTTGTGTGCATTACTAGCATCTTCCCTTACTGTTTCTAGATGCATGTGGTAAATTTTTAATGCTAAAATTGAAAGCCTATCTATGGCCCAAGCCGGACTTTCAGAATTAATTTTGGCATCTGGTTTTACGGTTACATCTTTGTATTTATCTAAGAAATAACTATCAATGTATTCAACCGTATCTGTTCTATCTTGGTTAGAGGCATCAATCATTCTTTTTAACGTTAAAGCCGCAACAGGATCTATGTTTGGATCTCTAATAATATCCTCGTAAGCCCATTGAACAGTGTCTATCCAAGATTTTCTGTATAATAAATGTGCAATAAGGTCTTCCTTTTTATCATACTTATTTGTAAAAGGCTGATCTACGGTATTTAAAACTTTATAGGTTTTAATAACCTCTTGAAATATGGCGTTTGCTTTTTGTGAAAACATAATGAATTCGATTTATTGTTTACAAATATAGTTGGAATTATTAACTTTAACGACTGAACAAATTTCATAATATGCAAATTCATAACCTGTCTAAGACACCTTCAATTTTAAATACTTTTATGTCTGAATTAAGAGATAAATCCGTTCAAAAAGACAGTATGCGCTTTCGGCGAAATATTGAACGTATTGGTGAAATTTTGGGTTACGAATTAAGTAAATCACTTCAATTTAAGGCTCAAAATATCGAAACACCTCTTGGAACTTCTGAAACGGTTTTGCATCATAATGATATTGTCTTATGTTCTATTTTAAGAGCTGGTGTTCCGCTTCATAATGGTTTACTAAACTACTTTGATGCCGCAGAAAATGCTTTTATTTCAGCTTATAGACAACACAAACACCATCCAGAAAGTTTTGAAATTGTAGTTGAATATTTAGCGTGTCCAAGTTTGGAAGGCAAAACCTTAATTTTAGCAGATCCCATGCTAGCTACAGGCCAATCTATGGTGGCTACTTACGAAGCATTAAAACCATTTGGCACACCTAAAGATATTCATTTAGTTAGTGTTATTGGTGCACAACAAGGTGTTGAATACGTTGCCGAAGCTTTTGATGCCGATGTAAAACTATGGATTGCTACCATTGATGACTCCTTAAATGAAAAAGGGTATATTATTCCAGGATTAGGTGATGCTGGTGATTTAGCCTTTGGAAACAAATTACAGCAGTAAACCTATTATTGGCGTGATTAATAAGAGTACAATAAAAACTTCTTTAAACCAACGTTCTGAAATCACTTCGATATAATTTGCCATAATTATTGAAAACGGAGCAAATAAGAATAAAAACTCACTTCCATTTTTAACCGGAGCAATAACAGCAATCAAAATAGCAATAACAGAAGCCCAAGAAATTAAAAAATAAGAGGGTTTTAATTTCTTGTTTTTATCTGGAATATTTTTAAAAAAATAGATGAGTGTCCATATAAGTGCTGTAAACAAAATGGTTAGTTTTAGAATACTTTCTTTACTATCATAAGCCGTAAAATCTAAACTAGCATAACGTTTAAAGTTTGAAGGTCTTATATATTCATCGTACACTACAATATTATATGCCACTAATAAAATAGCAACTGTTGCAACGCCAATAAAGGGAATAATAACATTCTTAAAATCGTTTTGAGAATGATATATAAGTGCAACAATCACTAAGGCAAAAAATAAAATTGCCCAGAAATAGAATAATGATGCTAGTACAATCCAAAATCCGGCATCGAATAACTTCTTTTTAATATAAAGATTAGAATGTAAGCTTATTAAACGCCTTAAAGCAAAAACTATAAATAAGTTAGCTAGCAATAAATCTAAATGTGCCATCGCTTCTGGAAACAACCCAAATAGCAGTCCAAAGGTCATTAAGGCATAACTATTTCTTTTTGACAATTTATTTTTTGAGACAATAAAATCGAGCAGAAAAAGCAAAAACATGGTAATTGCCCACTTAAAAAGCGTTGTTAAAACACTGTTTAAGTCCGAAAAAAGCGAGGTATAATTTGTGATTACAAATAGCAGCGAAACATAAACAGCAACAATAATGAAGTTTATAGGTTTAGATTTACTAAAAATTCTTGTAATCATTAACTCTTTTTGTATTTTTGCTGTTCAATCCCAATTCAAAAATAGAATTGGTGTAAATTTATAAAGTTATGACTGATTTCTTTAACGGAATAGCGGATTTATTTGTAAATGTATTACTTGCTCCTTTTGATGCACTTAAAGCATTAGAGTTAGAAAGCTGGTTTTCTGCTAACATTTTCTCATGGGTATTTTTGGTAATTGGTATAGTAGCATTTGTATATTGGATGCTACAGCTTAAAAAATTCAATGATAATAATGAAGAAGATAAAAGTATTTCTTCTCACTCTTATCTTTAAACCTCTAATTTTTTCTTTTACCTAAGAAATTCACATTTTGCACACTAATTTTATCGTTTTTTCGAAACGTAGTTTACTATGTTAAGAAAACTCAAATTCATTAGTGTATAAAAGCCAAACTTCTCGGTTGCAAATAGAAAACCTAAAGAAGTTTATAAATCGAAACCAATATCCTTACGATAATACATCTTATCAAAATGTAGATTTTCTATATTTTGATAAGATTTTTTTATGGCTTCATGGTAGGTATTGCCATACGATGTAATTGCCATAACGCGACCACCAGAAGTGACCACCTTTCCGTCTTTTTCAACGGCTCCTGCATGAAAAACTATAGACTCTGTGATGTTTTCAATACCTGTGATTTCTTTACCTTTTTCGTAAGCTTCAGGATAACCACCAGAAACTAACATTACCGTTGTTGCCGCACGCTCATCAATTTCAATAGCAACCTGACTTAACGTTTGATTTGCCATAGCGTCAAAAATTTCAACAAGATCTGTTTTTAACCGTGGCAATACAACTTCCGTTTCAGGATCTCCCATTCTCACATTATACTCAATCACTTTTGGATCGTCACCAACTTTTATTAAACCAATAAAAATAAAACCAACATAGGGTAAGTTATCTTTCTTTAAACCTTCAACCGTAGGTTTTACAACTTGGTTTTCAATTTTATCTAAGAATTCTTGTGTTGCAAATGGTACTGGTGACACTGCTCCCATACCACCTGTATTTAACCCTGTATCTCCTTCTCCTATGCGTTTGTAATCTTTTGCAGTAGGTAGAATTTTATAATCTTTTCCGTCAGTTAGTACAAAACAGCTCAATTCAATGCCATCTAAAAATTCTTCAATCACCACTTTAGTGCTTGCATCTCCGAATTTAGCATCTACAAGCATACTTTTTAGTTCGTCTTTAGCTTCTTGTAAATCATTTAAGATTAAAACCCCTTTTCCTGCCGCTAAACCGTCTGCTTTTAAAACGTAAGGAGGTTTTAAAGTCTCAAGAAATTTGTAACCGTCTTCAACATTAGCTTTTGTAAAACTTTCGTAAGCTGCTGTTGGAATGTTATGACGCATCATAAATTCTTTAGCAAATTCCTTACTGCCCTCAAGTTCTGCAGCAGCTTGTTGTGGTCCAATAACAGCAACATGTTTTAGCGCTTCATCTTCTAAAAAGAAATCGTGAATACCTTGTACCAATGGATCTTCGGGACCTACAACGACCAAATCGATGTTATGTTCTAATACAGCAGATTTTATCGCTTTAAAATCTGTAACACCAATATTTAGGTTTGTAGCAATAGCTGCTGTTCCTGAGTTTCCTGGCGCAACAAAAAGTGCCTTACAACGATTACTTTGAGATAATTTCCATGCGAATGTATGTTCTCTTCCGCCAGAGCCAAGTACTAAAATATTCATAATCTTGATTTGTTTCGTCAAAAATAATTGGTTTTAAGTTTAAAAAACAATTATTTTACCAAAGAACTGAACAATATGATAAGTTCATAATCTTAAATGCGAAAAACAACTTGCGAATATTCGATTTATCTTTAAAACTAAATGGCTTTAACATCGATAAGGCAAGGGCTGCTTTAGCTGACATTCAGGCTAAAACTGATGCTGAATTTGAAACCTATATCAATGCGCAAAAAAAACGCATTATTTCTTATCATTTAGAGCACAATTCGTTTTATAAAGCATTAGGAAAAACCGTTGATGTTAACGATTGGAATTCGGTTCCTATTATTACAAAAAAAAACTTACAACAACCTTTAGAGCAACGACTAAGTGATGGTTTTACTCCAAGGAATGTCTATGTAAATAAAACATCAGGCAGTTCTGGCGATCCATTTATTTTTGCCAAAGACAAATGGTGTCATGCACTCACTTGGGCGGAAATTATGAATCGGTTTGGGTGGTATGGTATTGATTTTAATAGTTCTAAACAAGCCCGATTTTACGGTATTCCTCTCGATAAAAAAGGTTATTACAAGGAGCGGTTGAAGGACTATTTTGGTAACCGATTTCGATTTTCTGTATTTGATTTGAGTGATGCTGCTTTTGATGAAACCATCGCTAAATTTAAAACCGACACATTTGAATTTATCAACGGTTATACGAGTCCGATCGTACAATTCGCTAAGTATTTGAAGCAAAAAGACCTCCTTTTAAAAACAATTTGTCCGTCGCTTAAAGTATGCATTGTCACTTCCGAAATGCTCTTTGATGACGATAAGGCTTTAATGGAAAAACAATTTGGTGTGCCTGTAGTTAACGAATATGGTGCTTCGGAACTCGATTTAATTGCATTTCAGAACACTGACGATCAATGGCAAGTAAATAACGAAACTTTGTATGTTGAAGTTTTAGATAATAATGGTGCCGTTTTACCTTATGGTGAAGAAGGACGAATTGTAATTACGTCTTTATACAATACCGCACATCCGTTTATAAGATATGATATTGGTGATATTGGGAGTCTCTCTGAAAAAAGCACAATACGCAAACCTATTCTTAAAAAGTTAGTAGGAAGAACTAATGATATTGCTGTTTTACCAAGTGGAAAAAAAGCAGCAGGATTAACCTTTTATTATATAACAAAAAGCGTGATTGAAAACGACGGTAATGTTTCGGAATTTATAATTGAGCAGTTAAAATTAGACCATTTTATGATTCGTTTTGTAAGCCGTATTGAACTTTCAAAGGCTAAAAAAGATATTATTATCGCAGAAATGGAGCATTATCTAGAATCAGGAATTTCGGTTAGTTTTGAACGCGTTGAACAATTAAAGCGTACCAAAGCTGGGAAATTGAAACAATTTATTTCGAAATTATAGGCTTAATTAAACGTTTTTTCACAAATAAGTGTTCAAATAAAAACTGTATTAAATAAAACAAAGATTTTATAAACGAAAAACCTATACCTTTTCTATACACATTGAAGTTATGCTTTAATAGATTTGTTTTATTTGATGACAATGAGCCTTCAGTAATCCTATAATAGGCAATGGTTTCTTGAATTCCAATAGCAGGTTTATCACTTCTCTTTAACGCTTCTAACCACAACAACCAGTCTTGTCGTTTTTTTAAATCTTTAGTATAAATTTTGCCCAATTTTTCACTATTGTACATTCCTGTAAGGTTTCCTATATAATTTGCTTTAAGAAGTTTGTCATAAGTTAAACAACTTAAGGCATGCACCTTTTTGTTTAAGGGTTTGTTTTCAGAATTTATCCATTCATAACTTCCAAAGCTCACGTCTGTAGTATTGCTAAGCAGTTGGTTGACTTGCAATTCTAATTTGTTTGCTTTCCAAAGGTCGTCTGCATCTAAAAAAGCTATATAATTTCCGGTGGCCATTTTGGATCCTAAGTTTCGTGCTTCTGCTGCGCCTTTATTCTTTTTATGAACCACTAATTTAATTCTTGAATGTGCGTCTACATATGGTGTTATCACCTTGACCGATTCGTCAATAGAAGCATCGTCTATTAAGAGCAACTCCCAATTTTGATAGGTTTGATTAAGTACACTGCTTATGGTTTTTTCTATAACCTTAGCATTGTTATAAATTGGAGTTATTATAGAGACTAGTGGTTGCATGTATTGCTTTAATACGCTTTATCGTCGCCTTTAATGGCGTTAATAAAAGTTTGTATAATAATTTTCATATCGAGAAGAATTGACCAGTTTTCGATATAAAAAATATCATACTTAACTCTCCCTATAATATCTTTATCGGTTTCTACTTCCCCTCTAAACCCACTAGTTTGAGCTAAACCCGTTATACCTGGTTTTACAAAATGCCTAACCATAAATTTATCTATTTTTTTGGCATACATATTTGTGTGGCTTACCATGTGCGGTCTTGGACCAACAACAGACATATCTCCAAAAAGAACGTTGAAAAATTGTGGTAATTCATCTATACTTGTTTTTCTAATAAATTTACCGATTTTGGTTACACGTTGATCACCTCTTGTAGCCTGGTATAAATGAGCATCTTTGTTGGGCATCATGGATCTAAACTTGTAGCAATCAAATTCTTTGTAATTAAAACCGTTTCGTGACTGTTTAAAAAACACAGGACCTTTTGACTCTAACTTTATTAAAAGACCTATTATGGGTGTTAACCAAGATAAAATAAAAATAATAACAAAACTTGAAAACAAAATATCAAAGCCGCGTTTTATAAAGGTGTTTACGGAATCTTCTAATGGGATATTTCTTAGCGTAAGAATAGGGATATAATCGTAATATTCATATCGTAATTTCTTAGCGTAAATCTCCTTACTATCTGGAATAAACTTTAAAATCTTAAGATTGTTATCTGCGAAATCAACAATCTCTGCAATTTGAGAATTACTTAATTCTGAGATTGAACAATAAATTTCATCTATTCCTTCGGTTAGTATATAACTAAAACAGTCTTCTAGAGCATGTTCTTTATTCTTAAAATTAAAGGTCTTTTGGTGGGAGTAACCGTATTCTGGGTTCTTATTAAAAAAATTATCTAATGCGATGGTTTTTTTGTTTAAACCCAAAATGACTGTTTTCCTAAAATTGCCACCAAAAGAAGTTCTATACTTCTGCAATAAATAATATATAGTAAACTTAAAAATTGTAATAAGCAGAAAGCACAGTAGTGTGTATTTTACAATTGGAAGAGGATATATGTTTAATTCATAATATATACCTGAAAACGCAAAAACCAAAAGCAGATATAAAATAAATTGTTTTACAATGAGCGATAAAATATTTATAGGCCTAGTATATCTATAGACTTCATAAAACTTTGAGTATACAGACAATAACACCCAACTTATAGAAATAATTGTTGAAAAAACAATTTCATCCTTTCCTTTAAGCAAATACAATATAGCTACACCATTAATGATAGTTAAATCAATGATGTAACAAATAGGTCTTAAATAGCCCGAATATCTTCCGTGTTTAAATAAACTCAAATCGTTTAAAAATAATTGACAAAAGTAGTTTTTTTCCTGAGCTTATCGATTTTAAAAGTGAATCTATTTTTATTTAAATTTAAAATAAAAACCTAACATATGCAATATACGATATAATTGAACGTATTGAAAGTGACAGATGTTTAACGATAATATAATTTCCCCGATATAATTTCTTGTATTTTTAAATTTCTTTAAGTTGCTTTAACATATTAGACAAAATCTTTTGTTTTGAAAAATTTTCAATAACATATCGCCTAGCTTCTTCGCCTTGTTTTTGCAAATGAACTTTATCTATGGTTAAATTCTCCAATGCCTCTACTAATGCTAAACTATACTCTGAGAAGTATAAGCCTGCTCCAGAAGCGTCAAATATAGATTTAACTTCAGATTTACTATTACCAATAACTATAGACGGTTTTCCACTTGCCATCATTCCTAAAACCTTAGAAGGCATTACTGTATCTATAACTTCTGGTTTTTGAAACAATATATGTACATCAGCACTACACAATAAATCCGATAATTCTTCAAACGGAACTGGTGGATAATAATTGACATTATGGAAGGGTTTTATATTACCACAAACCCATTCTTTTTTAGAACCATCTCCAACAATAACAATTTCATAGCGTTCTTCGTTAAGATCTTTACAAAACTGTATAAAAGTGAGCCAATCTTGTTTGTCTCCAATATTTCCCGAATATAATATTTTGGTCTTTTTAGATTGTAGATATTGATGCGTTTTAGACGTTGAAGGATTAATGGTAGCATCATCAATCCAATTTGGTAAAAAATACTGTTCTGTTTTCGTTTTTTCAGAGAGCCTATTTAACATACTATAACTAATAGTACTTACAAGATCTGATTTAGAAAACAGCCATTTTTCTAGTTTAAAAAGTATTGAGAAAATTATGTTCTTACTCTTTCCTACACCTGTTTGTAAAGCCGCATCAAATTCAAAATCTTGAATGTGTGTCCAGAGTTTTGCTTTAAATCGTTTCTTTTGAATATAGCCTAAAAAAACAGAGGTTGTAAAAGGCACAACTGAAATTACCAAATCACACTCTTTGATTTTAAAAAGGTTAAATATAGATCCAATTGTAAAATCTGAAAGATGAATAATTCGTTTTAAAAAAGTTGGCTTTTTGGGCACATACTGTTTATATCTTAAAACCGTTGTTCCGTTCAACTCTTCTTTTAGAAATGTTTTTTTTTGCTTGTATTCTTTAGAGATTTCCCATTTTGGATAGTATGGAAACGCAGTGATAACTGTAACATTATAACCAGATTCTCTTAAGAAATCAACCCACTGTGTAGAATATAAACCTATAGCGGTATCTTCTGGAGCGTAGTTTAGACTAATGAAGGTAATATTTTTAATTTTCACTATTTAACTTCTATCTTTAAAGGGTTTTGCTGGATGTCCTTTACAAACCATATTAGAGGGTAAATCTTTAAAAACACTACTGCGTGCACCTACAACTGTAAAATCACCAATAGCTACATCTGGTGCCACATACACGTCAGTCGCTAACCAACATTTATTGCCTATTGTTATTTTCTTAGCATAAATATCAAAATTATCAGAATTATAATGATGAGAACCCGTGCAAATATAACTCCTCTGAGAAATTACAGTATGAGATCCTATTTTTATTTCTCCTAAAGAATAAAGAACCACTTCATCTCCTATCCAGCTATAATCTCCAATTGAAATTTTCCATGGGTAGGTAATTTGTACAGATGGCCTTATAATAACATTTTTTCCAATTTTTGCTCCAAATAACCTTAATAAAAAACGTCGCCAACCATAAAATATCTGAGGTGATAATCTAAAAAACGTCGCTTGAACAATCCACCATAATTGAACAGTAATAGCAGATTTCCCTCTAAAACCTTTAGGTGTTTCGTATGTATTAAGGTTTTGATAATGACTCATTGATTACTTCCTTTTTATATGGCAAGAATACGAATAAATTAAAAAACAATGCTGTTATAATTATGCCGTTTTGACGTTCTAATAAGCTTTCGAATATAAAACAAAGTATGATGTATAAAAATATACAAAGTGCGCGTTTGCTGTTCTTAATTTTGAGAAAGATATATGATAATATACATAAAAAAAACAATAAACCTATATATCCTGATATTAGTGCTATTTGCAAATATTGGTTATGCACATTATATTTAAGTACATAGGTTAACTCCTCATATCCATTTTCTATTAAACTAGTTCCTATTAAATCTTGAACACTCCCTAAGCCATAACCAAAAAATGGTGATTCGGTTGATAGACTTGCACCAATACGCCACAATATACTTCTTATTCCTGTTGAAGTATTAGGGTTATTTATAAACTGATCTAAGTTTATAATTTCTTCAAACCTTATAAAAAGAAAGTTATCAAACAAATAAGATACTCCAACAACAATTAACAAAACCACAAAGGAATAACCCAAAAACATTTTGTTAAAAAATGATTTTGAATTTGAAATAACCATAAAAAGCAAAATAATAACTAGGCTAATTATGTTTCCTTTTCTTGATAAAAAAAGTAATGTAAAGAAAATAGTTACAAATAGGACTATATTTAATAGAGATTTTTTGCTTTTAAAAAGAATTAATATTAATGCAATACCAAAATAAAGAGAGATATAAATTGGATGGTCTTCATAGCCCCAAAAATTATTGGATATATATGAGTATATAATATATATATCAGAAATATCTAAAGATATGCTATAAATAAAAATAATAACACAAAATAAGCCGCAAGAAATTGTAAAAACCTGTATAAATACATCTGTTAACTTCTCATAAATAGTTTTAGGCACTAATGCAAAACTAATTGGCAGAATTAAAAAAGGTAACAGCCTAATTAGCAGTTGAGTTGCTCTATTAATATCGGTTGTATATAAAACGCTTACAGCAAATAATAAATAAATAGAGGTACTGATTATAATTTTTTTCCAATTAACCTCACTTTTATCAATTAGGTATAAGTTAAATAAAGAGGTTAGTAATAATGGTATAAGTAAAAATGGTTTAACAATAAATGGTACAATAGGAAAAATCCCTAATAGTGAAAAAGCAATTATATAAGGCGTTTCTAATTTCGTTTTGAGCATACTATTTATTAATAAAAACTACTATTATAAACTATAGACAGGTAGCTAAACGTCTTCAAAAATTTTAAGAATTCCATGAACAAAAGCATCTTCTGTATATAACTCTTGAGCTTGTTGCATATTGTAAATGCCTGTTTCTTTAACCCATTCTAAATTCTTTGATAAATATTCTAATTGTTTATAAATGCTTGATGCCTCTCTTTTTTCCACAAAGACACCATTTTTTTCTGAACATATATCTGGAATTCCTGCGTGTTTCGTTGTGAGTATAACATTACCAAAACCCATTGCCTCTATAATTGAAATCGGTTGTCCTTCCATAGAATAATAGGTAGGTAAACAAAATACATTTCCCCAACTAAGAAGTTCAGTTTTAGCTTCTTTTTGCACCACTCCTAGATATTCGAGATTTTCTATATTATCCATTTTCTCTAACAAATCTTGACCATCTTTAGGAATATGACCAGCAATTTTAGCCTCAAAAGGAATTTTATTTTTATTTAATGTTTCTAGCGCTCCTAGTAACTCAACGATACCTTTTTCTTTCATTAAATTACTTAAATAAAAGATTCTCAGCTTATCGTGTTTTTTTTGCTTTAAAATTTCTTTTTTAGGAATGATTAATGAATCTTGAATAAAGTTATGCTGAATATAAATTTTATCATCTGGTAAAAACTCTTCTAAAAGATTTCTGAGAGATTTTGATAGCACTATGCCTCCGTTGTATCTAGAAAGCACAAACTTACTAATACGTTTCTTAAAAGCGCTCATATCTTCATAAGAACGTTTTAAAAAACCTCCCTTAACATGTACAACCGTTTTTTTTCCTAATAATCTAGAAAGTAGAACAAATGGAGCATATTTAATAATTCCAAAAAAAGTTTGCCCAGTTGTGCAATACACAACGTCTGATTTAAAAATTTTGTAAAGGCTAAAATAACTTTTAACAAAA
This sequence comes from Winogradskyella marina, assembly GCF_015645385.1. GTDB lineage: Bacteria > Bacteroidota > Bacteroidia > Flavobacteriales > Flavobacteriaceae > Winogradskyella > Winogradskyella marina. Next base: position 136,285 of record NZ_JADOET010000002.1, read on the forward strand.
GACAATTTTCTTATATCCCAAGCTCCAACTTCAGCATCTATTTTTTCACCACCAGCTGTGTTAACAATTTCAGCACGATGTCCTTTTTTTATTAACCCCTTTTTTAATACAAAATTAGACAAGCTAACCCCAAAAAGAGGAGGTGGAAAAGGTCCTAAGATTAGTATTCTCATCTTTTAATTTTAATATTAGAAAATATATTTAACATCATCATAAAAATCATTGCGTAATATAAAAAACGAACGCTAGACCTTAAATTATATTCAAAACTGAAAGGAATAAAGGCCGAAGTAAGCAAAAATAAAATAAAACCTGCACCTATTTTTTTATTCATAAATAATTTCTGAATAATACGTTCTGCATGCGAAAAAATCATTCCTACAGTAAAATAAAAAAAGAAAGCAATTGTTGGATACGTAAAAATCTCTCCAATACCTGAGTAAGGAGCATAATGATTGATTCTTAACTTCTTGAAAATTAAATACCAGTCCGTTAAAAACCCTGGTGCAGGATTTAAACTGGTAAATAAATAATCATAATTAACAGGGTTTTTAGCAAGTGTTCTGAATGTTGCAAAAACACCAAAGACTAAAGTATAATATAAATTAAAAAAGGTGTTTTTAATAATTTCCGAAGACCCCGAAAATGGCAAATACAAATAAGGGCCTAAACCATGAGTATCATTGAACCTCAAAGAAAGGTTGTAGCCAAAAAATAAAATAATAAATGGTATGCCAAATACCATATAATAAAACTTCTTCTTTTTGTTAAGAAAGAGAATAAAAATCACAAAGAAATAAACGAGCAAATATATAGTTGCCATTCTAGACCCAAAACCAATACAGAGTAGCGTAACAAATAGCGCTATGACTCGAGATAAAGTTCTCTTTTCTTTATATAATAAGCTACCTGTAAATATTAGAAACAGCAGCGAGTATTCTAGCAGCATCACTCCTAGTTTATTGTAATCTACTGCATAAGTAGCTCGTATAAATATTTCTTTTCCGTATAGCATAGCTACTAGAATAATTTCTAGAACCGTTAATGCCAGTGCTATATTAACAAGGGAGTTTGTCTTTATTGGTGGTAATTCAATTTTTAAATCAACTTTAAAACCTCTGTTTTTACGAACATTAAACGCGTACTTATAAAAGAGGACACCTAAAGAAAAATATATTAACATTTTAACAAATACATCTATGGATAACCAAAGCTGAGAATCAACGATTCTGTCTGTACCAGCTATATTAAATTTCCAATCATAGGGCATCCAATAGTGATAGGCTACAGATAATACAATAGACAATATGAAAAAAACATAAAAAAGAACCAATGGAGAAAATAAACTAAACTTAGTTCTTCCTGCAACATAATACAAGCATAATATTAGAAAGAACCATATCATAAAAAGGAAGTTTTTATACTCATTTTAAGTCTTACAATATAGGAAGCTACTGCTTGAAATAAAAAATTTCCGATTGCAAAACCAATAGCCATTCCTAAGGCTCCATAACTAAATGACAACACAACACCTAAACCTAAAGCTAAAAATATAATTATAAAATAGTATTTAACGTAGTGTTTTATTAGCCCACACATCTCGAGAACGTTATCTGCTTGCCCAAAAAACGTGGACATTGTATAGCCTAAAGAAATCGTCAATAAAATAAAGTATGAATCTTTAAATTCTGACCCAAATAACCCTAAAAGAAACTTACCAAAAAATAATATAACTATAAAAATCATAGAGCTTATAATGAAACCAACTCGTGTAGATTTTCTTATATCAATTTTAAGTTTTTCTGGCTCCAAAGCATGTTTTGCAAAAACAGCAGCATAGGTGGATTTTAATGCTTCAGAAACTATCATAATCAACATGGCAATTTTAAGACATATATCATACTGGGCTACTTCAGAAGGGTTGCTAATAATTGATAGTAAAAACCGATCTCCCCAAAGAAAGAATACCGTAATGTATGATTTTAATAATAAACCATTATTGTAAGTAAAAAAATTATCTGGGATTTTGAGGTCCTCTATATCTTTTGAAATTATAAACGATTTACTAGTCCAAAACATTGAAATAACTAATATTACAACAATAGAAGCAAAATGAGCTAGATAAATAGAATTAGAGTCTCTATAAGAAAACAGATAATATAGAATGACAAAAACAAGTAGACTAATTAAAATTCTGCCTGCAATATTTAAAAATGCAAATTCTATTATTTTCGATATTCCCCTTAATTTTCCTGAATTCAATAATACTTTCACATAAAAAGGCACAGATAAAATGAATAAAATAATCGAAAAATTATTCCCGCTTATTTGGTTGGTGAAGTATAAAAAAGCAATTATTCCCGCACATACCGCAATTGAAAGATAAATAACTTTCCACTCAACTAAACCAATCCATTTTGGTATAATCTTAGATTTAAATTCAGAAAAAATCTTTACAAAATGAATATCAACTCCAAGTTTTAAAAACACGCTTAATAACATAAAGATAGATAAACCATAGACGTAATTTCCATAGTCTTCTTTTGAAAATAAATGTATAACTAAAATTGAGAAAACATAATTTGAAATAACAGAGATACCTCTAATCAAGATATATAAGAAAGACTTCTGCTGATTTTTATCTTTTAATAAGCTATATATCGACAAAAAACGATTCGATTTTAATAAAGGCATTAAGTTTTTATTTAATTAAAAGTTTAATTACACATTTTGTTTATTTAAATACCAATTATAAGCTTTTCTTATACCTTCTTCTAATTCAATTTTATGTTTCCAACCTAGACTATTTAGTTTTGAAACATCGGTAAGTTTGCGCATGGTTCCATCTGGTTTGTCACTGTTAAAAACTAAAGACCCCTTAAATCCGATAACCATTTTTATAGTTTCGGCAAGCTCTGCTATAGACACATCTTTTCCTGTGCCAATATTGATATGTGTGTTTCTTATTTCTTTTTGTCCTGCCGTGTAGGTATCGTTAAAGTCTCTATTTTCCATCAGAAATATGCAGGCATCTGCCATATCTTTAGACCATAAAAACTCACGTTTCGGTTTTCCTGTTCCCCAAATTTCTACACTGCTTTTAGAGACTCCAAATGATTCTAAATAAGCATTAGATTCTTCAATAGTACTAAAATTCGTATCTTTTAAAACCGCTTCAGTATTTTCTTCATTTAGAAGTTTAGCCAAATGAATTTTTCTTATTAATGCTGGTAATACATGAGACTTCTCTAAGTCAAAATTATCATTTGGACCATACAAATTAGTAGGCATAACCGAAATAAAGTTAGTACCATACTGCAAGTTATAACTCTCGCACATTTTTATACCTGCAATCTTAGCAATTGCATAAGGCTCATTGGTGTATTCTAAAGTATCTGTTAGTAAATAGTCCTCTTTCATTGGTTGCGGACAATCTTTAGGATAGATACAGGTGCTTCCTAAAAACAAAAGATTCTTAACTCCGTTAACATAACTCTGATGAATTACATTATTCTGAATCATTAAATTCTCATAAATAAAATCTGCCCTATAAACATTATTTGCAATGATACCTCCAACCTTTGCTGCAGCTAAAATAACATATTCAGGCCTTTCTAGTTTAAAGAACTCTTGTACCTCAACTTGATTACTTAAGTCTAACTCTTTATGAGTTTTAGTAATAATATTTGTATAACCTTTAGATTGTAGGTTCTCTAAAATAGCACTACCTACAAGACCTCTATGACCTGCAACATAAATTTTAGAATCTTTGTTCATGTTGTTATTCAAAATAATTTTTTATTCTATAACCACCATCCTTTAAATATTGCTGTTTTTGCATTAATTGAATATCGCTAGACATCATGTCTTCTACCAATGCAGGCAAATCGTATTCAGGAATCCATCCTAACTTCTCTCTTGCTTTCGTAGCATCACCTATTAAAAGTTCGACCTCTGTTGGCCTAAAATATTTTTCATCAACAGCAACAACTTCCTGTCCTATTTCAATTTGATATTCTGGGTTGTTGCAACTTATTACATAACCTTTTTCTTTAGCCCCTTCACCTTTAAATTCTAAATGTACTCCTACATGCGCAAAACACATTTTTACAAAATCTCTTACGGTTGTCGTTTTTCCGGTTGCGATTACCCAATCCTCCGGTTCATCTGCCTGAAGAATCATCCACATCATTCTAATATAATCTTTAGCGTGTCCCCAATCGCGCTGAGCATCAAGATTTCCTAAATAAACTTTATCTTGAAGACCAAGTGCAATTTTAGATGTTGCTCTAGTTATTTTACGAGTAACAAAAGTTTCACCTCTAATTGGAGACTCATGATTAAATAAAATACCATTACACGCATACATACCATAAGCTTCTCTGTAGTTTACAGTAATCCAATACGCATACATTTTAGCGACTGCATACGGACTTCTAGGGTAGAAAGGTGTTGTTTCTGTTTGTGGCACTTCTTGCACCTTACCATAAAGTTCTGACGTTGATGCCTGATATATTTTTGTTTTCTTTTGCAGTCCTAAAATCCGTACGGCTTCAAGTATTCTTAAAGTTCCTATACCATCTGCATTAGCCGTATATTCAGGAATCTCAAAAGAGACATGTACATGACTCATTGCGGCTAAATTATATATTTCATCGGGCTGAACTTCCTGGATAATCCGTATTAAATTAGTGCTATCTGTTAAATCACAATAATGTAAAATAAAATTAAGATTCTCTTCGTGTGGATCTTGATACAAATGATCTATTCTATCTGTATTAAATAAAGAAGATCTTCGCTTCAATCCGTGTACTATATATCCTTTTTTAAGGAGAAACTCGCTTAAATAAGCGCCATCCTGTCCGGTTACTCCTGTTATTAAAGCAATTTTTTTCATTATCAAATATGGTAAATACTTTTGTTTTTTTTAATTGAACTAATACACAAAGGTAATTCTTTTGAGGGTTTTATTAGAATAATGACACTTAACTTCATTAAGCTTGCATCTCACTTAATATTTCCCTTAAACTAATTTGCCATGTATTTAGCTTTTTAAAATTTTCTTCTGTTTTGTTAAGAGATAGAACACTATACTGTGGTCGTTTTGCAAGTGTTTTAAACTTACTTGTTGGCAAAATTTGATCACTATTTCCATACGGTAAATTTTTTGCTATTTCTTGGGCAAACCCATACCAAGTTGTACTTCCATTAGCTGTAAAATTATATATACCATAAGGAACTTTATCTGAAGTAACTAAATATAAAATAAATGATGCTAAATCTAAACAACTCGTTGGTGTTCCTTGTTCTTCTGTAGTAATATTTAAAGTACTTCCACTTTTCAATTTACCAACAATAGTTTTTACAAAGTTTTTACCATGTAAAGAATATAGCCATGATGTTCTAATGATATAATACTCATTTAATTGTTCTTGAATATACAATTCTCCTTGTAACTTTGATTTTCCGTATTGGTTAATAGGATTTGTCTGATCAGTGGTAGTATAAGGTTCATTGTTTTCACCATCAAACACATAATCTGTTGAGATATGTATGAGTTTTACTTGAAACCTATTACAGACTTCTGCAATATGCTTTGCACCGTCTGCATTAATCAAATAAGCGTCTTCATTATTCGTTTCTGCACCTTCAACATTAGTATATGCAGCACAATTGATACAATAGTCAAAATCTGAACAAGCAAATAGTGTTTCTAACTTAGTTTTATCGGTAATATCTAAATCGCTGCGTGAGTAAAAATGGAAGTCAATAGTGCTACTATCGGTAAAATCTTTTATGGTTTTACCTAATTGACCGTTTGATCCTAATACAATGACTTTTTTCATAGAATGGCTTTACTAAACTTTGGCAACTCCTTATCCTTATCTGAAATAATTAAATCTTGCGCTGAAAGTTTCCAATCTATCCCTAATTCTTCATCATTAAAAATAATACCACCTTCTGATTCCTTATTATAAAAATTATCGCATTTATAACTAAAAATGGTGTTATCTTCTAATACCAAAAAACCATGAGCAAAACCTCTTGGTACAAAAAACTGTGTTTTATTTTGCTCTGAAAGTTCAATAGTTACATGTTCTCCAAACGTTGGCGACTTGGGTCTTAAATCTACGACAACATCTAAAACGCTTCCTTTTATAACTCTTACTAACTTTGCTTGAGCAAATTTGCCTGTTTGATAATGCAAGCCTCTAAGTACACCTTTAGATGATTTTGACTCATTATCTTGAACAAAATTAACGTCTAGACCAAGCGCTTTTTTAAATGATTTTTGATTGTAGTTTTCTACAAAATAACCGCGTTTGTCTTCGAAAACTTGAGGTTCTATAATAAAGCATCCTTTTAGTTTGGTTTCTTTTGCAATCATATTATTCAGATACTAAACTTAATAAGTGTTTTCCATAGCCGCTTTTTGTTAACGGCTTCACTACGTTTATAAATTGTTTTTTATCAATATAACCCATTCGGTATGCAGCCTCTTCAATAGATCCAATTTTTAAGCCTTGACGCTCTTCTATGACTTGTACAAATTGTGAAGCTTGCATTAAAGATTTAAACGTTCCTGTATCTAGCCAAGCTGTTCCCTTATCTAAGACACTCACTTTTAATTTTCCTTGGCTTAAGTACATTTTATTAACGTCTGTTATCTCTAATTCACCTCGTTTGCTAGGTGCTATGTTTTTTGCAATCTCTACAACTGCGTTATCATAAAAATAAATCCCTGGAACAGCAAAATTAGATTTTGGTTTTTCGGGTTTTTCTTCAATGGATATGGCAACGTCATTTTCATCGAATTCAACAACACCATAACGTTCTGGATCGTGAACATGATAGGCGTAAATAATACCACCTTCAGGATCGTTATTCTGTTGTAATAAATCTGCTAAACCTGTGCCATAAAAAATGTTATCACCTAGAATTAAAGCCACCTTATCATCGCCAATAAATTCTTCTCCAATAATAAAGGCTTCTGCTAATCCGTTGGGTGATTCTTGTACAGCATATTCAAAATTACAGCCGTAAGATTTTCCATCTCCTAATAGCTTTTTAAATAAGGGTAAATCTTGAGGTGTAGAAATAATTAGAATATCGTTTATACCAGCCCACATCAATGTAGAAACAGGGTAATAAATCATCGGTTTGTCGTAAATAGGCATTAATTGCTTACTTACGGCTAAAGTTAATGGGTGTAATCTTGTACCTGATCCTCCTGCCAAAACTATTCCTTTCATCCTCAATATGTTTTTTGAAAAATTGATATTCAGTTTTCAATAAAACTGATTTTCTATTTAGTTTTTATATTTATTTGCGTACCACTCAATGGTTTTTACTATGCCGGTTTCAAAATTTTCATCTGCTTCCCATCCTAATTCATTTTCAATTTTTGAAGCATCAATAGCATATCTAAAATCGTGTCCTGGACGATCTGTCACAAAAGTTATTTGCTCAGAATACAAATTATCTTTAGGTTTTAATTCATCTAAAATATCACAAATTTTATGTGCTATATATAAATTATAACGCTCATTTTTTCCACCAATATTATAAGTTTCACCTGCTTTTCCTTTCTGAAATACTAAATCAATGCCTTTACAGTGATCTTCAACATACAACCAATCTCTGATGTTTTTTCCATCACCATAAATAGGAATAGGCTGATTGCTCAACGCTTTTCTGATGATGGTAGGAATTAGTTTTTCATCGTGTTGCTTTGGACCGTAATTATTACTACAATTGGTAGTTACCACATTCATTCCATAGGTATGAAAATAACTTCTCACAATAAAATCTGAAGATGCTTTAGATGCACTATATGGACTGTTTGGCGCATAAGGTGTTTCTTCAGTAAATAATCCTGTTTCACCTAAAGTTCCATAAACTTCATCAGTCGATATATGATGAAATCTATTGTTCTCACAACCTTCTTTAAAAGAAAACGGAGAATCCATCCAATGATTTTTAGCGATATTTAATAAATTAAACGTCCCATAAACATTAGTGTTAATAAAGGCATCTGGATGCTTAATAGAGTTATCTACATGAGATTCTGCTGCAAAATGAATGACACTCGAAAAATTATAAGTATCAAATAACTTTTCTATAAGTTCTGAATCACAAATATCTCCTTTAATAAATTTATAATTAATGTTTTCCGTAAGCTCAGTTAAATTAGAAAGCTCACCTGCATAAGTGAGCTTATCTAAATTAACAACTGTAATATTCTTATAATGTTTTAAAAAATAGACTATAAAATTTGAACCTATAAAACCCGCTCCACCAGTAACCAGTATGGATTTAGAATCATTCATATTCTTTAATAAATTTAAATGCTTTAACAGCCAAAAAGAATACTAGAATAAGAATTATTGCTATAACAGGAAATAGAATAAAATAACGCTGCGTTACACCTTTATCTTTACTTCCTAGTCTATCAAAATTAGAAACTATATCAAAATACGTATCTTTTTCAGCTGTGCTTTTATTTATATTATTTAAACTTCTTCTAATTTCTTGTTCTTTTAAAAACAAGTCATATTCTTTCGTTATTGATTTTTCTTCTTGAAGTGGAATACCAGCAGTAAGTCCAAACGAAATATCTCTATTTTTAGATTCGTTCTTTAGTACTTCCAAATATGTATTTTGAATACTATCCAAACGCGAAAGCTCGGTTGTAAGCGTTAAACGCTCTATAGCGACCAAGGAGTCTCTAATCTGTTTTTGGTGTTTTGAAAACTCATTTTCAAAAGTCTTTCTAAATCCTTCATTAAGCTTATGAAAAATATCTTGCTCATACGCATATGCAGTAATAGTGTAAATACTACCCGATAATACATCTCTATTATTTACGTAACTTTCGTAGGTTAATTGCTCAACCAAAGAAGTGTCAATCGATTTTAGATATTCGTCATATTCAACAAACAAATCATTTTGAGTTACAGGTCCAGGCTCTAGCTCAAACCCTTTTAATTTGCTCGCAAATGATTCATCAATTTCAAAGATTTTAGACAGTTCACTCCCGCTGTTTGATTTTGCTAAAGCATTAAAATAATCTATATCTCTTACTAATTGATATTTTGAATCAAAATGGGTTTCTACAACCATACTAGATAGGTACAAAGGCTCTTTAGATTTCTCAAAAATAACACCTAGAACAATTGCAATGATTACAACGCCTACAACGATTTTAAAATAGTCTATTAGTGGTTTTATAGTGTAGATAATAGCAGAGAAAATCCCCTTAAATATACTACCTATAAAAGCAAATAATTTTTCAAACAATCTACCGATTGCATTAAATAACTGACCTAAATCAACCTCTTCATTCTGAGGTTGCTGTGGTAATTTCTCACTCATGTGTTATGAATTAAATATTTGTTCTAGTATTTTTTTTGTAATGACGTATGTTGGTTTAACACCAGAAGTTCCTAAACCTCCAGATGCTAAAGTGCCACCTGTTTCTAATGGATTATCACTAGCATAATAGGCGTACCTTACTTTTACATCTTCGTTGATGCTTCCTCGTACTCTAGAGGCGGCTTGTATGGCTTTTTGGTAATGCGCCCCTTCCATTTCTAAACCTATGACATTCCATGTCGATTTTTTAAAGAACTTTAAAATCTCTTTATTTTGAAGCGATGTCCCTAAAACAGTCACCATTGTACCTTCAAAAACAGAGACTCCACAGTCTAATAAATCATTTTTGCTTAGTTCATTTTTAAACGGATAATTATCGGCTGTACCTTCAAAAATATGTGCATTAGGAATCATAACATCACCTTTTCCTCCTTCTAAAATGCCCGCTTTTCCCATTATTGAAATCGACTTCACATCTAAGTGTACACTTTTCCCATTGACATTAATAGGTTTTAATAATTCGTCTAAAGTCTCATAAGCTTGCTCTCCAAAAGCATAATCCATAACGAAAATAACAGCTTTATTCGCTTTAGCTTCTTCAAGATATTTGAATTCTGTTTTAGAAAAATCAATTTTATCTGAATCAAAAATTTGAATATCTATATTAGTACCAGACGAATCTTTTATATAGATCATTCCATTTTGCAACGCAGATTTTTCAACTTTATTACGTAATAATGAATTTTTAGAATCACTTAACGCTTCGTACGTTTGAAAAATATCCTTTTTAGCATCAGCTCCTTTTAGCGTTCCTTTAGCAAACAGTGAATTCATAACACTGTGCATATTAGCACTAATAATATGAATAGGTCGTTCTAATAAATCGTTTTTATGCAAAGCCGCCTTAATCGTATCTGCCCATATTTCACCATGAATATGATGTCCTAATCGTTCTCTTAAAACAGGACTAAAAGTTATAGTGCGTTTGTTATTATTAATGGTTTCTTCTATGGCTAATTTTCCCAACCAATACACAATGTGCAATAAACGTTCTGGTTGACTTTCAGTTGCAAACTTAGGATATGCTTCAGTGAGTTCATTAAACGTTCTCCCTAAAATATTAGCCGTATGTGTAATCGCTATTTCACGTTCTTTTTGTGTCAGTTTTTTTGTTGCAGTTACCGCATTTTCTAATTTTTGCCAATCTCTAACTGTGGTCCCTTCTTCATCTATAAGAACACGTTTGCTAATTTTATGAGACTCAACAAACAGAAACGTAAGGTGTGTTAGAATATCGTAAATCTCAGAACGGCCTCTTGTGATTTCAATGTTCATTTGCTCATCATCAATACGATAGCAGTTTCGTCTTCTTTTTGGTGGAATTATAGCTTTAAAATGTGAATTGGCATAACCTTCATCACTTGTAAGGTTAATAAATGTACACTCTTCTATACCTTGTGGTAATCGATCTACGACATAAAGTAAACCTTCTAGTTCTGCTTTTTCTTCTCCAATAGAACCATAGATTTCTGGACGTAGAAGCAATAAAGCCTCGCGCAATGTTTCACCAGAAACACCCATAGGTTTGTAAAACCCGCGATTAAACAGGTGTCTCATCGTAATATACATGCGTTCTATGGCACTAGAGCTCTCCTGAGCCCGCGTACGTCCTTGTTTCTTTTTATTTGTAATCATAATCTTAAATTGACCTACAAATATAGGCTTATTTGATTAATTTTAGTTGATGCATACGATCTGCAATTTTTCTGTCGTTAGCAAGTCTTGGAATTTTATTTTGGCCTCCTAGTTTTCCTATCGATTTCATATAGGTTTGAAAGCCGTCTTTTTTAATTTTTGTCACCTTTAATGGTCTAAGAACTTTCCCTTTAATCAAATCTAAATAATAGCTGTTTTGTTGTTGTAAGGATTGTTCTAATGCTTCTATTAATTCCGCTTCGTTTTCTGGTTCGTTTTCAAACTCAATTAACCATTCGTGATATGGTAAGCCTTCTTCCGGACTTATTTGAGGTGCAACCGTAAACTCATTTACCGAAATTGAAGTGTTTTCTGTAGCTTCTTTTAAGGCTTGTTCCACTTCTTTTCCTATCACATGCTCTCCAAAGGCAGAAATAAAATGTTTTATGCGTCCGCTTACAATCACTCTATAGGGTTTTAGTGATGTAAACTGAATAGTATCTCCAATATTGTAGGCCCAAAGTCCTGCTGTAGTAGAAATAATCATGACATAATTTACGCTTAACTTTACATCTGCAATGGTAATCCGTTTTGGATTCTCATCAAAGAAATGCTCGGCTTCTACAAACTCGTAAAACATACCAGAATTGAGTTGCAGCAACATCCCTTTTTCCCCTTGTTTATCTTGAAATGCAAAAAAGCCTTCACTAGCAGGATACAATTCAATACTATCTACTTTTCGACCTATTAAATTCTCGAATTTAGCTCTGTAGGGTTCGTAATTAACTCCTCCAAATATGAAAAGGTTGAAGTTTTTAAAAAGATCACCAACGTTTTTTCCTGATTTTTCAATCAGTTTTTCAAAGTACATTTGTACCCAAGATGGAATACCAGAAATGATACTCATATCTTCATTTATAGTTTCATCTACAATGGCTTCAACCTTAGTTTCCCAGTCGTCTATACAGTTGGTTTCTAAACTAGGTAATCTGTTTTTTTGAAGATATTTAGGGACATAATGTGCTACAATTCCTGATAACCTTCCGAGTTTAATACCGTTTTGTTCTTCTAAAATAGGGCTTCCTTGAAGGAAAATCATTTTACCATCTACAAATTTTGAATTGCCTGTTTCATTAATATACATTAGAATGGCATTTCTTGCCGCTTCAACATGTGTTGGCATGCTTTCCTTGGTAATCGGAATGTATTTTGCTCCTGAGGTTGTACCAGAGGTTTTTGCAAAATAAATTGGCTTGCCTTTCCAAAGTATATCTTCTTCTCCAGCCACAACACGTTCTACATAAGGTTTTAATTCTTCGTAATCTCTTATAGGAACATTGTTTTGAAAGTCTTCATACGTTGTAATGGCATCAAAATTATGATCTTTACCAAAAGCGGTATGCTTAGCTTTAGAAATTAAATTTTCAAAAACGTTTTGTTGCGTTTCAATAGGTTTAGATGACCATTTTTGAATACGTTTTGCTATAAATTTAGCAAAGGGTTTAGAAAGAGCAGCTTTAAATGAAGGCATTATTCAAAATTGATAAAATTAGTTGGGTCTATAGAATATCCTTTACTCCATAATTCAAAATGAAGATGTGGACCTGTAGTTAGTTCACCAGCATTTCCAGACATAGCAATAACTTCACCAGACTTTACAACATCTCCTTGTGTTTTAGTGATTGCCGAATTGTGTTTATACACCGAAATTAATTCCCTGTTGTGTTCTATAATGACCACATAACCGGTTTCTACGGTCCACTCGGCAAAAATTATAGTACCATCTGCAGTGGCTTTCACTGGTGTGTTAACTGGCACCACAACATCTACAGCAAAATGTTTTTCTTCTAAGTTATAACCTTCGGAAATCGTACCATTTACAGGTGGAAATAAAATGTAACTCGATTGATCTCCTGCTACTTCAAACAAATTATACTTATCTTCTTTGGCTACTTTTTCTCTTAAAAGCGAATCTTCTCTATTTGTTGGTACTTGTAAAATATCGAGATCATTTTTTGCTTCTTCGATTATAGAATCGCGATTAAAATCTAAAGTTGCAACATCACCTGTTAATACTTTTCTTATAGATGCATAGTAACGTTTATTCAATTCTAATTCTTGAACCAACGAATCGGTTTTGTAATTGAGGATTGTAGCTTTCTTTTTCAGTTTTGCCGATGAATAACCAGGTATATACTCTCTTAACGGTGTAAAAGCGATTAACAATACCGTGAAAAATACCAATGAAATTGCAGAAAGCGATGATAATATAAAAACGTTTAATCGTGTTAACTTAATGGCAAATCGTTCTTCAAAAGTATCCTCATTTAGAATAACTAAACGGTACTTATGAAGTAATTTTTTTGTGAATTTCTTTTCTTTTATTTTCTTTTTTGCCATCAAAACAAAATTAGTTAAAATACTCAAATAGTCTCATGATAAAGTCTTAAAGTTGCTATAACAACGCTATTATTAAACTATAATTACTTAACTTTGCAGTCTAAATTAAAAAATTATGAATTTAAGCATTATACCTTTATTTGTTGGTCCATGGCAGTGGGTTATTATAGGGCTTGCAATTCTTTTATTATTTGGTGGTAAAAAAATTCCGGAATTAATGAAGGGATTAGGAAGCGGAATTAAAGAATTTAAGGACGCTAGCAAAGACGAATCTGCTGATACTAAAGAAAACAATAACTAAGTAAAATGGGCTTTGACCCATTGAGAATAAAAAAGGTCATCTTAAACTATTATGTTTTTAGATGACCTTTTTGGGGTTTAATAACGACGTGTTATTGTATTAGTTTATAGTTATCGATTTAATAATCGATTCTAATTCAAAAATATAATCTCTTTTGTTCAAAGATGGTGCATAAACATATCCATCAGCAATGAGGTAACGGTTGTTTATTTTATCTTCAATAGCATAGGTTACAAAAGGGCCTGCCATAGTGAAACCTCTCATTTCCCACATACCTCTTACTTCAAAGGCTGGTTTGTTGTCTATTATGGTTTCAAATAGCGATGGTGCATAAGCATCTTCAACAGCCATATAAATGCCATCTTCACCCGGAATTTTAGATTTGGTAATCTCATCTCTCATTTTAATAATATCAACAATGGTACTGTCGCTTACCGAAATAGTTTCAAAAGGCACTTCGTAAAACATAAGCTCCATTGTTTTGGTATTTGAAAGGTTTTTACGTACCCAGAAAAAACTATCATCAGATTTACTAATCCTATAGGCAGATGGTATGTTGATCGTTATACCTAATTTTGTTTCCATGGCTGTATCATCTAACAATGATAGTTTTATTCGCCTTTGCTTTTCTTTTACCTCTTCTTTAGTAAATGCATCGATTATTTTGGCTTTATTTTCTTTAAGTTGCGCAATAATCTCTTTGTCTGTTTTACCGCCAACTACAGCAACAGTTTGCGGCTTGGCAAAAGCATTAGTTACAATTTTAGTGGTAGATTCTATATCTCCTTTTTCAATTTTAAGAACAATTCTATTTCGTGCGGCAAAACCATCGAAAACCTGAGTAGGAATTTGTCTCATGCTAAAAATAGGCTCATCTGTTGGTAGTCCATTTAAAGGTGCAGCAAAAATATTTCGAACCTCTTCGCCTACTTCTCCTTCCCAAACAATATTATCAGCAACAATAGAAATTGTATTTAAATTACCATTAGAAGCCGGTAAATAAATCGTTTTATCTTCTTTTTTATCTCCACAGGCTAATAACAACACACAAAATAATACAGTGTAAAGTGATTTCATAAGTTTATAATTTTTGTTGGTTTATTATTTAGACACAATTAGTGTTTTTCCAATTTTGAGTTTATTACCACTAATATCGTTCCAATCTTTAATATTTTGAACAGTAACTCCAGAAAACTTTTGAGAAATAGACCAAAGTGAATCTCCAGACCTTACTGTATAGGTTTGTTTTCCTTCTGCATTTACTACTTTTTTAACTGGTGCAGAGGCATTGGACACACCATGGTTTCTAGGAAAAATAGTTAATCGTTGACCTATTTTTAAGTTGTTACTCCTGAGTCCATTCCATTGTTTTAGCTGACTCACTCTAACACCATACTTTCTAGCAATTTTTCCTAAATAATCTCCGTTTCTTACACGATATCTTATTTTAGTTTCGGCATTAACAACTTTTGGTAATTGTTTTTCACGCTTAGCAAATTCCGCATTTGCATACGCATAAATTTTATCTTCATGAGTTACAAATGTACCAATTGCTTCACGTGGCAAACGCAAAGTATAGGTTTTACCCTCCACCTTTGGGATAATATCTAATTTATACGCTGGATTTAAAAACTGTAATTGTTCAATTTTTATACCTGTGGCTTCAGACACATGACCTAACGAAATCATTTGTTTTACATGAACTGTATCCGTTTGTATGAGCTGAAAAGGCGGTCGCTCTGGCTTAAATCCGTGTTCTTCAGCATATTCAAAAATATACATAGTGGCTAAAAATGCAGGTACATAACCAGCCGTTTCTCGTGGTAAATTATGACGAATATTCCAATAATTTTTAGATCCACCAGAGCGTCTAATTGCTTTATTTACATTACCAGGTCCTGAGTTATAAGCCGCTAAAGCTAAATCCCAATCGTTAAAAATACGATAGACTCTATTTAAATATTCTGCAGCTGCTGTGGTAGATCTAATGGGATCGCTACGATCGTCTACATAACTGCTGACATCCAAGTTGTGTTCTTTTCCGGTGCCATACATAAACTGCCAAAGCCCTGTTGCACCCACTCTAGAACGTGCTCTTGGTTTTAATGCAGATTCTACAATCGCTAAATATTTCATCTCTAAAGGGATGTTGTGATTGTCAAATTCTTGCTCAAACATCGGGAAATAAAAGTGACTTAAACCCATTAACCGCTCTAGCGAATTGCGCCTGTGTTTTAAGTAACTTTTTATAACACTCTCTAGAGAAGTATTGTATTCTACATTAAACGGCGTTCTTGCATTAAGACGTGCTAATCTTGCTTTTAATGTATCTGTTGGAAGCTCTGGATAGTCTACGGGCTCATAGTCTAATTCAGTAACGGATTTGTAAATCGTATCGAAAAGCGAGTTACTATACAGTTCATCTAACCATTTTTTATCGAGTTCTGCAGCTTCTGGTAAGTCTTTAATATTGGTAATATCTAAAGAATCTATAATGGCCTCAATCTTATTGTCAGATTGAAAAAGATTGCCGTCTAAAACAGAATCTTTTGTTGATACAACTTCTGAAGATTTTTTTACAATACTATCCGTTTTGGTTTGTGCCACCACAGTAGCTCCAAAAACAATTGTACCAAAAAATAATATTATAACTCGTAGCATATTAAAACAACATTAATTTAAATCTAAAATATAGGTTGGTTAATTAGGAGAAAAATAAAAAAATGAGAATGTTTAGAATGTAGCTCTCCTTGAATCCCTTCTTTTAACAACTCTCCTGTAGTGGTATTTATTGTTCCCACGTCTTGCCTAGCATCTCCTTCTGCAACATATTCAAAAGCATTATCAATACCATTATAACGCAAAAGTATACGACCTAAAAAAGGATAACCAACACGATTAAGTTTAGAAATATTGACTATTTTTTTCGCCTTTTAGCTCAATATTGCAGCGATTCCAGGTAAGGTCTTACCTTCTAAGCTTTCTAACATAGCTCCACCTCCAGTACTTACGTAACTTACTTTGTTTTCAAAACCAAATTGTTTCACGGCTGCAACAGAATCGCCTCCACCTACTAAAGAAAACGCACCATTTTTGGTTGCATTTGCAATAGAATCACCAAGCGCGATAGTCCCTTTAGAGAACGTTTCTAATTCAAAAACACCTAAAGGACCATTCCATAGTATCGTTTTACATTTGTTTACAACGTCATCAAAAATCTCTCTAGATTTTGGTCCAGCATCTAAACCTTGCCATCCATCTGGAATTTGAGTTACATCACAAGTTTGCGTATTTGCAGTATTACTAAAATCATCTGCTGCGATAACATCTACTGGTAAATGAATTGTAACTCCTTTTGCTTTGGCTTGCTTTAAAATATCTAAAGCCAAGTCCATTTTATCATCTTCACAAATAGAATCTCCAATTTTTCCACCTTGTGCTTTAATAAAGGTAAAGGTCATTCCTCCTCCAATAATTAAATGGTCTACTTTATCTAAAATGTTTTCTATCACTGTAATTTTAGAAGATACTTTTGCTCCACCAAGAACTGCTAACACGGGTTTTTCACCATCCTCTAAAACTTTTTTGATACTCTCAATCTCTTGAGCTAAAAGGCTTCCAAAGCATTTGTTATCTGGAAAAAATTCTGCCACAATAGTTGTAGAAGCGTGGGCTCTGTGCGCTGTACCAAAGGCATCGTTTACATAGATATCTCCTAGTTTTGCTAATTGTTCGGCAAAATCTTTATTTCCATCTTTTTCTTCTTCATGAAAACGTAAATTTTCAAGCAATAATATTTCACCAGGTTGTAATGCGTTAGCCTTTTCCTCTGCTTCAGATCCTACACAATTGCTAGCAAATTTCACTTCTACTCCTAAAATATCTTCAATTTTAGGAATGATATGTCTTAATGAAAATTCATCTTGCACACCTTTTGGACGTCCTAAATGCGACATTAAAACACAACTTCCGCCATCTTCTAAAATTTTTATGATAGTTGGTTTTGCCGATATAATTCGCGTTGCATCAGTAACTTGAAAATCATCGTTTAATGGTACATTAAAATCTACGCGTATTAATGCCTTTTTATCTTCAAAGTTAAAATCGTTAAGTGTCTTCATTTTTTATTTTTGATTTTGAAACACAAATATAAAGATTAGAAACAGAAATTTTTTATATAGTTTTGCTTTATGCAATTTTCTAAGGTTTTAGGACAAAAACATATTAAAAATCATTTGACTACAAGTGTAGATGCTGGCAGAATTGCCCATGCACAATTATTTGTTGGTCCTGAAGGTTCTGGTACGCTACCAATGGCGTTGGCTTATGCGCAATATATATTGTGTGGCAATACGAATGGCGAAAACAGTGGTGGAAACGAGTCTTGTAATTTAAAGTTTAAGAATTTTTCGCATCCAGATTTGCACTTTGCCTTTCCGGTGACAACGAGCGATAAAGTAAAAAGCAAGCCCGTTTCAAAATATTATATCGAAGAATGGCGCCAACTTTTAGACCAACAACCATACGGAAACCTTTTTGACTGGTACAAACTTTTAGGTGTAGATAATAAACAAGGCCAAATTGGTGTAGATGAAGCCCTTGAAATTGTAAAAGCATTAACCTTAAAGTCTTATGAAGGTGGCTCCAAGGTGATGATAATTTGGATGGCCGAAAAAATGAATATAGCGAGTGCAAATAAGCTATTAAAGCTTATTGAAGAGCCACCTGAGAATACCATATTTGTGCTTATTGCTGAAGATGAAGAACAAATTATTAGTACCATTAAGTCGCGTTGTCAGATTTTGCACTTTCCTCCTTTGGCAGAAGACGCTATAACGGAAGCTTTAGTGAGAAATTACCATATAGAAGAATCGGTTGCCATCAAAATTGCACAACAATCTAATGGAAATTATAATAAAGCATGTGATTTAATTTATCACGATAGTGAAGATATTCAATTTGAAAAATGGTTTGTATTTTGGATTCGTTCAGCATTTAAAGCGCGAGGAAATAAAGCTGCCATTCACGATTTAATTTCGTGGTCTAATGAAATTGCTAAAACAGGACGTGAAACTCAAAAGAAATTTCTCAATTTCTGCTTAAATTATTTTAGACAAGCATTATTACTTAACTATAAGGCTGAAGAATTAGTTTATTTAGAGCCAAAATCTGAGGACTTTAAACTCAAAAACTTTGCACCTTTTGTACATGATTCTAATATCCTAGAGATTTCGGATGAATTGCAAGATGCGATATATCATATTGAGCGTAACGGAAATTCTAAGATTGTACTAACAGACTTATCCATTAAATTAACCCGTTTATTGCACAAAAAAAGCCAAGCGTCTTAGGCTTGGCTTAGTAAAATCTAAATAAATATTAGATTATTCTTCTGTAGATGCTTCCTCAGTTGCTTCTTCTTTTGTAGCATCTTTTCCGTTATATTCTTCGTTTATGGCATCCGTTACTTCATCTGTAATATCATTAACATCTTTACCATACAATACACTTCCGGCTTGGTTTTTTCCTAATATGAATGTGTAACCATTTTTCTCCCCATAAGACTCAACAAACTTGTTCATTTGAGAAATTACAGAATCCATTTCTGTACGAAACATTTGTTCCATTTGCTGTTGTTGCATTTGCATTTGTTGTTGAATTGGTTGCCACTTCTGAGAGAATACTTGTGATTCTTCTTGTTGTTTTTGTGGCGACATAGAACCCAAACGCTGTTGAATAGATTGCATTTCCATTTGATAAACCTGAGCAATACTATCTCTTCGTTTCGTAAAGGCATCATTTTGCGTTTCAAACTTCTTTTCGATGTCGATTTTCATTTGATAGGCATCACTCACTTCACCGTTATCAATAAATCCAATTTTTTGTTGTTCTTGACAAGATGCTGCTGCAATCAAAACTGTTAAACCTAAAATTATTTTTTTCATTTTATTTCTGATGTTTAATTATTAATGAAAGCTATAAACTTTCATGGTTATGTTTAAATTTAATTTTTGCAAATGTATAAAAGATAGTGCGTGTTACGTGGAATTTTTTAACTATTGATGTTTTCAATAGTGATTAATAAATATTATTCCTAAAACCTATTAAAAATGACGCAAAATAAAGCGTTTTAAGGGCGTTTTAGTTTTTTCTGTTGTTATAGCTTGTTCATAACTATAACATAAAGACAGATGCTTTCAATTTAAGAATTAGTGTTCCTTAGCACGTAAATATGCGAAGAATACTCTCCTGATCGCTTGGCTTTGCGATTTGACTGCCATCCTACCCAAAATGCCTTAATCGGATTCATAAAACCAGATTTATATTTTTCAGAAAGTAAACAGACATAATAGGCATCAAATGTCATTGGTAAGGTTTTTACCAATTGCATCTGTTCTTTTTTAAATAATTCTGAAATAGATCTTTTTGAAAAATGCCATAAGTGTCTCGGCACATCATATGCTGCCCAAAAGTTTTTATAGAATTCCGCATCATAACTTTTATAATTAGGAACTGCAATTACTAAAGTGCCATTTGGCTTTAATAATGTTTTAAATAATGCCACGTGCATTTCTAAATCTGGCAAATGTTCTAACACATGCCAAAGGGTAATTACATCAAAACTATTGGGTTTTAGTTTTACTAACTCTTCGGTTTCAAAAACAGCATTATTGGTTTTAGAATTCGCAATTTGCCTTGCACTTTCGTTAGGCTCAATTCCTGTAATCTTCCAATTATCTTTTAAAGCTGTTTCTAAAAAATCACCTGTTCCACATCCAATATCTAAAAGTGATTTTGATTCTGACTGAAACGAATTGATTAATTTCAATTTACGTTTTAGGGAAATTTCTCTCACTTTATGATACACCAATTCTAATAAATTTCGCTTCGTATCTGTATGCGAAATGTAGTCTTCACTTTTGTAATATTCAGACAATTTTTCACCTTTCGGTTGCGGAAACGTTTCTAGCATATCGAGTTCAGAATTATGTAATAATTGAAACTCTTCTTTAGAAACAGAATGGTCTTTTAGTGTTAGATATGTTGGGTTTTGTTTTGGCACGGAAAAAGTATGTTGGGTTTAATTAGATTCAATGATTATCTCTTCTATCTCAGTTTTAAAAATTGCCGTTTCATCCCAAAACTTATCTTCTGTAAAAATATCAACAACACGAATTGCTTTTGGTAATTTATCATAATCCCTAACAACAAAATCGAAATAGAAGAAACAATCACACGAAGTTAATGGATATTGTCCATCTTCAGAATGAGGTCGGTCTAATGTTACAATCAATGTGTCATTTTTCTCAGTAATGTTTTTGAAATAAGCTTGTTCCCAAGAACAATTTAAAACATAACCTAATGATACTTTCAGGTTTTTATTTTCAATTTTTTTAGTGAGAATTCCTATTGAATCTAAGCCATAATCGCTTCTACACTCAGATACTCGAAATTCTTCTACTCTTTCATTAAGAGGCACCTTTTCTTGTTTGGCACAACTAACAATAAAATTAAAACCAATAATAAATAGCAAATATTTTTTCATCCTAACAAAAAACATCTGTTTCAATTTACAAACATAATGCACCAAATTTTCGAACAATATAATTGTAAACTTTTTATAATAATTCATTCTTCACTAACACCCCTAAAGTCCCCTCAAGGGGACAATCGTTCTAAGAAACTTTATAGGTCTAGGATAAAAATCTTATTTCAAATTGAAGAATGAATTTTTCAATGCACTCAATTCTGATTTGGTAAATTACCCCCTTTGATGGGTGTTTTTCAATCCTTTTTTCATAATTGTTTCACGTGGAACATTAAAATTTCAATCATGAAATCCCTGCTTTCGCAGGAATTAACGTCCCAAATAAACCAACAAAACAGAAATATCATTAGGTGAAACTCCACTAATTCGTGAGGCCTGAGAAATGGTTACAGGTTGAATTTTATTTAATTTTTGTCGTGCTTCAATACTCATCGATTTCAATTTTGAATAATCAAAACCTGAAGGAATCTTTAAGTTTTCTAATCGATTTAATTTGTCTGCATTGTTCTTTTCCTTTTCAATATAACCAGCATATTTTACTTGAATTTCTGTTTGCTCTATAACTTCCCTATCCAAATTATGAGATTGAATATAGTCTTCCACAGCTTCAAATTGTCTAACATCATCTATCGTAATATTGGGTCTTGCATACAATTTAAACATCTTATCCTGCTGCTTAACCGGTGACGAATTTTTAGATTCTAGCACAGGATTTGCTTCTTCTGGAGTCACACTTGTGTTTCTAAAAAACTGAACAAAAGCATCCGATTGTGATTGCTTTTCTTCCATCCGTTTTAAACGTTTTTCTGAAGCTAATCCTAAATCATATCCTTTTGTAGTTAATCTAAAATCGGCATTATCTTGTCTTAATAAGGTTCTATATTCTGCCCTTGAGGTAAACATACGATAAGGCTCTTCCGTTCCTTTCGTTATTAAATCATCTATTAAAACACCTATATAAGCTTCATCTCTTTGTAATGTAAAAGCCTCCTTTTCTTGCACTTTTAAACTTGCATTTATTCCTGCCATCAACCCTTGAGAAGCGGCTTCTTCATATCCAGTAGTGCCGTTTATTTGTCCAGCAAAATATAAACCCTCTACTAGCTTTGTTTCTAAAGTATGCTTTAATTGTGTTGGCGGAAAATAATCGTATTCAATTGCATATCCAGGTCTAAAGAATTTTACATTTTCAAAACCTACAACAGAACGTAATGCTTTAAATTGCACATCTTCTGGTAAGGATGTAGAGAACCCATTAATATAATATTCGCATGTATTCCAACCTTCAGGTTCTACGAATAATTGATGTCTATCCTTGTCTGCAAATCGATTAATCTTATCCTCTATCGAAGGACAATAACGCGGTCCAACACTTTTAATTCTACCATTAAACATAGGTGAACGATCAAACCCTTCGCGCAACAAACCGTGTACTAATTCACTTGTATAAGACATATGACAAGAGCGTTGTTCCGTTAAAGGTTTTGTGGTATCTAAATACGAAAACTTTTCAGGGATTTCATCACCTGGCTGTTCAATCATTTTAGAAAAATCTAAGGATCTTCCATCGACTCTTGGAGGTGTTCCTGTTTTCATTCTTCCTGATTCGAAACCAAGATTTACAAGTTGTTCCGTAATTCCGGTTGCTGCTCTCTCTCCTGCTCTTCCCCCTCCAAAATTCTTATCACCAATATGAATTAAACCATTTAAAAACGTTCCATTGGTAAGTACAACCGTTTTTGCTTTCACTTCAATTCCCAATGATGTTTTAACACCAACCACCTTATGATTTTCTACAAGCAGTCCTGAAACCATTTCTTGATAAAAGTCGAGATTTTTAGTGTTCTCTAATAACAACCTCCAGTCTTCAGCAAAACGCATTCTGTCAGATTGTACCCTTGGACTCCACATAGCAGGTCCTTTAGATTTATTCAGCATTTTAAATTGAATAGCAGACGTATCTGAAACAATACCGCTATAACCACCAAGCGCATCAATCTCTCTTACAATTTGTCCTTTTGCAATACCTCCCATAGCAGGATTACAAGACATCTGAGCAATGTTTTGAAGGTTCATTGTAATTAATAATGTCTTACTTCCCATGTTTGCAGCAGCCGCTGCAGCTTCACTTCCAGCATGTCCTGCTCCAACTACAATAACATCATAAACTTCATTAAACATATCTTAATTTCTTTTTGTTCCACGTGGAACACTTATTTGTAAAAAAACTAGCTTGCAAATATACAATGAAAAGCTAGCTTCTAATTTCGTTTTTCTAAGTAGTAATCTTCTTTGAAACGCATCAGTTTTTCATCGCTTTCTGACTTATCTTTATAACCACAGTAATGCAAAATACCGTGAATAATTACACGTGCCATTTCATCTTTGAAACTCGTATTAAACTCTTGAGCATTTTCTTTAACACGATCTACAGAAATATAAATGTCACCATGTAGTTCTTTTCCTACTGAGTAATCGAAGCTAATAATATCTGTTAAGGTATCGTGATTTAGGAAATCGACATTTAATTGATGTAAATAGTCATCTGAACAGAAGATGTAATTAATCTCACCTTCCTTACAGTGTTCCTCTAAAATCGTCTCGGTAATCCATTTAGAAAAATCACTTTCATTTTCTAAATTAAAATTGGTTTCGTAGTTAAAACTAATCATCGCTCTGCTTAAAATACTGTTGAATCTTTTTCTTATAATGATTCTGCAAAGGTAGTGCTTGACGATTTAAAATTTCAATGGTATTAAAATATTGTTTCGCCGTTGGTATTTGACTTGGATTTGTTTGATTGAATTCTTTTGTATTCGTTTCAGACTTACGTTTAGAATCTTGACCTTGCATAAAGGTTGCATTCTCTAATTTTAATAACTGATGTTGCAAATCCATCATCTTCTGAAGCGTTTGATTTGTAAACCCAGAGTTTAGCAAATCGAGTTCAATATCCTCCATTTGTTTAATCAATTGACCAGCCGACTGAATCTTTCCATCTTTAACTAATCGATCTTCTAAAGCTTGACGCAATTGTTGTTGTTGCTGATATATTTTAAAGAGTTCACCATTTTGTTCTTCACTTCCGCCTTCACCATAACCATCATTTTTTTCACCTTGTCCGTCGTTACCTTCACCTCCATTTTGGCCATCTTTACCATTTTTTCCATCCTTTCCACTTTGGTTTCCTTCACCATTCTGTTTTCCATTCTCACCAGATTGTCCTCCTTCACCTTGTTGACCTTGCTGTTGTCCTCCTTTACCGCTTTCACCACTTTGACCTTCTTTACCAGATTTACCTGATTCTCCAGGTTTTTCACCTTCACCCTCTTTACCTTCTTCTCCTTCAGATCCTGGTTTTTCGCCTTCATTTCCTTCTTCACCTTCCTTACCTTTTTGGCTCTTCTTTACACCTTCCTCCATTTGTTTGTTGAGTTCTTCTTGACTCATTATAATGTCTGGTAACTGTTCACCACCTTCACCCTGACCAGGTGATGGATTCATAGACATTTCCATATTATCTAAAACATTACTAAGAAAGTTAGCTAATTCATTTGTAGCCGTTACAGCATATTGCTGCGCACCTACTCCTTGATAAAGTCTGTTTTCAGTTAATAAATCAAGCGCTTTGTCTATATTAAAATAGACGTCTGTAATCTGAGAATTTACTTGTTCTGAAATTTTGGGTTGCCTTAATGATAAGGCAAATAAACTATCGTCAATGTGTTCAAAATGCGATCTTAGATTACTTTGTTCAATAATGTATTTTCCGTACTTGTTATTATTAATACCTATACTCTCAAAAGTATTCATAAGGTCTTCTTGATCAAATGAATAGCGTAACAAATTCTCTAATATTTGACGTAATGCATCAATATCTTCCGCCATTTGCTCACCAGAACCACCACCTCCACCAGACGATTTCATCATGTCGCTCATTTGCTTCATCTTTTTAGCCGCTTTCTTTTGTTGTTCTTTAGCCTGTTCTTGCTGCTCATGAGCTTCTTGTGATTTTCCTTTAGATTGGTTGTCTTCTTTTTTTTCTAAGGCTTCTTTAGCTTCCTTTTGATCGAATTTTATTTCATCTTCTAAAAACTCATCTCTCGGAAGGTTCATTGGCTTTTGAAGTTGTCTATCTTCACGTTGTAACTCTTCAATATCCTTTTGAAGTTTATCAAATTCCTCATTCAATTTTTCTTGAGCCTCTTTAGTATTATCCTGCCCTTTTTCTGACAATTTTTCTTGTTCTTCAGCCAATTTTTCTAAAGCATTTGCTACTTTTTCGGCCTTCTTCATCATGTAAAAACGCTTTGTCAACTCTAAGAGTTGTTTCATGCTGCGTTTCTTATTTTTATTTTGCTTGGCTAATTCTTCAAGCTTTTGAGTGAACTCTTCTTTATTAATTTTATCCTGTAATTTTTCGAGCTCTTCGAGTAACTTTTCGTCTTTTTTTAGTTGCTCTTCATTTTCTTTTAATCGTTCCTTTAAGTCTTCTTTAAATTGATCCTCTTCTTTATCTTCGTTTTGAAATTCTTCTAAATTATCTTGCAGTTTCTTGTTGAAATTTTTCATCAACTGTTCCTGATTTTTCTGACGTTTTAAAAACTCTTCAAATTTCTTCTTGTCATTAAAATTTAGCTTTTCTTTTTCCTTTTGAGTTTTGGAAATTTCTTCAAGCTTTTTGTCTTGTTCTTGAAGTTTATCGTAAGTTTTACTAATATCTTTTATGGTTTCGTTTTGTTCATTGAGTTGCTTCTGCTCTTCTTCGTCTTTAGTTAGTTTTCGGTAACTGAATGTTGCACTTTTTGTGCGTTTATAATTATTAAGGACATCATTATCGAACACCTCAAAATAGAGTTGGTAACTCACTCCGTCTTCTAAATTAAACTGATTTGGAAAGGCACTTACAAACTCACTAAAATTAGATTTTGAAATCGCAATGGGTTCAACTACTTTTTTAGATTCATCTTCTGTTGGATAATACACCAATTGTAGCTTCGTTAAGCCATAATCATCGCTCGCTTGTCCATAGAAATAAAGGCTTTGTTGATCTATGGAGTCCTTTTGAACTTTAAGCTTCATTTCTGGATACGTATCCTTAACCACATTAATGTTATACGCTAAATTCTCGTAATCTTTTAAGTCATCATTACTTGTGGTAATGCTATAATTGTAATTCTTAAAAAGTCGTTTGGTAGTTTCAAAATTCCCTTTGTCATTGGATGTAAAACGCAAGGTGTCTTCAGCATAAATTTGAACTCCAGTTGTAGATTTTGTCTTTGCTTTCCAAGTGACATTTGTGCCTTCTGGAATAACAGCAGAACCTGTACTTTTTAAAACCTCATCTTGTTTTTTGGTGTGTGATGGATAATCTAAAACCATTTCGAAATTGACCAAATTTGGTGTATTAACCACAGTCAGTTTGTATGGTTTGGACGTGATATCATTTGCAGATAATGTAAATTCTACAGCTTCTTTTGGCAGACTGAAAGTGTATTGAAATTCACCTGGTGCAACTTGTTGTAAAAAGTAAGATTGACCGTTGAATTTAATTTGTGCATTCTCAGGAATGACGTTTCCTGCGGTTGACACATTCAACTTAAAGTCTTTATTTTCTATTGCTTGTAAATTATCATTCAATACAAAAAACTGAAATGGTGCTGGTGGCTCGTAGGCCGTTTTATAATTTACAACGCGTTCGTAACTGTCGCTAAACCAGTTAATTTTTCCTGTGGCGAATGATAATAATAAAATGGCAATAGGAATGGCTGCGTATTTTAAATATTTGGTATTCGACTTAAAATTAATGGCTGACTTAAACGGAATAGGTTGTAATTCTTGCGACTTCTGTTCTATACTGGCAAGTAATAAATCCGATTGTTGTGGATTTTGATTTAATTGAAGAACATTCAACAATTTATCGTTGACTTCTGGAAAATGACTTCCTATTAATTTAGAGGCTGTTTCAAAATTGATGCCTTGTCGTAGCTTGAATAAATGCGCTAATGGAATGGCTATAAATTTTACGAAAAGTGCTAATTCTACAGCGATGAATGTCCAGAATAAAATTGTTCTTGCTGTTGGGTTTAACCATAGGATGTATTCTACAAATAAAGTAATCATAAGGTACAATAAACCAGCAGCGAAAAATAGTATGACGCCTTTTAGTAGTTCATTGGTGTAATACCGTTTTATGAACTGTTCTAGTTTTTGTTTTATGGTTTCGAAATTACTCATTTATTATTTTCTCTTATTTCTCTGTTCATTTTGTCTTGATACAAAACGAACCAAAAAATCAAAACGATTTATTAGGAAATTGCAAGCACCATTCGCTGATGAATTAATACGTTTTGTACTTTATAAAATTTACGTTCCAATCCTTGATTTTGTAAATTAACAACGATTTTGGCTCATTATTTCTGAAAATCGTTGTGTCCGACTTTGTCCGAACTTTGGTATTTTACAATCTTTTTATTTTCGTTTATTAAGTTAGTACATTAAGTGTAATTTTCTAACATTGCTTACTCTAGTCCTTCTCTGTTTCTGTATCTCTTTTTTCTAATGTTTCAATACACATTTCTCATAGCTCAGAACTCAAAGCTAAAGACTCAGTACTAACGACTCATAGCTAATAACTGCCTAAACTACGATTTTATTTTAAATGCAATTTCGGGAAAATTGGTAAGATTCTGTTAATTTAGAGGATTTTAGTGTTAAATTGAGTGGAAATTGAACTTTACACACCTTAAAAAAACCGTTTCCAGTGTTTTCAAGATTAATAAAATTCCATGAAAGACCTTAAATACATCGCTGCGTTTTCCATTCCTGTTATGGCATTTTTCGGTCTATATTTAAAAGGTTATTGGGTTTGGGCAACACCTGTTTTTGCGTTTTTATGTATTCCTATTTTAGAACTTATTTTTCCAGTAGATACTGATAATTTAAAGCCTGATGAAGCCGACAATAAATTAAAACAAAAACTGTTTGATTGGTTATTATATTTAAACCTTCCTGTTGTTTATGGTTTAGTTATTTATGGCTTATTTACCACATCATTTTCAGTGTTGCAAACCTATGAATTTGTCGGTATTATCTTTTCCGTGGGAATTGTTTTGGGTGTCAATGGTATTAATGTGGCTCACGAACTTGGTCACAGACAAACCACCAACGAACGATATTTAGGTAAAGCACTACTTCTACCCGCTTTTTACATGCACTTTTATATTGAACACAATTTTGGACATCATTTACATGCCGCAACTCCTGAAGATCCTGCGACTGCTAAATATAACCAGAGTGTTTATTCCTTTTGGTTCACATCAACTCTAAGACAATATTTTAATGCATGGAAAATTCAACTAAAATTGCTTAAAAACAACAAAAAACACTTCTTTTCGCTTAAAAATGACATGTTTTGGTATGTTTTTCTTCAAATTAGCTATGTCATAGTAGTTGTTGTCATTTTTGGAATTTCAGGTTTAATATTCACCATTTTTGCAGGAATTGTTGGGTTTATACTTCTCGAAACCGTAAATTATATTGAACATTATGGTTTATTGCGATTAAAAACAAAATCTGGACGGTATGAGCGTGTAAAAGAAATACATTCTTGGAATTCTAATCATGTTATTGGCAGAATTGTGTTGTACGAATTAACCAGACACAGCGACCATCATTATAAAACGTCTAAAAAATATCAGATTTTAGATTGCCATGATGAAAGTCCACAAATGCCTTATGGTTATCCAACGTCTATGGTGTTAGCCATGGTGCCTCCATTATGGTTTAAGATTATGAATAAGCGCGTACCTAAGACTATGATAAGAAATTAATTTGCGATCTAACTAAAAATCGTCTTGATTTATGTTCTGAAATTCAAGCTGAAATTTTCACTTATTTTATTCATTTTGTCTTGATACAAAACGAATCAAAAAATCAAAACGATTTGTTAGGAAATTGCAAGCACCATTCGCAAATACATTGGTATTTCATATTCTTTGTATAATTAAGAATTCAAAACCTTGATTTCTTAAATCAACTTTAATTGTTGTTCATTATTTCTGAAAATCGTTGCGTCCGACTTTGTCGGAACTATGGTACTTTACAGTGATTTTGACTACTTTTTTTAAAGTACAATTCAATAATAATTCTGCTAAAATTACTCGTCATTACGCCTAACTTAGTCTTAATTCTCACTACAAAAACTCAAAATTAACAGCTAGCTAAACTGCAATTTTATTTTAAATGTAATCTCAGTAAAATTGGTGAGATTCTGTTTATAAGTGCTGTATTTGGTAAAATAGCTGGAAAATAAAAAGAATATAGATAATAGACCAGCAAAACATAAATTTGAAATTCTTAATCGTATTTTTTATAAAATTTAAACTGAGTCTATATTCTATTAGTCTAATATCTAATTTCTAACCTCTTTACTCTTTTTTCTTTGTTCTAAAATCTTATCAAACTATCTTTGTGCATTAATGATTTTCTGAAATAAATTCAGAATAACAAACCCTTTGAGAGTTTACTATTATGTCTAAAAACGTACGTGTGCGCTTTGCACCAAGTCCAACAGGACCATTACATATTGGTGGTGTTAGAACCGCTTTATTCAACTATTTATTCGCTAAAAAACACAATGGTGATTTTGTACTAAGAATTGAAGATACCGATCAAAACAGGTATGTTGAAGGTGCAGAAGATTATATTGTTAAATCCTTAAATTGGTGTGGCATTACTGTTGACGAAGGTCCTGGAACAAACGAAAAATTTGGACCATACAGACAAAGTGAACGCAAGCATTTATACAAGCAATATGCGGATGAATTAATTGCAAAAGGCAAAGCCTATTATGCGTTTGATACCGCTGAACAATTAGATGCTGAACGCAAAGCTCATGAAGCAGAAGGCAAAACCTTTATTTATAATTGGCATAACCGTGAAAAAGGACGTTTAGTTAACTCGTTAGTGTTAACAGAAACAGAAACTAAAGCTAAAATTGAAGCCGGTGATGATTATGTGATTCGTTTTAAATCGCCTCAAGATGAAACCTTACATCTTACTGATATTATCCGTGGAAACATATCTATTGATACCAATGTTTTAGACGATAAAGTTTTGTTTAAAAGCGATGGCATGCCAACCTATCATTTGGCGAATATTGTTGATGATCATTTAATGGAAATTACACATGTGATTCGAGGTGAAGAATGGTTACCATCTTTAGCCTTGCATCAATTATTATATGATGGTTTTGGTTGGAAAGCGCCTGAATTTGCGCATTTACCATTAATTTTAAAACCAACAGGTAAAGGAAAATTAAGCAAGCGTGATGGTGATAAAATGGGATTCCCTGTGTTTCCATTAGAGTATACAGCACCAGATAAAACCGTTTCAAGAGGTTATAAAGAGGATGGTTATTTTCCGGAAGCTGTTGTTAATTTCTTAGCGTTTTTAGGATGGAATCCTGGAACAGAACAAGAGATTTTTAGCCTAGAACAATTGATTTCAGAATTTGATTTAGGAAAAGTACATAAAGCAGGTGCTCGTTTTGATCCGGATAAAACCAAGTGGTTTAATCATCATTATATGCAACAGCAATTAGATTTAGATTTAGCGGAACAGTTTAAAGCCCTTCAACCAGAATTGGCAGAAATCGATATTAATTATATTGCCTTGGTTGTTGGTTTAATAAAAGAACGCGCAACGTTTGTTCAAGATTTTTGGGACTTAAGTCATTTCTTTTTTACCGCTCCAACGTCTTATGATGAAAAAGCGTCTAAAAAAGCTTTGAAAGATGAAACTCCAGCATTGCTTCAAGAGGTTATTAACATTGTTACAAGAACCTCAGAATTTACAGTTCAGAATTTACAAGCCAAAACAAAAGGCTGGATTACTGAAAATGAAATTGGTTTTGGAAAAGTAATGATGCCATTACGATTGGCTTTGGTAGGTGCATTACAAGGTCCTGATGTATTTGATATTATCTTTATGATTGGAAAGGCTGAGACTGTGAAACGTATTGAAGCTTTAATGAAGACCATTTAAAAACGACTCTTTTCCATTTACATATAAAAGCTCGTACTAAATACTTTTAACTTAGGACTTGTGCTTTAAATAAGTTATTTTTAAACGATTATATTATTAATTTAAATAACAAGTTATGGGTGATTTTTTCTTAGTTCCAATTATAGTATTGGGTGTTTTTATTGTGATTTCAGGTCTGTTTGTTGTAAAACAGCAAACTGCTGCAATTGTAGAGCGTTTTGGTAAATTTCATAGTATTAGGCATTCTGGATTAAAACTTAAAATTCCGTTAGTAGACAAAATTGCCGGACGATTAAGTCTAAAAATTCAACAACTCGATGTTATTATAGAAACGAAAACTTTAGACGATGTTTTTGTAAAACTAAAGGTTTCTGTACAGTATAGAGTAATCAAAGAACGTGTCTATGATGCTTTTTATCAGTTAGATTATCCGCATGAACAAATTACAAGTTATGTTTTTGATGTCGTACGTGCTGAAGTACCAAAAATGAAATTGGATGATGTTTTTGTTAAAAAAGACGATATCGCCTTAGCTGTAAAAGCAGAATTAAATGATGCTATGATGGAATACGGATTTGATATTATAAGAACATTAGTAACTGATATTGATCCAGATCCACAAGTAAAAATAGCTATGAACCGTATTAATGCGGCAGATAGAGAAAAAACAGCGGCACAATATGAAGGTGATGCACAGCGTATTCTTATTGTTGAAAAAGCAAAAGCTGAAGCTGAAAGTAAGCGTTTACAAGGTCAAGGTATTGCAGACCAACGACGCGAAATTGCTCGTGGTTTAGAAGAGTCTGTTGATGTTTTAAACCGTGTTGGTATTAACTCGCAAGAAGCCTCTGCTTTAATTGTTGTAACGCAACATTATGATACATTACAAGCCGTAGGACAAGAAACTAATAGTAACTTAATACTATTACCTAATTCACCACAAGCTGGTAGCCAAATGCTAAACGATATGGTGGCTAGTTTTACAGCAAGTAATCAAATTGGTGAGGCTATGAAAGCTCAAAAAGAGAAAAAAAAGAATGATGAATAAATTAAAAAGATTAGTACTATTTGTAAGTATAGCAACAAGTCTAAATGTAGTTTCTCAAACTAAAGCTGATGCATTAAAAGATGCTAAAATTACATCTACGGCAACCTTAGAAATGGATTATAAAACCGTTCTTAAACACACGCTTCCGTCTGTATTAGACATGATGGGAGGCAAAGACGCAGCTTTAAAAGTTATTGAGGCTACTTTTGAAGGTATGAAAGCACAAGGTTTTGTGTTTGAAAAAGCAGATATTATTGGTGTATCTGACATAGTTAAAGAACAAGGACAGTTTAGATGCGTTGTAGAAGGTTACAACCAAATGGTAATGTCTGATCAACGTATTTCTTCAAAAAGTTACCTTTTAGGAATTTATAATGAAACCGATAATTACTGGTGGTTTATAGAAGCCAAACAATTACAGAATGACGCTTTAACACAACAAATTCTTCCTGATTTTAAAACCTCATTAGAGATTCCGGAAGACGATTTAAAAATGGAACCTATAGACGATTAATAAAAAAACCTCGAAAATTATTTTCGAGGTTTTTGCTTTTAAGAAGTACATCAGTTTGTTATAAAACTTCTGGTTTTACGCTCTAATGTTTTTCTTTATATTTATCTCTAATTTCCTTTAGCTCATTGAGGTATTTCTCTAAATCGTTTTTATCTAAGCTTGCTTCGTTATTAGAACCGTTAGGTAATGTACTTCTAGTTTCGCTTAAATATTTTTGAAGCTCAGGGTAATTGTCTTCAATATCTCTAGTGACTGATGAAATTTCTGCTAATATATCTGTGTTTTTCATAATTTAATCGGTTTAGCCTAATATACAAAAATACACAGCGAATAGCTCTCAATGAAATGTTAAATCTCAGCTGCTTCAGCTACTAAAACATCATTTTTATCCGCTTTTGCTTTATCTATAAACTCATTAATAGCGTCATTTTTCTCTAAGCCATTTTTAAGCAACACCTTTAACGCAATTATAGTAACGATACGTGTACCTGCTTTTTTTACAGCTGTGCCAAATAACGGCTCTAAATCATCGTACGAAACCTCTTTAGCTAGCTCTTGTATCTCTGCCTTAACTGTTTGTTGCTTTTCATCAGATAATTTAGTGTATTTCTTTCCAAATTGTTGAATAACACTAATAGCTGAGCGTTTCTGCTGTTGTGGTTTAGGTTTATTCTGATTGTTTTGAGGTTTAGGTTTTTGTTTTGCCCAACTATCTCTTAGTCCAACCGTTTTATTAAATACCAATTTTTCTGCTGTAGAATCATCATCGACATTAAAATAACCTAAACGCTGAAACTGGAACCGCTCACCTACTTCAACTTCTGCTAAACTCGGCTCCAAATAACCTGTTTTTATAGTTAAAGATTTTGGGTTTATAAATGCCATAAAATCCTTATCCTTTTGGCTATCTGGCGACTCGTGCATAAACAAACGATCGTATTCTCTAACTTCGGCTGTAATGGCGTGTTTTATAGATACCCAATGCAAGGTGCCTTTTACTTTTTTAGAGGTGTCTTCATCATAAGTACAATGGATTTCTGTAATGTTTCCATTGGCATCTTTAACCACTGAATTCGCTTTGATGATATACGCGTTTTTTAATCGAACTTCACCACCAAGTTTTAACCTAAAATACTTACTCCCTGCTTCTTCTTTAAAATCGTCTTTTTCGATATAAATTTCTCTTGAGAATGGTACTTTTCTATAACCAGCGGATTCATCTTCTTGATTATTTTCGGCTTCTAACCATTCCTCTTTGTCTTCAGGATAGTTAGTAATCACTACTTTTATAGGATCTAAAACCGCCATAACACGATTAGCTATTTTGTTTAAATCTTCACGAATACAAAATTCTAAAAGTGATACATCAATGACATTTTCGCGTTTAGCAACACCTACTTTTTCAATAAATTTTCGAATAGAATTTGGTGTATAACCACGTCGACGTAAACCAGAAATCGTTGGCATACGTGGATCGTCCCAACCCGATACAATACCTTCTTCCACCAAACGCAATAATTTACGCTTGCTCATTATGGTATAACTGAGATTTAAGCGTGCAAATTCGCGTTGTTTTGGAGGCATTGGTAACTTGTCTTTAGCATAATCATAAACATGATCTCTAAACCAATTATAAAGCTCTCTATGCGGTTTAAATTCTAATGAACATAAACTATGCGACACTTGTTCTATATAATCGCTTTCGCCATGCGTCCAATCGTACATTGGATAAATACACCAATCGTCACCAGTTCTGTGGTGTTTTGCAAACATAATACGATACATAATAGGATCTCGCATTAACATATTTGGATCTTCCATGTCGATTTTAGCACGCAATAAATGTGTACCAGCTGGAAATTTTCCGGCTTTCATACCTTCAAATAATTCCAAATTTTCTTCAACACTACGATTCCTGTATGGACTATTGGTTCCCACTTGTGTTGGTGTCCCTTTTTGTTCTGCCATCACTTCAGACGATTGCGAATCAACGTACGCCTTTCCATCTTTTATCATTTGAACTGCCCACTCGTATAACCTCTGAAAATAATCAGACGAGTACAATTCATTTTCCCATTGATAACCTAACCACGAGATGTCTTTTTTAATAGCATCGACATATTCTTGCTCTTCTTTGGCAGGATTGGTATCGTCGAATCTTAAATTAACAGGTGCATTATAAGTTTCACCTAATCCAAAACTAATACCAATGGCTTTGGTATGACCAATGTGTAAATAACCATTTGGTTCTGGTGGAAAACGAAAACGTAGCTTCTCTTTTGGTAAACCGTTTGCTAAATCTTCTTCTATGATATGCTCAATAAAATTGAGTGATTTTTTTTCTTCTGACATCTTTATAGGCATTAGGTAATAGGAATTAGGAATGAGACAAATATCCTACATCACTAAATCGTGGGTAAAATTAAACAAAATGTAACATTTATTCATCATTTTAGACTGATAGTATGAACCAAAAAACGATTATAGATTATGAATTATAAATGTCCTAAATGCCATAATACAACTTATGAAATAAGCGAAATGAGAGCGACAGGTGGAAGGTGGTCTAAAATATTTGATATTCAGAATAAGAAATTTAGCTCTGTAACTTGTAAAAAATGTAGTTATACTGAGTTTTATAAGGCTAAGACTGGTGCTTTGAGTAATATTTTTGATTTATTTACGAATTAAGTTAGCAGGTTTATGAATATAGACTTAAGACCGCTTCGCTGTTAGAACCTAGAATAAAGACTTATTTAGTGGTAACTGATAAAATTTTGTCTTTATTTGATTATTATGATTTTAACTCTTTCTCATGAATGTTACTTCGACTACACTCAGTGACCATAACCGACGTCGCTCAAAGAAATACGCGTAACATTCAAATTAGTAGAAAGTAAGGCAGATTCATCAAGAAATTAATTCCTCATAATTTATGAAAATTTATTTTAAAATAGGTGAGGTTTTAAAGAAGCATAAAAGAATTTTTAAATAATTAACATCTATTTATCAATGAGTTACAATTTAGTCTTTGTTCTAGGTTCTAAAAGCGAAGCGGTCTAATATCTTTTATATTATTTTTGCCATATGGGAATAATAAAAGTTGAAAATATAAGGGTATTTGCTAACCATGGTTGTTTAAAAGAAGAAACAGCAATTGGTAGCGATTATCGCGTAGATTTAAAAGTAAAAGCGAACTTAAAAACATCTTCAAAAACGGACGAACTCAGTGATACTGTAGATTATGTGTTTTTAAATAAAGTCGTTAGAGACGAAATGGCTATACCTTCTAAACTTTTAGAGACGGTTGCTAAGCGTATTTTAAACCGTGTTTTTAAAGAATCTTCTATAATAACAAAAGCCACAGTTGCAGTGAGTAAAATAAATCCTCCAATTGGTGGTGACGTTGAGATGGTTACAATTAAAATGAGTCAAAAGCGAAAAAAGCAAACCTATTTAGGCTAAAACATATATAATTTTTATATTTGCGCTCTCAATAAATTTATTGGGATTATTAATAAGGTGTCGTGGCCGAGTGGCTAGGCAGTGGTCTGCAACACCATCTACAGCGGTTCGAATCCGCTCGACACCTCAAGAAAGAGATACTGAAAAGTGTCTCTTTTTTTATTTATACCTTTTTATAAAAACGTAATTAAGGATAGCACTATCTATAACGATTCACTCGAAACTTTTGGAGATACAACACCTCAGGAAATTTATTATTAATCAATAGGATTAACCTTCTCAATCTGCTCAATACTCTTTTCATAAACCTCAGGAAAAAGGCCTTGAACTAAAAGAAAAATACCAAAGACTAAAATGACTAAAGACACAATTTTCTTAGTCTTAAAAACGCGCCTTGGTGTTAATTTACTACGTAATCGTTTTGCTGCGGCAATTTTTACTAAATCTGATAAAAAATACGAAATTAACATCGTTGTAATAAAGATCGTTACCCCATTTTCAGAAGTTGTAATAGACGTCCCAATTACAATAAAACCTAACCAACCTAATAGCACTCCAATGTTAATAAAGTTGAGTAAAAATCCTTTTACAAAAAGTTTACCATAATCTTTCTTTGGCAGTTGAATTCTATGATGTTCTCTTACAATTGATCGGAACGATTTTGAAGTTTTTATAAAGCTAATTAGCCCGTAAACAACAAGTAAAACACCTCCAAAAACCAGTAGTTTAGGATCATCTTTAATTTTATCTAATAGTGAATCCGTGCTAAAAAGGATGACAAAAATAAAAACAATATCTGCGAAAATAACACCAAGATCAAAGACAACAGCACTCGTAAAGCCCTTTGTAGCACCAGTTTCTAGTAATACAAAAAAAACTGGACCAATGGTAAAGGCTAAAATTATTCCGAAGGGAATAGCTGTTAAGATATCGTCTAACATGTAAAACTTGCGGTTTACACAAATGTAAGAAACTCAACGGAAATTACATACGTTTTATTTTTCCGCCTAGGATAGTGCTTTCGTCAACTTGTTTGGGTTTTCCGTAAATATACACGTTACCACCTGCTTTTATCCTAACATTTGCGTAGGCTGTTGCATGCACATACGCTTCACCACCAGCATTTATACTGATTTCTGTTTGTTCAGTAACAAAATCTTCACCATTTAAATTACCACCTGTATAAATTGAAATATCTTGATTTTTAGAAGTTCCTGAAACATTAATAATACCTCCTGTTACTGCTCTTAGATTAGCGTACGTTGTTTCTAATGCTGCTGTAATTTCTGCACCTTCTTGTACTCTAAGATCTAACTCATATTGTTTAATAGGTTCTTTAACAGTTACTTTTGCTCCTTCGTTGGCATCAATTTCATCAACTGACGTATAATATAGCAATACAACCGTATCGTTTCCATCATAGCTTTCTCTAAGATTCATTCTTATTTTAAGTGTTCCGTTGTTATTTACAACTTCTACATCCTTTTGATTTTTACCTGAAATAACGACTTTATTTTCATCAGAAGCCATCATTTTAAGGTTAATTAAATCGAACACTTTTACGGTTGAAAATTCACCTACAGCCTTTTCAATTGTTGCTTGAGAATGACCAATACTTCCTAATGAAAATGCTATAATTAAGATGATATATTTCATATATAGTTAAATTTATTTTATGACAATTATCTTTTTACTGAACATCCATTTTAATTGAATTTGATCTCCAGATTGTTTTTTTACAATACGTCTTTGTGGTGTTAAAATTACAGTAATCACTGCAGATAAAACGGCTAAAACCATTTGATTGATATCTACAAAAATAGCTTGAATGCTAAATCTTACCATGATATATATAACGGCAAATATTAAGAAAACGTATAATCCTGCTTTTGTACTTGTCTTCATAATTAAACGGCAACTTTTACGGCTGTTCCAGTAATTGAAACAATTAATGTATTTGTAGTTGATAGTGTTTCAATATCTATTTGCACACCTACAACAGCATTAGCACCAATAGCTTTAGCATTATCTTGAAGTTTTTGAAACGCTTCTTCTTTAACATGTTCTAATCCTTTAGCATAGGCTTCATAATATTTTTGCGAACTGAAAATATCCTTAAAAGACATACTTTTTCCTTTGTAGGAATGTGTAGAATTAAAAGAAATACCAGTAACTATACCTAAATAATCTATGATGTTATGATTTTCTATTGAATTGGTTGTGGTAAGAATCATATATGGTTATTTATTTATAAGTATTGTTTTAAGTTAAAATATAGCAGTTTATAAAGAAAGGTTCTCGATACATTTTATTCATTCTTCATAAAACACTCGAACTGACGTTATTTATCACTTCCTTTAGGTTTACCTACCATATAAAAATCTAAATGTTTTTTAGTTAAATCTGCATTCTTAACTTTTACAATAACCTCGTCACCAAGCTGGTACATGGTTCCTGTGTTTTTACCCATCATAGCGTATTGATCTTGATCAAACTGATAGTGATCGTCTTTCATATCTCTAACACTCACCATACCTTCACATTTATTAGAAATGATTTCTATATAAATTCCCCAATCCGTGACTCCAGAAATTACACCCAAAAATTCTTCGTTTTCATGATCTTGCATAAAACGAATCTGCATGTATTTTATAGAATCGCGTTCGGCCTTAGTCGCTAAATATTCCATATTACTAGAGTGTTTACATTTCTCTTCGTAAATGTCTTGATTTGCCGATTTTTCACCATCTAAATACTGTTGTAAGAGACGATGTGCCATCACATCTGGATAACGACGAATTGGCGACGTAAAATGACTGTAATAATCGAATGCTAAACCGTAATGACCAATGTTATGTGTGGTATATTCGGCTTTAGACATGGTTCTAATTGTTAAGGTATCTACTAAATTTTGTTCCTTTTTACCTTCAACATCTTTTAATAAATTATTTAAAGAGGATGAAATACTACCTTTATCTTTAAAATTTAATTTATGTCCAAAACGTGCCACTACATTTTGTAATTGTGCCAGTTTCGATTGGTCTGGCTCATCGTGAACACGGTAAACAAATGTTTTTTCCGGTTTTTTCTTTCCGACAAATTCAGATACTTTTCTATTGGCTAATAACATGAATTCTTCAATCATTTTATTAGCATCTTTACTCGTTTTAAAGAAAACTCCAACCGGATTTGCATCCTCGTCTAAATCGAATTTTACTTCAACTTTATCAAAAGAAATGGCACCTTCTCGCATTCGTGTTGAACGCATTTTTTTTGCCAACCTATCCATAACTAAAACCGCTTCTGCTATATCTGGTTTGGTTTTATACTCTTTTCCTGTTAGAGAAACTTCTTTTGGAATATTAAGCTTTATGAGATCTCTCGACTTCGCTCGAGATGATAAATTGTACTTTGGATTATTTTCTATGATGGCTTGTGCTTCTTCGTAAGCAAAACGCGCATCAGAATACGTAACAGTTCTTCCGAACCATTGGTCTTTAATTTCGCATTTATCATTCATTTGAAACACGGCAGAAAAGGTATATTTTTCTTCATGTGGACGTAACGAACAGGCTCCATTAGATAACACTTCTGGCAACATAGGAACAACACGATCTACTAAATAAATAGATGTTGCACGCTCGTAAGCTTCATCGTCTAAAATAGTTCCTGGTTGTAAATAATGTGAGACGTCTGCAATATGAATTCCTACCTCATATAAGCCATTATCTAAGACTTTAAAAGATAATGCATCATCAAAATCTTTAGCGTCTTTAGGATCTATGGTAAAGGTTAAATCTTTACGCATATCCCGACGTTTTGCTATTTCTTCTTCTGTAATTGATGTATCTATTTTATTAGCAAAGGCTTCCACCTCGTGAGGGAATTCTAATGGTAAACCGTATTCTGCCATGATAGCATTAATCTCTGTACCATGTTCTCCAGGTTTTCCTAGAACCTCAATCACTTTTCCGTTTGGTGAATCTGCTTTTTCTGGCCAATCTTCTAAAGATACTAATACTTTATCTCCATCTTCGGCCTTTAATGTTTTATTGATAGGTACAAAAATATCTGTGTACATTTTGCCACTATCGGCAACTACAAAGGCAAAATTCTTTTTATCGTGAATTTGAATGGTCCCCACATATTCTGTGCGTGCACGTTTTATAATATTGGTAATTTCTCCTTCTTGTTTACCTCTATGTTTTCTTCGATACGCGTAAAATTCTACTTCGTCACCATCTAAAGCTTTATTAATATTATTAGAGGCGATGAAGATATCTTCTTCAAAATCATCTGAAATAATATAGCCATTTCCTTTAGAAGCCAAATCTAAAATACCAGTATGATATTCGGTATTTACAATGGCTTTAAATTTGCCACGATCTACTTCTTCAATCTCTTGTTTGGCTTTAAGTTGTTGAAGTTTTTTTATAATTTGATTGCGACTACTGGCATCATTTACACCGAGTTTAGCTGCAATTTGTTTATAGTTAAAAGCTTGATTTCTATCTTTTTTTAGAATACCTAAAATGGTATTTGTAAGGTTGGAAATCTTATTCTTTGATGATTTCCTTTTTTTCTTTTTTGTCATTTAATTTGTAATCATATTCATTTCCTATAAGTGATAGGAATTCTTATTTAAAACTTAATCAAGGCGAAGAGAGGTTATTAAGTTTACACAAAGTTACGTTTTAATTTTTTAATAGTGTTTAGGTAGTGTTAAATTAATGAAAAAACGCTGTAAAATCTACAGCGCTTTTATTTAAAGTATGTAATAAAAACTATTCTATGATTAGCTTTTTAGAGGCTTTTCCTTTATTTGTATCTATTTCTACAACATATAAACCAGAAGCTAATTTAGACGTATCTACAACAGATTTTTTAGACGTTAAAACCTGTTGACCTAAGTTGTTGTAGATAGTTACATTTTTTAGTTCTGTAGTGTTATTTAATTGAATGGTAAACTGATTTTTCGTTGGGTTTGGGTATATTTTAAAAGATTCTAAAATATTATTTTGTGTAGATAAAGCTGATTCACTGATATCATAGACTCTTACATAACTATAACTAGCAGGATATCTTCTTATATTAATGGCTAATATACTTCCATCTGATGATAAACTTACTGCACTTCCTACAAAATAATTAGGTACATCCTCATATATATCTGTACCTATTTGTATCCAAACATCTTCTATATTTTTATATATTCTTATTTTACCTAAATTAGAATTACTTCCATCAATAGCAGGTGCGCCAACAGCCAATATTGAACCATCAGAACTTAAACTTATAGAACTACCTAATTGATCGTCAACAGCTTCTCCATCTATATCCACACCTACTTGAGTCCAAATATCACCTATATTCTTAAAAATTCTTACATGTCCTGAATTAGAACCATTTCCATCATTTTTAGTGGCAGCAATAGCTACTATGGAACCATCTGCACTTAATCTTACAGAACTACCTGATTCGTCATAATTAGCTTCACCATTAATATTAGAACCTATTTGTGTCCAAACATCACCAATATTTTCATAAACTTTGACATAACTTGAATAATTACCATAATAAGAATTGCCTGTTGCACCAATAGCTAACACAGAACCATCAGAACTTAAACTCACTGATTTACCAAAATTATCATCTTGATTTTCTCCAAGTATTATATTACCAACTAATGTCCAAACATTTTCTATAATTTTGTAAACTCTTACTAAACCATAATCAGTACTTCCATATTCAGGAGCTCCAATAGCAAGGATTGTTCCATCAGAACTTAAACTTACTGATTTACCAAATCTTTCGTACCAAGAACTACCTTCAATATCTTGTCCTACTTGTATCCAAACACCTCCAATATTTTCATAAACTTTTACATGACCTGAACCTTCTCCATTACTATCATTACCATGTGCACCAATAGCTACAATTGTTCCGTCAGAACTTAAACTTATGGAAGTACCAAACATATCCCAACCTGCGTCACCTTCTATATCAGTACCTATTTGCGTCCAAATACCTTCAATATTTTCATAAATTCTTACATGACCAGCATGAAAACCATTATCATGATTACCAGGTGAACCAATAGCTAATATTGAACCATCAGCACTTAAACTTACTGTATCACTTAGACTTTGATTATGATCTTCACTTTGAATATCTTCACCTATCTGTACTTGACCAAAATTTATAAAAGGAATTAAAAATAATAAGAATAATAAGTTTTTCATTTTTTATAAATTTAATAGCTAAACAATTTATTAAAATTATTAAATTTTTTCTAAAAATTGTAGTTATCAACATATATATACATATCATCTTTTTTCTTTTAAAATTTAAAAAATAAAATAGTGGTTATTATAGTCTGTTAATAGTTGCTATAACTTTTTGACGTTTTATTTTGAATACTCATAGTTTACAATTTACTACCTTTTAGTTAACATTAAATTTACTTATAACTGCTTCATTTTTAAGTGAAACTAAAAAGCTATTAACAGGTGTTAATAACCGATGTTAATAGAATTAGCTGATATGTTTATTTCAAAATCTTGTTCATTTCGTTACAAATGATGTTTAATAACTCTCTTTAAAAAAATGGTTAACTAATTTGGTAATCTCACTTGTATTTTTGTTTGAAAAAATAAGTGGATAAACCTAATTTTTGTTTTCAAGAGTTGTGAACAGTTATTAACATTTAGTTATCATTTTAAGTTGTACTTATCAACACTAATTAATAACGCTTACTAAAATCATGATTATCAAAATTAAAACTTATGAATAAGTAAACCATTATTAGTTATGCCTAGTTGTAAGCAATTATTAACTTTGATGTCTAATAAGTAAAGACCATATATTATGACCATCTCAATAGGAAACGATCACGCAGGACCAGATTATAAATTTGCCATCGTAAAGCATTTAGAAGCCAAAGGACACACCATAACGAATTATGGAACGGATAGTTTAGATAGTGTAGATTATCCAGATTTTGTACATCCTGTAGCTAAAGATGTTGAAGATAAAAATGTAGATTTTGGTATATTAGTTTGTGGTAGTGCCAACGGTGTGGCTATGACAGCTAATAAATACCAACATGTAAGAGCTGGTGTGTGTTGGACCAATGAAATTACAGAATTAACACGTTTACATAATAATGCAAATATTATCTGTATTCCAGCACGTTTTACCTCTATTCCACAAGCGATTAAAATGGTAGATACCTTTTTAGAAACGGAGTTTGAAGGCGGTCGTCATCAAAACCGAGTAGATAAGATACCT
Organism: Winogradskyella marina; assembly: GCF_015645385.1. Lineage (GTDB taxonomy): Bacteria > Bacteroidota > Bacteroidia > Flavobacteriales > Flavobacteriaceae > Winogradskyella > Winogradskyella marina. Next base: position 179,969 of record NZ_JADOET010000002.1, read on the forward strand.
CTGTCGTGTTAACTATAAGATATCAATTTTAAATTGATATAAAATGAGCCACTCACACTCACATAATCATTCGCACACTCACGATTTAAATGGTCGTAACTTATTAATTTCTATTATTTTAAACATTGCCATTACAGCTGCTCAAGTTGTTGGTGGTTTATTGTCTGGTAGTTTAGCGTTGTTGAGTGATGCCCTTCATAATTTTAGTGATGTGGTCTCTTTAATTATAAGTTACATTGCTAATAAACTTGTAAGAAAAAAAGCGTCTTTAAAACGCACCTTTGGTTATAAACGTGCCGAAATTTTAGCCGCGTTCATTAATGCTTCTACTTTAATCATTGTTGCTATACTTCTTATTGTTGAAGCTGTAGAACGTTTTCAAAATCCACAACAAATTGAATCGAATTTAGTCATATGGTTATCTGTAGTTGCCATTTTAGGAAACGGTTTTAGTGTCTTATTATTAAAGCAAAACGCAGATGATAATATGAATATGAAAAGCGCCTACCTTCATCTTTTAACAGATATGATGGCAAGCGTTGCCGTTTTGGTTGGCGGATTATTAATGATGTTTTATCAAATTTGGTGGATAGATAGTGTGTTAACCTTTGCGATTGCCATTTATTTGGTTGTTATGGGTTGGGATTTATTAAAGAATTCGTTTAGAGTACTTATGCTATTTACTCCAGAAGCCACTTCGATAAAAGCTATAGTTGATGATATACAAACTATTAAACCTATTAAAAACGTGCATCATGTGCATATTTGGCAATTAAATGAACAAGAAATTCATTTAGAAGCCCATTTAGACTTTACAGAAGATATAACCTTGTCTCAGTTTGTTGTTATACTTCAACAAATAGAAGAACTAGTGTTTAATAAGTACGATATTAACCATATCAACATTCAACCAGAATTTGGAAAACTAGGTGATAAGGATATTATTGTTCAAGATTAAATGGTACTAAGACAAAACATTTTATGCTAGAAATAAAAGTAAAAACCTTTAACGAATTAACAACTCAACAACTTTACGATCTTCTACAACTACGAAGTGAAATCTTTGTCGTGGAGCAGGATTGTGTGTATCAAGATATAGATGGAAAAGATCAAAAAGCACTTCATGTTTTAGGCTATAAAAATGACGTTTTAGTGGCTTATACACGTGTATTTAAACCAGGTTTTTATTTTGATGAATCTAGTATTGGTAGAGTCGTGGTGCAACAAAAAGCGAGGAAATTTAAATATGGTTATGATATAATGAGAGCCTCAATAGAAGCCATTAAAACGCATTATAATGAGGATATTATTAGAATTTCTGCCCAAACCTATTTAAAAAAGTTTTACAATACTTTAGGATTTTTTGAAGTAGGAGAGGAGTACCTAGAAGATGGTATTCCGCATATAAATATGATTAAATCTTAATTATTTTTTTTCGTAAATACGTGTCACTAAAATTTCTACACGTCTATCTAAGTGAGGTTCACCTCCAAGTGGTGCTTTTCTACGCATACCAGAAAATTTCATTCGGTAATGTTTAACGCCTTTATCTACTAAATAATCGTAGATAGATTTTGCACGTGCAACAGATAGATTACGTTTTTTTGTTTTACGATCTATCGCATCTCTTTCACCTTGTGTACAGCATACATGGCCTTCAATAGTGAAATAAACATTAGTACGTTCTACTAAAATTTCAGCAATTCTATCGAGTATAATTTTAGATTCTTTTGTTAAGTAGCTATAGCCAGTTCTAAATAATAAGTTTTCTAATAGAATTTTATCACCTTCTTTTAAATCACCTTTTAATAAATCTTCAGCCTTGTTTACAACAGGTTTTTCTTCTTTAGGTTTTGGTGGAAATACTGGAGTTACAATGATTTCTACTTTACGGTTTAAACCTCGTATTTTGTTAAGATCATTTTCTTTAATAATATTGACTAAAATTTTACCCTTTCCGTCGACATTAGTCATTTTAGTCTCATCAAATTCATTATTAGAAAAGACTTCTTTTATGGCATCTGCTCTATTTTGAGATAAAACGAGATTATAATTATCACTACCTCTATCGTCAGTAAAGCCGTAGATAGAAATTTTTTCTATATCGACATCTTCAATTTTAGATAAAAATAATAATAATCTACTGTGTTCAGTTTCAGGAATATCGTGCTGATCGGTTTCAAAATACACCTCGTGCTTCAATTCTTTTTGAGCAAAAGAAAGTTGAAAAAATAAGCATAAGAGGATAATTAGGGGTTTCATGTTTCTATTATAATTTTCTTACTTATAGAAAATAGTTGTGACGCTAAATATAAATAATTTTAGTGCTATCTCAAAATACTTGCATATTGTGAAGGGTTATTAAGAATACTTAAAGCTTTTTTAATTTCTGTATTATTAGCAGTGTAATAAGTATAAAGGCCTTCACTATAAAAATAACGTTTAATTATTTCGTCTGTAAGTAACGATTTTAATTGTGTTTTATTGTCGTCAATTGCATTTTCTTTATACGATTTTAAAGCTTCATTTAAAGCGTTAAATTCTGAATCAATTTCCGTTGCAAGTGCTTCTTCCTTAGCTACAATAAGTGCATTATGTAAGGCAGTTTCAGTTTTAGTTTCAAAATTAAAACCACTTGATTTTATATAATTTTTAAATTTTTTAAAGTCTGAATCTTGAAGTGAAAAGCTTTTTAAATCTTTAATTTGATGATTGTAATAATAATCGGTTGCATAGTTAAACACTAAATTTTCATTCGATATTGCTTTGGTAATTGGTGTTTGTTTGGCAAATTCTACTTCTATATCTGGTTCTACACCTCCTCCATCAAAAACAGAGCGTCCATTTCTGGTTTTAAATGCATTGTAATTTTCTTGTAATGTTCTTATGGCTTTACCATCTTCATCACGATTCCAATAATCTAAAGCTTGAATACAACGACCAGATGGTGTATAATATCTAGAAATTGTAATCTTCATTTGCGTTCCGTATGTCAATGGTTTAGGACGTTGTACTAAGCCTTTTCCAAAACTTCTAGTACCAACAACCACAGCACGATCCATATCTTGTAAAGCTCCTGAAACTATCTCGCTTGCCGATGCACTTTTACCATCAATTAAAACCACTAATGGAATTTCGGTATCAATTGCTTCGCGCTGAGTATAATAGGTTTTATTGTATTTTTTTACTTTAGATTTTGTGGTGACAACTAACTGATCTTTGGGTACAAAAATATTTGTGACGTTAACCGCCTCGTGCAATAAACCACCAGGATTACCTCTTAAATCTAAGATTAATTGCGTGGCTCCTTGATTTTTTAAAGCTTTAATAGCTCTTAGTGTTTCCAATGATGCTTTATCATTAAACTTTCTTAGTACAACATAACCGGTTTTTTCATCGACCATTGAGTAGTGTGGCACGGCTTTAATTTCTAAAGACTCTCTAATAATTGTTACCGTATTGGTTTTGCCTTGTCTGTTATAGGTTATAGAAACTTCTGTTCCTGCAGAACCTTGCAATAAGTTGGCAGCATCATCTTTAAAATCGGCAACATTAACGTTATCTACTTTTATTATTTCATCTCCAGCTTTAAGTCCGGCTTTATCGGCTGCATAATTTTGGTAAGGTTCTACAATAACCAATTTATCTTCAAGGGTTAATACTTTTGCACCAATCCCTGTATAATCGCCTGCATTATTAATTCTAGAGGCTTCTACGTCTTGTTCGTTATAAAACTGTGTATAAGGATCTAAATCGTCTAACATGCTCTTAATAGCAGTGTCCATTAACTCACCAGGATTGGTATCATCTACATAGTTCATATTAATTTCCTTAAAAAGCGTGGTAAATATTTCTATTTGCTTAGCAATTTCAAAAAAATCGTTTTTAAAGGCTGTTGTACCAAAAAAGATAAGTACAGCTAAAACAGGAATGAGTAGTTTTTTACGAAGCAGTTTTTTCATGTGTCAGAAGTATTTGGATCTGATGGTTTTACCAAAAGTTCATTTTTAGCTAAAAATTTTTTAAACAACAATTTGATGCTACGATCTAGTTTATCAAAAGTTGTTCCATCTTTACTAAGATACAAAATCATAAACGCATAAGAATTAGAACTTGTGTTAAAGTATAATGGTTTATTAAGTCTGTATGCTTCACGTAGCAAGCGTTTAATACGGTTTCTAGAAACTGCTGTTTTATGCAATCGCTTACTAACAGAAACACCTGTTTTTAATGGTGAGCCATCTTCAAATTCGGTTTTAAGATACACCAATCTAAGCGGGTAAGCCGTTACAGCTTTGCCTTCGGTAAAAAGTTGTTCTATGAGCTTTTTACTTTTTAGTTTGTCTTTTTTTGAATAGTTAAAGGTCACTTTTAGTTCATCAGGTTTAACAAAAATAAAAAACCGCATCAACATGATGCGGTTTTGATCCATTTATATTACAGTGTTTACTTAATTGTAAACACATTATTATTTCTATCAACATCTGCCATCATCTGAGAATTATCAATTTCAACAGATTTTACAGCTTTTTTAGCATCAAAAGTATAGGTTGGTATTGCCCAAGCCCAATCGTTAATTATCGTCGCTGAGGTTGGCTTTTCGCCACGCATCATTTGTAACGGAATGTAAAAATCTTCTGTTGTTCCATCTGTATAAGTTACCGTAAGATCTATAGGCATTGGCATTAAACCAATGCGTTCTAATGTTATGGTCTGACCTTCTACGGCTTTTACACCATAATCTATAGTGTTTGTGGTTTGTGTAAAATCTATAAAGTACCAATCCAATTCAAAATCTGTAATGCGTTCTGCAGTTCTAATGATATCGAATGGTTTTGGATGCTTAAATTTAAAATCTTGATAATATTTTTTAATGGTTTTATCTAAGTTGTCATCACCTATAACATAACCTAATTGTGCTAAAAAAACAGCACCTTTACTGTAAGCCGCTGCTCCATAAGCTCGGTTTAAAGCATAACGGTCAGAGTGTGTTGTTAAGGGTTGCTCAACACCAGAATTTGCAAGCGCTATATAACCTTTATAAGCACTAGCAAGCGGCTTAGGGTTTTTGTTTTCACGAAGTGAGTTTATCGCTAAATTAGAAATATACGTGGTAAAACCTTCATCCATCCATTCGTGTTTAGACTCGTTAGTAGCTAAAATAAATTGAAACCATTTATGTGCTAACTCGTGAGCTGTAACACCTAATAAACTACCATATTCACGTTCACCTGTAATAAGTGTACTCATGGCATATTCCATACCTCCATCTCCACCTTGAATCACTGAATATTGATCGTATGGATAGTCTCCAATGTTTTCACTAAAGAATGTCATTAATAAAGCGGTATCAGCTTGTAACTTTTTCCAATTGTCTAAATATTTTTGTGCTAAAGTGCTCTTATAATAAAAGTGAAGTGTTGGACCATTTGGCATTTTCAACGAATCATGTATATAATCTAAATCTGCAGCCCAAGTAAAATCGTGCACTTTTGGTGCTATAAAATGATGTGTTTTCTTTCCAGATTTTACCGTTGGTTCTCCTTGTCGATATCCTGAACCACCAACAATGTAATCTTCATCAATAGTTAATTTTACATCAAAATCTCCCCAAACACCATGAAACTCTCTTCCGATATATGGATCTGCATGCCAGCCTTCATCATCATACTCAGCTAATTTAGGATACCATTGAGACATAGATAAAGCGACACCTTCTGAGCTATTTCTACCAGAACGACGAACTTGAACAGGAACCTGTGCATCAAAGTCCATTTCAAAAGTTACTTTTTCTCCAGGTTGAATAGGTGCATTTAATTGTACTTCTAAAACAGTTCCTACAGTTTCATAAGAAATAGATGTTCCGTTTTGTTGTAAAGAATTTACTTTTATGTAACCAATTTCATTGGGTTTAAGTTTACTTATACGATCTCCAACACGACGATCTGGATCGGCGATAGTACGAGAGCGTACATCCATTTCACTACCGGGTTGAAAAGCATTAAAAAACAAATGGTAATACACACGATTCAGCACATCTGGTGAGTTATTGGTATACACCAATTTCTGCTTGCCTTTATACTGGTAGGTATTAACATTCATATCAATTTCCATAGCATAATCGACATGTTGTTGCCAATAACTACTTGTAGACGTATTCGTTGTTGTAACCGCTTTGATTGGCTTTTCAGTAGCACCACAAGAGGTTAATATTAAAATTGAAAAAAGGTTAATAATAAAATATCTCATAAAAAAAGGGTTTTCTTATTATAATTTTGAAGCCATTATTAAGGCATTATACGCATTAACTATTTTACCAGTTGTAGATAAATCTGAAAATGATTTTACGTTAGATGAATCTCCACCAACAACCACTTTAGTTGTAATAGGTAAACCAGATTCTAAAATGACTTGTTTAACTTGTGCAGCCGTTAATTTTGGATAGTAAGAACGTACTAAAGCTGCTACACCAGCAACTGCAGGTGCTGCCATTGATGTTCCACTTATACTTTTATATTCATTTTCTGGAAATGTAGAATAGATTGCAGATCCTGGTGCAAAAACATCAACATTCTTTTTTCCGTAATTAGAAAATCCTGAAACAATATTAGAACCATATTTAGAAGTTAAAGAACCGACTCTAATATAGGTGTTAGAAACTTCAACAAAATTTACATTATCATCAGGGAAATTAGGCTCTACATCAATATTTTCACTTGAGTTTCCTGCTGCATGTACAAATACAACATCATTATCTGATGCGTATTTTATAGCATCTCTAACCCATTCTGCATGTGGAGAAAATGATTTACCAAAACTTCCGTTAATAACTTTAGCTCCATTATCTACAGCATATCTAATGGCTAAAGCAACATCTTTATCGTACTCATCTCCGTTTGGAACAGCTCTAATAGACATAATTTCTACATTATTAGCAACACCATTAACTCCTAAACCGTTATTGCGTTCGGCTGCTATAATACCTGCAACGTGTGTACCATGAGATTCCGATTTTTTAACAGGTTTTACATTTCCGTTACCATAACCTATATCTGATAAATCATTAATATCATCACCAGTTGTACGACCAGAAAAATCTTTATTCAAGTTAAAATTTAAACGTTCATTTATACTCACTAAAGCCTCATTAATTTCAACTTTAGCATCTGCTAAAGTAAGGTCGCTTGCATGCATTCCATTTGCGATTTGAACAGCCTGCATTATGGCTTGATCTTCAGTTTCTATAGCGTTAACCTCTTCAATTGTATAATCACTTTTACCAAAGTGTTTTGTTAACGTTTCATGTGCACCATTTACAGCTTGTGCAATTTGGTCGTATTGCATTTTTCTACCGCTCCACATTTGGTAATCTTCCTCATATTGAGCTTTTGCTGCATCATAACTTGGATTAGACGTGTCACCAGAAGCTAAAATACGTACAAACTCTAATTGCTCATCATAGGCATCTCCTAAGAAATTCCAACCATGTACATCATCTACATAACCATTGTTATCATCATCTTTTCCATTATTAGGAATTTCGTCTTTATTTGTCCAAAGAACTCCGTTTAAGTCTTCATGATCGATGTCTACACCAGAATCTATAACCGCTACGATTACACTTTTACCTTTCTTATTTTTAATGATTTCGGTATAAGCTTTATCAACACTCATACCTGGAATAGTATCGTTTACAAGATCTAAATGTCCCCAATTCTTAGCTTCAGCATCTGTTAATTCTGTAACTTTTAGTGGAGCTGTATCTATGTTTTCAATTGGTGTAGAAAGGATTTCTCCTGTACTACCACATCCTAAAAATAATGTTCCTGCAAATCCTAAATAGGCTATTACTCTATGATTAAATTTCATGTTTTTTGTATTGTTTTTTTATGCTTTTAGTTAAATAGTTCGTTTGTTGTATATGTGTCGTTTAGTCGCACTCCTTTTTCAGTGTGCTTAACGGTTATAATTTCGTTATGTGCATCGTGTTCTAAGAACAAATAAAAGTTGTTATCTGCTGCCATGTTTAAAAACAACTCTTTTTCGTCTAGTGTTAACAAAGGTCTGGTATCATAACCCATTACAAATGGCAGTGGTAAGTGACCAACGGTTGGCAATAAATCTGCCATAAAACAAATGGTTTTTCCTTTGTATTGTATCATAGGAATCATTTGTTTATCGGTATGACCATTGGCAAAAAACAGATCAAATCCTAAGTCACAATTTTTTAAAATATGCGACTCTGGAACATCAGTAAATTTTAATTGACCACTGTCTTCCATTGGTAAAATATTTTCCTTAAGAAATGAAGCTACTTCACGTCTATTAGGTTCTGTTGCCCATTTCCAATGATCGGCATTACTCCAGAAATTAGCATTTTTAAAAGCAGGCTCATATCCTGTTCGATCTTTATTCCATTGAATACTGCCTCCACAATGATCAAAATGAAGATGCGTCATAAACACATCTGTTATATCATCGCGATGAAACCCATGCGACGCTAAGGATTTGTCAATAGAGTCATCACCATAAAGAAAATAATAACCGTAGAATTTATCGCTTTGTTTATTGCCCATTCCGGTATCTATTAAAATAAGGCGATTACCATCTTCAATTAACAAACAACGTGCTGCAATATCTATCATATTGTTGTTGTCTGCCGGATTGGTACGTTGCCACAAAGATTTCGGAACAACACCAAACATAGCACCTCCATCGAGTTTAAAGTTTCCAGATTGAATAGGGTATAACTGCATTGGCAAAAATTTTGTAAAGTTTTGCAAAGTACTAAAAGCTTAAAGACTAATTGTTGTTAGCCTTAATAAATTAGAGGATATTTAACAATTAAGACTTATATATTCGCTTTTCTATTCTAAAAAATATTTACTTTTAGAATGACAAAATGAATTAGCGATGAAACAGATACCAAAGTCTCCATTAAAAATGAAGAAAATTAAGTTGTTGCGTTTTGGTCGGGATTTTAAACCCGATCAACAAGTTATCTTACGCGACTACTTAGCCATAGAACGAACACGTTTAGCTAACGAGCGAACGCTTTTGTCTTATATCCGATCTTCGCTGTATTTATTGTTAGGTGCTATTGCGTTATATCAACTTAAAGAATTTGCGAATTTTCAATACTTAGCGCTTACAGCAATTATATTTAGTGTGGTCTTTTTTATTATTGGCGTTTACAGGTTTACCTTATTAAAGAAGAGTTTAAAACGGGTGTATTATAAATCTGAAGAAAAAGAAGAAGCACAAAAGAAAGAGGAATAACGAGAACACACAATCTTCACACGATTTAATTTGAAAGGATCTATAAAAATAGAATTTAGTACTTTCACGCAAAATGTAAATAGATGTTAGAATTAGCAGGAATTATAATCCTTGGAATATTAGCACAATGGGTCGCTTGGAAATTTAAAATTCCGGCAATTTTACCCTTAATATTAATAGGATTATTGGTTGGACCGATTGCAGCTGAGTTTTTAAGTGAAGATAAAACCAAGTGGATAGAACCTATTTGGAATGGCACAAATGGACTATTTCCAGGCGATAGTTTGTACTACTTTGTATCGCTTGCCATAAGTATCATTTTATTTGAAGGTGGATTAACCTTAAAACGTTCCGAAATTAAAAATGTAGGACCTGTTATTACCAAATTAATAACTGTCGGTTCTGCTATTACCTTCTTTGGAGCTGGTATTGTAGCACATTATACCTTTAATTTAAGTTGGGATTTATCATTTCTGTTCGCAGGTCTTATTATTGTTACAGGACCAACAGTGATTACTCCTATTCTACGAAATATTCCACTTAAAAAGGATGTCTCAACCGTTTTAAAATGGGAAGGTATTCTTATCGATCCTATTGGCGCCTTAGTGGCCGTTTTAGTCTTTGAGTTTATAAGTGTTGGAGGAGATAGTGGTTTTACCAAAACAGCTTTAATGGAATTTGGTAAAATTGTATTATTTGGTACCACATTCGGATTTACATTTGCACACGCTTTAGCCTTTGCTATTAATAAAAAATTGATTCCGCATTATTTATTAAATGTGGTATCACTTTCAACAGTACTACTTGTTTTTGTTGAATCAGAATTATTTGCGCACGAATCTGGGTTACTTGCTGTGGTTGTTATGGGCATGGTTTTAGGAAATAGTAAATTAGACAACCTTAAGGAACTGCTTTACTTTAAAGAATCGTTGAGTGTATTATTGATTTCAATTTTATTTATTCTTTTGGCAGCAAACATTGATATTGAAGACTTAATGCTGCTATACACTTGGGATACGGTTATACTTTTTGCTATCGTTGTCTTTGTTGTAAGACCATTAGCGGTTTTTGTAAGTACGCATGGCTCTAAACTTAAACTCAACGAAAAAGTATTTATAAGTTGGGTTGGTCCTCGTGGTATTGTAGCAGCTGGTATCGCTTCACTTTTTGGAAGCAAATTAATGAAACAAGGTGTTGAAGGTGCAGAATACATTACTCCTTTGGTCTTTATGATTGTTTTAGGAACTGTTTTATTAAATGCCACAACAGCACGTTTATTTGCAAGATTAGTTGGTGTGTTTTTAAAGAAATCTAATGGAATTTTAATCGTTGGAGCGTCAAAATTATCGCGATTGTTAGGACATTATTTAGTTAATAATGGTAGGCATGTTGTATTAATAGATAGCAATCAAAATAATATAGATAAGGCTGAAGAATTAGGTTTAGAAGCCTTAAGCAGTAATATTTACGCAGATACCTTGTCAGATAATATTGAACTTAATGATGTAGGTTATATTATGGCTATGACGGGCAACTCGGACATTAACGCCTACGTTATTGAAAAATTTAGTAAAGACTTTGGTGAAAATGGCTCGTATAGATTGGTCACTTCAGATGAGATGAATAATCCTGAAAATAGCCCAAAAGAAGGTCTGTTTTCTCCTACTGATGACTATATTAATTTAACAGAGGTCATTCGTAAATATCCTGCTATTCAAGAAATAGATATACATGATGTAGCGCACTATGAAGGTTTAATGGAAATGGCAAGTAAGGATAAGTACATTATTCCATTATTTATAAAAGATGATGAAGGCATGCTTCATATTATTTCTGTACATAATACAAGAAGCGATATTGTAGGACAAAACTTTATGTTGGTGTATTTAGGGAAGCCTTTTGATGTTGAAAAGGTATCTACTGAAGATTATTCAGCGCCTCCGACAGATTCAATTTCTAATTAGAATGAATTAAAAGAACTAATTAAACTAAAAAAGATTCCTACAATAGCAGGAATCTTTTTTGTTTATAAATTTTGAGGTTTTAGCTAAAAATGACCGTTAATCATTCAGTTTTAAAACCGCCATAAATGCTTGTTGCGGTATTTCTACATTACCTACTTGGCGCATACGTTTTTTACCTTTTTTCTGCTTTTCTAATAACTTACGTTTACGAGAAATATCACCACCATAACACTTAGCAGTTACATCTTTACGCAGTGCTTTTACGGTTTCACGTGCTATAATTTTAGCACCAATGGCAGCTTGAATAGGAATATCGAACTGTTGTCTTGGAATTAATTCCTTCAACTTTTCACACATCTTTTTACCAATATGATGGGCGTTGTCTGCGTGAATTAATGCTGAAAGCGCATCTACCGGTTGTGCATTTAATAACACATCTAAACGTACTAGTTTAGACACCTTCATGCCAATTGGAGAATAATCGAAAGAGGCATAACCTTTAGATACGGTTTTTAAACGATCGTAAAAATCGAAAACAATTTCGGCTAATGGCATTTCAAAAATTAACTCAACACGTTCTGTGGTTAAATACGTTTGATTTACAATCATACCACGCTTCTCAATACAAAGACTCATTACGTTACCTACAAAATCAGCCTTAGTAATAATGGTCGCTTTTATAAACGGTTCCTCAACACGATTAATAGTCGTTGGTTCTGGTAAATCACTTGGATTATTTACAATAAAAGGAACGTCTGGTTCTTTATTGGTATAAGCATAATAAGACACGTTAGGAACCGTAGTAATTACAGTCATATCAAACTCGCGCTCTAAACGTTCTTGAATGATTTCCATGTGTAACATGCCTAAAAACCCACAACGGAAACCAAAACCTAAAGCAGCAGAACTTTCTGGCTGAAAGACCAAAGAGGCATCATTAAGTTGTAGTTTTTCCATAGAGTTTCTTAACTCTTCATAATCTTCCGTATCCACCGGATAAATACCAGCAAATACCATGGGTTTTACATCTTCAAAACCTTCAACAATATTAGTGGTTGGATTAGCAAAATCTGTAATAGTATCACCAACTTTTACTTCTTTCGCTGTTTTTATTCCTGTAATTAAATAACCTACATCACCTGCTTTTACACTTTGTTTTGGAATTTGATTGAGTTTTAAAGTCCCTACTTCATCGGCGAAATATTCCTTATCTGTGGCGACGAATTTAATTTTTTGTCCTTTTTTAATTTCACCATTAAAGACTCTAAAATAGGTTTCAATACCTCTAAATGTATTGTAAACAGAATCAAAAATCAGCGCTTGAAGCGGTTCGTCCACATTACCTTGTGGTGCCGGAATACGTTCAATAATAGCTTTTAAAATGTTTTCGACACCAAAGCCTGTTTTTCCACTAGCGTGAATCACTTCTTCAGGGTCGCAACCCAAAAGATCAACGATATCATCAGTAACTTCTTCAGGATTAGCACTTGGTAAATCTACTTTATTCAATACCGGAATGATTTCTAAATCATTCTCTAAAGCCAAGTATAAATTAGAAATGGTTTGTGCTTGTATGCTTTGTGCAGCATCAACAATTAGTAACGCCCCTTCGCAAGCAGCAATAGAACGAGAAACTTCATATGAAAAATCAACGTGACCTGGAGTATCAATAAGGTTAAGAACATATTTTTCACCATCGAGTATATAATCCATTTGTATGGCATGCGACTTAATAGTAATACCACGTTCGCGTTCTAAGTCCATTGAGTCTAAAAGTTGGGCTTGTTGTTCGCGAGCAGTTACAGAACCTGTTGTATCTAATAGTCGATCTGCTAAGGTACTTTTTCCGTGGTCAATATGTGCAATAATGCAAAAATTACGTATGTTTTTCATGTCTCTTTTCTAAGGCAATAACTAATTGGCAAAAGTACATGAAATTTTTCATTTGAATTTTTTTAAGTTTTCAAATTATATAAATTTTATGGGCTAACGAAATGGTTACTGAGGTGAAGCTAAATTTTAGACGGTTTAAGGTTGTTAATTTAAGATTTTACTAAAGTAACAGCGTTGATTTCTTGTGCTTTACCGCATCAAATACAATAATTAAAAACATTTACAATTACGGAAAAACCTCAGTAAATTGTAAAAAACTATTTATATATTGCATGCAAACCTATTTTATGCTTTTTCGCTTGCGCCTCTTTTGCTGTGTCGTTATATCAATGCTTTCACATGTAGTGTTTGCTCAAGACTATTCTGTTTCTGGCCGTGTAATTGATGCAAATAACAAGCCAATTGAATTTGCAACGGTTGTTATTTTAACAGAAAGTGAAGGTGATTACTTAAAAGGAACATCGACAGATGACACAGGTTTTTTTAATTTAAGTAAGCTCTCAGAAACCACGCTTTATCTCAAAATTAGCTTCATTGGTTTTGAAGAATTTCATCAAAAAATTGTCCTTACAGGTCATTTAGATTTAAAAACCATTCAGCTTAATGATATTCCAGAAAGTTTAAGTGAAGTCACAGTAGTGGCTAAAAAACCAACCGTTACCCGTAAACCTGACCGCTTAATTTTTAATGTTGAAAATACCGCTTTATCAGAAGGTTCTACGCTAAGTGTATTAAAAAATACGCCAGGCATTATTGTGTCTGAAGGGAGTATAAATATAAAAAGCGCACCAGCTGCAGTGTATATTAATAACCGACGCGTGCAGTTGACTTCAGATGAACTTATGAGCTTATTAGAAAGCGCACCAGCAAATAGTATAAAATCAGTTGAGGTGATTACAAATCCGCCTGCCAGTTACGATGCCGATTCAGGTTCTGTGATTAATATTATAATGAGTAAAAATTTGGTTACAGGCTATAGAGGCTCTGTGTTTACTAACTATACACAAGGTGTTTTTCCAAGATATAATGCTGGTACTAGCCATTATTTCAAAAATAATAAGGTGAACTTAAATGTGAACTATAATTATACCAATCAGAAAATCAACAGAGCGCATGATGATACGGTGAATTATTTAGACAATTCAAATGAAATTGAACAAATTTGGGACTCTAACACCAATAGAAATTCCTGGACCGAAAACCATAATCTTAATCTTAATTTCGACTATTATATTAATGACAAAAACACATTGAGTCTAACTAGCACAGGACTTTATACGCCAAATTTTAAATATAAGATTAAAAACAACACAGCTATTACGGATGAAAATTTGAATTTCTTATCACGTTTTACAGCCGATAATTTGTCTAGAGATAACAAATTCAATATTGGTACAGATTTAATTTTTAGACACGATTTTGATAATAGTGCAAGTCTAACATTTAACGCTCATCATACCATTTATGATTACGAACGAGATCAAAATGTACTAACCAATAATTTTGATACTAATAACCAATTTGATGGTAGTTCTGAGTTTAACACCAATGCCAATCAAAACACCAATATTATGACTGGTAAAGTGGATTACAGTCTACCGATTAATGACAGCTCTAATTTTGAGGTTGGTGTAAAATACTCTAATGTAAATACGGAAAGTGACATTACCAAATTTGATATTATTGGTACATCTGAAATAATAGACGTTAACAATACAGACGCGTTTAAGTATGAAGAAAATGTCTTTGCAGCTTATACGAACTATGTAAAATCTTGGAGTAAGTGGAATTTTAATCTAGGATTAAGAGTAGAGCAAACTAATGTTGAAGGAGAATCTTTAACCTTAAACGAAACTAATACGCAAGACTATTTAGATTGGTTTCCTAATGCAAGTGTATCGTATCAATTATTAGAAGATGTAAGTATTTATGGAACATATAAACGCAGTATTGAAAGACCAAGTTATACGGACTTAAATCCTTTTACATTCTTTTTAAATGAAAATACAGTGGTATTAGGAAATCCTAATTTGATGCCCATGTATAGAGATCATTATAAAATAGGAACTAACTTTTTAGAACACTTTACAGTAGAAGCGTATTATATGGATTTCGATGGCGATATCGTAGAATTACCACGACAAAACAACGCTACAAATACCATTGCATATACACCAACAAATCTCGAGAAAAAAATAGAGTATGGTTTCGACTTTGTTTTCGATTATTATCCAACCAATACCTGGAACCTTTATTTTGTGACGTCTTTCTATAATATTTCCGAAGAATCTAATTTTGGTGAAGGCTTTGTAGAACAAGACCAATGGTCTAATTACAGTGTTTTGTACAATAGTGTAGCGTTCTTAAAAGACCAAAGTTTAAATATGAGCTTGGCTTTCACTTGGGTTGGTAAAAACTTACAACAATTTCAAACAGTTGAAGATCGTTTGGTTTCAGAGTTGAGTATTTCAAAATCTATTTTTAAGAAAAAAGGAGTTATTTCTTTAGCAGTCGAAGACTTTTTTAATCTACAAGACCAAGAAACATCCATAAGGTATTTAAATCAGTCAAGCTCTAGTATTGTTGATAGCGATAATAGATATATTAAATTAGGCTTCCGTTATAACTTTGGAAACACCAAATTAAGCACCAACGAGCGTGCAACGAGTGCAGAAGAGCGTCAACGTCTTAAAGACATGCAGTAGTAGATGGATAAACTTCTAAATCACTTTACAGGATTTTTGCAATGGCGACATTAGGTATAGCATTTTTATAAAAATACACTTTAGTGCGAGTTCATTTGTGCCGTTAGGTACAACACCTAAATAAAAGTAGTTTTAGGCTGAAATATTGTTGTGCCTTTAGGTACAATATATCGGTTTAAGACACTTTGTTTCGTTCAAATGAAGTTAGTTAATCTTGCCATTCTGCGATAAATAAGTTCGTATCTCTTCCTCCACCATTATTTCGATTAGAAGAAAACACCAAATATTTTCCATCATTAGAAAACACCGGAAAAGCATCAAACGTTTCGCTATGCGTAATGCGTTTTAAATTCTTTCCATCGATATCAATCATATATAAATTGAAAGGAAATCCACGTTCAGATTCAAAATTAGAAGAGAATAAAATTTTCTCACCAGAGGGATGAAAAAATGGACTCCAATTCGCATTACCCAAATCCGTTAATTGACGTAAATCTGAACCATCGGCATTACAGATATACAATTCCATTTGTGTTGGTTGCACTAAGCCTTCAGCCAATAAGTCTTTGTATTCTTTAATCTCTTCTTCCGTTTTAGGTCGCGAAGATCTAAAGATTAATTTAGAACCATCTGGCGAAAAGAAGGCTCCACCATCGTAGCCTAATTCGTGAGTAATTTGTTTAACGTCACTACCATCAATATTCATGGTGTATAATTCTAAATCTCCACTTCGAGTTGATGTAAATACGATTTTATCACCTTTTGGAGATACGGTTGGTTCGGCATCATAACCTACTTCATTAGTCAATTGTTTTACAATATTACCTTCTAAATCGGCTACAAAAATATCGTAGGTATCATAGATTGGCCAAATATACTTTCCGTTTCTTTTCATTGGAGTTTCAGGGCAATTGTCATCACCAAGATGTGTAGAAGCATAAATGATATGCTTATTATCTGGCATAAAATAAGAACAGGTTGTTCGCCCTTTCCCTGTACTCACCATTGGCGGAGCAATACTATCTGTAAAAGTTTGGTTAGCGTCCATTATAAACATTTGATCGCACTCCACATCCCATTTCACATTGTTAGATTGAAACACTAACTGTTTATCGTCAAAACTCCAGTAAGCTTCTGCATTATCACCACCATAAGTAACTTGTCTTAACGATTTAAAATGCGTTTCTTCAGGATAGATTAACGAATCATATTGTTTTGTAGCTCCCGAAGTTGCTTCAGTCGCTGTATTGGTTTCATTTTTACAAGACGAAAACGTAACGAGTAGAATTAAAATTGCAATGATTCTGTTCATAATAAAGAATTATAATAAGTGATATTTAATGCCTAATTTTGTGTAAAAGTAAGACTTATAGGTGAAATATCCGACGAAATACAACGGATTAATAGTTTCGTGTTTTATGACAATATAGGTTTCTCAAAAACATTTTAAACACTTATTCTAAAATGAAAAACGTATTAATAGTAGTACTACTTGCAGGATTTTTATCTTGTAAAAACGAACCAAAAGTTGCTGAAAATAACATAAGAGAAGATGTTGCATTTTTAGCCGATGATAAATTAGAAGGACGCCAAACAGGTACACAAGGTGAGGTTATGGCTTCTGAATATCTGATAAAACGTTTTAAAGACATTGGTGTGCAACCAAAAGGAACAGAGGGTTATTTACAATCCTTTTCATTTAAGCCTAAAACAGATCCGCATAACGAAGTTGAATTTACAACCAATGCAGACAGCACCATTACGGGTCATAATGTTATTGGTTTTATAGATAACAATGCGAACACGACGATTGTTATTGGAGCACATTACGACCATCTTGGTTTTGGAGGCGAAGGTTCATTATTTCGCGAAGCAGAAAAAGCCATACATAATGGAGCTGATGACAATGCCAGTGGAGTGGCAGTGATGCTAAATTTAGCAAGTCGATTAAAAGTAAAGAATGATCAGTCTGAGGTTAAGGATAAAAACAACTATCTATTTTTAGCGTTTTCTGGTGAAGAAATGGGACTTTTAGGTTCTAACTACTTTTCTAAAAACCCAACGATTGAAGCAGCGTCTATAAACTATATGATAAATATGGATATGGTTGGACGAATGAAAGCCGATAGTACCTTAGCGGTTTATGGCACAGGAACGTCTCCACTTTTTAAACAAACCTTAAAATCTAACAATGATAAATTCAAAATTGTTGAAAACGAAAGTGGAGTAGGACCAAGTGATCATACCTCTTTTTATTTAATAGATATTCCGGTGTTGCATTTCTTTACGGGTCAGCATGAAGATTACCACAAACCATCTGATGATTTTGATAAGTTGAATTATGAAGGGATGGATTTAATTTCAGATTACATCTTTAATATTATTAATGATTTAGATGATAACGGTGAATTAGCCTTCCGAAAAACAAAAAATGAAAGTGAAGAAACACCGCGTTTTAAAGTCGGTTTAGGTGTGGTTCCAGATTATTTATACGACGGAAAAGGCATGCGAATAGATGGCACACGAGAAGATACTCCGGCCTTTAATGCTGGTTTACAAAAAGGAGATGTAGTTATTAAATTAGGCGATAGTACCATTACAGATATGATGAGTTATATGCGTGCTTTATCTGTTTTTGATAATGGAGACGAGGCCGCTATTACAGTGAAACGTGGTGAAGAAGAAATTGATACGAAGGTGAAGTTTTAAGATTTACACTAGCATATTTAATATATGAATTGACCTCACAGGTTTTTATAACGTGTGAGGTCTTTTAATAAAAAACATTAGTTTTGCATCAAAATATATACACTTGGTTAAAATAGGCGACATAGAATTACCAGATTTTCCATTGCTTTTGGCACCTATGGAAGATGTAAGCGATCCACCATTTAGAGCACTTTGTAAAGAGCAAGGAGCCGATGTGGTGTATACTGAGTTTGTGTCTAGTGAAGGTCTAATCCGTAACGCAGCAAAAAGCGTTATGAAATTAGATATTTACGAAAAGGAACGGCCTGTAGGCATTCAGATTTTTGGTGCCAATATGGAAAGCATGTTGCAAACCATAGATATTGTCGAAAAATCGAATCCAGATATTATTGATATTAATTTTGGTTGTCCCGTAAAAAAAGTCGTATCCAAAGGAGCAGGAGCAGGTATTTTAAAAGATATCTGTTTAATGGAACAGTTAACGGCAGAAATGGTAAAACGTACCAATTTACCGGTGACCGTAAAAACGAGATTAGGTTGGGATCACGATTCTATAAAGATTGTTGAGGTTGCTGAACGCTTACAAGATGTGGGCTGTAAAGCCATTGCAATACACGGTAGAACCAGAGCACAAATGTATAAAGGAGATGCCGATTGGAAACCAATTGCAGAGGTGAAAAATAATCCTAGAATGCATATTCCTGTGTTTGGAAATGGTGATATCACATCGCCTGAAAGAGCCATGGAAATGCGAGATTCTTACGGTTTAGATGGAGCCATGATAGGTAGAGCATCGATAGGAAATCCATGGTTTTTTAAACAAGTCAAACACTTTTTCGAAACAGGAGAGCACCTCAAACCAATTTCGTTAGCAGAACGTGTTGAAGCCGCCAGACGTCATCTTCAAATGGCAATAGATTGGAAAGGTGAAACGCTAGGAGTTTTTGAAACCCGAAGACATTATACCAACTATTTTAGAGGCATTCCACATTTCAAAGAGTACCGCATGAAAATGGTCACTAGTGACGATTCTAAAGATGTATTTGCAGCTTTTGATGAAGTCTTAGATAAGTTTTCTGATTATCAGTTTGTGTAGGAAGCGGGAAGTTGGAAGTGTGAAGCTTGAAGATTCTCGCTAAGTCGCAAAGTCGCAAAGCTGGATGAATAGGGTTGTGTAAATTATTTAAAAGTCTTGTCTTTTTTCCTCCGCGAAATTCTGTGAAACCTCCGAGTATCTCAGTGCAATAATTAATCTCTCGCCAAGCCGCAAAGTCGCCAAGTCAAACGAACAGATTAATTAAAATTAGAGTACTTCATGTCTACCTTTTCCCCCGTGCATGTCTGTGAAATCTCCGTGTATCTCAGTGTAATAATTATATCTCGCAAAGCCGCCAAGTCAAACGAACATATTAATGAAAATTAGAGTACTTCATGTCTACATTTTTCCTCCGAGCATCTCTGTGAACACTCAGTGTAATTCGTGTCTGCCATTTTCCTCAGTGAACCTCTGTGCATATCTGTGTAATAATCCATTCTAATTGAGTCGAATTGCTAAAAATAAATTGGATAAAATTCGTGTAGCACGTCTCTAAACTTAACTCTTAATCAACCCTTGAGTAATCCGCTGAGAAGCAATTTTAGAAGCCACAATTCCCAAACCAAAAATAGTACCCAAAACAATAAGCACATTTAAAACATTAATACGAACAGGATACGCTAAATCTGGAGTCAACATAACGAACTCAAAAGACTGTTGTATAAACACAATAAGCAATCCAAGACTAACACCAATAAGACCACTAACAACCGTCATTAAGCTACCTTGAAGAAAGAAAATAGACCTAATCGCCTTAGTTTCTGTTCCCATATTAAACAAGGTATTTAAAGATTTCTTCTTGTCTAAAATCATCATGATTATCGCACCAATGACGTTGAATAATGCAATGATAATGACCAATGTAAAGATGAGGTAAATGGCGAGGTTTTCGGTATTCAACATTTTGAATAAAGCGTCATTTAATTCGGCTCTATTTTTTATGTTGAATTTTCCTGTGAAGGCGGCTTCAATTTCAGACCTTATAAGATCTTCATTCGCTTTAGGATTCAATTTAATCTCAATGGCACTGAGCTGCTCGTCTTTATAATTTAGTAATTGTTTTGCGAGTTTAATATCTGAAAACACATAATTATTATTCAACTGCTCGTTAATATCAAATAGCCCTACATTATTCACATAAACCGAATTATAATAGCCTTGAATCGAAGTAGCCTGACCTTTACCAACCTTAGGCACATAAAAGGAAAGTGGTTTTAGGTAATCGAGAACACCAAAAGACAAATTATTAGAAATTCCCCAACCAGAAACAACCTCATTACTATTAGCTGTAATCCAATTGCCTTTGGTGACCATTGAATCAATGGTGGTAACATTTAAGTAGTTTTCATCTACTCCCTTTAGCGTCGCAATTTGATTTTTGTTTTCAGATTTAATAAAAATGCGTTCCTCAATAATTTCAGAATATGCTGAAATCCCTTCAATTTTTAAAAGGGAAGCCTGATCATTTTCAGTCCATTGAAACGACTTGCCTTCCGATGGAATTAGTTTTAAATCCGGATCTACAAATGTGGAGAAATTAAGACTATAATCTTTTAAACCAGCGAAAACTGAAAGGACAATAAAAAGTGCAGCTGAAGCAATAATAACACCTCCAGACGCAATTAAGGTCATTATATTTATAGCATTATTACTGCTTTTAGAAAACAGATATCGTTTTGCTATATATAAAGGGAAATTCACTTAAGATTTTTTACGCTTACCTAATAAATCTGGGTTTTCGAGCGGATTATCTTCACCTTTAAGAGAACGCTCAATACCGTCTATATATTCTAAAGAGTCATCGATAAAAAACTCTAATTGCGGCATACGTCTCAATTGATGACGCGTACGTTGTGATAATTCGTGTCTAATCAATGGCGTATTAGAACGGATACCTTCTAATAACGGTTTCGCTTCTTTATTCGGAAAAATACTGAGATAAACCTTGGCCACAGACAAGTCTGTAGTTACATTTACCTTACTCACTGAAATAATAACACCACGCAAACCACCATCTGTAGCTGCCTTTTGTAATACTTCTGCTAAATCTTGTTGGAGGATACCTCCTATTTTTTTTTGTCTTTGTGTATAGTCTTCCATAATAATCGATCTCACTAATCATCTGCAAAAGTAGCAGTTATTTAAGGATTATCTTATTTTTGGGAGTAAATTATTAATGAGGTTTCCGTTTATGCGGTTACTTAAACAAGAAATCTTTTTTAATAAAAGGAATAATAAATAAAAAGATACCCGTTTTCGCGGGCACTAAGGATGAAAAAAATAGAACATATTGGAATCGCAGTAAAAGACATAGAAAAATCGAATACCCTTTTTAAAGCCTTATTTGGAGAAGAACATTATAAAATTGAAGATGTAGAAAGCGAAGGAGTAAAAACGTCTTTTTTTAAATGTGGACCCAATAAAATTGAATTGCTTCAGGCCACCAATGAAGAGAGCCCGATTGCAAAATTTATTGAGAAAAAAGGGGAAGGCATGCATCATATTGCGTTTGCCGTTGATGATATTGAAGCAGAAATAGTGCGCTTAACGAATGAAGGTTTTACGATGATTCATAAGCAACCAAAGCGTGGTGCCGATAATAAACTCATAGCTTTTTTACATCCAAAATCCACAAATGGAGTTTTAATTGAGTTGTGTCAAGATATAAAGGATTAAAACGGTTTATTTTTCTTGTAGAGTTTTAAAATATGTAGTAATATTGCACTCGCTTTAGAAATGAAGTGATTGACAATTGTCAATGGTCCTATAGCTCAGTTGGTTAGAGCACCTGACTCATAATCAGGTGGTCCTTGGTTCGAGCCCAAGTGGGACCACTTTTAAAATCAAGCACTTACAATTTTATTGTAGGTGCTTTTTTATTTTGCCTGCAACATATCGGCAACATTTAGTAGATTTGAAGTATGAACACATTTCAACCTACAGCAATTGTAAACCTTCAAAACTTTATACACCCAACTAATGTTGAGCGTTTGATAAATAAGTTCATTAAAAAGCATATTAACGAAGAAGAGCAGCCTTTAAATATTGATTACTCTAAAGGGATAATAAGTTATTATAGTGCCATTAATAATGAGGTTTTAGAAACAAAATTTGAAACTGAATTAAATGAGTTGCTTTGGAAAATTACTAATGATATTAAATCTGAAATTGACCTATCAAATGTTAAGCTGAACAATAAAGAGAAGTTCAAATACTGGAATACTATTCTAAATTCATTTGAATACATTGAAGATGATAATTTTGAAGTTATATCTACTTTTCCCATTTGCTTAAAACCTTCAGAAGAAATTAAAGACTACTTAAAAAAGAAATACCAATTTCCATTAGAATTGGAAAATAATGAAGTTTCGTACTTCACTTTAAAGCCAAAATATTCAAGAAAAGATTTACAAAAAATCTATGATTTCATGGATGATAATTTATTTATAGATGCTGATGAATATAGTTTTGAAGACTTTTATTCTGTTTTGAATTATATTGAAATTAAAGAAACAGTTAGATTTAATACCAGTACAGAAAACATAGTTTGCCTGTTCAATGAAATGTCTAATCTATTTATAGATTTGACTAGAAAAAGAATAGAAGAATCTGAAAGGTTTAAAACCAAATCAGGAGCTATTTTATCTGTAAGCAACTATGAAAGTACTATAAATAGAATAAAAAATAAAAGTAATTCAGACCTCGATAAAATTAGAGCTTTCTTTTCTGAAAACTTCCCAAAATAACCTCACACATTACCTCACACGATTCTCACAGATACTGACTTTCAGTTTTAATATCCTCTAATATTGCATCAGAATCAGATGCCTAAATTTTATGCTAGCAAGGTGTCATAAAATTATGAAAGATGGAAAATACAGAGAATGTAGAAAATCTTCAAAGAGCACAAATGATTGCTTATAAGGAGATACTGAGTTTTAAAGAAGCATTGATTTACTTAGATGTAAGTGAATCCTTTTTATACAAATTAACACACAAGAAAGCTATTGAGTTTACCAAACCAAATGGAGGTAAAATCTATTTCAGAAAGTCAGATTTGGATAATTGGATGTTACAGAGTATATCAGAAAGCAAAAGAGTTTTAGAGGAAGATGTTTTTAATCATTTAAAAAGAAATGGTAATGGAAAGAAGATTAATTGAAAAGCATATTTATAATAGGCTTCCTGAAGAATTAATAACACTAACAGAACAATTTGAAAGCAGAGAAAAAGACATTGTATTGTTGTCAAGTTTAGGAGTCTTAAGTAGCTGTTTGCCTAGTGTTAATGGGATTTATGATGGAGATTTTGTTTACCCTCACCTATATCTAATGGTAATTGCACCAGCAGCATCTGGAAAAGGAGTTATGAACTATTCAAGATTGTTAATAGAACCAATTCACGATAAAATTTTTAATGAAAGTAAAAGCCAATTTTTAATTTGTGAAGAAAGTAATAAAAACAAGAAAAGTGAGTCTGATAAATGCCCTGACATAAAAGTGAAAATTTTGCCAGCTAATATAAGTAGCGCAGAAATGCATTCATTTTTAGATTCAAGTAAGCATGGATTACTTATAATGGAATCAGAGGCAGATACCTTGAGTAATATGCTTAAAAACGACTGGAGTAATTTTTCTGATGTTTTAAGAAAGGCGTTTCACCATGAGCCAGTATCTGTTAGTAGAAAAACAGATAAAGTGTTTGTTGATATTAAGGAGCCAAAACTATCTATGGTTATAAGTGGTACACCAGACCAATTGAAACCCTTGATAAAATCCAGAGAAAATGGTTTGTTTTCGAGGTTTATGATTTACAATTTTGATGAAATCACAGATTTTAAAGATGTGTTTGCAGCAAAAACAAAAAACAATAAAGTAGTATTTGACGAAGTAGGTAAAGATATATTCAATTTGTATGGAGAATTAGTAAAACTTGAAAATCCAATTGAGTTCAGTTTCACAGACCAACAAAAGGAGAAATTTTTAAGCATTATTAGACCCATAAGAACAGATATTGTTAATAACCATTCACAATCGTTCATATCAAATTTACACAGACATGGTTTAATTCTCTTTAGAATTGCAATGATATTAACAGTTTTAAGGAATAAATCAAATATCAAAAAAGAAAGTAAGTTGTTTTGCTCAAATAATGACTTTTTAGTTGCTTCACAATTAATGAAAACCTTGTTAAGGCATTGTCAGTTTACCTTCAACTCTATTGAAACAGGAGATTTATCGTTACAAGATGAAAACATATTGGATGACTTAAAATCAATTTTCACGAGGCAAGAGGCAATTGATGTTGGGGTGAAATTTGGCATACCTACAAGGACTATAGATGATAAGTTAGTCCAGTGGAAAAAGAGAAAATACATTTTTAAGCAAAGTAGAGGTAAGTACAAAAAACGAATGTAAGTATGTAATTACTGCAACTACTGTAATGACTGCCTCTATTCTGAGGCAGTTTATTTCAAAATTTAAAACAAAAAATATGATAAGAGCAACAATCAAATTGATGCTTGATGGGAAACCTATGGCTAATGGCAAGTATGCTGTTTACTTAAGAATACTAAAAGACAGAAAACGTAAGAAAATAAGTTTAGGACTGTACTGTAAAAAGGAACATTTTATAAACGAATCATTTACAAAACACCATCCAAGCTATCAAACAGAAAATGAAATGCTATTAAAGTTAAAAGCTAGAGCATTAGAGATTATAAGGTCATTTAAACTGAACCAACAGGATTTTAATTTGGAAGAATTTGAAGAAGAATTCAGAACAACCAAAAGGGATAAAGAAGTTAATGTCATGGATTTCTTTAATGAAATTATTGACGAAACAACTAGAGCAGGAAACATAGGTACAGCTCAAGCTTATAAGGACACCAGAGATTCAATAATCAAATATAAAGGAAAAGGGGTTAAATTTAGTAGTGTTACACCCATATTCTTGGAGAAATATGAAGTCTTTTTAAGAGAAAGAGGTAGTAAAGGTGGTGGAGTAGCATTTAAAATGAGAATGTTTAGAGCGTTATATAATAAAGCAAGGAAAAGAAAAACCATCCCAAAAGAACCCTATCCTTTTGAAGATTATAAAGTATCTAAACTTAAATCTGAATCTAGAAAAATTGCTTTGTCAGTTGAAGAGTACAAATTAATCAAAAATCTGAATGTTTCAGAACATCCACTTTTATTAGAAGCGCACAATTATTTTATGTTTTCCATTTATTGTAGAGGTATGAACTTTCATGATATGGTTTACTTAAAATGGTCAGATATACAGAATAACCGAATCTATTATGTAAGGTCAAAAACAAAAGGGAAATTAAATTTAGAAATTATCCCACCAGTAAAAGACATTCTAGATTATTATAAGAAACAAAATCGACCAACAGACTATGTGTTCCCAATTCTATTAAGTAATGATTTAACACCACAACAGATAGCAAACAGGAAACATAAGGTGCTTCGAAGATATAATTCAAAACTAAAAGAGATTGCCTCATTAGTAGGTATTAATAAGAAACCTACCTCTTATGTGGCTAGACATAGTTTCGCAACTATTTTGAAGATGGTTGGGACACCCATTGAGAAAATTACGGAAATGATGGGTCATGGTGATGTTTCTATTACTATAGCTTATCTAAAAGAGTTTTCAAATGAAGATTTAGATATAGAAAACAGGAAATTTATAGACCTATAACTTATTACAAACATTCATTTTACAACAGGCTAATTTCATTTCGGATTAGCCTGTTTTCATATAAATATTAATCTTTAAATAATTTTATTATGCAATTAAGAAAATCAGAAAGAAAACAAGCCAAAATTAAAATGGCTTTACAAGGGAGTAGTGGCTCTGGAAAGAGTTTAAGCTCTCTTTTACTTGCTAAAGGACTAACTAATGACCAACTGGACAAAGTGGCTGTAATAGATACAGAGAATGGCTCAGCTGACCTTTATGCTCACATAGGGAACTACAATGTATTGCCATTACAACCACCTTATACACCAGAGAAATTTATTGAAGCAATAGAGGTTTGTGAAAAGGCAGGAATGGAAGTAATAATTTTGGATTCAATCTCGCAAGTATGGGATGAACTTATAGATTACCATTCAAAATTGCCAGGCAACTCTTTTACAAACTGGAATAAAGTAACACCAAGGCAAAAAGCATTCATCAATAAGATTTTACAATGTGATGCTCATGTTATAGCTACAATGAGGACTAAACAGGACTATGTGCTCCAACAAAAAGATGGAAAATATATTCCTGAAAAAGTTGGATTAAAAGCTGTACAAAGAGATGATGTTTCTTATGAATTTACCATTGTATTTGATATTGACATAAAACATTTTGCAACTGCAAGTAAAGATAGAACTAACCTATTTTCAGGTAGACCAGAATTTATGATAAATACTTCTACAGGAAAGCGCATTTTAGAATGGTGTACTTCACCTGTCAAAGAAGAAGATGTAAAACAGAGAATAGAAGAATGTTTATCTGTCAGTCAGTTAATGGAACTGTAT
Organism: Winogradskyella marina; assembly: GCF_015645385.1. Classification (GTDB taxonomy): domain Bacteria; phylum Bacteroidota; class Bacteroidia; order Flavobacteriales; family Flavobacteriaceae; genus Winogradskyella; species Winogradskyella marina. Next base: position 207,147 of record NZ_JADOET010000002.1, read on the forward strand.
AAAGAGCACCCAAGTTTTCAGTTGCCATTGAAAGCTTTGTATCAAGATAAAAAAGACCAGTTAGAACAATTAGTTAAACCAGAAAATTTTAGTCAAAATGGAAATAGTATCAGTAGCAGAGCTTAACAAGCAACGTAATGGAGTAATTAATATTCCTGAAGGTAATCCTGAAATTGTGCATCATTTGCAAATACCTTCAGAAAAGAAAGTATATCAGCAAAATCCATTTATAGAGGCTAACACAAAAGAGGTTAGCCTTTCTAGCCTAAAGAATGATTGCATTATACCTGTTTTCAGTAAGGATAACGAAAAAACTTTAGCACATCAAGAGTTTATAGAGATAGCTCAAGATTGTGTTGGTAAAGTGTTTTCACATCACACTATTGAAGTGCCAGAGGTTAGAGTTTCTCATCAAATTAAAGGTAGAACTGCTGATGCTATTTACAAACCAGTAAAAGAGCTTTTAGAGCATGAAAAAACTCAGTATTTTGAAAGAATGGCATTTATCATTAGAATACCATCTATTACAGAAAACATAAATGGTCATGATGTGTCATTGACAGTTGGAGGTGTAAGAGCTTACAACCAAGAAAACCTGTATAACAGAAAAACTTATGAGAAGTTTAAATTCTTTATTGGGTTTAAAAATATGGTGTGTTGTAACCTATGTATTTCTACAGATGGTTATCAAGATGAAATGCGAGTAGGGAACTATTCTGAATTACAGTCTAAAATAATGGACTTAATAGAAGGGTATAATGCACAATCTCATTTACAGGAAATGAAACAACTATCTCAGCATAATTTATCTGAACAGCAATTTGCTCAGCTTATAGGTAGAGCAAGATTATATAACTTTTTACCTAAAGAGGAAAAGATTCTAATTCCAGAATTGATGCTTAATGATGGACAGATTTCTACAGTAGCTAAGGACTATTATTTAGATGATAGCTTTTGTAGAAATGAGAATGGAGATATTAACCTTTGGAATGTATATAATCTATTCACAGGAGCTAATAAGAGCTCTTATATAGACTCTTTTCTATCAAGAAATGTCAATGCCTTTGATTTTACTCAAGGTCTGGCAAATGCTATCAATGGTGATTCTAAACATCGTTGGTTTTTGAGTTGAGTGAGACCCAATCTTTATTAATTTAGAGGTTGGGTTATTTTAGTTTATCAACGCTTTCTTTTGAGTAGAAATAAGAGTTTCCTTGTTTTTTAAATTCAAGTTTCCCTTCCATTCTATAGTGCATTAATTCGCAACTTTTTATCTTTGCAGTTGTTATTACTTCTTTACTTGAAAGCCATTTAGGATTATTACTCATTTATATGTATTTGAATATTGCATTAATAAGTTAGAATTAATAAAAAATATCAAGAAAGTTTTCAAGTTAATTATTAATAAATAAAAGTTATATTGACTTTAGAAGTTTATATAACTAATTTTGAAAGATTATAAAATATTATGATAAAAATTAGAAGTAAAAAAGTTGAGGGTATAATTTCTGAAATTATAGACCAATATACATATGCTGATACATCAGATAGGCCTTGGATTATAGGCTTTAGTGGAGGTAAAGATTCTACAGTATTATTGACTTTAGTTTGGATTTCTTTACAACGAATAAAAGAAACTCTACCATACCCATATCAATTGAGAAGACCAGTTTACGTGGTGTGTAATGACACTATGGTTGAAAACCCAATTATATCTAGTTATATTGACGATGTACTAGTTAAAGTTGAAGAAGGTGCTAGAGACCAAGGAATTCCTATTATAGTTAAAAAAACAGTCCCTAAGTTAGAAGAATCCTTTTGGATTAATGTTATAGGAAAAGGTTATCCTGTACCTAATAATACTTTTAGATGGTGTACAGATAAGCTTAAAATTAGACCAACATCTAATTTTCTTTTGGAGCAAATAGATGAGAAGGGAGAGGCTGTTGTTTTACTTGGAACGAGATACGAAGAAAGTGCTACACGTGAAAGGTCAATGAGAAAGCATGAAGTTGAAGGCAAAAGACTTTCTAAACACAATACGAATGCTAATACCTATGTTTATGCACCAATTAAAGAATTACAGCTTGAAGAAATATGGTATATAATTAATACGGTTAAGTCTCCTTGGGGATTTGATAATTCAATATTATTTCAAATCTATGCGGATGCTAGTGCAGATGATTATGAGTGTCCAACTGTAGTTACAAATAAAGCACACTCTTCTTGTGGTCAAAGTAGATTTGGTTGTTGGACCTGTACAGTTGTAAAAAAGGACAAATCTATGTCGGCTTTAATAGATAATGGTCAACATTGGATGCAACCTCTTTTGGAATTTAGAAATAGTCTTGTTGAAAATAGAAATGTTAGTGAAAATAGGTCTACAACTAGAAGAAATGGAATGCCAGCTGTAGATGAAGATGGTCATAGGTCTGGAAATTATGAAATACATTATAGAGCAAGGATTTTAAGAGAGTTATTAGAGATACAAAAAAGAGTGCAATTAGAAAGGCCTCATGTAACCCTTATCACAAATCAAGAGTTAATTGCTATTCAGGTAATGTGGAATAGAGATTTAGAATTTGATTTCACTGTGGGTGAGATTTATAAAAAAATATACAATAAAGATATTAGTACCAATAATATCAAATCATTAGATGATACAGAAAGAAGAATCTTAAAAGAGGTTTGTAAAGAAGATACTTCATATTATCATTTAATAGATAATTTAATAACGCTTCAAGAAACAAAGACTCTAATGATTTCTAAATATGGGTTGCATAATGATGTTGAAAATAGAATTGAGTCTTTTGTTAATGAAAATGAATTATGAAAATAAGTAATATAAAATTAAATAACTTTAGGATATATAAAGGTGAAAATGAATTAAACCTATTATCTAAAGGAGATAAAAACATTAGTCTTATTGCAGGAAAAAATGGTTTTGGTAAAACAACTTTTTTGACCTCATTGATTTGGTGTTTTTATGGAAAACTTATGACTCAAGTAGAGGATAAGTATAAAAAGGATATTAAAAACATTGGAGGCTATGATAATTATTTGTTGTCTTTAGTAAATAGAGACAGTAAAGATGAATCATCTGAAACTGCATTTTCAGTGGAGGTTGAGTTGCAAAATTTATTAATACCTTCAATACCATGTAGAACGGTAAATATTAAAAGAGTTTATAGTTTAAAAACTAATCAAGAAACATTACAAATCCTTATAGATGGAGATGAAAATGAACTAACCAAAGATGTAGGTTTTGAAGTTTTTATAAATGATTTTATCTTACCTAGAGAAATAGCTAAGTTCTTCTTTTTCGATGCTGAAAAAATAGTATCACTTGCAGAAGCAAAATCTAAATCAGAATTAAGAAGTTTAAGTAAAGCATATTCAGAAGTCTTAGGAATTAAGAAGTATGAAGAGCTTAAAAACAACTTAGAATCACTTTTAACTAAACTTAGAAGAAGAGGTGTTTCAGACCTTGAAGAATATAAACTTAAAGAGTTACTTGCTGAGGAAGAAGAATTAGAAAAACTAATTAATCATAATCAAGATAAGCAAGGTGAAATTGATAAGCATCTCGTTATTTTAAAATCTGAAAGTGATTCTTTGCAAGAAAAGTTAATTCGTGAAGGAAATTCAATCACATTAGATGAGTTGAAAGAACTCAAATCTAAGCGTGACAACTTAAAAGAAGAATCTGCAAGTATAAAACAAGAATTAAGAAAACTATTGGACCTAACGCCTTTAGTTATTGCAGGTAAACATCTTGGTAAGTTATATAATCAGCTTGTATTAGAAAATGATGATTTATATGGTGCTTTAACAGAGAAACTTCTGAGGAAAGAATTAGAATCTTTTTCAACAAGTATTTTAACTAACCAAGACTTATTAAGTTTAGATGCTTCTATTAAAAATAAAATTGAAACAGCTATAAGCAATTCAATGAAATCTAAGTTTAAGAAAAAAGATTCTAATTCTAAAGTAGGAAAGGTTTATTTAGAGTTTAATGAAGAATCTTTTAGAGAATTTGAAGCTATATACAATAACATTAAAACAACGTTTTTAAGTCAATTTAATGATATAGTTAAAAAAGAGAAAATCAATAGAGCTTTAATTAGTAGAACTAATAATAAAATTAAGCAAGGAGAGGCTAGAAAAGATAATCATTTAGCTAAACAATTTAGAAATGCAAAAGATAATGCTGATGCTAAAATTGAAACTCTCTTAATTGAAAAGAATGACCTTTTAGAGCAAGTTGGTGGATTAAGACTGAAATTAACTTCACATAAAAAAGTGAGGTCTGAATATGAAAAGAATTTTAATTTAGTAGAAACTGATAAAAAGAAATATGATGTCACCCAAAAGCTTTTAGTTAAAATTAATGTGTTAATTAAAAGAATTAAGGAGGATAAAAAATACTCTTTACAAAAATCTATTTCTTTAGGTTTAAAGAAGTTGATGCATAAGAAAGACTTTATCTCTAATGTTAGAGTCAATATTATAGATGATGTTATGGACATTGACTTGTTAGATAAAAAAGGATTAGTAATAGATAAGGATTCTTTGTCTAAGGGAGAACAGCAGCTATATGCTACAGCTTTACTAAAAGCTCTTGTTGATGAATCTGGAATTAAATTTCCTGTATTTATTGATAGTCCGTTACAGAAGTTTGATAAACATCATTCTAAAAACATTATTAAAGAGTTTTATCCATCTATTTCTGAACAAGTAGTTCTGTTCCCGTTATTGGAAAAAGAGTTGTCAGAAGCAGAATATGAGCTTTTAAAGCCTAATTTAAATAAAGCTTTCTTAATTCATAATACCGATAAAGGGTCTGAGATTATTTCAACTCGTGTAAATAATTTATTTAAAGAATTTAAAAAAGAGAAAGATGTTTACACATATTAGAACTAGTAAAGAAAATAGAGAGGTTGTAGCCAAGCTAACAAGAAGGTTAAATCTCGGAGCTGAGAATGTTATAGCTAGAATCTCATTAGCACATTCTTTATCTACAGAAAGAAAAATGAAGTTGACTGACATTGAGAATTCTGGAGGAAAAGAATATAGCAAAGCTGTTTTATTTGGGCACTACTTAGATTATTATTTAGGTATGGTTGCTTTACATTATGGTATTCATATAACTGATAAAGACCTCCCTAAGTATATAAAAATGCATATTGATGACGGACTTCAATTGTTAAATGAAGAACTGAATAAAAGGTCTAATATTGATGGTTATGATTTTTTGGTAGAGAAGATTGAAATAGGTCTTAGCGAATTAATAGATTCTTAGTAATGTAAAGCAATATTATGGAAATCTGAGGTAAGACTTTTACAAAAGTATTACCTCTTTTTTTATATTAATTAAATCAATTTTTCATTGTAGAATACAATGATTTCTTTAATTCAATATGTTAGTTTTAGTAATTAGATAGTGAAAATTGCGCAAGCCATATCTTTCAATAATGTTTTTCTGACACCTAATTCTGAAGTAGTCCATTGTGTTAAAGTTCCAATATCTAAATTTAAGCCAATTGATGAAGCCTGAAATATTGGTAGTTTTATTGCAAAAGAATCATTGCTTCCGGTTTCATTATCTGCTGACCCCATAAAAGTTAAGTTTTCTAGAGAGTTTTTTAAAGGTTCTAGTGTTGATTCTAATACATTGCCAGAAGCATTTCTAGGATATACATGTTCAATAGTTGTACTTGTAAAGTCATAAATTCTTGTTTTATCTAAGCATTCTGGAGTGTTATTTGCGCCTTGTTCATACCATCTTTTGTAGTGTTCTAACGTCATAAGTAAATATTTTAAAGGCTTGTTTCCGCCTCCGACTTTGTATGCTAATCCATCAAGTCCAGCTCTAAATTGAGCTACAGTTACTTTACTACTCATTAAAGCGTTTAAATCAGCTCTTAAGGTAGAAACATTATAAGTTGTAACATTTGCTCTTATTAATAAGCAATGACTATGAAAAACTGATACCGCTGCTTCTATATGGGCATTTGATATTACTTTGTATTTGAATAAAAACAATTCTAGTATTTGAGTTATCTCTGAAAACTTCCTTTCTCCAAGATGATAGGACGCAAGCAATAAAGGCAAGGAGACTGTCAGTCCAAGTTCACGAATCAATAGATTTAATCGGTTTCTATCCCATCCAGTTATTGGTCTACTACTTGTTGAAAAGGGCCATGTGCCCATAGAAATTTTTCTTGCAATTTTAATTTCATCTAAAATTTTCCTAGAAGCTTCAAGTATATTGTCGGCATCTTGAATTGTTATAGTAGTATTGCTATGTTGTGGATAGAAATAAGAAAGAGAGTCATCAAATAAGGTGTTTCTACCTGCTCTAACTCCTTTATGAGATTGATAAATCCATCTTAAGTAATTTTCTGTAGATTTAGATTTCTCCATTAGAATTTGGTCCCATTTAGATTCTGTAGAATCTTGTTGAGTTGTATACCCTTCTAGTAGTTCTAATGTTTTTGCTCTTAATAAATCGCCTTCAGTTAAACTTTTTCCTCTATCATTCAAAACTTGAAATAATTTGTAAGCTTCTTGTGTATCATAAGTAACGATATGAATAATTGAAAAATCACTATCCAGAACAAGCTGAAGAATTTCTAATGAATCTAACTTATCCACAATTGAAGAAGTAGATGGAATTAATGAATTTATTTTAGAAATTAAACTTGTATAAACTAATTCAATCTTTCTATGTGATTCTCTTGTAGGTGTTGGGTCTAAATTTCTGACAGTTTCCTTGAAAAACTGCATATCAGCTTTTGAAAGTATTAGTGATTCTACAATGTGGGTTTGTCTATTAACTTCTTGACTAAATTCAATAAATCTTTTTGTAAGCCTGTCTATTCTACTTGATATTATACCTTCATTTAAGGTGTCACCATTACTTATAGCATCAACAAGTATGTTTTTATATATTTTTATAACAGCTGCTACTGTTAAAACAAATGTTGCACATCTTTGTTGCCCATCCACTAACTCATGTCTTTTTTGATTTACGACTCCAGTTACCGTACTCTCTACACTAACCATACCTCCAAAAAAATGGTTCATAGGAGTTCCATTTTTTCTTTTTGTAAATGCTTCTTCCAAATCTTTCAGATAATCTTCAAGTTCTGAAGCTTCCCAAGCATAGCTCCTTTGATATTTGGGAACTCTAAACATAGGAGAATTGTTGAAAAAAGTTCCTACTGCTGCGTGTACTGGGTCTACTCTCATAACTGATTGTTGTATAAGGATGTAATTTATGTTTTTAGTTTTTTAACTATTCTTTTTTTTTAGATATATAACCACAATTAATTTGCAGAAGAATTCCTTTCGTAAATTTCTAAAAAGAAATCATCTGAATAATTAAACTTGGTCTCAAAGCCTTGTGTTTCTCTTAATTCTAAAATATGTTTAGCTCCACCTTCTGCATGTTCTCCAATAATTGTTAAAAGCTTACGTGAGTTAAGTATTTCCTCTGCTGTCTCGCCTTTTATTTTTCCTAATGCCATTAATAAAAGACTATTTGCAATTCTCTCAGAAGAGTTAGTAATTGTTTGAAATTTAAATGAAGTTTTATGCTTCAAATCAGCTCCTTTTAATGTTTTTTCATTTCTAAAACCTATAATAGCTGCCCAGGCAAAAGCTTGCCAAAGCATTGAGAAAAACTTGTCATCTTTTTTTGTGATATTAGAGCCTTTCTCTTCTTGCCTGCTAAATAAGTCCATTATTTTTTTACAATTGTCTCCATAATGAACACCTTTACTGTTTATTTCTTGTGATAGTTTTTCAGTCATAATTATTTTTTTGAGAAATTGAAAACATTAGATTTTTTATTCGTCCTTGAATTATCTTCATCCTCATTTATTAATTCATTCGTGACTATATAAAAGTTAGAAATATTAGCTTTTGCAACTAATTCACTTATTTGTTGGTTACTAAACTGAACATAATCCTTTGACATAATTATCATTTGTTCAAATGAATCACTAATGTTAACTGTTAAGTTGTACGTGTTTTGATAGTCTAAATCTGAAGTAGGCGCGTCTGCAATAAGTGGGTAAGATTTATTCATTTTTTTAGCACTCAAAGATAAAAATGAATTTGCCACAGCTAAATTACTAGCAACTTCTTCCCCTGCATTTAGATTAGAAAGAAATTCATCAGTTTTTTTGTCAGCAATACGAATTCCATTTTTTGTTATAACAATAGTACCTTGTTCTTTTTTTCCTAAATAGAGAGAATATAGTCTATTGCTTTCTATTTCTATTTCAGTTATTAGCTTATCATAAGCTTTAGACTTCAATAGTCCAATAGAGTCAACAAAAAGCTTTATGTAATTTTTCGCTTTCTCCTCTGCACTAGCAGGTTTACCATCTGATTTGCTAAATAAATCACTTTTTTCATTTAATTCTTTTAAGTTTTTTTCTAATATGCTTATAGCATTAATATTATCTTGTAAATAGCGTGTTTTTTGTTTAACTTCTTTATTGTATGTATGTAGTTGATTTGTTAATCTACTAGCAGTATGAGCACCATCATCTAGCTGACCTCTGTTCTCACTCCCTATTTCGGTATATAAATTATCAATTTTTTTTGCAAGAGAATTACGTTTTTTAATAAGATTTTTTTTCTTTTTTTCTACAATATCAATCTCATCATTAATCTTTGGTAGTTCATTTGTGATTCTTCTTTTGGCTCTATTTAATTCTTGATAATTATCACTAAGTATTCTATTTTTTAAATTAACTTCAAAGTCATTCATCCTTTTTTTGAGAGCATCATATGGTTCTGTATCTTTTTCAACTGGTCTTTCACAGATATAACAAACACTATCTTTAAGCATTCTCTCTATGTATTCAGGACCAGGTAGGTTAATTGGTATTGGGTTTTCTGTCTCACTCATATCTTGGATAAATTGATTCAATTTATCTAAGTTATTTTGAGATTTTAAAATTGCTTCTTCACAACCATTCAACATCCATTTTGATATTAAATCATCTTTAGTGGAATGTTCTATAAAGTCAATTTCATTTTTTGTTTGTAAAAGTTGAGATTCTAAATCTACTAATGTTGATTTGAATTTAATAAAATGGTCAAAACCAGAAAGTTTATCTTCAATAGTATTTATTTTATCCTCTAAATCATTAATATCATTTTCATAGATTAGCTTACTTTCATTTTTCGATTTGAGCTGTTTCTGGACTTCAAAAATCTCATCAATGATTTTGTCCTGTTCTCTAGTTATTTTATTACCCTTCTTTTGCTCTCTATAAATTTTCTGACTAATATTTTCAAAAGATTTTTCTACTACTTTATGAAGTGAATCGTAAATAGGATAGTAAGATATTCCATCAATCGCTTTTCTTAATGTAATGTTATTACTAAAATCATAGAGCTCGTCCATAGTTTCACCTTGATACCACATGAATTTTCGAAGATTTGAAGGGAAAATATTATTTAAAAGACCTTCCAATTCATTTTTGTCAGCAAAATGAGTTTCACTATGAAAATTATATTCAATTTGTAACCCGGAGTTTGTCCAAGTTTTCAAAGATTCATTTTCTTTCTTATAGTTAATACTTCTTCGAAATGTATAGTTAACGTCATCAGAATCTTTATCATACCCAGGTTTAAAATGTGGAGCTAATAATTTAATCTCCACAATGGTCTCAATAGTATCTCCATCACTAGAATTGACTTTATAATAATCAGGACATAGAACAATATCATCCACAGTTTTCCATTTCTTTTTTTGAGTACTCTCTCCAATATTTGAATAGATTTGATTAAAAAACACCCAATAAAAAGCATTAAATAGTTGAGATTTCCCCCCGCCATTAGAAGCAGAAACAATATTAAGCCCTTTATCAAAAGTAAATTCAATTTCATCTAAGTAACAGAAGAAGTTTTTTATTTTAACTGATTCTATTTTCATTCGTCTAAACTTTTAAGATTATTTACTATTAAATTTTGGAATTGAGACCTAGCATCATTAATATCATCTTCAATTATTCCAATTTCTTTATTTTCAATTAGTTTTTCAAATGCTTTATCAATTAAACTTTCGTTTAAAGAATAATTCTTAATTCTCTCTTGAGAGTCTTTTTCTTTGATAATTGCATAAAACTCTTCTCTTAAGCTGTCATTTAAGGATTTCATATTTATCTATTTCTTCATTAATTAATTTGTACACGTCAACTCCATAATGCCTCGCTACATCTTCAATCAACTCTAGCGTTTCAATCTTGTTTTCTGATAGAGCAGCAAAGTTTATGAGTCTTTTTAACTCTGATATAAGTATGTTTTTTTCCGCATTTATTTGTTTTTCATTTGTTATGGTATGGTCAATTGGAGGTTTTACAATCATATCATATATAAAAGCGTGTTTTTTCTTATCGTGAGTCCTTAAAACTCTACCTCTCCTTTGAATGTATTGTCTTGGGTTTCCTGTACTAGAACAAAATATAGCATATTGAGTCCTTGGTACATCAACACCTTCATCTAAACATTTCATCGCTAACAATACATCTAAGTCACCTTTTTCAAATCGACCTAGAATATCCTCTCTATCATTTGTTTCTCCTAAGAATTTTCTCAGCTTAAATCCATATTTTTTATACAAAGTTGTTGCATAGGAGTCTATAATTCTTTCGGATATAAAATCAGAATCATTGAAATCTACCTTTTCATAATTATATGAATTTCCCTCAGGAACATAGATAAAACCAAATTTAAATTTATCAGAACCAATTTCATCTACTATTTTCAATAAGCAAGAAGCCTTGTTTTCTGCTTTATGAATTATTGACTTTCTTCGAATCAATAAGTTATTAACCTCTGGTAAATCTTTATACCTCCCAGTTTTCGAATCTATATACTGATAAAGCTTTTTTGTATAGACTTTATATTCTTCAAGCTCGTATTCTTCTAAATCAACAAATTTGGGATAGTAATAATATCTGCATAAAATCTTATCATCAATTGCAGTTTTCATATTATATGAAAAGGTGTAATCAGGACCAAAAGCATTGAAGAAATCGCATAGAGCAGATTCTCCAATTGGGTCGTACACTCTTTCAGGTGTTGCGGATAAGCCAATCCTGTTTACAATTTTATGAGGTAAAACCTCTAATAGTTTTGGGGAACCAAATGTATGCGCTTCATCTGCAATTAAAGTGAAATCTTTTAGTGCATCTTGAAAATAATTAGTAATTAAATGTTGAAATTTTGTACCTCGAAAAGTAGCATATGTGGCAATTATGCAAATATCTTCCTCAATGCCTAATTTAATTTCCTTTCCATATTGTTTCAAATCAGACAACCAATTGTTCTTACTAGAGCAAACAATAGTGTTTATGAAATTGAATTTATTAACTGTTTCGTTTTCCCATTGTTTAGCTAGTGCTATTGTTGGTACTAATACAATAAATTTGTAAAATCCAGATGAATTGTATTCTTCAATAATACAATTTAACGAAGTAATAGTTTTACCTGTTCCTGTAGCCATTGCAAATAAACCTTTTCTATTATTTTTTAACCAATTTTCATAGGCTAAAACTTGATATTTCCTTGGTTCTTCAAATGGGAATTTTGGTTTGTTTTTAATATCTTCTATAATAGTTTCAAAATGTATGCGCTTTCTTTCAATTATACCTTTTACTTTTTCACTATATCCATTCCCTTTTAAATCTAAAGAATCATCAAGTAAATCGGAAATGTCCTTATCTCTACCTATAGCATTTATAACTACTTCAATTTTCTCTTTATCAATGTAATTATACTCTGGATGATTTTGACTAAATATTCTTTCGAAATTTTCTCTTGCATCTTTAATTCTTCTTTTACTTATCTCGCCATTCCAAGGAGCTTCAACTTGAAAGCTTTCTGAGTTTTTTAATAAGGCTGATAAAGTAAAATTAATACTCCCTTCTGTAGTAATATAATCTATTCCATCATATAATGTCATGGTTTTACAATGAGCTAAATCAACATCGTTAAATTTCACAGGTAGTATTTGTAACCTTTTAGCTTTAAGTAAGTATTTCAAACAATCAAAAAAGTGTAAACCTTCTTGACTTAAATTTTTTTCAATCTCTGATAGGTTTTTAAAAATATTAATCATTTTATCCTCATTCCTGACTTCGGGATTTAGAATTAAGTTTTCGTAATCAGCAAGACTATAAACATGATTTGTAATAATCCTCATGTTTCCTCCTGAATAAAGAAACTCAGCAAGACTTTTTGAAAGAACTTTGATAGCATTTGAACTAAAGTATCCTAATAATAGGTCGATATTTTTTGAAACAGGAAAAGTTTCTTCATAAAATTCTAGAGGAATATTGTTAGAGTCAGAACTGTATTTAAAATTTTTAGGGTATGATAAATCCTTAAAATATTTAGGCATAGATATTCTTCTTAGTAAAAATTAAACAAGGCTTATTTAATAAAGTTTCAAAGGGAGTGCATAAATTTAACTAGAATTTTTGGTATAAAAAATTTTAAAAAATAATTTTTTTAGATGCTTGATGTGAGGGCTCAGTACCCTATGCAAAACCCCCACCCATTTCTGGGGATAGAGATTCCCCCACCACTTTGTATAGTGAAGAAAATTTTCTAGCAGGATAAATAAATTCAAGTTGATAGCTGTAATTTATATTCTATGGAGGATTGATTTTCTGTGTGGTGTACTACAACTCAAAAACTTTTAGAAAAATGGTTAGAATCGTAAAATACAAAGAGAGACAGAAAGAGGATGGAACATCATTCTTTGTTTTGGAACTGCAAGGAGGAATTGAAATGGTATTAAGCAAGGTTACAGGTAACTTCTATGCTACTGCAAAGCGTGCTTTTATACCAAGTACATTTGATGAGCAAACTTGTACTGGACTTATTGGAACAGAAATGCCAGGAAGCATCATTAAAGAGGAATGTGAGCCTTTTGAATATGTTGTAAAGGAAACAGGGGAAGAAATAACATTATCTCATAGATGGGTGTATGTTACAGAAGATGCTGTTAAGCCAAAACAAACTGCTGTTAAGTATGAGCAGAATGTTATTGCAAACTCTGATGTGTTTTCAAAGAATGGAATTCTTGAGCATGCAGAGTAAAAATATAAGCCTAGTCTATGTAAACAGATTGGGCTTTGTTTTTTGAGTTTTAAAATACCCTTACTTTATTATACTTGTTTGCTCATACCTTCATAAATAAAAGATAGTCTAGCTGTAGCTAGTTTACACTATTACTATAAGGATATATTATTAATCTTGAAGGTAAGAATAAGATAGTATTAATAGGTTTTAATTCTCTACAAAGAAAGAAAAGTACCAAAAGAAAGAAACTTCAAAGCTCTTTCCCTCAACCATATTTATATACTTTTTGCGAAGAATTGTTCTGAAGTGTTTCAGAAAGAAACTTCTTTGGCAAAGGTATATGTTCCAAAATTAAGATACAAGTAAATTGATAATTATTTTCCTAGGAAACTAAATTTAAAAACATGAAAATTTCAGAAATAAGTGTTTCATACTCAAATAACAGGAGTGATAGACTAAAAATAAGTAATAGTAAGCAATCTTATGATATTATAAGGGCTTGTTGGAGTGATTCTACTATAGAATTACAAGAGGAGTTTAAGATTTTAATGCTGAATAGGAGTAACCAGATTTTAGGTGTTTATCCGCTTTCTAAAGGAGGTGTTTCTGCTACTGTGGTAGATGCTAAATTAGTGTTTAGTGTTGCGCTTAAATGCAATGCTTCAAATATTATTATTGCTCATAATCACCCAAGTGGGAATTTAACCCCAAGTGAAGCTGATAAAAACCTCACTCAAAAGCTAAAACAGGCAGGCCAGTATTTAGATATAGTACTGTTAGACCACTTAATAGTAACTAAAGATGACTTTTATAGTTTTAGTGATAATGGATTGATAAAATAGTCCTCTTTTTTCCATTTCTATATATAGTGAATTGGAAAAAGTGGGACTTTTTGTCTTTTATTTATGTATGAAGGAGTGTGTGAGTAGCTTTTTTAAGCAAAAATCTACAATTTGTAAGTTGCATAGATTAGTATTAATAGCTAAAAATTGATTTTATCAGGGAGAATTTGGATTGGTAATTTTCTTCATTTTTAAGTTTGCTGTAATATTAATTTTAAAATTTAAAGTAATGGAGTATTTAGTATTAAGAGATATTCATTTAGATGCATTAGTTATAACAGTAAATGAGTACATTAAAAAAGGATGGAAACCTTTAGGAGGCATTAACTCCTATAGAGATAAATTCATGGGAGGAAATCATGAAGTTGCTTATTTGCAAGGTCTAGTTAAATAGATTCTTTATTTTTATCACCTAATTTTACTAGGTGCTAAATAAGATATTTAAAAAAGTAAGCTCTCTTCCAAAAAGAAAAGCAAGTGTGTTATATGATAATATACTTGTTTTTTTATTAGGTGATGGGGACAGAGAAAAAGCAGTAATTAAGTTTAGAACTTTAAGAGTTGAAAGTGATTCTGAAGAAGCATTTCATGAAGCTTTTAAAAAGGAAGTTAATTATGAATTTTTTAATGAACTGTTTGCGCTTTTAGACTTTAGCACTATTTCAGTGTTAATAAGAAGTATTAAATCAATAAAAGAACAAGCACCAGAATTAAAAAAACTAGTGACCAACCAAAAAGGATTGGATAAACTGTTAGATGATAAGAATGGATTAAGGTCTGTTTTGGTTAAAACTATTTTCTCTAAAAAGAAAGGTGCTTTAAATGAAGAGCAGTTAATGACTTTGATTTTCAAAGAATTCTCTATCTCTAAAGAGAAAATCGCAAAAGAGGAGTTTGGTGTTGACAAAAAAACATTTAATAACTGGTTGGAGAAAACAGGGCTTTTTGAAGAGAGTTTTTATTTACCACTTTCTAAAAGAGGTAAGCAAGGTGTTTTTTTAAATGAGTACGTCTTAATATTTGAAACATTGTTTTTGGCTAGAGAAGAAGGGAAGTTAGATTTTAATAACAATATAGATACTTATATAAACAGATTAAATCATAAGATGTCTTACCTAAAAGATGATATTGCTGATATTTGTAATTCAGATACTAAAACTCAAAAAGGAGTTTTAAGAAAAGTAGCTTATTATAACTTTATAGATAAGTTTCCCTACAGCCTAACAAGAGAGTTTGTTGAGAAAATGGGCTCAGAGCTTAATTACTAATTCTTCAAGGGAAACCCCTAGATTATCCGCAATCTTTTTCAGAGTATATAAAGTAGGATTAGTTCCTCCAGCTTCTAATCGACTTAAATTAGATTTTTCAATATTACATTTAGCAGCAAGGTCTTGTTGAGGCATGTTAATTTCCTCTCTCAACAATTTAACTCGCTTACCAATTGCTAACTGAAGTTTCTCCTTGTCATTCAACCTAAAACACGTTTTATCTAGTTGTCAAAAATGATAATTAAGTGTGCTGTTTTGGTTATCATAAATGATAAAATAAGTATGTTTGTTAATTATAGATTGATACAATATGAAACTAAATATTTCAAGAATTACAGAGAATAAAGACTCTTTGAAGTCTAAAGAAAATGTTGTTTTAGAGCTTTATGAGGATAAAGATAATTTTATCGACTATGAGTTTAAAACCTCTAAAAACAATGATAATAGGCTGGTTTTTGTGAATACAAACCATAGAGATATGCTAAATAAACATTTGATATTTGAGCATTTTTATGTTGTATTATTGGTGCTTTTAGTTGTAAGTGGATTAGCACTATTTAGTGATAGTATTTTAATGATATTACTTTCATTCATAGGACTTATTTATGTTCCTTTTAGGTTGGTGTCATCTAGTGAAGTGCCTTATAAATTAGTTTTTGATGGTCTTAATGTTTATGAATTGAATCATACAGGTAAGAGAGTACTAGAGTTCAGTCCAACTAATATAGAAAGTTCAGATTCTGATAAGTTTGAAAATGACTTTATCTTTTTCAGCACTTCAAGGAGTGATAAAGGAAGGAAATCAATGATGATATTTGAAGGGAATACTTCTGAAGAAAGGTACTTGTTTTTAGAGTTTTATAGAAAATTCAATTTTAAAAATTCCATAAAAAGAGTAAGTTAATATGAGGTTTAAAGAGATAATAGAAGAATTAGAAGCTCTATTAACTTCTGAAGGTTTTTGTAGTAGAGATGAAGTTGCTTGGTGGTTGCTTAAACATGAAGAAAGATATATTGGTTTAAGTAAAATTAAAGATACTTTAGAAGCTGAATTTCCTGACAGAAACTTAAGAGAGCATAAATCTTTTATAATAGAATTATTATTTACAGAGCTATACGAAGGTATAGATAAGAGTTTTGAAAACACAAAACCATTTAGTAAAGAAGAGGTATATCTAAATGATATTCTAAATAAAATTAAAACGTCAACAAATGGACTTAATAGGAAAGATAAAAATTTTAAATGGGACTCAAATCCTAGGTGATAATGGCTTTAGAAAAAGAGAGGTTGTTATTACTACAGAAGAACAGTATCCACAACATATATTAGTAGAATTTATCCAAGATAAATGTGACTTACTGGATAGATTTGTTGTAGGTCAAGAAGTAAAAATAGACCTTAATTTAAGGGGTAGAGAGTGGGTTAATCCTGAAGGTGTAACTAAATACTTTAATGCTATTCAAGGTTGGAGAATAGAACTTATAAAAAGTCAAGAAGTAATGCCAAACCCAGTCCTTGAATCAGAACAAGCAAGTTTTATAGATGACCCAGATAATGACTTGCCATTTTAAAAAAAAAACAATTAACCAATAAATAATAAATTATGAAGAATATATTTTTAGCATTAATAGCCATTTTTGCATTTACAGCTTGTTCAAGCGATGATGACAACCAAGAACAAGAACAGCAACAAATTAGTCAGTCTCATATAATAGAGTTTACAACAGGTACTCTTGAAAGTTGGGTGTCAGTAGGGTTAACAACTATATTAACTTTAGAAGATGGTACTCAATCAACAATTAATTCAGATTTCGATTATACTCAAAATATAGTAAGCGTAGAGATTCCAGAGAATACAGCAAGTTTTGAGTTAGATTTTTATATAGAAGATTCATCAGAAGCTGAAATGCGCTTTTATGGTTCTGAAAATAATACTACAGTACATCAAGAAATAATAAATCAACAAACTTTTGAATTTCAATACACTTTTAATTAAATTTACTCGTTACAGAAGTTGCAGTAATTACAGTGTTACATAATAAAGTTATTGTTTGAAATCTGCCTGCAACATTTCGGCAACATTTTATCAGAATAATGCAATAATTTGAAATTAAATGAAAATGAGTTTATAGCTAATAGCTGAAAATCAGACAAATGAAGCTAAATGAAAAACATTGATAAGTAACTTAATGTGTCTCATAATCAGGTGGTCCATGGTTCGAGTCCATGTGGGACCACAAGTAAAATCAAGCCTTACAGAGATGTAGGGCTTTTTTATTTTCATGAGATGATAATAATAAGAGTGATAGTTGTTTTATAAAGGTATCATGATCTATCCTTCCTTTAATAGGATATTAAGTGATAGCGTATCTATATTTTAAACTCTGAAGAATACTTCCAAAATAACATTTTAATACCCAAATAGACCAGGCAACCACAAGCTTAATTCTGAAAAATACGTAACCAATAGTAAGGAAATAATCATGGCTGCAAAAAGCGGTAAAAGTGGCTTAACCACTTTCTCTATGGTTGTATTTGCCACACCGACTCCTACAAATAAAACCGATCCTACAGGTGGAGTACAGAGGCCTATACATAAATTTAGAATCATAACGATCCCAAAATGTACGGGATCCATGCCAAGCTTTTCAACAATAGGTAAAAATATTGGAGTAAATATGAGCACCGCAGGTGTCATATCCATAAATATACCGACAACCAATAATATCAAATTAATAATTAGTAATATCACTATGGGATTATTGCTTGCTCCTAATAAAGCTGTACTAATATCATTGGGAATATTCTCGTAAGACATTACCCAAGACATGCTCGTAGATGCACCAATCAAAAGCATTACAATAGCGGTGGTGCCGCAAGCTTCTAACGATATTTCTGGTAAATCGTTAAAGGTGATTTCCTTATACCAAAAGCCTAAGATTAACGTATAAAGAACAGCAATAGCAGATGCTTCCGTGGCTGTAAAAATACCGGCCACAATACCTCCAATCACTACAACAAGTAACATTAAACTAGGAAAAGCTCTAAAGAATGTACGTCCAACGTCTTTTAAAGAACTCTTCTTACCTACGTTATAGCCTTTCTTTTTTGCCCAAAAAGAGGCCACAATCATAAGAAATAATCCTGTTAAAATCCCAGGAATATAACCTGCTAAAAACAAGGCAGCGATGGACACACCTCCACTTGCCAATGAATACACAATGAGCACATTGCTTGGTGGAATTATTAATCCTGTAGTTGAAGATGTAATGTTTACGGCTGCTCCAAATTCTTTTGAATAGCCTTCCTTTTCCATTTCGGGTCCTAAAATACTTCCCATAGCAGATGCAGATGCCATGGCTGATCCTGCTATGGCTCCCATTAACATGGCAGCAATGACATTGATTAACGCTAATCCACCAGGAAGCGCACCGACAAGTGTTTTGGCAAAATCTATTAAACGATGTGCAATACCACCTTTATTCATAAGTTGGCCTGAAAGCACAAAAAAAGGTATGGCTAATAAGGCAAAACTATCTAAGCCTGTCGCCATGCGCTGGGATACAGTGGTCAGCGCAGGAAGTATGGCTATACTTGTCATCATCGTTAATAATGATGAAATGGCAATACTCCATCCTACAGGCACACTTAGTAGTAATAACCCAATAAAACTAAATACTAAAACGAGTATAGGTAAATATTCCATTATAATTGTTTGTTTATAATATCAGAAAGTTTGTAATAAATCATCAAGATGCCACTAATAGGAATTATCGCATAAACCACAGCTAATGGAATTTGTAATGCAGGCGAAGACTGTTTTAAAGTAAAGGTGATATATACTAATCGTAGTCCTCCAATTACTAGTGCAGCAAGGCAAAAAACAATAATAATCCAATTGATAACAACTTTTAATTTTGTTTGTCCTTTTTTATTCAATCGTGATGGCAGCAAATCTATAGCAACGTGTAGACGCTTTCCAGAAATATAAGCAGCTCCTAAAACACCGACCCAAATCATGAGATATCGTGCTAATTCATCTGTAAATGAACTTGGTGTGTCCATGGCAAATCGTGTAAATACTTGCCACAATACGTTTATAACCATCACTCCCATAATTATGGCGAGTGCTGTGCCCAATACCTTATCCACTTTTTTTCTTAATTTCATAATTATTGGCTTTCTTGAATTCGTTTAATGAGGCTATACACCTGTGCATCATTTTTATAAGATTCATAAATAGATTCTACCTTATTCTTAAAAATCGTTTTGTCTGGTTTAACAACGGTAACTCCCGCTTTTTTTACAGCTTCTAAGGCTTCTAATTCTGCTTTTGCCCATAATTTTCGTTGATACTCTACGGAAACATTTACAGCTGATTGCAACCATACTTTTTCTTGAGCACTCAGGGTTTCCCACAAATGCGTACTGATAATTAATACATCTGGAATGGTAGTATGCTCGTCCAAAGAAAAATACTTGCAAACTTCATAATGTCTTGAAAGATAAAATGTCGGTGGATTGTTTTCTGCACCATCTACAACACCTTGTTGTAAAGCGGTGTATAATTCTCCCGAAGATATTGGAGTAGGAGAACCACCAAGACTTGTAACCATGCGCATGGCTGTAACGCTTTCCATAACTCTGATTTTTAAGCCTTCTAAATCTTTTGGTGTTTCAATAGGTTTTTCTTTAGTGTAAAAACTTCGGCTTCCGGCATCATAATATCCTAGACCTTTTAGCCAATATTTTTGTCCTCCATCCAATAGTTCTTTCCCAATAGTACCATCTAAAACATTAAACGTATGTTCGCGATCTTTAAAAATGAATGGAAGTCCAAACACTTTCATATCTGGTGAAAAATTTTCCATCACTGCCGCAGATACTTTGGTCATATCTAAACTTCCTATTTGAAGCAACTCTAAGCATTGACGCTCAGAACCTAATTGCTGGTTAGGATAGATTTCCAATTTTAATTTTCCTTTGGAATTTTTGTCAAGCTCTTCACCCATACGTATCATGGCCTTGTGTACAGGGTGATTTGTGTCTAATCCGTGAGCTAATTTTATTGTTTTATCGCTTTGTAACGTTTCACAAGACGTAAAAGTCATTAATAATAGAAATGAAATAAATATTGGAGCAATTGTTTTCATTGAAATCATTTTAAATTAAGCTTTCACTTTTTTGACGATTGACGTTCTATTAAATTAGAATCCATTATGATCGTTTGTGCGTCTAATGCATCATTTTCTTTTGTTATTTGCCTTAAAAGTAATGCTGTAGCAGCCTTACCTATTTCAATTCCTGGCTGATTAATTGTGGTTAAAGCAGGATTAATAACTGTTGAAATTGGTTCATTACTAAAGCCAACAATTGCAATATCCTCAGGGATTTTAACACCGTTACTGGTTAAATATTTTATGGCTCCTATAGCAGCCACATCGTTTGCAGAAAATATACCATCTACGGGATTTGGTAGGGCTAATAATTTCTCGGAATTTTTCCTACCATCTTCTTCCATTAATTTTGATGGAAATACAAGTGCTTCTTCAAAGGGTAGACCATGTTTTGAAAGGGCATGCTTATAACCTTTAAATCTGTTTTTATAAATTTCTAGGTTTTGCGGACCAGAAAAATGAGCAATATGTTTACATCCTTTTAAAATGAGATGTTCTGTCGCTTCAAAACCACTATTAAAATCGTCAATTAATACATTAGAATAATTAGGAATGTCACAATGTCTATCAAAAAAAACGAGTTGAATACCTTGCTTTTTTAAGACTTCTAAATGCTTATAGTCTTTGGTTTCCATTGAAATGGACATAAGCACACCGTCAACACGTTGACCCATAAGCGTGTTTATAATTTTTTTTTCACGATTGAATTGCTCTAAAGATTGACAAATAATAACCGTGTAGCCAGCTTCATATGCGGTCTCTTCAATACCACTAATTACAGATGAAAAGAAATGACGCGAAATTCTTGGTACAATAACTCCAATGGTATTTGTTTTACTTTTTCTTAAACTAGAGGCTAAATGGTTGCGTTGGTAACCCATTTCTGTAGCCTTAGCTAAAACAATATCCTTAGTTTTTTGTATCACTCTTGGGCTATCGTTTAAAGCTCTAGATACTGTAGAACTATCGAGATTTAAGGCCTTAGCAATATCGTGTATGGTAACCTTATTGTTTTGCATTTTAATATTATTTAGTACCTGCTAGATTACGTTTTTTACACTTGTAATCAAGGAACATGATGTAACAAATATATGATATTCAAAATACAATCGATTGTATTTTGAATATTTTTATTACTTTTACAAAAATTAACTTAAATATATTTGGCAATGACAACTCACTATCAAACACGATATGCGGCATCACCACAAGACGTGAAAAATTACGATACGAATAGATTAAGAGATGAATTTTTGATTAGTAACGTTATGGAAGATGATGCTATAAATTTAGTCTATTCTCATTATGATAGATTTATTACTGGTGGAGCTGTTCCAGTAAAAAATGAATTAAAACTTGAATCTATAGAGCCCTTAAAAGCAGATTATTTTTTAGAACGACGCGAATTAGGAATTATAAATGTTGGTGGCAAAGGCACTGTTTCTGTCAATGGTGTAGCTTATCATTTAGATTATAAAGAAGC
This sequence comes from Winogradskyella marina, assembly GCF_015645385.1. Taxonomy (GTDB): domain Bacteria; phylum Bacteroidota; class Bacteroidia; order Flavobacteriales; family Flavobacteriaceae; genus Winogradskyella; species Winogradskyella marina. Next base: position 229,031 of record NZ_JADOET010000002.1, read on the forward strand.
ATTATACATAGGTAGAGAAAATAAAGATGTTAGCTTTAGTAGTGAGGATGCTACAAATCCGGCAAAATTTTATTTAAACTCTACACCTGCTCATAAAACGTTTCCAACTAAAAAAATTAGTAGAGAAGATGCCGAAGTGGTAGAATTAGGTGCTTTAGAAACAGCAAATGCCAGAACAATTAGAAAACTAATTGTAAATAGTGTGGTTGAAACATGCCAAGTACAAATGGGTATGACCGAATTGAAAACGGGAAGTGTTTGGAATACCATGCCAGCTCATGTACACGATAGACGTATGGAAGTTTACTTTTATTTTGAGGTGCCAGAGGATCAGGCTGTCTGCCATTTTATGGGAGAACCTGAAGAAACAAGACATATTTGGATGGCCAATAACCAAGCTGTAATTTCTCCACCTTGGTCTATACATTCAGGCTCAGGAACGAGTAACTATATCTTTATTTGGGGTATGGCTGGAGAAAATTTAGACTACGGAGATATGGATCACTGTAAGATCAATGAGTTAAAATAATTTTTTAAAAACAGCAATTATGTCAATTAACTTATTTGATTTAACAGGAAAAACAGCATTAATAACTGGAGCTACGCATGGTTTAGGAATGGCAATGGCTAAAGGTATTGGAAATGCAGGTGCTAAAATTGTTGTAAACGGAAATTCGTCACAAGCAAAATTAGATGACGCTGTTGCAACTTATAAAGAATCTGGTATTGAAGCCTACGGTTACCTTTTTGATGTTACAGATGAGGTCGCTGTAAAAGAAAATATTGAAAAAATTGAAAAAGAAGTTGGTTCCATTGATATTTTAGTCAATAATGCAGGAATTATTAAACGCACTCCATTGGTAGATATGGAGGTGGACGATTTTAAAGCGGTTGTTGATGTTGATTTAGTGGCACCTTTCATTGTTTCTAAGCATGTTGTGAAAGGAATGATTGAAAGAAAAAGTGGAAAAATCATTAACATTTGTTCCATGATGAGTGAGTTAGGTCGAAATTCTGTTGGTGCTTATGCGGCTGCAAAAGGTGGACTTAAAATGCTGACACAAAATATGGCTACAGAATGGGCTAAACACAACATTCAAACCAATGGAATAGGTCCTGGGTATTTTGCAACAAGTCAAACAGAACCTATTAGAGTAGATGGTCATCCTTTTAATGATTTTATTGTTAATAGAACACCATCAGGAAAATGGGGAGACCCAGATGACTTACAAGGTGCAGCTATATTTTTAAGTTCTAGAGCTAGTGATTTTGTTAATGGTCAAGTTGTGTATGTAGATGGTGGAATCCTTGCAACGATTGGTAAACCAGCCAACGAAGATTAATAAATCTAATATTATTATGAAAATCATAAAAAAACCTATTGCTTTAGTATTGATAGTTCTATTATGTGCTTGTGAGCAAGAGAAAAATAGTACCGTTATTAGCGTGAAAAACACATTAGATTTTGAACGCTCTTTTGAGACGGTAGAAATTGATATAACGTCATTAGATGCAGAAAATTCATCAAATATTGGTATAAAAGATGTGAATACAGGTGAGCTTCAAGTGACCCAATTAGTCGATAATGATGGAGATGGCTCTATGGATGTCATTTTATTTCAACCTAAAGTGGCTTCAAAATCTGTAGCTAAATTTGAGGTGGTGACAATTACCGAAGCAGAACAACCTAAAGCAGCAGATTTGTGTTATTCGCGTTTTGTACCAGAACGTACAGATGACTATACGTGGGAAAATGATAAAGTTGCGTTTCGGGTATATGGGCCAACGGCACAAAAAATGATTGAAGATAGTATTCCTGGTGGTACACTTTCTAGTGGTGTTGACGCTTGGTTAAAACGTGTAGAATATCCAATTATTAATAAATGGTACAAAAAGGAAACTGAAACAGACGGAAGTTATCATATCGATACAGGAGAAGGATTAGATGATTTTCATGTTGGTGCTAGTCGTGGAGTAGGAGGTATTGCTGTAAAAGTGGATGCGACGTATTATACCGCTAAAAACTTTACCAATTGGCGTACAATAACAACGGGCCCTCTTAGAACTAGTTTTTATTTGGAATATGAAAATTGGGATGCAGGCGGAAACACCATTATAGAATCAAAAGTAATCAGTTTAGATTTAGGTCAGAATTTTTCGAAATTTAATGTGTCATTAGAAGGTGTCAAAAACATTTCTGCTGGTTTAACATTGCATGAAAAAGATGGTGAGGTTTCTGGTCATAAAGAAGAAGGCTGGGTGAGTTATTGGCAGCCTCATGCCGATTCAGAATTAGGAACTGCTATTATTGCGTCTAAAGATTATTTTAATGATTTTGAGACTTATAATAGTGACATAAAAGACCTGAGTAATGCCTATGCACATCTTAATGTCATCGACAATATGGTTGTTTATTACGCTGGTTTTGGGTGGAAAAAAAGTGGTCATTTTGCTTCTGAGAAAGCATGGGAAGACTATATAGTTACATTTTCAAAATGTGTAAACAACCCTTTAGAAATTAGCTTGAATAAGTAGACTGTAAATCAGATGTCATTAGGAGTTTAAACTTGTTTCAATAAAGATAATTTCTTGAAGTATGGTTTAATTTCAGAACATTAAAATAACTTAAAGCCATAGTTTCACGACGTTAAAGCTATGGCTTTCTTCTAATTTGCCCTGGAGAATACCCCATTTTATTTTTAAATACTTTTGAAAAATAGAATAGCGAATTAAACCCTGTTTTAGCTGAAATTTCCTTTAAAGAAAGCGTGGTATTCACCATAAGTCGTTTCGCATGTTCTAGCCGTTCTTGAATAAGATATTGCTGTAAGGAAATACCAGTATTATTTTTAAAAACCGTTCTAAACCTGTTGTAACTTAAGTGATGCTCACTAGCCAGTTTTTTGAAGTCTACATCTGTATTAAGATTCTCTCTAATAAAATCAATAATTTTTTTGCAAAGCTCTTCTTCTCGATTACCTGTTTCTTGGTTTTCATAAGAAATAACATAGGCAACCAACTGTAAAACGATGCCTGCTAAAATTTTTCTAAATCCTGGGCTATTTCTTTTAACTAATTTTATAGATTGATTAAATAAAAATATCAGCTCATCCTGATATCCCATTTGTTTCACATAGGACGTATTATTAGGAAACAAATCTTTAAGTATTTTATTAGATAAAACCTCACCTCGTATGCCCATCCAATACTCTTCCCATCCTGTGTCTTCATCTGGTTTGTACTTATGCCATTCTCCTGGGTATAATAACATAATATCTCCTGAGTTCACTTCCCATTTACCAGATTTTGTCTCTAACGTACCCTTTCCTGTAGGTACATACACAAGATAGCATCCAGGTAACGTTCTGCCCATGACTTGTTGAAAGTCATGGGTGTCTGGGTGACCTTCTAATGGGTATTGAGCTCCAGGGTAAATATGCTGATAGCCACATGTAGGTACATAAACACCCCAAACCTCGGCTTCAGGGTCGTCAGCTAAATAGTGAAAAAAACTGTCCATATCTAATCAAATGTAGACATTTTGAACAACAAAACCAACAAAACGTCTATTGTTTGGAATAGGTGATTCCGCTAAGTTTGTAAATCACCCATATTGAATAAAGTGTTTCTCATGGCGCTATAATCAATTTTCATCACGTCAATTTATAAGAGCAAAAATTAACCGTTTGCAAATTTGACATAACACAGGGTATGAAAACAGTAAAAAATTAAAATGATAGATCTAGAACCAAAGGTTGTAATACAAAAAACACATAAAGAAAAGACTTTGGCTCATGAAACGTCTATGCCGAACTCTCAAATTGAATTAGACTATGCACTAACAGGAAAAAACGCTGCTAGAGCTATAGAATTAGGACTTGCTGAGGCAGATTGGTATCAAACTCCTGTGCCTCGCAAAACAATGCGAAAATTACTGGTAAGAAAAGATGGACCAGCCATTGTAGATACTTTGCTTTTGGTTGCTATTTTAGTCAGTACAGCAGTAGCTACCATTTTACTTTGGGGAACTTGGTGGGTTGTCATTCCTTATCTTATTTATGCTGTCTTTTATAGTACAAGTTCAGACTCTAGATGGCATGAATGTAGCCATGGAACAGCATTTAAAACTGATTGGATGAATAATGTTGTTTATGAAGTAGCATCGTTTATGGTGATGAGAGAATCTGTAGTTTGGCGCTGGAGTCATACACGTCATCATAGTGATACTATTATTGTAGGACGCGATCCAGAAATTCAAATACCACGTCCACCAAACATCAAGAATCTTATTTTATCTCTATTTAATTGGGGAGGTTACAAAACATTCTTTCCAAGTTTAATTCGGCATGCATTTGGAAAAATTACGGATTCGGAAAAAACGTATATTCCAGAAACTGAATTTGGTAAAATTTTTACAATAGCACGTATTTACCTAGCAATTTATATTGCTGTTATTAGTTTGTCTATTATTTTGAGTAGTTGGATTCCCATATTTCTATTTGTATTACCTCAATTTTTTGGGACTTGGCTGATGATTGTGCATAACACTACACAACATGCTGGTTTAGCAGAAAATGTTTTAGATCACCGTTTAAATTGCCGTACCGTTTATATGAATCCAATAAGCAGGTTTATATATTGGAATATGAACTACCACACAGAACATCATATGTTTCCACTTGTGCCTTACCATGCACTTCCTAAATTACACGAACTTATAAAAGACGATTGTCCTCCAGTTTACACGTCTATTTACAGTGCTTGGAGTGAAATACTACCTGCCATAAAAAGACAAGTTAAAGAACCTGGTTATTACGTTAAACGTAAATTACCAGAAGGAAAAAACGTAGCACCAGAAGGTTTAGTAAAGTCTAATGTATTACCTGATTCTGAAGGCTGGTTAGAAGTTTGTGCTGACAAAGATTTAGAGGTTGAAGATATTATTAGATTTGATCATGTAAAGAAAACCTTTGCCCTTTTTCGTGATAGTCAAGGCTGTCTTCATGCTACAGATGGTATTTGCACACATGGAAATACACACTTAAGTGAAGGTTTAATAAAAGGTAAAATCATAGAATGCCCAAAACATAATGGACGTTTTAATATTGAAGATGGTTCTCCTGCTCGTGCTCCTATTTGTCAAGGATTGGCAACTTATCCTATTGAAAACCGAAACAATAAAATCTGGCTAAATATTGAAAAGGCAGGTGGAGCAGGTTCTCGAAAGAAAAAGCGCTATGATTTAAAAGTAATTAGTAACCAAAATGTTTCAACATTTATAAAGGAACTTATTCTTGAACCTATAAATACGAATGAAAAAATAGAATTTGTGCCTGGAGATTATATGCAAATTAACATTCCAGAGTATAATGAAATACCATTCAATCAATTTGATATTCCAGAGCCTTATGCTGCCGTTTGGAATCATCAAAGAATTTTTGATTTAAGTAGTAGTAATACAGAAGTTGGTCGCGTTAATAATTATTCATTAGCCAGTAACGGACTTAAAGAACACACACTTAAATTTAATGTTCGTATAGCGACTCCACCACCTGGTCAAGATTGTCCTCCAGGCATTGGTTCTAGTTATATTTTTAATCTAAAACCAGGTGATCGTGTAACTGCTATTGGTAGTTTTGGAGATTTTCATATAAAACCGACACAGAGAGAAATGGTTTATATTGGAGGTGGAGCTGGTATGGCGCCAATACGTTCTCATATTGCGCATCTATTCGAAAATGAGTCTACCCATAGAAAAGTGAGTTACTGGTATGGAGCACGCTCTAAACAAGAAATATTTTATGATGATTATTTTGAAAGTATTGAAGATGCACATGCTAATTTCAATTTTCAAATAGCACTTTCTGAACCGTTAGAAGATGATAAATGGGAAGGTCAAACGGGTTTTATTCATCAAGTCGTTTTTGACAATTATTTAAAAACGCATCCCAACCCTAAAGCCATAGAATTTTATCTATGCGGTCCACCAAAGATGATTAAGGCCTGTACCAAAATGTTGACTCAACTGGGAGTAACAAGTCCTCAAATTGCTTTTGATGAGTTTTAATGCAGAATGATATGAATATTGTTAATGACACTACAAACACAGCTTCTACTTGGGGACTATACGACCAAATGCGACCTCAGGAAATTGAAGCAATTCAAAAAAAAACACCTATTGCATATTTGCCTTGGGGAGCCATTGAATATCATGGAAGTCATAATCCTACTGGTCTTGATAGTATAAAAGCGTTTAGCTTGTGTAAAGACTTAGCAGAAAAAAATGGAGGTCTTGTTTTTCCTGTAATTAGTTTGGCGGCTAACTTAATTAAGTCTTATCCAGGTGTCAACTTCCCTAAGCATTCTATTGAATTCTCAGAGAAGCTCATTAGGCTTGCTTGTGAAGAGTATTTGGAACAACTAGTTGTGCAAGGTTTTAAAATTATTGTTTTATTATCTGGTCATGCCGGAGAACCTCATCTCACCATTTTAAAAACTGTAGCCGAAGCGTTTAATAGTAAATATCCGGATAGGAGATTTTGGGCATTAGCAGAATTTGATATACTACCTGATGATTTATTGGTCGCTAACCATTCTGCTATAGGTGAAACGTCCTTACAATTATACTACGCACCTGAAACGGTAGATTTAGAGACCTTACCAAAGGACAGATCAATTACGCTAGAACTAGATGCTGTTTCTGGTGACGATCCAAGATTAGCGACCAAAGCATTAGGTGAAAAGATTGTAAAATTATTTCTAAGAAATGCATCATTAATTATAGAAGAGTTAAAACAAAAATTTTTATGAAGTATAGAAAATTAGGAAGAACAGGTATAGAAATTAGCGAAATTAGTCTAGGTACTTGGGCTTTTGGTAATAAAGTTTATGGAGGTGTTGATGAGAAGGATGGGATAAATACCATTCATGCCGGTATTGATATGGGTGTAAATATTTTTGATACAGCACCACAATACGGAACTCCAGAACAAGATGGTGTTGCCGAAATAGTTTTAGGAAAGGCACTAAAAGGCAAACGTGATAAGGTACATATCTCTACAAAATTTGGACGAAATCCGACGATTAAAAATGGAGCGTCTCAATTCTATAAGTCGCGAGTAATTGACTCTGTAGAAGAGAGTTTAAAACGGTTACAAACCGATTATATAGATGTATTGTTCTTTCATTCCCCTTTTTCACCTGAAGAAATCGATGATGATGTCTGGGAAGGAATTGAACAAGTAAAAAGACAAGGTAAAGTACGCTTTATTGGGCATTCTATTTCCATGTTTCAACAGACCGAAAATATGGCACGTCAATGGGCAAAAGAAGGTAAAATAGACGTTATTCAAGTGGTGTTGAGTTTAATGAATAAAGAATCTCAGGAATTAATCGAAGAATTACAAGAATATCCAATAGGTGTCTTTGGACGAGAGTGTTTGGCAAACGGGTTTTTATCAGGAGCTATTACAAAAGATACAAATTTTGTAGCAGGCACATTGAATGCACGTTATTCGCGTGAAGACATTGCAGAGCGTGTTGACCAAGTAGAAGCTTTTAAGTTTTTACTGAGGGATGACGTTAAAAATATGCCACAAGCAGCCTTACGTTGGGTATTGGATCAGAAAGGGGTTTCAACGGTTTTATCAGGAGCTAAAAATATCAGCGAGTTAAAGGGAGCGGTCTCTGCTTCAGAAGCAAGGTCTTTTACTGAATCAGAATTAAAATTGGCTAAGCAACTATTAAAAAAAGATTTTGAGCCGGCTTAAACCTTATATGAGATTTGTTGCGTAACATAATTATAAGGTAATACGATAGTATTAAATATAAAAAACCTCCAGTACAACTTTATACATTGTACTGGAGGTTTCTATTTTTAGTAAGTTTTAAATACTATATTATTTTGAGCTTAGATACCCACTTTTTACTCATCTTCCAAAGTTACTGTTAAGATAGGAGCTGTAGCCGCTGATTCTGCACTATCAAACTGTAAATGTGCCCAAAGTGGCATGTCATTTCGGTTAGCACCAATTCTAAGAAACATAAATTCTCCGGCACTTGCTCCATTATCATATTGGTCATTCATAAAAGTCGCCAAGTCTATACTAGATGGGTCATCCATAACAAATTCTCCAAGAGCACCTCCATCTGTAATAAAACCTTGTTGAATTGCAGTAGCATTGGCATCGGTATCATAGTCTCCAGTGAAATAGTCTGTAGATAGGACCTCTGAAGTTGATCTGGAAGCTATAGCGTACACATCAAACTCTACAGGAACCCAAGAGTTGTTATTAACGACATTGACCTTTAAAACGGCTGATTTCACCCTTTTACCTTCAGGAATTTCTGGTAAAGCAAATGGCATCACACTAACGACTTGATCATCACCTCCAACACCTGTGGCTACATGCCCACCAAATAGTTGAGTCCATGTTGCATCCACAGAGCCTCCACTCCAAATAGTAGCATCTCCTGCATCCGCAGTTACATCGAAGGCCGCGTTTGGATCAACAATATCAATAGTAAAAGTTAACTCAGAGGACTCTACACCATTGGTAGCAACGATGGTAATATCATAGGTACCTAAATCGCATCCTCCACAATCGGAATATGGGTCAAAAGTTATGGCTCCAGATCCAAAGCCGTTATCTACAAAATTTGCGAATTGCGGTAAATCATTTGCTTCCATAGTAATATTGCCACCTAAAGGATCTACGGCTTCAATTTCTACTTCTAAAACAGCTCCTTCCGCTAATACAACATCATCTACAGGTAGAAAAACAGGCGCTTGATTTTGTGTTAGTGTCGTGATTTCCATATTTAACACTCTATGCGTTCCAGGATCATCCAAATTAAAATTACCAGCGACCATAGACCAATAATCTTGGTGTGTAATTTTACGTCTAAATTTATAATTTTCTCCAATTTGAACAACGTCTCCACCTTGCTCATTGGCGTATATGTCATAAGTCATAGTAACAGCATCGATATCCATTCTTACATGATACGTTAAACCAGCATGATATTCTAGCTCGTTATCTGCTGCATACCCAGTATCATCATAAGCATCTATTTTTCCTGAAGGATTTAATCTTACAATGCATGAGTTATCAGAATACGTTGTTGCGATACCATCTAAAATACCAACAACACCATCCATGATGTCTTTACTAGGAATCATATCAAACTCAACAGTAAATGTACCTGTTTGAGTGCCTTGCGGAATTGGAATAGATTGCCATTCGTTAATTCTACTCGTGTAACCATCGAGATTACCTCTAAAATTAAAGACCACTGTTTTTTCATATCCAGAAGGTCGGGTCGCAATAAAATTAACTCTTTTGGTCTCTTCTTCGGTTGGAGCGTAAGTATAGTTTAAGTCGTTACTTAATATTTCACCAGTTTCATCGTCTACCCATTGTACTGTGGTGTCTTCACTTGGTGATACTTGTAGGTTTAGGTCTAATGTTTCTCCTATTAAAACATCATAACCTTCCCATGCAATGCCGGTTATATTATCTCCTTCACCCCAAAAATAAACGGTTAAATCCGTGTCAGATAGTGTTGGATTTTTTACATCGTCTTGACTGCAAGATGACGTAAGAAGTAATAAAAGACTAAAAATATAGGCACTATAATTCTTTATTTTCATAATGTGTTTTTTTATAAATCAACTCCTCTTGTTAAACTATTATCCCACCAAACAGGTGCTCCCCAAAAATTAACTCCGTTATCTAAATGGGGCTCTAAATTGTCTCTGTTAAAATTCATTTCACTATTAGGATATGGTAATTTTCTAGGAATTAAACCATTTAGTGTTTGGTCCGTATAAGGGTTGTCAGTTGTTGGTTTAAGTACAGGGAAACCTGATCTTCTCCAATTTGCAAAGCCTTCTATACCATTGTAAAAATTATTAACATAATGTTGCATGTTTATAGCCTCCATTTTATCTACAGTATTATTCCATAAATTTTCAGCGTAAACATCTGAATTAATATCTAAATTAGGTTCAGCACCTAATATTATAACCAGTTCATCAATGTTAGCAAAAATGGCATTTTTATAATGGGTTTTAGCATCACCACCAAAATTACTCCAACCTCTTAGAGCTGCCTCCGCTAACCAAAGTTCTACCTCAGAATAAGATTGATATATTGAAGGTAAGTCAATCCGTGTTAAATGTCTTCTTATCTGAAGGGGTTTAAAATATTTATCAATTTGAACGGTTCTTCCATTTTTTTCAACGAAACGTGGTGACCAAATATCAGCTGGTGCATCTTCTGGTGATTCAAATAAAAAGTATCCTGGTGCATAGCCTTCAAGAACTCCATAGGTAGCTAAATATTCATTTGTAATTTCCACACTGGTTTCGGTAGAAGATTTTGAGTTGTATCGCGATGTTGCATCTTCTTGGTAAGCGGCATACATTCCAAACATCATTAAGAGTCTTGGGTCATCGTTGTCTCGTAAATAAGATACATACGTTTCACAGGCCACCATTATTTCTTCTGAAAAATTTTGAACTTGTGAGAAACCATTTCCTCTAATTTCTGAGGCTCCACTTGTGCTTACTGTAAAATCACCATGTTCTACTTTGGCAGCGTCATCAATACTTTCCATCACACCATCTTCAATAGCCAATACAGCTTCTGTTTCGGCTTTAGACAAATTAACATTGACTAATCTCATCGCATATCTTAACCTTAAAGAATTTGCAAATTTTCTCCATCTTTCTACATCTCCATTATACATTAAATCACCTTCTAAAGCTTTAGAGTCATCTAATTGAGCGGCAGCTTCTTTTAATTCCTTAAAGAAATCATTATAAATGTCTTCCTGATTGTCGTAAGCCGGATGTAAATTATCGTCCTCTGCTTGTGCACCTGCTTCAAAATATGGTAAATCTCCATAAGTGTCTGTAAGTTGAGCAAAGATCATAACTTTTAATATCCTGGCTACAGCTTCGTAATTTACAAGTTCTGGATTTTGTTCAGCTTCTTGAATAGCGTAAGTTAAATCACTGATTTCACGATAAGAACTTTTCCACATATACTCCATATAACTTATATCGAGTTTATAGGCTTGCCCATGCGATACAGTCCACCCATCTGAAATCATTTGCGTAATTGACATGTGATACGCAGCTAAAGACCTCCATTGTGTTTCTCTATCTCCAGAGTAGCTTGTTTGTACTTTAGAAATTAAGGTTTTAGGGTTGGCAATTGTTGAGGTTGTGGGATCAACATTTAAGTCGTTAAAATCCTCACAACTTGTAGTTAGTGTTAGAGTAGACACTAGTAATATCAATATCTTTATACTTGTCTTCATTTTTTAAAATTTTGCAGTTAAGTTAAATCCGTAACTTCGTCTTTGTGGTAAAGAACCATATTCATAGCCTTGTCCGTTACTAATATTGTAAGTTGATTCTGGATCGACATTAGGTACATTTGAATGAATTAACCATAAATTTCTACCGATAATAGAAAAGGTTAAACCATTCAGGAATTTAATGTTTTTCAATTGTTCTGGGCCTAAAGAATAAGACAAAGAAACTTCTCTTAATTTTACGTACGAAGCATCGTAAATGAAAGGTTTTATAATGTGCGAATTTGCAATACTACCCCAATAATCTTTAGGATTTACATAAACGTCATTAGCTCTATAATTTGGATTTCCGTCTACTCCAACACCATCTTCAATAACCCCTTGTGCTAGGTAACCACCTGTGGCAACCCAACTGCTTGGAAGTTCGCCTGCACTTTCCCTTTCTGATTCGGATAGTGCCCATCCTTCACGTCCTTCTAGGGTTCCGATATGTGCTCCTTGTTGATATAATTTTTGATTGGTCATAGATAATATATCTGCTCCAGATTTAATTTGAATTAAAGCTCTTAACCTAAATCCTTTATATTGGATACCATTGGTAATACCCCCAGTAAATTTATATTGTCCATTACCTAAAGAGACTTGTTCATCAGATCTTAAAGGTAGTCCATTAGCACCTAATATAGGGGTACCGTCTTCAGTACGTTTAAAGTCGTAACCGACAATATCTCCATAAGAACCACCTTCTTCTGCAGTAATTAATGAGCTAATCCAATCTGCTCTTGCAATGGTTTGAGTCTTTGCTTCCTCATGTAATTTTACAATTTCGTTCTCATTATTGGCAAAATTGAATGTTAAATCCCAACGAAGATCATCTGTTTTGATAGGTACAAAATTTACCATCACTTCCCATCCTTTATTATTGATTTCACCTGCATTAATACTAGCCGATTCAAAGCCGTTTGAATTAGAAATAGGAATATTCATTATTTCATCATAGGTGGTTTGATTGTAATATGTGACGTCTAAACCAACTCTCCAGTTAAAAAGTTTGGCGTCTAAACCAAATTCATATCCTTTGGTTCTTGAAGGGTTAATATTGGTAAAATATGTAATATCATTTACGGTTGAAAAATTTGCTCCGTTTGAAGAATATGGGTAATCGAAAAAGGTATTATAAGCATAAGGATCTGTATCGCCACCAACTTCAGCATAAGAAGCTCTTAATTTTGCATAAGGTATCGTTTTAGATTTTAGATTTTCGATAGCCTTGGTTAAGACTAAGGCACCTGTAAATGATGGATAAAAATAGCCGTTATTTCCTTTTTTTAATGTAGATGACCAATCTTGTCTTCCTGTGACATCTAAAAAGGCATAATCTTTAAAACTAACATTTGCAAATCCGTAAAACGACCTGACTGATTTTCTAGGATTTTGTCGTCCTACAATGAATTCATTATAGTTATTTATAGAGATGACATCTTCTGACCCTTGGTTTTTACCAAGTATAGTATTTGTTGAACTTTCATAATTCATAATGTTTCCACCAAGACTTGCTCCAACGGTCCAATTATCGTTAAGCTGTTTATTCGCAGAAAGTAGAAATTCAGTATTAATTTCAGTAGTTCTTGAGTCTATTTTTGTTAGTTCTCCCCATTCAGCTAAAGGGGTTGTTCTTGGTGAGTAATTATAATAATCATATGTAAATGTATCTATACCAGATTTGAATTTGAAATCTAACCAATCTGTGATATTATAGTTTAAAGAGGCATATCCTAAAACTCTATTCTTATTAGATTCATTTTTCATGTTATATAATGAATAGTAAGGGTTGATAATTCGTGTTGCAGAATTCCAAAACACATAATCACCGTTAGCATCCGTTGCACTATCTTGTAACCATTGCTGATCAATATTTCCTGGTAACCCCAGAAGTGCTAATGCCGTATTTGCTCCTGAATAACCCAAATATGGTCTATTATCTACATCTTCTAGAGTAAAATTAACTTTTGCATCTAAAGTTAACTTCTCCCACATTTTCAAGTGCCCTTTTAAAGTGAAGTTATTTCTATGTAAACCGCTATTTGGAACAATATCTTCCATTTTTACATCTGATGCAGAAAATAATAGGTTGGCAGATTCATTACCACCTGATAAAGAGATTGTATTTTGAATGGTATAGCCTGTTCTAAAAAAAGACTCAATATTATCTTTTTTTACACCATAATCTCTATACTCTCCATCGAAAGAGATGAATTGTAAATTAGGATCCATTTTACCTCCCCAACTCCACATACCTGTAGCGTCACCGATATCTCTTGGAGGTGTTCCAATACCTTGACCATACACATGTTGAACATCTTCATATCCACTTATGACTTCATCAAACGTAGAGTTTGTTGAAAAATTAATATTAAATTTAGATTTCGAGTTCTTTTTAAAGGATTTTGTAGTAATTAAAATAACACCGTTACCACCTCTAGAACCATATAATGCTGCTGCTGCAGGACCTTTTAAAACAGATATGGTTTCTATGTCATCTGAGTTTACAGAAGAAATACCATCTCCTAAATCTTGGCCACCGTATTGTCCGGCTTGTCCGAAAGAGTTGTTATCCATTGGAACCCCATCAACAACGTATAGCGGTTGATTAGAACCATTAAATTTTGTGTTTCCACGAATAATAATTTTAGATGAACCACCTGACCCTGTATTTGGTTGTGCAATATCTACTCCGGCAACCTTACCAGCTAATGAGTTGACAGCATTAATACTCTTTATTTCAGCGAGTTCTTCACCATCAACTTTAGATATAGCATAGCCTAAAGCTTGTTCCTTACGTGAAATTCCTAGGGCAGTAACCACGACTTCGTTAAGTACTTCAACCGACTCAACCAATTGAATATTAATAACGGTGTTATCTCCTATAGTTACTTTCTGTTCAGAGAAACCAATATAACTAAAGCGAAGTACGTCTCCTTTTTCTGCGTCAATTGAATAAACGCCATTAAAATCGGTATTCGTCCCCTTGTTCTTTCCTACAACAATAATCGACACACCTGGCATAGGCATCTCATCTTCTAATGAAGTGATTTTTCCCGTTATTTGAATTTCTTGAGCATGTAAAATTGAAAATGATGAAATTATAAAAACACAGAGAAACGTAGAGAGTTTAAAATGTTTAATTCCCATAAAAAATTGAATTTAGAATTATAAGGCTTTTAAAGAAACGTCAAAAAAGTGCCCTAAAAAGTTAGTTGTTAGTAATACAATAGCTTATTATTATAGTATTCTCAAATATATATATAAAAACTTCTAAATTCATAATATTATACGGCTCAGCAATGAATAAAAGACAAAACTTATAAAGGTTTGAGCAGTATGTATAAATTTCCGTTTTAAATGATACCGTTATATATTAGACCATCGAATTAAAGCCTCTAAATAGTAGTAATCTGCATAATTTAGTGGAGCATCGGTTTCATTATTTTCATGAAAATTGCCCACAGAATGTTTTAAGATAAAGCCTCCGTTTTCATTTTTTTGAGCTAAATAGTCATCAGATGAAAGTGTTCTTAAGATGGTTTCGGTGTAGTCTAAATATTCTTTTTTATTTGCTACATCAAATGCTTGTAATTCCAATAATGCCGATGCTACAATAGCTGCCGCTGAAGCATCTCTGGGAATCTCTTCAGTACTTTCGGCATCATAATCCCAATAAGGAATATTATCACCAGGAATTTTATTGTTATTCATAATATAATCGGCTATCTTCTTAGCTTGCTCTAGAAATATTTTATGTCCCGATTCTTTGTAAGCTTCTGTATAACCATATAATCCCCACGCCTGTCCACGCGCCCAAGCAGACTCGTCAGCGAAGCCTTGAAAATTTACTTTTTTACGTACGTCACCTGTAATATGGTCGTAGTCTATGATATGATAACAACTATAATCAGGTCTATACTGGTATTTAATCGTAGTGGTGGCGTGCGCATTTGCGATATTAGAGAAGGTTGAATCTGCCGTATGCTTGGTGGCTTGATATAGTAAATTCAGGTTCATCATATTATCAATAATAATAGGCATATCTAACCCTTTCCCTTGTATCCATGGTGCATCTGTATCCCAAGATTGGATGACTTTTGCAACAGGTCGGTAACGTGTACTTAATGATTTTGCAGCATCAACAACGGCTTGTTTATAAGTTTCATTTCCGGTAAGACGATAGCCTTGTCCAAACGAGTTTTGTATCATAAATCCAACATCGTGGTTCCATTTTACAAATTGAGCAGAGTCTAAGGCTTCTGTAAATTTTTCGGCCTCTATTTTCCACTTATTATCATTTGTTTGTTCGTATAAATACCATAGTGAACCTGGAAAAAATCCACAAGTCCAATCTTGTTTGTAGGCCATTCTAAGCGACCCATCCTTGTTTAAACTTCTAGGGTTCAATAATGGTGAAATGGTATCTATTTTATTTATTAAATAATTATATTGATATTCTGCTAATGAAAAAACCCGTTTCACGAGTTCTTGTTTAGTTTCCTCAGTGTGTTCTTTAACTTCAACCTTATTTTTACACGATGTTAAAACTAAAATCGAAATTGTGATCGCTATAAATCTTATTGACAATGTCATAGTCTTTTAATTTTTTACAAAATTTATTGTTTTTCTGCTAGGGCTCTTCTCGATTCCAATTCACCCTCAATTTTATCCATGGTTTTATTATCAAGCGGATAGAAACTCATAATACCAGCTACTAGAAAACTACCTGCAGCAGGAATTAAACTTACCATTAAAAGAATACCAAAAGCAGATTCCGTTGTTTGTACTGTATTAGCTTTAAATCCATAAAAAGCTAATATCCAACCGGCTAGCGCTGCTCCAATAGTAAGTCCAAATTTTTGAGCCATGGTAGAAGCCGACATAATTAGGCCCGTAGCACGTCTGTTATTTTTCCATTCAGAATAACTTGCCGTATCTGTATACATCGCAAATAAGATTGGTGCTGGTGGACCTGAAGCTAAACTGACAATGATATTAAGAGCGAATATCATCGTAATATTAGATTTATCGACAAAGAAGAATAGGGCTGTAAACGTACCAGCAATGAGTTGGCAGGCAATGACAACTTTCTTTTTACCAAATCGGTTACAGAGTTTCTCAGTAAAAGAAATGGCAATGATGGTGACTATAGTTCCTGAAACTAAAAATGAACTCACTAGCGATTCATCTTCGATGTAGTATTTAAAATAATACATAACCGATCCATATCTAATGGCAACATACGCCAAACTTATCACTCCAATAACTAAAAGCACCAACCAAGGCTTATTGCTAAACAAGTCTTTAAAATCATTTTTGATGTTTGTTTTCTGTTCTTTAGGAGGCGAAACACGCTCTTTGGTGGTATAAAATGTGGTTAGAAACATGATGATGGACATAATTCCAAATACAATCATGACCCCTTGAAACCCTTTAGCTTCATTAACCACCTGAACTGATAGTTTCTTCGATGAAATAGTTTCGTCAAAATAGGTTGAAGGATTTAAAGTATGTGTTCCAAAGCCTTCTTCGAGATATAAAATATCTGTTGTATCATCTATTTCATTTTTTAAATCATTTTTATAAACGATTACGGTAACGTTTTTAGTTAACAGGTTGTCTTCACCTAAATCTGCATTTAAAACTAATTTTGAAGCTCCAACACCATGTTCAGTAATCACAATTTGATTGGTATTTAATTCTGCTGAAAACACACTGGTATTATCTCCACCGATACTATTAACTAATGGAAGCGTTAAGGCTTGCACAAGCAATCCGCCTGTAAACGCAAACATAAATCTGTATTGTGAAAAACTAGCGCGCTGAGAAGGACTTGCAGAAACAACTCCCATCAATGAAGAATAAGGAATATTTATAGCCGTATATACCATCATCATTAGGGTATAGGTAACATAGGCGTATATAATTTTGCCTGTTAGGCTAAAATCTGGAGTTGTAAAAGTGAGTACACCTACCAGTGCAAATGGTAAGGCCAACCACAAAAGAAAAGGACGGAATTTTCCCCATTTTGTATTGGTACGATCTGCAATAAGTCCCATTACCGGATCGTTGATGGAATCCCATATTTTTGTGATTAAAAACATGGTTCCTACGACAGCTGCTGGTAAGCCAAAAATATCGGTATAAAAATACAGTTGAAAAATCATTAAGGTCTGCCACACCAGATTTGAAGCTGTATCTCCTAAACTAAAACCTATTTTTTCTTTTATCGATATATTTTCCTCTACACCAATATTTTGTTTGTCTAACTCCATTTAATTTGTTTTAGTTTTTCCTATTTGAAAATCTATAGAGATTTCCTTTTTGTTTAGTCCAAATTCAGGTACTTCAATAAAATTGTCTTTTTGTTCTTTTCCCTCAACCAACATTATTTGAACCTCACCTCGTTTTATGGTGATATTGAATGTAGTCCCTCTGAAAATGCGTGTATAGGATACATTATTCCAAAATGAAGGAATTTGCGGATTAATTGTAACCCCTTTTAGAGTTCGTTTAAAGCCTAAAAGATTATCAAAACAGTTGAGCATATTCCAAGCTACAGTACCTGTTCGCCATGGGTCGTCAGAAACGTGTCTATCTTTTCGTAATGCCGAAGGCCCTACATAACTATTGGGTTGTGCATAAGGTTCTGATTTCTCCTCAGAAGGTAGAATTCTTTTAAAGGTTTCAAAGGCTTTATCGTTTCTTCCTGCAGCATAATCTGCGGCAATCTTAAAGGATGCGGCATGACAATAGACGTTTCCGTTGGTAAAATTACCCTGTGGAATCCCAGTTATAGAGCCAATGTCTTTATTGTATTTTGTAAATGGTGGCCAATTATGAACAGGACCAACAGGTGTATCTACCATAGGTTCCACTTTTTTCATGATATCCTCATATTTTTCAGCATCAATAATGCCTGCAAGTACAGCCCATGACTGCGGATTTATAAAAACTTGCCCTTCTTCTGAAGCATTATCACCTACTTTATTTCCGGCATCTGTGTAAGCGTAAATAAAGTGATCTTCGTCCCAACCGTATTTTAAGATATTCGCTTTAATTTCATGATATCTTTCGGCACATTGTGCTTCTATTTTGGTATCACCTTTCCAGGCTGCAATTTCTTCAACCACTTTAAGCGCTTTAGCAAGAGCTATACTCATCCAAACTCCTTCTCCTTTTCCTTCAGCACCAACGCGATCCATTAGGTCATTCCAGTCACCATGTCTTATTAATGCTAAGCCATGTTCTCCTCTGTCATTCCAAAGAAAATCTAAAGCTTTTAAGTTGTGATTCCAGATGGTGTCTTCTCCGTTATCAGAATAGGAGACAACTTTATCTAACATGCTAAGATCTCCGGTTTCCCGAAGTATGGAATATGTGGCATGGCTAATCCAACTTGGTGAGTCAGAATAATGTTTATCTGCAGCTGCCACCTCCATAGAAGAGACTCTAAATGCTCTAGGACAAAATCCATTACTCTTTTGATTTTCTAACGCTTTTTCTAACATTTTTAAAGCACGGTCAGGATCTATAATGGCAACACCTGCGGCATCTTGAAGTGTATCGCGATAGCCCTTAAAATAAAACCTAGCCCAATCTGCCATAAGATGTAACTGATGTTTCATCCAAACGTTAAACAGATTATTAAAATCGGCATCTGGCGTATTTAATTCTGAAAGGCCTAATCTGGCTATATTTTGTTTTTTTATAGTTTCAAGTTCGGCATCAATACGAGTACTATTGGCATATAAAGCCGTAAAGTCATCGGCTTCAGCTTCATCAAATACAATACCCATAACAATATTGATACGTTGTTCCGATCCTTCATCTAGATTCAAATTATGCTGTAAAGCAGATACCATATATTCTGTTGAAGCATCACTATCACTTAATTGTCCTTTAACGATACAGTCTGGCATTTCAAAACTAAGGTTGTGACCTAAGAATACATCTTTACTAATATCAAAATGATCAAAAGGTACATCCGTATAGGTAAATGCGCGATACTTTTCCGTCATAACACTTACCGATCGGTTTCTAAAAAACAAGCGTTGTTTTTCTCTATCGTGATAACCATCAACGGCAGAATTATAACCATAGGTGAGATTTACTCCATCTAAAATCACTTTTGCTACGCTAAATACAGATATGTTTCGTGGTCTACCTGACTCATTAAATACCTTTACAGACCAAATTTCTCCGGCTTCCTTACGAGGTACAAATATTTGAAATGATACTTTGATGCCATTTTTTTTACTCTCTAAAACAGTGTATCCTAATCCGTGAGTACAACTATAGTCATCTAATTCAACACCAGTTGTATTTGGTGCAACGGACCATACGTCGTTCGTCTCATTATCTCTTAAGTAAATATGTCGTGGCGCACTTCTATCATCTTGCTTTCCAAATAGATTAGTTAGGACACCAGCTTCATTTTGATATAGCGAAAAGCCATTAAGGTTTTGTCCTACACTGGCTAAGTATTTTGGGTTCCACAACATGTTAAACCAATCGCGAGGCGGTTGTGAATTTGTTATTTTATATTCAAGTCCGTTATTTATATAACTACCGTATTTCATATTACTGTTTTCTAAATTTTTATAATGCTATGTTTTGTTTTCCCCCAACAAGCGAAACTGATTGTCCTTGCCATTTAAATTCACCTGTAAGATCTTCTGGCATTGAAATCTCTGCATTTATATTATTGTCATTTTTTGAATAGCGAATTGTGATCATACCTTGAGGATGCGGAAATTCGACATTAAGTGTTTTTAATTGTCCCAAATTTGGTTCTATTACAACCGACTTAAATGAGTGTTCTCCAGGATAAATTCCGGCAACAGTATGAAGAAAATCGAAGTTGGGACTCGAGCTCCACGCATGACATTCTGAACGCGGATTAATATCCGTTTCTCCATAGGTCGTCATGCCATCATCAATCATACCTCTCCAAGATCCTAATAAATCGAAATATAAATCTCCTAAACCTACCTTTTGAAGCGCTCTAAAGAGGTAAAATTTAAAATATATTGTAGCTTGAAAAAGCGTCTCGTCTTCAAGTACTTTTTTCATTATGTCAGATTGAACATCTTGTTTAAATGTATCGGTTAATATCCCTAAGATGTTCGTGTGCTGCGAGAATTCTTTTTTATCTGGTGTTTCGGCAATAAGTCCCTTTTTTGTATCAAAACAGTGTTCTAAAACGGACTTTTTAATACGTTTAGACAGTTTTTGATACGAATCGACTTCATGTTCTAAATTAAAATAACGGAATACGGCTTGCGCATGATCTAAGGTTTTTACAAACTGCAAGGCAATATTTGCTGAATAACCATCGTCTGCACCTTGCGGAATGCCACTTGGAAAATCAATTGTCCAATCGGTAAAATTCCACCATTTTAAATTGGTAAGCATACCTGTTTCATCAACACGAGAGGCAAACCAATCGATTACCGATTTAATTCCAGGTATGAATGGACGTAAAAATTCAGGATCATTTCTATACATGAAATAATCATAAATCATATCGACCCAAATCAATGAAAAAGGTGGTATAATTTGAATTATGTTTGATGGATATCGACTTTGGGTTAACCCTTCTGAAGTGCGCGAGTCGTCAAATTGTTGTATGGCTTTTCGCATTAACCGATCATCACCAGATACATAAATTGAGATGAGCGATGCAATTTTGGTGTCGCCTATATATTGTAAATTCTCATAATAAGAATCGTAATACATCTCGTCTGCAGAGTTTCGTAAGGTTCTCCAAGCCGCATCCCAAATCTTACTGAGTACTAGATCTCCTGTCTCCACTTTTGCTTTTTCTTCAAATGGATATCCTGTATAAACACCATAGTAATCTTCTAAAATTAAAGCCTCTTCTTTTGTGGTTATTTCTAGTTCTACAAAACGATACGTGCGTCGTGAAAGCGGTTTATAAAATCTATTTTTACCTCCATCGGGACAAATGATATCATAATACCCAAATATGGATTTGCCTTCAAACTCATTCCGATTCCCTTTTAAATCTACTAGATTTAAATTACCATCAGAAACTTTTTTATCTGGATTGACATCTTTTATTAATGCTTCAGCATAGGTTATTTTTAGTTCACTGTCCTTTCCATGGCTATAGGTTAATTCTGGATATCCTGTAGTGTGATATTTTTGATCGATTAGAATTTTTACTTTTGAATTTTCAGGGATTATAGTGGCTTTACCATTTAAAAACCCGTCGTTTTTTTCAATGCCATTCACCCGAATAATTTCAGGAAATCGTTCTACTTTTTCTTCCATAAAAGGAATGGTTCTCGGTACTAAATGCCAAGCTCCTCCATATAAAAAACCTCTACCAACCGCGAACTCCGTTGTTGTACTTTTAGGGTTTAGCCAATGGTTGTCATTAAACTGTAATTGGTTCCAACCCCAAGGATATTTTGAGTCATCAACATGGTCACGTGGTCCAGCTGCATAATAAGCATTCATCATCTCGCTCGTAATCTTAACTGGTGAAAACGCATGATTTTTAATCACTTTCCAATCGGCACTTCCAGTATTAATATCTAAGTTGAGGTTTCGGTCTGCTTGTAAAATAAAAGCCGTTTGGTAAGTCACTTGCGATACACTTCTGTACTCTCCAAAATTCACGACTTCAGCGGCAATAACATTTTTGCCAACGTTTAATTGATCGGCTATATTTAGTGTTTCATAACGTTGGTGTGCTGTATCTCCAATGGATGGTCCGTAACAAACCCGTTCTCCATTAACAAAAAGTCTATAACGGTTATCGGCAGATACAAAAATGATGAACTCACTTATTTTCTCTTTGAGAGTAAATACATGTCGAAAAAGAAAAATACCATAGTCTAGCGTTGATGCACTTGGGTGTGTAATCCATTGTGCTTTCCATGTATGTTTAAGCAAGTTAATATCTTTTCCGGACCCATTAACCGTTACTGTTGACTCTGGTCTACTCATATTTATATTAAAAATTATCTTTTATTAAAGTTCCTGACTGATGATTGTAATTAATCTATTTTCGTTCGAAAAGTTGATACAGGCAATCCATTATTTGAGGTTAAATTAGCTTCTGTATAGGGCTTCCAAGCGTATCTTATATACAATGGTTTTTTGTGTTTATTTGGTAAGCTAAACGTTATTGTTTTGCCTTCAATATGAGGTTCTAATTTTTCAAAATGAATGTTATCTGTACTTATTTCAAAACCAATTATAGCTTCTGATGATTTTGTTTTTAAACTACTAAACTCCCCATTAAAATGAATCGTATAAGTGTTGTTAGAATAGGTGATTTTATCAAACACAGGACTTTCATAATCCTTAACTGCTTTATAGGTGTCACCGAGTGCTAAGAATGCCAATCTGTCTCCAACAGGTTGTTTGTTTTTTGCATGTGTGTCTTGCCGATCTCCAACATCAGTTATAACGACCATTTTAGAATTAGGCACTTCATTTAATAATTCGCTTTGCGCAAATCTAAACTCTGGCCATGCATGTCTATCTTCTCTACTCGTTAATTGCGTAGAATAAAAAGGGAGATCGTCATTAAAATCTGAACGCCATAAAGCCACCATTTTTTTAAACATAGTTTTGTACAAAATAGGAGCTTCTGCATTGGACTCTCCTTGGTACCAAATAACACCTTTGATTGGTACGTTTTTTATTGGTAATATGCCATTCTCATAATTATAACTCGGCATCCAAGGGTGTTTCTGGTTGGGATTTTTACTTAATGATATTTGATGTTTTGCTACTGAAATCATCGCGTCCTTTTCTTCCGCTTTAGCTTTCCAGCGTTGTTTTACAAAACTGGCTATAGCAGAATCTTGTTCAATATCGTTTTTAGTCAACCAAGATTCAATGGGAGAACCCGGAACGGCATTGTGAATAATACCGATAGGAATATTCAATTCACTTTGTAGTTTTTCTGCAAAATAATACCCAACAGCAGAAAAATACAAAACCTCTTCAGGCGTTGCTTTTACCCAACCTTTAGTATTAAAATAGTGATTGTTTTGAATTTTTTTTAATTCTTCCAAGGTATGAACACCATCTTTACCCGTTGGGTAAGTGGGTTTCATATTGTAAATTCTTAAGTTAGGATTGTTAGCTTTTTTAGCAACACTATCTCCATTTAAAGTGCGTTTTAAATCAAGATGCATGTTTGACTGCCCTGAAGCCAACCAAACGTCACCGATTAAAATGTCTGTGAGTTGAATTGATTCATTTTTAGATTTAATATTTAATTGATATGGACCGCCTGCTTCTAATGGATTAAAATTAACGTTCCAGTGACCTTCACTATTAGCTATAGTATGAATTGTGGTGTCTTTTAAAGTTGCAACTACTTTGGTATCTGGCTTGGCTGTTCCCCAAACAGGGATGTTATGATGCCTTTGCAACACCATGTGACTAGAAAAAACAGGATCCACTTTCAAGTTGCTCTGCGCACTTAAAAAAATGGAGTAAAACGTTAGAAAAATGAAAAAAGAAACATTTTTAATTTTCATAAAATAGGGGAATATGTCTTACTTAAAATTCGGGTTTTAATTTTGTCACTTTTATCTTATCAAACAACGCAAAGGAATCGTTTTGTGGAGCCCAATCTTCTGTAGCGCCTCCGTGAAATGTTGAAAAGTAAAAAGAATCAATATCACCTTGATCCCATAAACGATAGCGGACTTCTGTATCATCAATTACTTTTACACCATCGATCCAAACCTGCATAATGCCGTTTGGTAAGTTGTTTTGATTTAATTTTATTCTTTGGGTTAAGCGGTACCATTTTCCGGTTTCAAAATATATTCCAGAATCGACAGAATCTCCATATTCTGAAGTCATATCCATATAATAAAAATAGACTATGGCTTCAACGCCAGCATTTCTATTGACCCACATGTATCGTGCGCTCCAGCCTTCACCATTGTCGGGATGATTTCCACCCGTATACGTAGAGCCACCACTGGTTAAACCTGGTAGTTTACCGCCTTCTTTAAAATCGAACCCTTCTTTGAAATATACATAATAGTCCAAATAATATTCATTTGAAGCCGGTAAGGTTTTTATAAATTGAACACCATTAGTTTCTGGTCCAACGGTGCCTTCAGGATAATCTACTTTTAAAACCTGTCCTTTTTCTCCTTCAGGATCATCAACAATATTGGCGTTATCACCAAGTAAAGACCAACGGATATCTCCACCTTCGCTTATTAAATTTTGTGTTGTATAGGTTCCTTGCGCTGCGGTTTCAAAATCTAATTCAAAAATTATATTTTCAGCAATAGGTGTTTGTGGGTCTTCATTACTATCCTCAACGCTTTCCTGAGCACAAGCATTCAGCATAATGCCATTAAAGAATACTATAAATAAGATTGTATTTTTCATAATTCTACTATTTGGTAATCCCTAAGTGTTTATAGATAAAGTTTTTTGTGTTTTTAACTGCTATTTTTGATTCTGGAATATCATAATGACCTTGCCAAACATGCCACATCCCTTCATAAATATCTAACTCTACATCTTTATTGTTTTCTTTTAGTTGTCGATACATTCTGAGGGAATTGCTTAAAAATATTTCTTTACTTCCCACTTGAATTAGAGTAGGGGGAAAGGCTTTTGAATAATCTCCATACACTGGTGAAACATACGGATTTTTCCATTCTTTTCTTGGTGCGTAAGCTTCAGCACAATTTTCTAAAAATCCTTTATAAATTAACGTAGGGTCTGTGTCTTTTAATGTATGATAGGAGTCTCCGATTTCATCTAAATCTAACCAAGCAGACCATAATACAACGGAACTTGGTAAATTTATTTTTAAATCTCGCATTTTTAAAATTGAAGCGACAGTAATTGTGCCTCCAGCGGAATCACCATATATGGCAATATGTTCTGCTTTATAAGTTTTTAATAATGCTTTATAAGCCGTAATGACTTCTTCTAATATTTGACTAAACTTGGCTTGTGGTGCTAAGGTATAATCAATGGCTATGATTCTTAAGTTGCTTGTTTCTGCTAACGGAACACTAGATAATAACGTGACATCGGCAGGATAGAAAACGAAACCTCCACCATGGATGTAAATAATGACTTTGTTAGATTCTTGATAATTCTTCGGCTTAATATCGATGGCTCTAATGCCATCTAGAAATATGGTTTCTACACTAGGTTGATATACTTCTAATAACTTAGCTAAAGGTTGTTCTGCTTCAATTTGAAACTCCCGTTGTCTCTCTTCCCACACCGAAATTGGAGCATCATGTTTTGGTAAATTTGCTCCAGCATTTCTACCTTCAATTGTCCAATTGCTTAACATCGTTTTAGCTTCTTCTGAAATTGTAGAAGGTATAGCTAATTCGTTTTCAGTCTTGTGGTTAATATTTCTCTCTTCTTGAGATGAAATTAAAGCGTTATTAGGGGTTTGTTTCATTTTTAAATATACTTCTTAATCAATTAACGATTAATTTTTGAGTAAATATTTTTGATGTATTTCTTAATTTTAGAATGTATACTCCAGAATTCAATTGTATATCGGCATGCATTGTATTAGATTGTGTTGGCTGCACATGCTGTTTAAATACTAAACGACCTGTTAATGAGTAAATTTCAAGAGTAGATTTCTGATTTAACATACGACTAGAAATAGTAACTTTACCTTCATTAATAGGGTTTGGGTAAACACTTACAGTTGAATTTTCTATTTCAAGTATTTCTTTTGTGTTATTGTTATAAGCTTTTCCTAGAGTTAAGGCTGTATCAAAATTTAAAACAGGTCTATAACTTGATGTTGTATGATCTTGAGATGCGATATCCCAATAGTTATAATTCCCTGATCCATTATAGTCTAAACTAAATCTGAAAAATATGAAGTCTCCTGTAACAGCTCCGTTATCTAATTGATTATTGATATAGTTAACAATATTTTGAGACGATGAACTTTGAAGATTCCCTTGTGGTGAATTTAAATCTAAAATATCATCTTCTATTGCCGTAGCTGTTAGGTCTGTATCGTAAACTCCTGCATAAAAATCGGTACTTAAAATAGTACTACTACTTCTATACGGCAACCCATAAAGATCGACTTTATGCGCTAGGTTTCCACCATTTTGTAATAGGTGAAAATTTAAGGTAGCAGAGGTAAGCCTTTCGTCTTGTGCTAACGTTGGAATCTGAAAAGGTATTATAGCGGATGTTTTATTGTTTGATCCTATTCTATGCGTATGATATCCTACCCATTGCATTCCTCCATTCTCATAAACCGTTTGGTCATCCATAACCGCCTCTACGATATAGTTATTTTGTTGAGGTAAAGCATTAACTTGGATATTTAAGATAGCGCTATCATTTAATTCCCCATCGTAAACTGTAACAGTTATGTTTGAAGTACCTTCATCTCCTGAAATAGGAGATAGTGTTATTGTTGCTGTTCTGTCTCCATTGTCAACAAAAGTAGCATAACTAGGTGCATTGTTGATTGCAAAAGTTAATGCATCAGCATCCGCATCTGTTGCAGATATATTTATGATTTTAACTTCATCAACATTTAGAGTTTGACTTACTAAAGTTGACAATACAGGTGCATTATTAGCCGTGGTTGAGTCATTATTAACTACAATATTTAAGGTTTCAGTATCAATTGTAGTACCATCGTTTACAGAAATAGAAATACTATTTGTTGAAGCATCTCCAATAGCTGGAGCAATAGTTAATGTAGCCGTATTATCGTTATTATCCATAAAGGTTACAAATGAAGGTAAATTGTTTGCTGTAAAACTTAATGTATCTCCATCGGTATCTGTAGCAGAAACAATTATATTTAAAGTGTCACCTTCAGTGATGGTTTGATTTCCAATTGGTACTAAAACAGGAGCGGTATTTGTTGGCGGTGTATACCCTGATGTATTAATAACAATTTCAGAATAATTATTCCACCCATTAACATCACTTCCTGAACCTACTATTCTAAAATATTTTGCTGAGACATCTACAAAATCAAAATGTTCCGCAGCTGTTGTAGTTCCGGTACTCGTATCTGAATGTACTTGAGTGAAATTACGTCCATCTGTTGAAACTTCAATTACAAAACTATAAGCTCTTTCATCACCTAAACCAAAGCTAATATCTACCGATTGAACCGTAACAATTTCGCAAAAGCTTTTTTGTATCCACTGATTACCCTCAGCAGCCCATTTTGTTTGGTTATCTCCATCAAAAGCATTTGATGGAGGGTTATATCCCCATTGGTCATCTTGATAAGTACTTGCCCAATTGGTATCGCATTCATAAATAAAAGTGGCAGAAGAATTAGAAGCTGTATTTCCAGCATAGTCTTCTACATTGTTGGCCGTAATTGTATAGGATGTATTCCCATTTAAAGCAGAACAGGTTAATGTTACCGTTTTATTATCTGCTGATAAAGAGGCTGAACTTATAGTTGCACCTCCGCTTAAAGTATAATTTCCTGGCAACTCTGAAGAAATGTTAGTCACACTTTCGCTAAAAACAATAACAAATTCATCATTAAAAAACGTATTATTTGCACTTACAATAACTGGCGAAGTTATATCTGCACTTGCTTGAAGTTCAAATGCGCCACAGTCCACTGCTGCACCAACAGATCTTGGGTCTCCGTTAATATCTAAAGTAGTAAGACTTGTATTTACACCAGCATCAATTGCGGAACTTCCGGCTTTTAGATTAAAGTCCCAATTATTAAAATCTTCATAAGTATTGATAGCGTCAATTGCAGATACTACAATATTATATTCTACTGTATTAGTTGTTTCATCATAAGTCCATGGTGTATATTTTGCGGCTATATTATTTCTTATAATATTCCCTGTACTTCCGTTACCTTGCTTATCATTTTTTATTTGTATCCAAGGAATGGCATCAGTTACAGGATTGTAGGACGTAGGGGTTTTAGAAACTGTGTTATTTTGAATTTTACAATTAATAGCTCCTGTAAGGGTAATGCCATGATAGTGATCGGAAACGACTAAATTATTTTCTACAATGACATTTTCGGTATGACCGTCGGTAATAATAATACCTTGCATGGAATACCCTATTAAATTATCATCAACCATCGCCTGAGTTATAGGGTCTGCAAAGTTGAATATTTTATTATTCCTAATAACGACATCGTCTATAATCCCTGCTGCAACATTATCCTTGTCGTACATCTGTATACCATCATCATGATTTATATTGTAATCTTCGATATAAGCATCTCTAATAATATTATTTTCGTAAATAGCGTGCGAACCTAATGCCCTAATAGCATCTGCGCCAAAATTATCAATTAAGTTATTTCTAATTTCAGCATAATCACCTTCTATTTGTAATGCAAAATACACATTTTTGATGGTGTTGTTATTAAAGATTATATTATCCCCACGAATAATAACAGCATCTTCAGAATTTGCATACCAATCGTTTTTAGACCAAGTTGAAGAATCATTTGCACTAGAGAACGTACAGTTTTCAATTTTTAAATAGGTGGCATCGTCTTTTGTTAAGAACATGTAATCTCTTACGAAATTACCGCCAGATCCATCAGTTGAAAATGTTAATCCATCAAATGCCCAATAAGATCCATTTTCAACTTGGACAGAGGCTAAAACTGGATGCTCTCCACTTAATGGCTTTATAGTTACATAATCTGAATGCGTACCTGTCATATAAGGGCTTCCGTGAGCCCCTGAGAGTAAGTAAATTACATCACCAGAATTAAACGTTTTTTGAGCAGTAAATACGTCTTGTAAGCTTTTCCATGGGCTAGCTAGTGTTCCAGGATTACTCATAGATCCATTAATTGGATCACAATAATAGGCTGTTCCGGTAACATTAGTTATTTCAGAAACACTAACAACAAAGTTCAATGTGGTAGTATCTATAGTGTCTGATGCTTGAACATCAATGTTGTAAGTCCCTGCATCACCTTCAGAAGGTGTAAATTCAAATAAAGCCGTACCATCACCATGATCTGTAAATGTTGCAAAATTTGGCAAGCTTGTAGATGTTATTGTTAAGGTATCATTATCGCTGTCGGTTACCGAAATATTTACATTAAGTATGTTATCTTCTTCGACAGTTTGGTTTGTTACATTAGCAATTATAGGAGCATTATTTAAGGGAGTCGTTCCCTCTGGGTTTATAGTTACTAGAATAATTTCTTCATTTGAATCTGTTCCATCGGTTACAGAAACGGTGATATTATAAGAATTAGCATCTCCTATTTGTGGAGATAAAGTTAATGAAGCAGTACCATCTCCATTATCAACAAACGTTGTAAAATTTGGTGCGTTTGTTATTGAGAAAGTTAAGGTGTCATTATCTAAATCAGTAGCAGAAATTGAGACTTCTAAGGTTTCAAGTTCGTTCATTGTTTTGCCTCCAATTGAAGCTAAAATAGGGGCATTATTTGCTGGTGGATTTACTGTGCCTGTATACTCGTAAGCTCCAGCATCTACATTGGTTCCCATAGATCTAGGATTGCCCTCTAAATCAGTTACAGCTAGGTCTGTATCAACACCTGCATCTATAGCAGGGCTCGTAGCTGATAAATGAAAATCATTAGTTACATAATCAACAAAATAATTACTATAGTTAGCATAATTACTACCATCTATGGTTATATTATGTTCTACTGTTGAGGTTGTGTCATACGTCCATGTTGTATATTTTGCTGAAATATTATTTCTAATGACATTATTAAAATTAGTCTGACCTGTTTTGGTTTGATCTGTTAACATGATCCACGGGACATGATCAGCATCAGAATATAGAGGTGATTGAACCACAGTATTATTCTGTACTTTACAATTACGCGCGCCGTATAATGATATACCATGATCTTGATTATTACTAACGATGTTATTCTCTACAATCCAACCATCAGCGTAACCATCGGTAATTATTATTCCTTGCATTAAATCTCCAATTAAGTTATTTGATTGAACAAAAGGAGTTACTGGATCTGCAAATAACATAAACACGTTGTTACGAAGTGTGACGTTTGAAATTTTCGGATCACTTTGTAAGTTATAAGCTTGAAAACCATCATCATGCTGAATAGCGTAATCGTTAATATAACAATCTCTAACAGTATTGTTTTCATATGTAGAATTACTACCTAAACCACGTATAGCGTCTCCAGCGAAATTATCAATTAAATTATTATGTACTTCTGTAAACTCACCTCTCACTTCTAAAGCGTGGTACGTATTTTTTATTACATTATTTTCTAGAAAAGCGTAGTCACTTCTTATTTGAATACCACTGGTCACATTATTGTACCAATCCGTTTTGGTCCAGGTTTCTATATTTTCTGCGGATGATATTGTTGAGTTTATGATTTTAGTATGATGCGAATTTACATCCGAAGAAAATAAAACTTGTTCTTTAGTTTTAGTATTGTTTGTACCATCAATCTTAATACCATCAAAAGCCCAATACGAGGAATTTACCAATTGAATTGACTTAATTATTGGAGCATTTCCGCTTAAAGCTTTTACCGTAACGTAGTCGTTAAAAGACATACTGTTAATATATGGATCTCCATGATCACCAGACATTAAGTAAATTATATCACCAGAATTAAGGGGCTTATTTGTATACACTACTGCAGCTAGCGTGCTCCATGGGTTTGCTTGTGAACCGTCATTGTTGATATTTCCGTTTATAGGGTCACAATAATAAACTCCAGCCACAGGTGTTTGGTATGTTGATACGACAATAGAAATAGTTTCAGTAACCATTTCAATACCATCACTAACAGTAATGGTTACTGAATATGTTGATGCGTCTCCAAGTTGTGGATTTAAAGACATGACAGCTGTACCGTCACCATTGTCGATTAAAGTTGCAAAACTTGGTAAGGTGCTAGACGTTATGGAAAGTGCATCACCATCCATATCACTTGCGCTAATGTTTACATTTAAAGTTGATTGTTCTTGAACATTTTGATTGCCAATAAAAGTAAGTGTGGGTGTTGTATTCGAGGTATTGGAAATAGCGATATCCAAAATAGGCCTATTACTAGTAGTTCCATTGTCTTGCGAAGCTAAATTCCATGTTTCTGAACTATTAGCGTCTGCACTAAAACGAATAAAAACAAAATCCCCTCCTACAGCACCAGCTGAGTATTGAGCATTTAAATATGAAACTAAATTTTGCTGAGTATTGGAGTCTAAATTTACCAATCCAGTGACATTATCTTCGAATATATTGTCTTGAATTAATGTTGCTGAAGTATCTAATACTCCCACAAAATAATCAGTATTTAAATCTACGGTAGATGTTGTTCTAAAGGGTAGACCGTACAAATCGATATTTGTATTACTTGGTTGGTTACTATATGAAATAACTTGAACTGCTAAATCTGCAGTTGTGATAGATTCTCCAGGTTGTAAAACAGGTAATTGAAATGGAATAATATAGGCTTGTGCATTATTATGGCCTAACCTTGCGGTTGTTTGACCAACCCATCCCCAAGAGGTGTTATCGTTTTTAATGGTAATATCGTCTGAATGCGCTGGAATAATTTGAGAATTTTGTGCCTCTGCAGATATAATTCCTATTAATATCATTATAAATGCATATTGAAATTTTATGATGTTCATAATAAACTATTTTTAGTTAGACAATCGATTGTATTATTGTGAAAATGTTTTTAAAAATTTGATAACACTTTGCTTGAGGCTACACTAAATTATCAATAGTAATATTTCTTAATCCCTTTTGTATTTTATGCCAATACTTCACTTAATTATAAGGTTAGATAAGTTTAATTAAGTCAATTTGTTTGCTCCATTTACTTTTTAATCCTTAAACGGTTATTTGAGAAGTTCCTATTTTAGAACATGGAAGTACTAGATTACTTAAATAATAATTATTAAATAGAAAACGAGGGCATATATTAATCCCTCGTTTTCAAAAATTGCTATTAATTACTGAATGATTAATTTTTGTGTTTTAGAACGCGTTCCATCTTGAAGTTTAACGATATACACACCTGATTTTAAATTTAATGTTGTGTTAAAAGAGTTTGCTGAATTTGCTTCAACTTTTTCAGAGTGGACTAACTGACCTGTTATTGAGAAAATAGTCAATTTGGAATCATTACTAAATCCGTTTGATGTAATTGTTAACTTACCATCAGTTACAGGGTTTGGATATAATTTTAAAGTTGATTTTTCTACACTATCTACAGATAATTCACCATCTATAGAAATTGATAACGTTGGCGCATTGGCAGTTGAACCATCGTCAACTCCAAAATAATGAGCACCAGTAGTTGCTGGGTCATCTACATTTAATCTTAAAAACACATAATCACCTTCAACTGCACCAGCATCATATTGCGCATTTAAATAGTCTACTAAAGCATTATCTCCATTAGCATTTGTTTCTTCAAAACGTGCAGTATCTAAAGATCCAGCATCTACATTTTTTGAAAAGTAATCATCCTGAATTGCTGTAACATCAGCTGTAGCATCTGGATACGCGCCATCATAATGGTCTGCAGGATAAATAGTGCTAGCCGCATTATAAGGAAGTCCATATAAATCGACATTAGAAGAGATCCATTCGCGACCATAATTGACATGTACTTTTAAATTCGCAGAAACTACCAACTGACCTGATGGACGCGCAGGTAATTTAAATGGAATAATACCACTTGTTGTAACTGGGCTTCCGTCTGCAGCACTTGCTCCTATTTTTAACGAATTTATTCCGCCTACATTATTTCCATTCAAATAAGGATTGTTAGCAGGCAAAGCAGTTATATCAGAAACAATACCATCAACGTGGAAAGCTTGATCTAATACCATCTCTGGCACTAAGTCATAATCTGTTGTTGGACTTGCCTCAGCATCTTCCACTTCTATAGTTAATGTTGGTGCGTTTGCAGTTGAACCATCATCAACTCCAAAATAATGAGCTCCAGTAGTCGCTGGGTCATCTACATTTAGTCTTAAAAACACATAATCGCCTGCAACAGCTCCAGCATCATATTGTGCATTTAAGTAGTCTACTAAAGCGGTATCTCCACCAGAATTTGTCTCTTCAAAACGTGCTGTATCTAAAGATCCAGGATCAACATTTTTTGAAAAGTAATCATCTTGAATTCCTGTAACATCAGGTGTAGCATCCGGGTAGGCATCATCAAAATGGTCTGCAGGATAAATAGTACTAGCCGCATTATAAGGAAGTCCATATAAATCGACATTGGAAGATATCCATTCGCGACCATAATTGACATGTACTTTTAAATTCGCATTAACTACTAATTTTCCTTCTGGGCGTACAGGCAGTTTAAAAGGTATGATGGCACTTGTTGTATTTGGGCTTCCGTCTGCAGCACTTGCTCCTATTTTTAACGAATTTATTCCGCCTACATTATTTCCATTTAAATAAGGGTTATTTGCAGGCATAGCAGTTATATCAGAAACAATACCATCGACATGATAGGATTGATCTGTAACAATTTCTGGTGTAACATCATAAGATGTTGTTTGGGCTTGTAATGCAAATGGTGTCACACCTAATGCAATTCCCAATAAAGAATTTAGTAGCGTTGTTTTCATATTTTATTGTTTTAAAGAATTAGTTTATTTAGTTTATTGTACGATTAGTTTTTGTGTTTTTAAGGTTATCCCATCCGATATCTTAAGAAGATATAGCCCAGCATTTAAATTCAAATTTGTTTCAAAATTTGAACTTGAATTGGTTGTAATCATTTCACTATGAACTAAACTACCTGTTAGAGAATAGATATTTAGTTTCGTGTTTTCTGATTTAAATCCTTTTAATACGATGGTTAATTTGCCTTCTGTTACTGGATTTGGATAAAGACTTACATTTGATTGATCGAAAGCATCAACGCTTAAAACATTTTCAATTTCTAACGTTAAAGTTGGTGCTTCTTCTGTAGATTCGTCACTTATACCGTAATAATGGGCACTTGTAGAACCTGTTGTAGCATCTACACTTAACCTTAAAAAAATGTAATCTCCTGCAACGGCACCTGCATCATATTGTGCATTTATGTATGCTGCTAGGTTAGTGTCACCTTCTGAATCCGTATCTACTTGTCGGTCTGTTAAAATCAAAGTGCCTACAGGTTCATTACCATCTACATCTCTAACAACAAATCCATCTTGTAGTCCTGTTGCTGTACCTTGAACGTTAGCAAAAGCGCCATCATAAAAATCATTTGGAGATATAGCGTTTGAGGCATTATATGGTAATCCGTATAAATCGATATCAGAAGAAATCCAGTGTCTTATATAGGCAATGTTCACATTTAAATTTGCAGCCGTCACTAATTTACCTGGTGGACGTACTGGTAATTGAAAAGGAATAATTGCATTAGTTGTAAATCCACCACCAGTTGATGCACTAGCTCCAACTTTTAAGACTTTGGTGCCATCGATATCATTACCATTTAACCAAGGATTTGTACTACCCTCTTCTAAATTAAGAACATCAGATATGATACCATCTCCTGTAGGAGTAATTATATATTCTGTCGTTGGTTCTCCACCAGAATCAGGACTAACCGTTAAGTTAAAAGACTGTGATGTGATACTTCTTCCATTATCTGCAATAACTGTAATATTTTGATAATCGCCAGCATTTAAAAGTGAAGGTGAAAATACAATGTTTCCTGTATTGTCTCCATTGTCAGTTAAGACTCCAAAATTAGGCAGGTTAGATGTTGTAAAAGAAATGGCATCATTACCAATAGTAGCTGCTGAAAAATCTATTTGTAACGTAGTTTCTTCAACCATAGATTGATTTGCTAAGGATGGAGAAATTATTGCTGGGTCAGAATCTGCAACACCTGCTATTGTAACTTGACCTGCGTCTGGTACAGTTTTTACTAGCGTATATTTTTTACCATTATGTGTTATTATTTCAGAATCTACAGGCTCTCCATTCTGAATGGCGGTAACACTTACCCAACTATTGTCAATTCTTATTTTAACGGTTAGGGGAAAATAGAAAGCGGAGTCTAACATGTCATCTGTTAGTGTGTATTTTATTTCACTTTCTGAAACATTATCTATGGTTAAATTATGCGTTGCAAAGGATTGAGAGTATTGAGTGACCTCTGTGAATCCGGCTACCCACAATTCTGGTTTGTCTGCTAAGTATTGTAAAAATTCGTTAGTGGTAGTTTCACCCGCTTCATCTAAGCCGTGAAAATGTGTACTTCCCCAACCACGATAGTAATTGGTGCCATATAATGTATTGACATTGTCTAATAGTGGTAAAATATATTGATCCCTGTCCGTATCATTACCATAAATATGAACATTGGAAACGCTATTAACATCTAAATAATTGACGGTGTTGGATTGATTTAGAATTCCTTGGGTGCCTCTAATTCCTATAAATTGTGTTCTAGCAATGGTTTCGTTACCTTCACCATAAGGATAGGCATAGGTTAAACATTTATTAGATCCAGAGGTTACTTCTGTGTCAATAGTTGTAACTGTGGCTTGCAATCTTGCGAGATAATCCGCATCAGAAAGGTTGGTTTCACCTTCTGCTGGGTTAGTATACCAATTTCTATCATCGTGCCCATCTATTTGACTACCTAAAGCCGCAAGATTATTATAAAGGCTCCAATCCTGAACATTATATGCCGGATCTGCCTCAGTAATTACAAACCACGAAAAATGGAAACCATATTCAGCAATCATCGATGTCCAAAAAGGGATATCCTGTTCGTTATTATCATCAATGGTTATTGTGAATGCGGCTAATTTGTCATCATTCCATAAGCAGACATCTCCTTCTCCTACGACTTCTGGCCAAACTTTATCTGTTACTGTAAACCTTGTTCCGACAGCCGGATCAAGATTAAAAGTGTTTTGTCCAATCGATTGTATGAAAATCATTAAGAAGACGAAAAGGGTAGTACTTTTTTTAAACATTTGATTTTTATTGGGATTTGTTATTTGTTTCTGTATTTGATACAGATAAGGCTGAAAAATAGAAAGCGCTATTCTCAAATATAAATACAAATAGCTGACTAATCCTAGTGTTTTCAGTGCTTAGCTCAATAAAACAGACAAAACTAACAAACAATTAAACAGATAGTATAAACTTCAATTGCGCTTTTTGAGAATAATGGGTAAAATTAAGGTGATTATTGTGAGAAATTTAAATTTTATGAATTCAGTTATCAATTTAATAACTTTAAAGTGTGATTAACTGTAATTTGTTAAAAACTGATGGTGTAAAATAATCCAATTACCAAACGAAGAAAATTTGCTTTTTTGTTTCACCTTCAGTAGTATATTCTAATAAATATTTCCCAGTAGGTAGTTTTGAATTTTCACTTCGAAAAACATGATCTGATAAGTCAGAAGGATTTATAGTCTGTTCAAAAACCTGCTCACCTGAAAAATTCAGTAATTTAAGTTGTACAGTTTTACCTTGTTTAAAACCTAAGAAGTACACGTTAAATTCTCCATTATGCATAGAGTTTGGTGCAATAATAATATTGTTTTTAATAGATTCTATGTTACTAATATTACCTTCATTAAGTTCAGGATATCCAACAGTAATTTCAAGCGTTGGTTGGTTTTCTTTTTTCTTACCATTGGCACTTACAAAGTTCCATCTATTATAATCTGAAACATCTTTAGAGTTTGGGTTCATTCTTAAAAAGATATAATTCGCAGAGTTTGTTTCTGTTTCAAAAATGGTGTTCAAGTAATCTTTGAGTCCTTTTTGTCCAATGTTATTTGTTTTAATGTCTCCGGAATACATATTAGGGTCTACAAAATTATTCTGAATGGGTCTTGCCGAAACATCTTGTCCAAAAGTTCCTTGATAATAAAGGTCTTCAGTGACCCAAAAGTTCGATTTTGGAGGCAACGCATATAAATCAATGCCTCCTTCGGGTTGATTATCTACTTTAGATAAATACACTTTAAAATTAGCAGATAGAATTTTTTTGCCTCCAGGGATTTCTGGAAGCTTAAATGGAAAGACTCCAGCACCGTCAATATTTTCGCCAACACCTCCAATACGAATTTGTGGTTGACCATCCCAGTCTCCTTTACCTTTGGAGTGAATCTGTCTATCTGAAGCTTCCGAAGGTATTTCAAAAACCTGATTAGCCTCGTCAATTTTAGTATATTCAAAGGCTCCAATATTAACAAAGTTACCTAAGGACCGTTTGTTTTGACTTGCGTCTAAATTTGGTGCCATATCCGATGTTCCACTGTTCAGAGCTTTTGAGTTAGGGCCTAAAGAGAAATCAAACAGAGCCCAATTATTAAAGCATTTGTCATAATCATGTACGGAGACAGGAAGCGTTAGATTATAATCTGCAATCCCTTTTATGTTCTTAAATAGGACATCATTAGACAGGTTATTTCTTATAAACAGATTTGAAGAATCATTTTCGCCAATGATCTGTATGGCAAGTGGTGCATTTGTTTCGCTTTTATCGGTGAAATTTAAACCAAAATAGGGATTTACAACTGTATTATTAACAATTTTTAGATTGTTCAATTGACCAGTAAGAGATATCCCTTTTTTACCATTTGTAATAACAATATTGTTTTCAAAAATACTCTCAGAAATAATGGTTTTCAACCCGTAAATACCATTTAATACTCCTATTTGCGCTCTATTTGATTTGGTGAAATTGATAATTGTATTACCTCTAAAAATGTTACCTTTTGTTTCTTTCTCGGTAAAATATATACCAGAATTTACTTCAGCATCTGTGGCTATACTTTCTTTAATTAAGTTGTATTCTAATAAATTAGAATCTGCTAAAATAGTAATGGCATTATGGCTAAAAAAATTGATACGATTATTCCTGATTTGAGTTTTTTCACCAGAAACTATAATACCGTTTTTGTAATGAGAAATGACATTACTTTCTATTTTACATTGCGTTCCTTTGACATCGATTGCAGTATCATCCTTAGTATTTGAAATAAAATTATTTTCCGTTAATCTGATTTTAGAACTATTTTGATGTATAAAAACAGTATTTGAATTGAAGGCTCCATTAAAAGTAATATTACTGAATATCCACTTGGATGCAGGCGATTCTTCAGTTCCAAATATTATAGAGTTTATCGTAGGATTTTGGTCTGTAAGTCCAGAAATAGTAATGTATTTTTCGTTTTGGCCTATAACTTTGACGTTTCCATGATTTCCGGAAAGTAAGAATATCACATCACCTGCTTTAAATTCTATTCCTTTTTCAAAAACACTTTCTAAGCTTCCCCATGGATTAGCTTTACTTCCGTCGTTATTTGTATTCCCGTTTATTGGGTCACAATAGAAATCAGTTGCGTAGATCGCTTGTGCGAATAAGAAAAAGAGAAAGAAGTAGCCGTAAGTTTTCATAGTAATTAAACGTTATTGGTTGATTAAAAAATTCGGAAAATCTTCTGTTTTTTCACAGTTCAATTGTTCCATGACTTGTTGTAATTCCGTTTTTAATAAAGATATAGTATGGTCTCCTCCCTTTTTTCCTAATGCCGAAACACCATACATAAATGAACGTCCTAAAAACGTAAATTTGGCTCCCGATGCTAAAGACCTAGCCACATCTGGACCAGAACGAAGTCCACTGTCCATCATAACCTCAATCTTATCTCCATATTTTTGAGCAATGGTTTTTAGCGGTTTTATAGTGGATTGTCCTGCGTCTAATTGGCGTCCACCATGATTGGAGACTATAATGCCATCTAAGCCTAAGCGTATGGCCTCTTCAGTGTCATGCTCAGAGGCGACACCTTTTAAAACGAGTTTTCCTTTCCACATATCTCTAATAGGCTTGATTTTTTCTTCATTTAATCGTCCACTAAAGGTTTGATCCATAAACTTGCCAAGTTGCCTTAAATCTAAGCCTTTTGGCATGTAAGGTTTTAACGTTTCAAAATTGGGTTGTCCATATTTTAAAGTTTCTAATGCCCAATGCGGTTTACCTAAAATTTGCAAAATATTTTTAACAGACATTTTCGGTGGCATAGCTAAGCCATTTCTGATATCACGAGGTCTAAAACCAAAGGTTGGAACATCACATAAAATAACAAGCACTGGGCAATGTGCAGCTTCCGCGCGTTTAATAATATCATCTCGCAATCGATCTTCTGTTGGGTGATACAATTGAAACCATGCTTTGCCTTCCGTAAGTTCACTT
This sequence comes from Winogradskyella marina, assembly GCF_015645385.1. Taxonomy (GTDB): domain Bacteria; phylum Bacteroidota; class Bacteroidia; order Flavobacteriales; family Flavobacteriaceae; genus Winogradskyella; species Winogradskyella marina. The sequence goes on from NZ_JADOET010000002.1 coordinate 268,611, forward strand.
GCACGCTCAATACTTGTTGTGGTAACTGTACTGAGAATAAACGGGATGTTGTGGTTAAATGCCGCTTTTGCTAATATTTCAGGGGAATTTGGCCACATTAAGCCTTGAAGGCCAACAGGTGCAATGCCGAAAGGAGCGCTATATTCTATTCCAAAGAGATTTGTTTTTAAAGACGCGCCAGAATGATTTTTTAAATAATTAGGTTTTAATTGTACGTCTCTAAGCTCAGCGGTATTCCGATGTAAGTTAACATCTTCATTGCAGCCACCATCTAAATACTCAAAAGCAAATTTTGGTATTTTTTTTTGCGCCCTTGATCTTAAATCAGTAACCGACGGATATTTTGTGTTTATCTTCAAAGTCATTAGGTTTTACTTTAGAATAAAGGGTATATGTTTTTTCAAGCCATAATTCTTTTTTAAAAAATTAGAAGCCAATTTTCCATCCATAATTACTATAGCAGCTCCTAACGCCGAACCTAATGAAGAACTGGTCGACCTCACTTTCAGGTTACGTAAACGATGAGTCAATAATTTTATAAAGACGTCATTATCGCTAAACCCTCCATCAATATACAATCGTTTTATTGAACTGTTAGTGCCTAATGTGGTTTTTATACTTTGTAGTTGTACATCAATAAGCTCTATCATTAATTGATGATAAGCGTCTTGATAATTGTTAAGTTTGAGGTTCGTTTTCTCTGGTGTTTCTGTGTTGGCCAAATATTTCCACCTAAAACATGGACTGAAATTGTATGATAATCTGTTGAAAATTTGACTATTAAATGTTACTGATTTGTGTCGGTCTAATGGCACGTCAAAATATTGACTTAATTGTGTAATTTGATGTATGTATTCTTTTCCTAGTAATAATTTTGCCGATTTCACAGGCTTGCCATTAACTTTCATGTAATTAATGGTGTCATTTTGAAGATCTTCGTTAGTTAAGGATACGTCGGAATACGGATTTAGTGACACACTCCAAGTGCCTGTTGAAACCAACACAAAAGGTTTTTTAGAACCCTTTAAATAGGGTATGAGTGCTGAAGAACTATCATGAATACCTACTCCAATTTTTATGCGTTTTCCATTATAATATTTAGAAATACATGTTTCTGTTGAAACAATCGGAGGAAGTATTTGGTCAATGTCTTCGTTATAAACCCAACTGTGATAATCTTTTTTACCATAATCCCAAAGTGATGTGTGGCAACCTATACTGGTAAATTCACTAAGCGGAACACCTGTAAACATATAACTAAGATATTGTGGCAGGTGCAAGGAATACGAAATGTTTTTGAATACGTCTGGTTGCTTATATTTTAACCAATATAACTGCATTCCAGAATTTAGCATACCAGATTGCGGTGATCCCGTTTCAGTAGAAATATCTCCATGCGTGTTATTAAACTGTTCTAAAATATCTGATGGAATAGGCTTTAAATAATTATAAAGCGGTGTTAGTAGATCTCCGTTTTTATCTAAATGAACAAGACTTGCTCCATATGTAGAAAAATTAACAGCTGTAATAGTGTAGGTGTTGGAATCTAAAATATTTTTAAATACTAATTGTATCCATTTTTGAAGCGCATGAATATCTTCCGTTGGAAACCCATCTTCATCAACAATTTCTTCTAAGGTCGTGTACTCTTTATAGACTTCGTTATAGTTAGTATCGAATAGGAAAAACTTTTTATTAGTCTTTCCTATATCGAATATTGCTATAACCTCTTGTTTTATTGGAGTACTCATAGTGTTTTTACAAACCTGTTGCTTTAGAATTCATTCCCCTTTCTTTAATCAATACATTTCTAACATCAAGCGACCTATATGCTGAAATAGGATCGATGGCTCCGTCATTTCTTAATCGGGCTTCGGCTAAAATTGTTTTTACATCCGTGTTAAAAGCGTCTTGTAAAATGCGTTGTGCCGTTACTACATCATTTTTCAATTGTGCTTCTTCAAGTGCTTTTTGGTCAATTAATAAAGCTTTTGCATAAGCTGTTTCAATGGCTTCAATAGACTGAATTAAATCCTCTAAAGGATCTTTTAAATTATGACTTGCATCAATCATCCACGCAGGAATTGGGTTATTTGCAGGATTGTTTTCCATTCCAAAAACCAATTCATTGAATATTAGAAATAATTGATAGGGTTTCATGACGCCAACACTTAAATCATCATCGCCATATTTACTATCATTAAAATGAAAACCACCTAACATGCCTCTTGTCATTAATGTGGCAACAATATGCTCAATATTTGTGTTTGGTAAATGATGTCCTAAGTCCACTAAAGTATAGGCTTGTTCACCTAAATCTTTAGCCAACATATGAGACGTTCCCCAGTCTTGAATCACCATAGAATAGAAATTTGGCTCGTAAGGCTTGTATTCTATAAACAGTTTCCAATCTGCTGGTAAATGGGCATAAATTTCTTTTAAACTTGCTAAGGTATTTTCAAAAGCACGTCTAAAATTGAGCTGACCAGGAAAATTAGATCCATCTGCCAACCATACCGTCAAAGATTTTGACCCTAAGGCAATTCCATAATCTATAACGGCTTTATTGTGTGCCACAGCTTGATCTCTCACGTTTTTGTCTGTATGACATAAAGATCCAAACTTATAACTATATTCTTGGTTGTCTTGATCTTGAAACGTGTTGGAATTCATGGCGTCAAAATGAAGCCCTAAATGTGTTGCTTTTTCTTTAATGGCATTAGTATTTTTAGGAATATCCCAAGGAATATGTAAAGACACTGCATTTGCAGATTTGGTTAAAGCATTAATAACACTAATGTCTTCAAGTTTTTGTTCTAAAGTACTGGGTTCTCCGCCAAATCCGAATTTTCCAAATCGTGTGCCTCCAGCTCCTAATGCCCAACTTGGTATGGCAATATTATAGTTTGAAATGGTATCTATAATATCTTCTAAGTTGCTATGTTTTCTAGATAATTGGGTTAGCTTTTCCTTATGTTCAACTAATAAATCTTTATTTAAGGCTACTATTTCTTCTTGATGTATTTGCATAGTTATAGTTTCAAAGATTGATTATCGTACAAAGGCATTTGCCATGCCTCCGTCAACATTAATAATGTTTCCTGTGCTTTTATCTAAAATAGCAACTAAAGAAAATACGCCATTTGCAATATCAGCAGGATAAATTATTTCGTTTAACAAATTTCTTTTGGCATAATGTGCAGGCAATTCTTCAACTGTAATGCCATAGGCTTCAGCGCGTCCTTTTGCCCATTCGCCTTCCCATATTTTACTACCCACAATAACACCATCTGGGTTCACAACATTCACCCTTATTTTATCGGTTCCTAATTCAGCAGCTAATAATCTAGACATGTGTTGTTGTGCCGCTTTTGCTGTACCATAACCTACATTGTTAGGCCCTGAAACGAGACCGTTTTTGCTCGCTATATTTACAATATCGCCACCTAATTTTTGTTTTTTGAAAATTGTAACGGCTTGTTTTGCTAATTCAAATTGACCTTTAACCAATACATTTTGCAGAATATCCCAATCTTTATCCGTGGTTTCTTCTAATGGTTTTGAAATCGCTAAACCAGCACTGTGCACTACGATATCTACACCACCAAAGGCTAAACAAGCCTGCTTATAGGTGTTGGCGATAGATTTGCTGTCTGTGACATCTCCTTGAACATAAATTGCGGTATCGTTTTTATAGGTTGTGATGGCTTCTTTTAGTCGGTCTTCTGATAAATCTGTAAGTACAACATTGGCACCTTCTGCTGCTAACCTATCGGCAATAGCTTTACCAATACCTCCACCAGCACCTGTAATTAAGGCTACTTTTCTAGACAATGATTGCTCTTTTGGCATGCGTTGTAGTTTAGCTTCTTCCAATAACCAATATTCAATATCAAAGGCTTCTTGTCTAGGCAATGATGTGTATTCTGAAATGGCTTCAGCACCACGCATTACGTTAATGGCGTTTATATAAAATTCACTTGCGACACGAGCTGTTTGTTTATTTTTTGCAAAACTGAACATGCCAATGCCTGGATACAAAATAATGACTGGGTTTGCATCTCGTATTGCAGGACTTGTGTCGTTTTTACAAGTCTCGTAATAAGCTTCATATTCCTTCCTGTAGTTATCAAATGCCGGCTCTAATTTTTCAAAAATGAGTTCGGTGTTATTTACATCTTCAGAAGGACTTAAATTGAGTACTAATGGTTGAATTTTGGTTCTTAAGAAGTGGTCTGGACACGATGTGCCCATTGGAGCCAAACGCTGTAGGTCTTTACTATTTATAAAATCTAAAACTTTGTCGTCATCTGTGAAATGGCCAATCATTCTGTTTTCTGAGGCACATAAGCCTCTCAGTATTGGTGCCAATACAGCTGCTTTTTCTAGGCGTTCTTCTTTGGGAAGACTTTCAACTGTTTGGCCGCCAAAAACCTCTCCATTTTCAGAAATTTTGTTTTCGATATAAGCAGATGCCATCTCTATGACTTCTAAACTGTTGATATAGCATTCGTATGAGGTATCTCCCCAAGTGAATAAACCATGGGAACCTAAAACAATACCTCGAATGCCTGGGTTGTCTGCTAAACATTTTTCGAGCATTAAACCCAATTCAAAACCTGGTTTTTTCCAAGGCACCCAACCCATGGTGTCTCCCCAAATTTCTTTGGTTACTTTTTCACTGTCTTTTGCAGCAGCTACGGCAATTAAAGCATCAGGATGTAAATGATCAATATGTTTAAAGGGTAACAATCCATGAAGCGGAGTGTCAATTGATGGTGCTTTGCTATCCAAATCAAAAATACAGTGATTGAAAAGCGCCACCATTTCGTCTTCATAGGCAACACCTCTGTATACTTTTTTTAAATCTCTTAAGCGATCGGTGTACAAGCCTGCGATTCCGCTTCTTGTCAGAGTGCCAATATCTCCTCCAGATCCTTTTACCCACATAACTTCAACATCTTTATTTGTTAAAGGGTCTTTCTCAATAGTTTTGCAGCTTGTATTTCCTCCTCCGTAATTGGTAATTCTTAGATCACGACCTAAGATGTTAGAGCGATATAAGAATAGTGCGACTTCATCATTTTTTATCTTTTCTACTTTAGTGTCGTCCCATAGATAATCTACATAACGGTAATTTTTTATTGACATGTTAGTGGGTTTTATATGTTAAAAAAGTGTCGATTTATACGTGTATAATAAACTTCGACTCCTCTCAAAAATACATAAATAGCCCACTAAACCTAAGGTAAACAGACGCTGTCATATCATAAAAGACAAATAAAACAAGTAATTAATCAGATTGTATAAAATTTGATATCTTATAAAAAAGGGTAATGAGGAAGGGCTTATTATTCCTAAGTCAGATTAAATTCTCCTGCACCTTTAAAAAGTAGATAACCAAAGCTAAGCAATCACAGTTCTAAAACAAGCACACCAAACCAATCCTATTTCTTCTTCAGACCAAGCTTATGCCCATAAAAAGCATAATATAGAATAACGACATAACAAGGTAATAAGACCCAATAGCCAAAAGATGAAGCTTCAGCTAAAGCAGATGTTTCCAAAATTCCATTGGTTATAAGTTCCTCTTTTTTATGATCGACAATAGCGCCATATAAAGGAGGCAGAATAGCACCACCTGAAATAGCCATAATCAACAAGGCAGAAGCCGTTTCTGTAAACTTTCCTAAGCCTGTTAATGCTAACGGCCAAATGGCAGGCCAAACTAAAGCGTTGGCGATTCCAAGTGCCGAAACAAAAAGAACAGATGTAAATCCAGTGGTAAATACAATACAAAACGATAATACAATGCCTAATACAGCACTTAGTTTTAGTGCCAACGCCTGACTTATATATTTTGGGATTAAAAAGACACCCAGGGCGTATGTGCCTACCATAGCCATTAAGGTAAACAAGGTGAAAAATTTAGCAGTTTCAGCAGGAATATCTAAGGCTATCCCATAAGCTATAATAGTATCTCCAGCGATAACCTCAACACCAACATAAAGAAATAACGCTAATACCCCCAACCATAAATGCGGGAATTGAAAAATAGAGGTTTTAGATTTTTCACCATCTTTTGGAATCGCAATAGGTTCGGGTTCTACATTTGGTAACGGAGCTTTTCGTATTAAAATACCAAGTATAAATAACACAACAGCCATAATAATGTATGGTGTGATAACACTATCTGCCATGGTGTTTAAGATACTTGCTTTTTCGGCGACATCTACAGTGCTTAATTGGGCTTTCATATCGTCGATTCCCGACAATAAAATGGCACCAAAAATAACCGAACCAAGGGCGCCTGCGACTTTATTCGCAATACCCATAATAGCAATACGCTTTGCGGCACTTTCTATTGGGCCAAGTATCGTAATGTATGGGTTAGAGGCTGTTTGTAATAAGGTCATTCCCATCCCTTGAATAAAAATTCCAGCTAAAAACATCCAATAAGTTCTGGCATTTGCCGCAGGAATAAAAACCAAAGCACCAATAGCCATAATGGCTAAGCCTAAAGACATACCTTTTTTAAATCCTATTTTATTTATAATATAAGATGCTGGCAAGGCCATCACTACAAACGATATATAAGATGCCGATGCCACCAAATAAGACTGTGCATCTGTTAACTCGTTTATGGTTTTCATAAAAGGGATTAAAGCACCATTAATCCATGTGACAAAACCAAAAATAAAGAATAAGCCAGCAATAATTAGTATAGGAACTAAGGTGCTGTGTTTAGGTTGTGAAATAGTCGCTTTCATGTGTAGCTAGTGTTAATGTCATTTGTTTCTACTGCCAAGATATTATATTTTCTATCAAAACCTTTAAAACACAAAAAAACTCTTACACTAAAAAAGTGTAAAAGGCCTTTTTTCCATAAAAATAAAGTACCCCAAAAAGTAATTACGGAAATCAGTAATCAAATAACAATAGTTATTCCTATTTTTAAGATTTCAATAAACCAAAGTTACTAATGGCACTATATCAGGTATCTGTATTAAAACAGCAACTTAAACTGATAGTGAAACAATTTGCAGAAGCTGTCACTTCGAGCGCAGTCGAGAAGTCTCAACCAGTAGAAGTGCCAACCTTAACCAAATCGATGCAGCAATTGACCAAATGGTGTATGGGTTGTATGGGTTAACTGAGGATGAAATTGCAGAGAACAGTTAAAATATGGCAAGTATAAAAACTATAAATAAGTTATTTCTAGTAGGTAATGGTTTTGATAGAGCATTAGGTTTAAAAACTACATATGAAGATTTTTTATTTTGGTATTTCACAAACTTTATCGTTAAAGCTTTAGAAGTTCAAAATACTATAATAAATGATTCTGGCAATCATGAATATTATTATAACACCGATTTACTAATCACTTATTCTCACAGTGTAAAATCAATCGATAATAATAATCTTATTGAGAATTTTAAAAAGAACAATATCACTTATGAAAAAATAAGAAAGTTTATAAATAATAGCTCAAGCCAGTATAAATTGACAATTAAATCTGATTTACTTAAAGCAGTTTTAGAAGAATCCATAAAGGGTTGGGTTGACATAGAAGGAGTTTATTTTAAATTATTAAAAAAGGCGTTTAAAAGTAAAGACAAAGTATCGATAGATAGTCTTAATAAAGATATAGTTTGCTTAACTAAATTATTAAAAGACTATTTAAGTCAATTAGATATATCTAAAACAACAGAGAAAACTGTAAGTCAGAAATATATTGACCAATTTATAAGTCCAATTGTTCCTGGTGATGTTATTTATCCAATAAAAGAACACACAATTAAATCAAATAGATATTATTTTTTAAATTTTAATTATACCAAAACACTTTCAAATATTCTTTTAACCTTACCAGATGATTACTTTAAAAAATATGGTCATGAGATAGACGCTTTCATATCTCACATTCATGGCGATATAGATAGAGAAGAAATTGTATTCGGTTATGGTGATGAAATGGATAAAGATTACAAAGGCATTGAAGAATTAAATGATAATCGTTTTTTTGAAAATATAAAATCGTTTAAGTATAATAAAGCATACGAGTACCGTGACCTTTTAAGGTTTTTAAATACTGAAGAATATCAAGTTATTATTTATGGTCACTCATGTGGTTTGTCAGATAGATTATTACTTAACGAGGTTTTTGAGCATGACAACTGTAAATCAATAAAAATATATTATTATAATGAAGCAGAGTTTACCACTAAAACTATGGATATCTCTAGACATTTTAATAGCAATCAAGTAATGCGGCAAAAAATTGTTGAGTTTGATGAAGAAAATAGAATACCGCAAACAATGATATCATAAAATAAGAGGGTTAAGATATATTACTTTACACATCACGCTAGTCATATTCACAAATGTCCAAAGTGTACCCTTAACTTTACTATAATCTTTATGTTTTTCTCTATTATGTAAGAGCAGATTAATAATTATTGATATGTTAGTATACTATGTTTTGGCTGCAAAAGGCAAAGTATGAGCATCAAAAATAATACCAGAAGAAATGTAAAATAGAGGTATTAAATTGAATAAAATTTATTAATATGCAAAAGCATCACAAACCTAATACCCCCTTCAATAAGGAATTATAAAATAAACATTATGAGTAAAAACGCTGAGGTAAAATGTCCCAACTGTAAAGAAGTTTTCAAAGTAGACGATTCGGTGTATACAGACATTGTAAAACAAGTGCGCGACCAACAATTTCAAGAGGAGGTTAACAACCGTTTAGAAGTCGCTCAAAGAGAAAAGCAAGCAGCCATTCAATTAAAAGCTGCAGAACTAAAAAATGAGTTCCAAGGGCAATTAGCTCAAAAACAACGCGAAATAGAAGAGTTAACCCACAAAAGTAAGGCGCAATTAGTCGATGAGGTCTCTAAAAAAGAGAAATTCATTCAAGACTTACAATCTAAAATCCAAAATTCAGAAACTCAAAAATCATTAGAATTATCTAATGCAGTTAAGGATGCGGCCGAAGCATTATCTAAAAAAGAAGCCGAAATAAAAGCCTTAGAAGCTAAAATAGAAAACACCAACATCCAAAAAACATTAGAACTGTCTACAGCCGTTAGAGAGGTAGAAAAAGAAAGAGACCAGCTCAAAAACGATTTAAAGAGTAAAGACACCGAAAAAGAACTTTTAGAAAAGTCTTTAGTAGAACAGTTCAAAAATAAATTAGAACACAAAGACGAAGCCTTAAAACTAAAAGAAGAGGAAATAGAGCGCCTTAAAGATTACAAGCAGAAGCTATCCACCAAAATGATTGGCGAAACGCTAGAGCAGCACTGCGAAACCGAATTCAATAAATTACGAGCAACCGCCTTTCAAAATGCCTATTTCGAAAAAGATAACGATGCCTCTGGCGGTACCAAAGGCGATTATATTTACAAAGAACAAGATGTTAATGGCAACGAAGTCATTTCTATTATGTTCGAAATGAAAAACGAAAACGACCAAACCGCGACTAAAAAGAAAAACGAAGACTTCTTTGCCAAACTAGACAAAGACCGAAAAGCAAAAGGCTGCGAATATGCCGTATTGGTATCCTTATTAGAAGCCGATAACGAATTTTACAACACAGGGATTGTAGACGTCTCTTACAAATACGACAAAATGTACGTGGTACGTCCGCAGTTTTTTATCCCTATTATATCCTTGCTGCGTAATGCAGGCATGAAATCCTTACAGTACAAAGCCGAACTAACACTCATGCGGAATCAAAATGTGGACATCACTAATTTTGAAGAAAAAATAAACGATTTTAAAACCGGTTTTGCAAGAAACTACGATTTAGCCAGTCGTCAATTTGGGGAAGCTATCAAAGAGATTGATAAAACCATGAACCACCTGCAAAAAACCAAAGATAATTTACTATCCTCAGTAAATAACCTGCGTTTAGCAAACAACAAAGCCGAAGATTTAACTATTAAAAAATTGACGCGTGGCAACCCAACCATGAAACAAAAATTTGAAGACTTATAAATATCTCTAATTGTACTTCCCTTAAGGTAAATGTTTATGTACGCTTTTATGATTATTATTAGTGCCAATTAGTATCTATTTTTCTCTCTGCGAAACTCTATGTAATTTTGCAAGAAACTACGATTTGGCCAGTCGTCAATTTGTGGAAGCCATCAAAGAGATAGATAAAACCATGAAACACCTAAATAAATGAACACATTTCCAAACCTTAACAGAACAATAGTTTTAATTGAAGGAAAGCAACCATTTTACGATTGGATAAACTCAGTATTTCCATCCGACGAGCCACTAAAGCCAGAAGACACAGTAGAGCACAATAGCTACCTCTTAGAGTCAGAATTATATTTCGAAGAACCAAAAGAAGCATTACAAGACTACTGGAAAGACATTTTCGAAAACGAACTATTCGATATGTGTACAGATCCTAATGATTGGCCAAAAATCAGCTGGTCACTTTTCAATAAATATTTCCAATGTCATTTTAGCAGCATCGTTCATGATTTGGGCAAAGATTCCCTAAAACAAGAAACCTTTATATAACTTATCCCTAATCCCTAATTCCTAATTCCTAATTCCTAATCCCTCATACCTCACACCCCAAAACACAACATCCAATCCCACCATTCAACCCATAAACCTCACCATCCACCACCTCACAAAAACGGAGTCCCAAAATCGCAATCCCAGTATACTCCGTTGAGATCATGGTATCAGGGACAAGTGTAAATGAAGCAGAAGCCGTTCCAACCTCCAATAATTGAGTAGGTGAAACCGAAAGGGTTGACGATAAACCATCAAAATCAAAGTCCAAAACTCCTAACGTAACACCAATATGTGTTGCTGATTTAGGAGACTTAAAGACACCAAAATTAAAATCACTAACAGTGAATTGCTGTGAACTCCAGTCAAAAGTAGCACGATCAGACAACGCATCTAAGAGTTGATGCCGAGGTGTAAACACAAACCGCGACAATAAACGCTTGCCCTTTGCAGTCTGTAAACCATGTGTTACCCGACGTTGACCACGTTCAGAAACACCATCTAAAGCTTTAATACCTAAAAATAATTGCATCAATCTAGTGTGCAATGCCCGACCTTTAATGTCTGATAAAAATGGAGATAAAGCCAATCGAAATGCTTTTTTCACCTGACTGCAATGTCCAAATTCACTAGCATTCTCGCGTACACGTTGCATATTGGGCTGCGTTCGTATCGCGTTGCCATTAAAGCCACCACCAGCTTTACGAGCATAGCCAACACCCTTAACAACATAAAAATTAACAGCACCCAAAGTACCTGTTATTTTAAATAAACCTTTCTGCCGCGCCATAATACTACTAAAGTAGTCATTATTAGTCAAGTACGCAATAGGTATAGCGTATCTATAGCGTATTAAACCCGTGTTATATCCGTATATAGTTCGTGTATGCCCTATGGAATCCCCAACTCAAATAGGAGTCATCAAAGTAGCATTCCATTATTAGTTGGGTAAAAACGAAGCTTGTACCGCTAGGCCCAAAATATGGGTAATGAAAAGATGGTAACAGTTGGTCTTGTGCCGTGAGGTACAATATATAGGTAGATCTGTGCCGTTAGGTACAATATACGGGTAGCATAATAGGGGTAGCAAATCGGGTTATTCCAGCGTGCCTTTAGGTACGCCATGTGAAACGCTAAAGCCACAATATAGGCCTTAGGCTTTAAGGTGAATTCAGAATCTCTTTAAGGAAATATTATAACAGCCAAACAAGGAATTAAAAGGCATAATTCCCCCATTATTACCCTCGTTTTTATTATCTTAGACGTCCAGAGCAAAGCCATAGAAACATCATCAAAAATCGAAACATGTGGTACCTTAAAAATGCATTAACCCGAAAGAATTTAATGGCATTAACAGGCCTGTTTCTTTCTTTTTTCCTCATCATTCATTTAGTAGGGAACCTTCAACTCTTACTCCCTGAAGCCGAAGCACAATTACAATACAATTGGTACAGCCGTTTATTGGCAGATAATATCTTTATTAAGATCATCGCGATGGTGCTTTACCTCTGTATATTGTTACATACCATAGATGCCATTTACCTCACCATAAAAAGCAAAAAAGCCCAAGGTGCTGGCTATGCTAAAGATAAAAGAGGACGCGCCAGCAAATGGTATGCACGAAATATGATGTTCTTAGGAAGCATTGTCTTCCTCTTTTTAGTGATTCACTTTAAAGACTTTTGGTACCAATTTAAATTCGGGGAAATGCCCTTAGATGCCAACGGCAACAAAGACTTATACACGTTGGTGGTGGAAGCCTTTGACCAATTATGGTATGTAATATTGTATGTTATTGCCATCATTGCACTGGGTTACCATCTGTTGCATGGTGTCTTTAGTGCACACAGAACCTTAGGACTTTACCATCCTTTATATTCCAAAATTGTAAAGTACTTAGGAATCATTTACACGGTGATTATGACCATAGGTTACATTATCATTCCCATTTTTATTTATTTAAATCGCTAAACCATGGAACACGTTTTAAAATCCGAAATACCAGAAGGACCACTTAGCGAAAAGTGGAGTAACTATAAGAAATACGCCAAATTGGTAAGTCCAAATAACCGAAAAAAGCTCGAAGTTATTGTCGTTGGCACAGGTTTAGCAGGCGCTTCTGCAGCGGCTTCACTTGCAGAAATGGGATATAATGTGAAGAGCTTCTGCTTTCAAGATTCCCCTAGACGAGCACATTCCGTTGCAGCACAAGGTGGCGTTAATGCTGCAAAAAATTATAAAAACGATGGTGACAGTGTATATCGTATGTTTTATGATACGTTGAAAGGCGGTGATTTTCGCTCTCGCGAAGCTAATACCTATCGACTAGCAGAGTGTTCAGCTAATTTAATAGACCAAGCTACAGCACAAGGCGTCCCTTTTGCAAGGGAATACGGAGGCTATCTCAGAAACCGTTCTTTTGGTGGTGTACAAGTATCCCGAACATTTTACGCACGTGGGCAAACCGGACAACAATTATTATTAGGCTCTTATCAGGCTTTAATGCGGCAAGTCAACACCGGAAAAGTAAACTTATACGCCAGACACGAAATGCTAGATTTAGTACTTATTGATGGTAAAGCAAAAGGCATCATCGCCAGAAATTTAGATACTGGAAAGATAGAACGTCATGGAGCGCATGCCGTAGTGTTGGCTACAGGTGGTTTTGGAAAAATATATTACTTATCCACGTTAGCCATGGGTTGTAATGCTTCTGCTATTTGGCGCGCCCATAAAAAAGGAGCCTTTATGGCGAATCCAAGCTGGACACAAATTCACCCAACATGCCTACCACAAAGTGGTGCTTACCAATCGAAATTAACCTTAATGTCAGAATCCCTTCGGAATGATGGTAGAATCTGGGTACCAAAAGATAAAACCGACACTCGAAAAGCAAACGACATTCCTGAAGCGGATCGCGACTATTATTTAGAACGCAAATATCCTGCCTTTGGAAACCTCGCACCGCGTGATATCGCTTCGCGTTCTGCTAAAGAACAAATTGATTTAGGTAAAGGCGTTGGACCTTTAAAAAACGCCGTATATCTCGATTTTTCTAGAGCGATAAAAGAATATGGAAAGGATATTATTGCCGAACGTTACGGCAACTTATTCAAAATGTATAAAAAAATAACAGGAATTGATGCCTATTTAGAACCGATGAAAATTTCACCAGCAGCCCACTTTTCTATGGGTGGCCTCTGGGTCGATTATGAATTGATGACCACCATTCCCGGACTCTTTGCCATAGGCGAAGCTAATTTTTCAGACCATGGAGCCAATCGATTAGGCGCGAATTCCTTATTACAAGCCTGTGTGGATGGCTATTTTGTGCTGCCTTATACATTACAAAATTTCTTAGCAGACGAAATTAAAAATCCAAAAACAGACATCAATCATCCTGAGTTTGAAAAAGCTGAAGCAGCAGTAATAAAACAGATGGAAGGGTTTCTAAGCACCAAAGGTACTAGAACAGCGGAAGAATTCAATAAGTTATTAGGAGCTGAATTGTATGATAAATGTGGTTTGTCTCGGTCTAAAGCGGGCTTAGAACAAGCCATAAAAAATATTCAGAAATTACGAGAAGCATTTAAAACCGATTTAATTGTGCCAGGTAAGACTTCGGAAGTGAATAGTGAATTAGAAAAATCAGGACGTGTAGCAGATTATTTAGAATTAGCCGAACTCATGTGTGTGGATGCTTTACAACGCGAAGAATCCTGTGGTGCACATTTTAGAACAGAACACCAAACGGAAGAAGGTGAAGCCAAACGAGACGATACTAATTTTTGTTATTCCTCGGCTTGGGAGTGGAACCAGAATCCTTCAACCCCAATACTGAATAAAGAAAAGTTGACTTTTGAAACAGTTCAACCTTCCGTTAGAAGCTATAAATAAAAGAGAATGAAACTACACTTAAAAATATGGCGGCAAAAAGATAGCCAAAGCAAAGGGGAATTTAAGGCATATACCTTAGAGGATGTAGACCAAGAATTGTCTTTTTTAGAAATGTTAGATACCTTAAACTTAAAATTGGTTAAAAAGGGAGACTACCCTGTAGAATTTGACCATGATTGTCGCGAAGGTATTTGTGGACAATGCGGTATGATGATTAACGGAATTGCCCATGGTCCTATAAAAAACCTGACTACTTGCCAACTTCATATGCGTTCCTTTAAGGATGGTGATACCATTTATATTGAACCGTTTAGAGCTGCTGCCTTTCCTATTGTAAGAGATTTAAAAGTAAACCGTTCGTCTTTAGATCATATTATCACTTCAGGGGGTTATGTGTCCGTAGATACAGGTCAGGCACCAGAAGCAAACAGCATTCCTATAGCTCATGAAGTCGCTGAAGCAGCCTTTGATGCTGCCGCTTGTATTGGTTGTGGCGCTTGTGTGGCAAGTTGTAAAAATGCAAGTGCAGCCTTGTTTACCAGTGCTAAAATTACCCAATTAGAATTGTTACCACAAGGACAAACAGAAACTAGTAAGCGTGTGGTTGCCATAGTAAATCAAATGGAAGAAGAAGGCTTTGGACATTGTACCAATACTGAAGCTTGCCAAGTGGAATGCCCCGAAGATATTTCGGTTTTAAATATCCCACGTATGAATTATGAATACAATAAGGCGAAAATTTTAAATAAATAGTAAAGGAAATTAGAATGAATCTTAATTTTAGACAAGGAAGCCCTTTGCCTTTTTTATATCTAAAAAATCATCACTCACCAAATTATATTACCGGTAGGCATTAACGTTTTACGTTTGTATACACTGTGTAGAAACCAAAACATCTTCACTAAAGTTGGTAATATTCTATTCTAAACCGATAATGGACTTAGGGTTGTTGTCTGTAACAATCACATTCAATATAGGTGTTTATATTTTAATTGCTTAGGCATTGTATTGAGAGGTGTATTCCATTCGAATTGTAGAAAAATACATAGTATATCCAAAATACGACTATTAGTACACTATTTTAAGTCATTTATACAAAGGTTCTTTATAGGTACAGTTATAAATTAGATATTTGAACGTAAAACAAATATTAATTGGCGTTTATTATGAGTCTAAAAATTAGTTGTTTAACTGTATGTTAGTTCATGTTTATCGCTGTAAATCTTTTTAATTAAACTTTAAAATTATGACTTTAAAATCACTTTGTTTAGGAGTGTTTATTGCGGTTCTCGCTCCATTCGTTTCTAATGCACAAGACCAAACAAAACTCGGCGGATACTTAGCTTATGGTACTGAGATAGAGAATATTGGTATAGGTGTCAATGCAGAATTTCCTATTGCCGACCAATTAACTATAGCACCAAGCTTTACCTATTTTTTACCTAAAGATGAATTTGGAGTAAAAGTTAATTGGTTTGAACTAAACGGAAATGTCAATTATTACTTTGTAGACTCATCAAACATTAGTGTTTATGGTCTAGGCGGACTTAACTACTCAAGTGTTAAGGTGTCTTACGATGACGCTGTTGGATTTGGTGGTGATTTTTCGGCTTCTGATGGTCGCTTTGGGCTTAATTTAGGAGGAGGTGCTAACTTCGAAATTGGTAGTAATATCTTGCCATTTGCAGAGCTAAAGTATGTTATAATTGATGGCGGTCAACTAGTTATTGCTGCTGGTGTAAAATTTAATATTTAAAAAAAAAAAACCTATGATGAAAGTAAAAAATAATGTATTAAAAGTCCTATTTATAAGCCTAATGTTTTCGTTTGCAGCTTGTAGTAGTGATGATGATAATCCAAATGATGATAATGGTGGAACAATTGGAGGCAACCACACCTATGATATAGAGTTGGTGGGTGCTTCTGAAACTATTGAGCTTTCGGCATCTATACCTAACCCTCCTCAAGAAGGTGAAGAGGACGCTTTTAGTGTGTCGGCAGTATATGGATCAAATCCTGATGATAGTGATGGTGATGATAATATGGTGATATCGATGTCGATATTTAATAATGCCTCATCGGAAATGATTTATGGTTTGTTTAATTTAGGTGATAACCGACAGGCATTGTATCCTTTTGCTCACCCTGATGATAACGACGACGATAATGAGACAGGATTAGCTATAAGACCTGCCGGGTTGTCAACAGTATATGAATCTATTTCTGGTACTTTAAATTTTTCAAATGTTAAATTGTCAGGCACTACAATTGCTACTGGTGTATCTAGTTTTACACTCAATTTTTCAGGTGATTTTATAGATGAAGATGATAATATCTATCAAGGCTCTGGTACAATTGTTATCAGTCCTTTAGAAGGTCTTAATTATAATTAATCGTTTAAAGATTTGAAATAAGTAATTATAATACTAAAAGTTTCAAACCAATATAAAATCAATTAAAAATACTGAGTTAGTAATATTTTTTTTTTGAAAACTAAATATGAAATGGATACGTTCATTTCTTGTATAAAATTGCCCTTATCTAACCTATTAGATTAGGGCATTTTTTTTTGGGTAACTGACTTAAGTCATAACGCAACATTGTTGAGAGTCCTATTTTTGTGTCATCTATTGATATAATAACTCAAGAAATAGACATCGAAATCTATTTTCCGTAGAATCGAAATACACTAAAAACGATAAAAAAATGACCTATAAAAATGTAACCATAGCAGGAAGTGGGGTTTTAGGATATCAAATTGCATTTCAAACTGCATTTCATGGATTTAACGTCACCGTTTATGATATTAATGATGCTGTTTTAGGTAAAGCAAAAGCAAAATTCAGTAGCCTTGGTGAAGCATTTAAAAGAGACCTAAATGCAACTCAGCAACAATTAGATAAAACATTTCAAAACTTAAGTTACACATCAAATTTGCTAGAGGCAGTTAAAGATGCCGATTTACTTATCGAAGCTGTACCAGAAAATCCAGAAATTAAAATAGATTTTTATACCAAGCTAGCAAAAGTAGCACCTGATAAAACGGTTTTTGTAACCAATTCTTCAACACTATTGCCAAGTCATTTTGCAGAAGCCACAGGGAGACCTTCTAAATTTCTAGCGTTACACTTCGCGAATTCAATTTGGATTCATAATACAGCAGAAATTATGGGACACAACGGAACGGACCCTAAAGTTTTTGATGCTGTAGTTGACTTTGCAAAAGCGATTGGTATGCTCGCATTACCTTTACATAAAGAGCAACCTGGCTATATTCTAAACTCTTTATTGGTGCCATTGTTAAGTGCTGCTACAAGTTTATTGGTAAATGAAGTTGCTAAGCCAGAAACCATTGACAAAACTTGGATGAAAGCTACAGGAGCACCCGTTGGCCCATTTGGTATACTAGACATTGTAGGTATAACCACAGCATATAATATTGATAAAATAGCGGCAGAAAAAACGAAGGACGACTTAAAAATAAAAACCGTAGCCTACTTAAAAGAAAATTTTATTGATAAAAATAAATTAGGAGTTGCAACCAATGAGGGCTTTTATAACTATCCAAACCCAGCGTATAAGGATGTTGATTTTTTAAAATAATTTAAACTTGAGTTCAACTTATGATTTAATGTTTAGACCCCTAAAAAAAAAAGGCTATAATTCAGTTGAAATTATGAGGACATAAACCGTTTTAATACAGGAAATGTTCAAAGGTTTACTTTGAAAATAATAAGAGTGATTATCCTATTTTACGATATGAATAATTCTTTGTTTTTCTCAAGGGCAGATTGTGTTGCTGTATAGCCCAAGTTAAAAATGGCGTCCATATTATTCATTCCAAAAGTGCTGTAATTTACCAATTCTTGAGGATTGATAACTAAATCACAATTTGGAAATTTAGTTGAGGATTCTGCCGCCACTTTTATTTTATATGCACGTTCTATTACTGAGTAAGAATGTTTCAAATCTTTCATACTCACCGTTTTTAATGGGTTTACACAGACACCAATAATTTTATCGCATGTGTTTAATAATGGTTCTACCGGAAAATTATTTAGGGTACCTCCATCTACGTAAAACTTCCCGTTTATTTCAGTAGGTGTAAAAACACCAGGAAAAGAAGCGGATGCTATAATAGGTTTAATGAGTTGCCCTTTGCTAAAAATTTTTGATGTGCCATCAACGATATTTGCAGCAGTAATAAATAAGGGTTTTTTTAAAGCATCAAAACTATCCTCTGGCAAATAGGATTTAAGATCGTTATAGAAGTTGTCGGAATTTAAAAATCCGGGTTTTTTTCGAGCAAATCGTTTGGTATGAAAAAGCGGTGTTGTTTTAAAGAACGTCAATATTTCCGGCCATGGTACACCAGCGGCGTATAAAGCACCTACAATAGCCCCTGCACTTGCTCCAGCAATATGAGTGGGAAAAATACCGTGTTCTTCTAAAGCTTTAATCACTCCAATATGAGCGGCTCCTCGTGCACCACCACCCGAAAGTACTAATCCTATATTCATGTTACAAAGGTACAAGCTTACTAATAAATGTATAATGATTTTTATAATTATTAGTGTCCGACTAAAAATAATTAAGCTACTAAAGCCTTATTTAAATTTCTGGTTTCAAGAGTTTTGAGGCATAAGGCCAAACTACTGGAAAATTCAATTTAAAGCAGAAAAATTTTAATTTTAATAAAGCTTGCCACCAGTGTGTTAGAATTAGGTCTTGGTTCTTTTGTCTAACAGCAAAGCGGTCTTATGTCATTTATGTTTACAGAAAACGAGTTAGCATAAATAGAAATAAAGACTGTTGAATTAAAAAAGGCCATCCCAAATTTATAATTGAAACGGCCTCATTTTTTATTATGCCTTAATAAATGTTAATATTGTTCCATCAATATTTACTACCAGTTCGGTAGATGAAATGGACTGAATATCCCAAATGGTCGTAGTGCCATTTAGTGTCACTTCAAACTGAAACCTATCAATTACTTGGTAGGTACCATTTTCACTATTCATTAGCACACAATTTCCATTAGTATCTTCGTCATAGTTAGTTACTTGAAAGAATAGGTCTTCTGTGAAATTGATAAAGGCATTTTTTTTACATTCTGAGAATGGCGGTGCTCCAGCCTGACTTTCAAAATACCATTCTCCTATTAAGATCTCTCCAGTAGTCAGCTCTCTAGTTGTAAATGAATCGATGTTACTTTGGGTTGTATTTCCATTAGCATCTTTTGCTATAACGGTCCAGTAATATGTGGTTTCTGGTTGTAAATCCGTTTGTATGTTATAAGTAGTTGTATTCAAGTTATTAGCAATTTCCATTTGGGGTGGATTTTGAGTATCCAAATAAACTTGGTAACTAATTGCATCGCCTTCTGGATCTGTTGAGGCTTCCCAAGATAATTGAAGTTGTAAATCGGCAGCATTAGCCACATCCACAACATTAAAGTTGTTTGGGGCCTTGTTAGTTATGTTATCATCATCGCTGCTGCAGCTTGAAACTAACCCTATAAGCATTAATATAAGTAGGGTTCTTGATATATTTTGATATGTTTTCATTTTATATAATTTATTTATTGAATATTTTTAATTTTAAAAGTGAGCTAGAAGAACACCTTTATGATTTATGCACTCGTATTTTTTTGTATCAAAAAGGTGTTTTAAGCATGGTTTATTACCTGTTTTTGACTATTTTCATTAGGTATAAAACAAACCACTTTAAATGTGCTATTTAATTAGTTGGAGCACATATAATCACCACTTACATTTTCTAGCGTGTTGTTGTTTTCGGTAAGGTTTGGATTTGTAGGGTCATAGCGGTTATATAGAGCACAAGCACCAATATCCTTGAATGTTGTGTTTGTAACTGTTAAAACGGGATCTACCCACATTTCAATGGCACCGCCAGCTCCTGCACCACCTGCATATTCAATTAAAACGTTATCAAATTTATTTAAAACAGATGAAGAACGTTGAATAGAAAGTGTTTTCCAAGCACCTGGTGCTTTTGTTACACCTGTAAAGGTGATTGGGTTCGTTGGAGTTCCTACTGCAATTAATGCGCTACCCTCATTAAAAAGTTTATCTAATTCAAGTCCTTTGCTGTCTTCAAATTCCAAAATAACACCTGGCTCTAAAGTTAATTGTGCGCCATTTTTTATTACTATATCATCAGCAGTTCGGTATGGTACGCTTAATGTTTTCCATGTTTGAGTGGTTGTTATTGATCCATCTTGACCTGCACTTAAACGAATGACATCAATTGTATTTCCTGTAAAATCGCCTCCAGAAATATCACTAACAATATTGGTATCCGCATATAAGGGTATATTACAGTTGTTTATTATTGTATTATTAATTTCTACATCATAGTCAAATGCTGTGGCAGCAATACCATTATTTGAACTATTTTTAATGGTTACATTATTTAGTCTGAAATACGTGTCTCTAGTTAATATTAGGCTCGCCGGTTCACTATTACTGGTTAAGCCACCATCGCCAGCGTACTCCATAGTCACATAATCAAAACGGTTGCTTAAACTTTCACTAGAAACCATGATACCTTTCCATGCCCCTTTTGCTTTTGATCTACCCGAAAAAGAAATAGGATTGCTTTGAGAGCCTATCGCATTTATAGAACCACTTTCCGTAACTTTCATACCAGCGGCATCAGAAAACTCTATCACCACACCTGGTTCAATTTTTAAGTCTATTGAGACGGACATAACGCAATCTATAATGTAATCCACATCGTTATTTATATTTTCTAATACCAGAATAGCATCTGCATTATTGGTTTGAAAAGAATTACACTCTAATAAAACAGTAGGATTATTACCTTGAGGCGGCTCTTCAGTTAAGGGGCCATCGTCACTGCTACAACTGGTAAAAGCGAAGCCAATTAATAGTAAAAGCATTAAAGGTTTTAATGTATTTTTTAGATTTTTCATTTTTATTGTTTTTGA
Organism: Winogradskyella marina; assembly: GCF_015645385.1. Taxonomy (GTDB): domain Bacteria; phylum Bacteroidota; class Bacteroidia; order Flavobacteriales; family Flavobacteriaceae; genus Winogradskyella; species Winogradskyella marina. The sequence goes on from NZ_JADOET010000002.1 coordinate 290,029, forward strand.
TTAAATGTTTAATTGATATTGAAAGTTTTTTATTTTTTAGAATTCATTGTTATTCCAATAAAAAACATGCTGTGTTATTTTAAAGATTAAACCTTACTCCAGCTGCGAGCACAAGCTGTCCTCCGTCTATAATGACGTATTTGAGCTCTGCAAACGGCGTAATATTTCCATTGAGTTTAAGGTTGGCTCCACCACCAAGGTTGAGGCCAATTCTGCCATCGCTTCCGCTGGCGTTGCCACCAAATCCGCCGAAGGCATTAGTGTCAAATTTTACGTTGACATTGGTATAGTTTAAACCACCAAGACCATAGACATCAAACTGTTCATCTTGAATAAAATAGTAATTGACATTGGCATTAAACTCAAACCATGTCACCTTTACCGGACCTTCTTCTTTAGGCAGGTAATAAATAAAACTTGGTGAAATACTGATTTTATCGGCAATACCAAATTCTGCATTGGCACCAATACCAATGTTTTCAATTTCGGTACCATAAGCAAGCATACCTCCAATATTGGTATCTATGTCTTGGGCATTTGTGGTATTTGAAAAGAGGCAGGTCAGCACTAGGCTTAACGTGATAATAAATAGTTTTTGAGTTTTCATATTATTAATTTTAAGATTTGGTTAAGTATGTTGATTTTTAATTAGCGAAAAGAATGTTAATATAGGTGGCATGAATTCTTAACTACCCGTTTGATCATAGTTTGGTTATCACCTGTAGTGATTTTTACAAAATATATTTCGGCTGCAAATTGAGATAGATTGATTTCGGATTGTGCACCCCAACGTTTTAAAGATTGACCAGTGATAGAAAAGAGATTGATTTTTTGAATGTGTTTTGTTGTATCGTAGTTCTTTAACATGATTTTTTAAGGATTGCGTTGTTATTAATTATTCTTAAACCATTCTTCATATTTCGCTCCGAGAAAAGGTACTGGTTTTTGTTTTCCATTAATAGCATTGAGAAGCCCTACAACCCATAAATAAAGCATTATAAACATTCCCAAGAAGCTGACGATCCATCCTAAAATGGGGATCATTCCAACCACACCTAAGGCTAATCCGGTAAGGCCTAAACCCAAAGATTGTTTGATGTGATAACTAGGAAAAGCGTGCTTTTTATCATTGTTCATTACAAAAGCGATAATCAGACCTATTAAAGTGATGTAGGAGATGACTGCAATATTTTTTTCTTCACTGCTAAGGGATTCATTCATATCATTTGAAGTTTCTACAGAATGTGTTTGGGGTGTGTCTATGTTTGTGTCCATAATTGTTTTAAAAGCAAATGTTCATATATATGGCTGATATTCAAAGATGAATTGTGTCAATGGGGCTAAGAACTTTATAACCTACATGATTTTGAATGTAATTGGAAATACCGACTATTGGTCTAATTTGTACGATTACCAAACATCCGCGGATTTAAGCTAAATACAGTGTGTTTTATGCAAGCCATACAATTATATTTAGGTTCCTCTATTTTTTTAGTAACTTAGAAAACCATCCATTAAAAAATTCATCGAAATGATAAAAATAATTCTTGTTGACGACGAACCTAAGGCTATAAAAAGTTTAGAATGGGAGATTGCTAATTTTTGCCAAGGCGTGGAGGTTATGGCGACCTTTACAAAACCAAACGAAGCTATTGCTTATTTACAGAAGAATAATCCAGATTGTGTTTTTCTAGATGTAGAAATGCCAGAAATGGATGGATTTAAATTTTTAGATTACTTTAAAAATAGAACCTTTCGTGTGGTTTTTATAACGGCTTATAACCAGTATGCCATTAAGGCTATTAAAGAGAATGCTATGGATTATTTATTGAAGCCCATAGACTCTGATGATTTGGTATTAACGATTGAAAAGATCAAGGCTGATAAATTAAATACGCGTACTTATGACGCTCTGGAAGAACGCTTGAGTGCAAACACCAAAAAAAGAATTGCCATTCCTACAGAAGGCAAGTTAATTTTTGTAAATACAGAAAATATTCTTTATTGCAATAGTGATGGCAACTACTGCAAAATCCATATGGTAGATAAAAAACCTTTGTTTGTTTCCAAAAAATTAAAAGAAATTGTGTCCATTTTACCTGATGATGATTTTTTTCGGGTCCACAATAGCTATGTTATTAATCTAAAAAAGGTTAATGAATACTTAAAAACAGATGGCTATGTTATTTTAGACAATCATAAAAAAATTCCGGTTTCACGAAGTAGAAAATTAGCTTTTTTGGATAAAATATAATACGAATGGAGTTTGTACCCTCACTTTTCTTTTGGCAATTTACGGTATCCGCCTTAGCCATCCTTGGTGTAATGAGTCTAATTATTGGCTATAACTCAAAGGAGAAAAGTTTTTTGTTATATACAATCTACACATTTTTCTTATTATTTTATTTTATACTCATAAGTCCTTATGATATTGAATGGCGAGATCAACTTCTCGCTACACGCTTCAAATCGCTACGTTGGTACACCCAAGTGATTTATAATTGTTCTTATTTTCTGTTTTTCCTTTACTTTTTAGATGTTAAAAAGTACCTCTACGCATTTTACATATTTATCAGAAAAGTTGTTGGTATCGCCTTCTTAGCAGGTACCTCTATTTTTGTTTACGCTATGGTTACCAATAACTCTAGTTTATTTGATAATTTTTATATCTATGTGTTTGTGCCCATTCTGTTTTTATTTGCGATTTATGCGCTGTTTAGAGCCTGTTCTATTCCAGGTAAATTGAAATATTTTTTTATTATGGGCGGAGGATTTTTTATCGTTTTAGCAATGATCGCGCTTTTCTTCCCAATTATGGGATGGGAGCTTTTTGCTATTAATCCCTTTACGTTTTTCTATATAGGCATTTTTGTTGAGCAATTTGTGTTCGCTCTTGGTTTGGCCTATAAGGTTAAGGAAATCAATTTTACATTACTCCAAAAATCCATAGAAAACGAACAAATCAAAGAAGAGCAAAATAAAATTCTCGAAGAAAAATTAAAAGAAAAAGAAATTGAAAATATTAGCGTGATGGCTAAAGCGGAAGAAGAACGCGTTTCACGTTTAAAGTCTAAATTTGAAAATGAGATTCATCATCTGCATCTCACCTCTCTACAGAACCAAATGAATCCCCACTTTATTTTTAATGCACTTAACTCCATTAAGGTGTTTTTGATTGATAATGAAAAACAAAAAGCGGTTTATTTCCTTAACAAATTTTCAAAGCTTATTCGGAGTATTTTAGAAAGCAGTAACGTGGAAAAAATCAGTTTAGAAGAAGAATTGAGCATTCTGGCACTTTATGTCAGTATTGAGAATATTCGCTTTGAAGAAGACATAAATTTTACAATCAAAAATCCAGAAAATATAGACCTCCAAAGTATATGGCTTCCGTCAATGATTTTACAACCATTTGTAGAGAACGCTATATGGCACGGACTAATGTTGCGAAAAGGTAAAAAGCACATAGATCTAATTTTATCGCAATCAGAAAACGCCGTTATTTTACTAATTCGAGACAATGGTATTGGTCGTGAAGAATCAAAGCAAAACATTGTAAGAAAATCATTTGAAAAGAAGTCAATCGGGTTGAAGATAACCCAAGATCGACTTAATCATTTCAATCAAAAATATGGATGTAATTATTTCTTTAAAATCAATGACTTAGAAAATGAAAAAAACCTTGCCATTGGTACTGAAATTGAATTCGTATTCTGCTTTAAACAGCCATAAAACCAACTATTTAAATGAGATTTACCTATTGCTAAATACGTGATTTTTTATTGTTTCTTTTATTCTTTCCTAAAGAAGCGTTAATTTTAAAGATAATTTGGCTAAATTGAGAATTAGGCACTTTCAATTTAACTATAAAAACATAAGCTATTAAATGTTCTGCCTTTATTTATAAGAGATAAAACGAAGTATCAATTATTTCTTTATGCGTCCTAAACCTAAAACCATTTAATTTCCGAATTAATTTTGAACCTTTCCTCTTTTCTACATCTTGTTGAGCGTAAACAGTTAGAACTTATGTTAAGTACTCTGGTAGGTTTATTGCTACTAACATCTACTGTGAGTACAGCACAATCAATATCGAAACTCGATAGTATTAAATCATTGTACAATGAAACAACTAATGATTCGCTAAAAATAACCCTCGAAATTGAACTCTCAAGAGCACTCCATAAAAACCAGCATGACGAAGAGCAAGAATATGCTTATGCTAAAAGTGCTGTTGAACGCGCACTCCAATATAAAGACACGCTTTTATATGCTAGAGCTTTAGATAATCATGGACTTCTTTATCGGTTTCATCAACATTATGAAGAGGGATTGGGTTTGCACATTAAAGCTTTTGATCTTATAAAAAATAAAAATGTAAAACCTTATTATAAAATGAGGTTTTCAAATAATGCAGGAGTGGCTGCTAGATACCTTCAAAAGTATGCAATGTCTGTTTTGTATTTTATGAAGGCTCTAAAGATTGCGGATAAGGAGAACGACCTTAGGAATATTTCGATTTCTTGTAATGGCATAGGAAATGCGTTAATTAATATTTCTGGCCGTGAAGATGAAGCCTTACTTTATTTTGAACGTGCCTTGGAGACTGAAAAAACACGGGATAATTCTTTGGGAATGGCAATTAATTACCTTTCCATAAGTGATTACTACATTAGCAAGGAAAAATACAATACGGCTCGTAATTACTTAGATAAATTAGTCGTGCTCAATAAAAAAAGCGGGAATGATTTTGGTTTGGCCCTTACCTATCAATCAATGGGGTTAGCGTACCTAAAAGAATGTGAAGATTTAGGGAAATCAAAATCTTATTTTAATAATGCTCTTGGTCGTTTTAAAATCTTAAATGACAGGCATAGGCAATCAGATATATTGCTAAATCTAGCGAACATTGAGCTAAAATTAAACAATACTAAGCAAGCAGAAGGTTATTTTTTAGAATCACTAGCACTGGCCAAAGAACTTGGACAGAATGACCTTGCTAGTGCCAACTCTATGAGTCTATCTCAAATTTTTGAAAACAGGAACAATTACAAAAAATCGCTGTATTACTACAAACAATCTAAAGCCTTCGAAGATAGTATTAAGATTACTGATCAAAATATTAAAATTGAAGCACTTACAAGACAATACAACCTAGAGAAGAAAGAAAACCAAATCCAATTATTGGAAAAGGATAAAGCGCTGCGAATAACGGCAATGGAAAATCAAAAACAATTATCAGAACGGCGAAAGGTAACGTTGTTATTATTGATAGTTGCCTTTGTAATGTTGCTTATTGTTTTTTTACTGCAATATCGAAATTATCGTACCAAGAAAAAAACGACTGCACAAATTCAAAAAACCGAAAAGGAAATAATGAATGCTATTTACGAGCGTAATTTGGCCCAAGCGGAAATTTTGGTAACACGATTGCAAGTCAACCCTCATTTTTTATTTAATAGTCTTAATGCCATTATGTACCTCATTCAGAGTAAACAAAACCTGAGTGCTATAAAATACCTCAAGATTTTTAGCCGTTACACACGGATGGTGTTAGAAACCTCTACACAACATGTTATTTCGCTACAAGAAGAACTTAAATTATCTAGCTATTACTTAATGTTGGAAGAAAACCGTTTTGAAGAAGGGTTTATGTATGAAATAAAAGGTGACGACTGCCTAGAGGTTCAAGATGCGGTGATACCTCCCTTATTGTTGCAACCTTTTATAGAAAATGCGATTTGGCATGGTTTACTGCCTAGTACCTCAGATAACAAACTACTTCTTATAGAGATAGTTCCCGATTCAGAAAATTTACAAATAATTATTGAAGACAATGGGGTAGGAAGAAATAATAATGTAAAAAAGAGTATAAAAAAACCTCATAAAAGCATGGGTATGCAGATTATACAAGAGCGGGTAGAACTGTATAACCAAAGTTCCTCGGATAAAATAAATATTGAAATTGTTGATAAAACAGATAAAGACGGGCAGCCAGCAGGAACAAAAGTGATTATAAATTTATTGAGACATTAGATCTACTTTATTCTTTTAATTCAAAGTTAAAGGTCTTATCAATTTTGAATAAGACTTCACACCGTGTGATTTGACTTTTCGTAATTTTCTAATAAAAAAACAGCCATCAGGTTTTAAAATCTGATGGCTGTTTTAAGAAATAATTTATTGTTTTATTTATAGAAGTCTTATGACTTTAGTCTATGATTTCAAAACGCATCCAAACAAAGGCTTTTTGATTTAAATCTCCACCCTTGTTTCTAGCTCTAATAGCTCCTTCAAGAATATTATTACCAACTTTTCTCAGTGGCAGAGATACACCATCAAAATTGTAAAACTTCAAAGATTGATTTACTCCTCCATCAAAAAAAGAAGAAGTATTTGTATTATTTATATCTTTAATACCTTTCAGAATAGCGATGACATCATGGATGGCCACTGTGGTTTTTCTTGGGTCATAATTCATTACAACGTCTGAATTTGAATATTCCTTAACCCATGTATCAATTACAAACTCCGCTTGTTTATCATTGGCTTCTTCAGGAGTAATCTCAAACACAATAGAATTATTGATATTTGGATTTCGTCTCTTCGGTTTTTTTGATTCATTGACGTGAATTTGATTCCTAGAATTACCGCAGATTAACGCTGTTGAGCCTTCCCAATCTTTATTCATATCACCTGGGCGACAATTATTATTAAATTTATTAATAGTTGTTTGAATAGGAGCTTTCCAGTGACCACCATTAGCCCTATACCTTACGTGTTGCGTAATTCCAAAATCTCCTATTTTATCACTATCCCCTGAGGTGTCGCATTGAAGCTCTAAAAGAGTTACTTTTAGTTTCGTGTTTTTACTACTTGTGATACAGGTCTCAATCTCTTGTCGGTTTGTGCTGCTCATTCCTACAGGATCATTATTGAGGTTCTTCAACTTATAACTAATTGGGTAAGCCTCAGCTTCTGAAAACTTATGGCCTTCCATATACTTTTTTAAGGGTTTCCAATTCGCACTAGATCTATCAGCTGTTAAATCAGATATAGCGCTGTCTACTCTACCACCATAATAAAATGCTTTTACTTCAACATTTTCTGTTTGCGATATCTGATTGAGATTTGCTTCAATCTCAGCATTATGACCAAGATAGCTTGCAGAGGCGCTTGCGCTTACCCCTAATTCATTAAGACTAGTGTCGGTTATAAACATAAAATAGCCTTTCCTTCCATAACTAACCTGAGAAATATATACATAGTTACTAAGGTTAATGTCTGGGTTGTTTGGAAAAATATTTGTTGGATTCAATCCATCTACCTCAAGAGTAAAAAGTGTTTGCTGAAATTCAACGAGATAATAATGGTGCTCTTTTTCAGAGTTACTGGTCATTCCTAGTTGAACTGAAATATCAGCGAAAGAATTCGAATATCTTCCGTTAATCTTATAGTTAAGTTCATCTTTAGAACGAATTTCAGAATATGAGTACGTAATATTTGCAGCATGGAGTTGATCCCTGTCTGTGGATAGCAGATCAGAAATTGCCTGTGTAATTTGCGACTTACCTCTTGGATTTTCAACCACTGTGGATACCTTCTTAGCTGATGCTGCATTCGTTGCTATTGTAATTGGGCCACGATTATAGCGTTCCTCAATTTTTGCCGCACCATCGATAAAGGAAGGCACGTCTAAAATAATCCCTGGTTTCATCCAGTCTGGTGGTCCATTTGTTGTAAAATCTGAAAAATTTTGAGTATTTAATTTGGTATTTAAAGTAGTTGTAGAACAAAACTTACCATCTTTTTTAGTTTCTTTAGTTGTTGAAATGGTAGAATGATCACCTGTGTCAAAACCAGTTAAAGTAGTACGAAGTTTAAATCTTTTGGCTTGTTTAGCAAGACTTGCTGTATTAAAAACTTTACTAGGGTCTAGTTTACGTATTACAACCTTTGGTTTTTGCGAAATCTGGGTCATTACTTTGGGCGTGCTTGCGTTATTAACTTTTTTAGCCTTTTTTACCACAACGTTTCGGTTCTTTTGACTGCTTTTCTTTTCTACATTCTCATTCTTACTTATTTTCTGTTTTTTAGAAGTTTTTTGTGCATAAGACGGCATTGCCATAAGCAACAAGAATAGTGTTCCAACAAATAAAATTGCTTTTTTCATGTTAAATTGTTTTTTAGGTTCAAATTATATTTAGATGTTTTGTATCACTATTTAATTTTGCTTTGGGAGACTAGTATGGTTTTTTACTTTTTTCGGTATTTAAAAGACACACAGTGACAACAATTTTCTTTTAAACATGCTTATACATAGGTGTTTTTTAATGCAAGTCAAACCTATACTATTGGATTAGGTTTAACAAGAACTCTTTTATAAGTCGCAGATAGCATTGTATAATTGGTGTTTTTAAATGAGTTCTTGGTAATTCTCATTACTAAATAAACGAGTTCGTCTAGAATAATCAGAGCTAACGTTGTACCTAAGTCTTTTTATAGGTGTGTAAGAGACGCGTATATATCTGTTTAGGAGCTATATGTGATAATTAGTTGTTTACATTAATAGTACATATAGCTTCAATCTACTCATTCAAGCTTCTTAAAAATATAAGCCAACGCTTCATAACCAGATTTTGTATTATCCTTATTGCGCCAATCGGCATTAGGAATTTCTTCTAACTTTAAAGTAGTGGCATTAATTTGAATAATTCGGTATTCCGTGATAAGTGGAAATGGACTATCTTGATAAGGGTGACTATCTTCCAATTTAATCTTTAAGGTATTTTGCTCCACGTGGTATCTTCCAATTAGATATTCGTTTATAGTACAGGCTTCATCATACCAACGTAAATTCATTTTATGATCTGACGAAAAGCGCAATTGATCACTTTGACTACTACAAACATTGATATAGTCATAAAGACGTTGGTTAGAACCATTAATTATTGTTCCAGTTTGTTCAAAAGCCCAGCTTCCCCAAAGACTTTTAGGGAGTGGCTGCTGAAACGAGGCACAACTCATCAGTAAAGTACAAACAAGTAATAATAAAATGGCATTCTTTATTTTGAAGCTTTTCATGTGTTTAGATTTATTGTTTTTTTAATTGTCATTCCTATAGCTATCAGAACTGTTCGCTATTAATTAGCCCTTAAAAGGATAAATTGACTGAAATATCACTACATAAACAAGAACTATTTTATAATCAGTAGATGTCAATGTTTTGTTAGGGTTTTTTAATGGGTGAATGGTATTTTATTTGAGTGAAGGTCTGATTGTGAAAAAATTAAATTCAAATTCAGTTTTTTAAACATAGAACTTGTTTTGAAACACAGGGTTTAAACCATTAAGTTTTTCGCACTAAACATTTGGGATTCATCTTAAGTGTTTCTAAATTTTGTAACAATTATTAAATTTTCACGACACATCTTAATAAATAACACTATTGAATATCACAACAAACACCATAACATCAGACGATAAAGAAGCCTTAAAGCAAGCTAAATATAGCATGCATAATTTAGGTTGGGCTATTCGTAATGTCAATAAAATTGGAAGTACGGTAGAAACAGGTGTGAGTTATGTCCCAGAAAAAGTGTTAGTTAAAGTACAGAAGATTACAGAATCTGTATTATTAAAAATTATAAAGGCTAATTTATTAACGATTAAAAAGAATCAGTCGTTTAAGAAGCCTTCAAAAAACACCTATAAAAGCATTGTGACTGGCACCGGAGCGTTAAGTGGTTTTTTTGGAGCCTCAACAGGTTTGGGAACGGCTATTTTTGCGTCTGAAGTCACAATTACAACTAAATTCATTATGCGAACCATAATGGATATTGCACGCAGTGAAGGTGAGGATATCTATTCTTTGGAAGGCCAAATGGCATGCTTGCAAGTTTTTGCGCTTGGTGGAGATTCAGTAGATGATGATGGTATGGAAATGAGTTACTACACTACAAGGATGGCTCTAAATTCAGCATTAAATAATGTATCATCAGCTGGTATAAAGATGGGATTAGAAAGCCTAGTTAAAGGAGCAAGTGTTTTAGGTTCTAATGCGGTTAGTAATTTCTTATCTAAAATTGCAGCTAGATTAAGTCTTTTAATTAGTGAAAAATTTCTAGCACAAGCCGTAACTGTTGCAGGAGCGATTGGAGGAGGTGGCTTAAACTATGTATTTGTAGATCATTTTCAGAATATGGCAACGGCACATTTTACAATTAGACGACTAGAACGAAAGTATGGCGAAGCAGCGGTTAAATTGGCTTATGAGGCTATAAAAACAAACATTAAAAGGTAGTGATCTATGGTGTGACAACTAATTTCATACAAAAAAACCAACCATAAATGTCTTCATGGTTGGTTCAGCTATTAATCAAGTAAGATAGGTGATTTACTTAGGGATAACTCAAATTTAAAAGTCACAATTTTCGTTTTCAAACTCTAAATCATCATCACCAATTTCAAAGTCCACTTCAAACGCATCATCATCATCGTCGTCATCGTCATTATCGATGTCATCTAATCTCCAAGTGTCGTTTATGTCATCAAATCCTGGAATATCGAAAGTGACATAAATGCTATTGCCTGATTCCTCAACAGACCACGTGCCAGTCTCTGTATTGTTTCCCCAAGTAACTGTAACTCCATTGTCTATAGAGAAATTAAACCGGTAACCGATATAGTTGTTATCTAAGTTGTTGTTATTGCGTTCTAAGTCGTCAATATACCAATCTGAACACGCTGACAAAACAGTTTCTAAACGTTCTATTGAACAATTACCGCAATCATCATCAAAATCAAAGTCATCGTCGTCACTAGAACAAGTAGCAGACATCAGTGAGAAACCTAACATTAGCAATAAGCCGAAATACATTCCTTTTTTCATAATATTTATATTTTAAGTTTATTTTTTAATTACAATTATCGTTTTGAAATTCTAGCTCGTCATCGTCTCCAATTGCAAAATCAATTTCTACGTCATCATTATCATTATCGATTTCATCGAGATGCCAAGTTGTATTGATATCATCAAATCCTGGAATATCAAATGTTACTGTGATGTCGTTGCCTGTTCCGTTAATAATCCAAGTACCGCTTGCGCTGTTACCACTCCAAGCCACTGTTACGGTTTCATCTGCGAAGAAGTTAAAAAGGTAGCCATTATAGTTGTTTTCCAAATCATTATCATTGCGTTCTAGCTCGTCAATGTGCCAATCAGAACATGCCGTTAATACAGACTGTAATTGGCTTGGTGTACAATTATTACAATCGTCATCACCATAATCGAAATCATCATCTTCATCGCAATCATCATCAAACTCATCAATAGCATCATCTAGCTCATTAAAATTGTTAATTACAATTTCGGTACCATCAGCAATGACAATACTTATAGGGAATTCAAAACCTATTAAATCATCTTCATCTATATCGTCTATAAATTCGTAAAGGTCATAATCGTTAGTAAAGGTTAGTGTCTCAATGACTTCATTATTGGTGTTAAAAACTGAAGCTGAAATAGGATATACAAAATCTAAACATTCTATATCATCATCAAACTCATTTTCATCATTACAATCGTCTGCATAATCTTCTAGTTGGTCTAAACTATTGACTTGCGTTTCTGTATAGTCTGCAAAAATGATGGTGATAGGAAATTCAATATCTATAGTATCATCATCGTCATCGAATTCATCTAAAATGTCTTCAAGATCGTCATAATCATCAATATTGGTAATGGTTAATTCTACTCCATTAATCGTTACTGAGATAGGAAGTTGAATCGTAAAACAGTTGGCATTATAAACGATATTGTCTATAGAGCCATCGTTCATAGTGACTTGTTGAATTTGGCTTGCTAAAACCGAATTGGCTTGTAAGGTAGATTCTGTTGGTGGATCAATACTTAAATCGTCTTCAGTTCTACAAGACGTCATGGTTAGGAACAATCCAACTAAGGCAAAAAGTAAAGGTTTAATTGTTTTCATTTTGATTTTTATTATTATGGTTAAGTTTTTAATTTAAAAGGCTTTTTAATTACTGCCTTTATACTTAGAACAACTCAGTAATTAAATGTCCCAAGAAATTCTTATTTTTTTTATTTATGCAATTGTAACTCGAGTTGTTTTAGGCTTTTTATTGTGGTTTTTAGTTTCATAAGACGAGACTGAATAAGTTGATATTTATAGGAGTTAAGTTTATGGTTTGCGTTTGTTTCAATTTGTTTTTCTAATTCTAAAACCTTGTGATTATAATCTCGTAACTCCCTTTTTTTGATGATTGCTATAGTAGCAAGTAAACGGCTAGTTTTTTTACTTTCAATAGATGGATTCATATCTTTTTGAGGTTTTAAATTTGGGTTATAGTTTTAAAACAACTAAATAATAGAATCTCCCAAATTATATTATGGTAATTGTCATTTCTAACCTAAAATTTGAACTTGATGATTTAGTAACATTTACTTTTTTATGGTTTTTAAAAAAAAAGTATACTTTTGAAGATTCAATTTCAAACCTCACTTTTTAATTGCCTAAGTCGCTTCATAAAGATGTCTGTAATAAATTGCGCTTTTCTAAACTCTATGAAAAGTATGCACAGAGTATGAGTAACATTTTGTATTACAAATATGGCGACTTATTAAATCCATCAGATAAAGTACAAGATGCTTTTATTAAATTATGGGAAAATTGTGCAAAAGTAGCACCTGAAGCCGCAAAATCTTACTTATATACAGTTGCTAATAATATGATGTTAAATGAAGTGAAGCACCAAAAGGTAGTTTTTAAACATCAGGAAGTAAAACCACAAGATTATACCAACGAGACGCCAGAATTCATGATGCGTAAAAAGGAATTTTTAAAACGCTATGAAACCGCCTTGTCTACATTAAAGGAAGAAGAACGTGCGGCTTTTCTTTTATGTAAGGTTGATGGAAAAACTCACAAAGAAATTGCAGAGCTATTAAATGTGACCAAAAAAGTTGCTGAACATAGAATTTATGCCGCTTTAAATAAATTGAAAGACCAATTAGAAGAGCTTAATTGAAAATATTTTCGGGACAATTGAAAGTTAAGTTGTTTTATAAGTATAGCATCAAGTTATGGACAAAGAATATGTACTAAAAAAATGGTTGGAAAACGACTTGTCTGAAGCAGAGGCGGAAGCCTTTAAGGCTTTAGATGATGCCAAGCTGTATGAAGAAATAGCAGAAGAGGCACATCGCTTTAGTGGCAATCACCAAGCAAAAGTGCCAACGTTTGAAACCATAAATAATAAATTAAAGGAAAAGAATGTGGCATCTTATAACTGGATGCGTATTGCGACGCGTATCTCAGCTGTTATTGTTATTGCATTAACCGTGTTTTTATATTGGAATAGAGATGTTACTACTACAGTTTCAACCGAAATAGCACAAAAGGAAACCATTACACTTCCAGATCATTCTAGAGTAGAGCTTAATGAATTATCGCAATTGGATTATAGTGTTTCTAACTGGAACGAAGAAAGAACCCTAAGTTTAAAAGGGGAAGCATTCTTTGATGTCGAAAAAGGAAAACGCTTTGATGTGACCACTAAACTCGGAAAAGTAAGTGTTTTGGGGACTGAATTTAATGTCCTCTCTAAAGGTGATCTTTTTAAAGTCACTTGTTACGAAGGTTTGGTGCAAGTGCGTTATAATGATGAGGTCATTGAACTTCCAGCAGGTTCAGAATTTAGTTTAGATTCAGGAAATGCTCAAAAGTCTAACATTGTTATAGCGGAACCTCATTGGTTGAAAGACATGAGTGTATTTAAAAACACGCCAATAAAAGCGGTTCTTACAGAACTTGAACTTCAGTACAGTATCACCATTTCAGATTCTATTAGTACAAAGAACTTAAGATTTACAGGTGCGTTTGAGCATAATAACCTTAACAATGCTTTAAAATCCATAACACAGCCATTAGATTTGACCTATGAGATTATAAATAATAAAGAGGTCACCATACAGAATGCCAAAAATTAATTATATAATTTTTTTTATAAGTTTCCTATGTGGCTTTTCTAGTATTGGCGCACAAACTCATAACGAAAAAGTGTTAATGCTGCAGGCGCTAAATGAAATTTCTAAAGCGCATAATATTACGTTTAATTACAAAAGTGACCTTCTTAAAGGTGTTTATGTAGTTCCTGTTACCGAGAATCTCAGTGTTAATGCTAAAATTAAAAATTTAGAGCAACAAACGGATTTTGTATTTACAAGAATTAGCGATGTCGTAATTACCATATCTAAGCCCTTAAGCATTTGTGGTTATATACAAGATCCATTAGAAAACCCGCTTTATGGTGCAACAATCCATACAAAAGGTGACTATGCAGTTACCAATGAGGATGGTTATTTTGAAATTGAAGTTCCATCTTCTGATGCTGTTTTAACGATTCGGTTTATCGGTTTTAAAACCATAGAACGCCAAGCCAGGTATTTTAACTTAAATAGTTGCGAACCTATACTATTACTTGAAGAAATAGAAGTCTTTAGTTCTGTATTACTCAACGCTTATATTATTAAAGGTATCGATAAACGCCAAAATGGAAGCATCGCCATAGATTATAGTAAGTTCACACTGTTACCAGGACTTATTGAGTCTGATGTGCTCCACACGGTTCAAGCATTGCCAAGTGTACAAAGTGTTGACGAAACAGTTTCTAATATTAATATACGAGGCGGTTCTAACGATCAAAATCTATTACTTTGGGATGGGATTAAAATGTATCAATCTAGTCATTTTTTCGGACTGATTTCAAGTTTTAATCCGCAAATGACGCAAACCGCAACGGTCATTAATAATGGAACAGATGCGTCCTTCACAGACGGTGTGTCTGGAACTATTGATATGCATTCAAATACAACGATTGAAACTAATTTTAAAGGCTCTTTCGGTCTCAATCTTTTAAATGCTGATGTGTTTTTAAATGTTCCAGTGGGAAAAAAGTCTTCAGTTCAACTTGCAGGACGGAAATCTATTGATGAGTTAGTGCGCACACCAACCTACGACACCTATTTTGAACGCGTAACACAGCACACAGAAGTACAAGAAAACGAATCTAATGTCAATAACTCCAACCAATCTTTTGATTTTTATGACACCTCCATACGATGGCTTTACAACCCGACTGATAAGGATTTTATTCGCTTAAACGTTCTACTAGTTCATAACGATTTAACTTTTGATGAGTCTGCACTTTATAATGGAATACAAGAATCGCGAGAAAGCAGTATTTCCCAAAACAGTTTATCTGCTGGTTTCAATTACCGACGCCAGTGGAATGATAAATGGAGTACAGTTCTTAATGTATATAACACAGATTATAAGTTACAAGCCGTAAATGCGAATATTATGGCAGAGCAACGGTTTTTACAAGAAAATATAGTGTCTGAAACTTCAGCAAAACTAGAAGGCTTCTATACCCAAAACCAATGGCAGTTTAATTTAGGTTATAATTTTACTGAATCTAAGGTCACTAACTTAAATGATATTGATGTGCCACGATTTGTAAGACGAGATGAAGAAATTGTAAGAGAACAGGCTGTATTTGCACAAACTCAGTTTCAAAATGAAAATAAAGATGTCAATGTAAACATAGGAGCAAGAATTAATTATATCGAGAAGTTTGATGAACTAATTTTAGAACCGCGATTAAGTATTAGAAAAGCCTTAGGAAACCATTTTGAATTGGAAGCTTTGGGGGAATTTAAACATCAAAACACCTCGCAAATAGTCAACTTTCAAAATGATTTTTTAGGAGTTGAAAAGCGACGATGGCAACTTTCAGATAACGACAGTATTCCTATTCTTAAAAGTAAACAAGGGTCTATTGGGTTGCTTTATAGAAATAAAGGATGGTTGTTGGATGCCAAAGCATACTATAAAACCGTAGATGGTATTACAACGCAAAGTCAAAGTTTTACCACTAAGTATGAATTTGAAAAAGAAAAAGGCAGCTATGATGTTTTCGGTGCTGAAATATTAGTCCGAAAGAACTTTAACAATCTAAACACTTGGTTAAGTTATGCCTATATCAAAAACGATTATACCTTTCATACGCTCGAAGAAGTAGAATTTCCCAGTAATTTTGATATTACTCATGCCTTTACGTTAGGAACCACCTATAGTGATGACTCATGGAAAATATCTGCCGGACTTAATTACCGATTGGGTAAACCAACCTCCATACCAATACAGGGAAATGAAGTTGTAGAAAATACTATTAATTTCGATAGTGCAAATAACGAAAGATTACAAGATTATTTAAGAATAGACGCTTCTGCACTGTATAAATTTAAAATCAGTAAAGGGTTACGATCAGAAGTAGGTATTTCGGCATGGAACATTTCCGATGTTGAAAACCCAATAAATAATTATTATAGAATCGATGCAGAAAATCATGCGGTAAAATTCACCAGATATTCATTAGGTATTACAACTAATGCTGTTTTACGAGTTTATTTTTAGAAACCGTTGGTAGTTAAACGCTTATTTTGTGATTTGAGCGCGTTCATTATGGTGGTTATTTAATTTTAATATTATATTTGCATACATATTTAATTAGAAATGTAGGTAACTTCCCTAATTTAACCTTGTTTTGTACATTTTGTCGATGATATTTACCGTTTGAAGATGTTTTTTAGTGAATTTAATTTTGTTAACTCGTTTTTTTTTATACTTTTACACCATAATCAATAGAATGCACAAGAAGAATATGTTTGCCTCAATCTTAGTTTTTTTCGTTGGCTTTGCATCTATGGCTCAGAGTACTACTGGAGCACCACCACCACCACCACCAGGACCACCACCACCAGGTCTTCCGATTGATAATGGACTAATTGCTTTATTTATACTTGCGTTAGGCTATGGTGTTTATAAATCGTATAAATTGTCTCAAAAAAAAGCTTAATGTCTTAGTTCATTAAGACGTTTTACATACTTTCCGATAACATCAAATTCTAAGTTTATAGTATCTCCAACTTTTATAGTTTTAAAAGTAGTGTGATTATAGGTATATGGTATAATAGCGACTGAAAAACGATTGAATTTAGAATTTACAACCGTTAAACTCACTCCATTTACGGTAATGGACCCTTTTTCAATAGTAATGTTGTTAAGACTTTTGTCATATTCAAAAGTAAATATCCAACTACCGTCTTCTTCTTGAATGTTAACGCAGTTTGCAACCTGGTCTACATGACCTTGCACAATATGGCCATCTAAGCGATCACCAAGTTTCATAGCACGTTCAATATTTACGAGTTGGTTTTCTTTAAGCAGTCCTAAATTAGTTTTGTCTAGAGTTTCTTGTATGGCTGTAACCGTATATGAATCTCCCTTTATTCTAACCACAGTTAAACACACACCATTATGAGCAACACTTTGATCTATTTTTAGTTCATTAGTTATAGAGGTATGCACTGTTATGTGAAGGTTTCCTCCGTCTCTATTTAATTTTTTAATGGTGCCGAGATCTTCTATAATGCCTGTGAACATAATTTGTACTTTATTTAGTTAAATTTGCAGTTACAAAGTTAAAGACAAAAAATGAAAAAAGACGAAAAGATAATTGTAGGGATTTCTATAGGAGACTTAAATGGTATTGGTGCAGAAATAGTCATTAAATCTTATGAAGACCCAAGATCTTTAGAGTTAAATACTCCTGTAATTTTTGCTTCGGCTAAAACAATGCAATTCTTTAAGAATCACTTTAACAGTAAAATTAATTTTTTTAGCATTGATTCACCCGATAAAGTGGTTCATGGAAAAGTTAATGTAGTTAATGTATGGGATGAAGCTGTTAAAATTGATTTTGGTTCAGAAGATAAAAAAATAGGTGAATATGCTATTAAATCTCTCGAGGCGGCTACCAAAGCTTTAAAAGAAGGAGCCATTGATGTTTTGGTAACAGCACCAATTAACAAACATAATATTCAGTCTGAGAAGTTTAACTTCCCAGGTCATACAGATTATTTAGCCAAAGCTTTAAATGGAAAAAGTTTAATGTTTATGGTCTCAGATGATTTGCGTGTAGGGCTTTTAACAGACCATGTGCCGCTTAAGGATGCGAGTAATACCATTACAAAAGACCTTATTAAAGAGAAGATAGCAACGGTTACTAAATCTTTAAAACATGACTTTGGAATTAGAAAACCAAAAATTGCTGTTTTAGCCATTAATCCACATGCAGGTGATAATGGAGTTATAGGCAATGAAGATGATACAGTTTTAAAACCCACCTTAGAAAAAATAAAATCTGAAGGCACTTTAGTTTACGGACCATATTCTGCAGATAGCTTTTTTGGTTCGAGTACATATAAAAACTTTGACGCTATAATTGCTTCTTATCACGACCAAGGCTTAATTCCCTTTAAAACTATTGCCTTTGGAAAAGGTGTCAATTATACAGCAGGTTTAGACAAAGTGAGAACGTCTCCAGATCATGGAACAGCCTATGAAATAGCAGGAAAAGGTATTGCAGATGAAAGCTCAATGAAACAAGCCATTGTTACAGCAATCGAAATTTTTAGGCATAGAGAAGAGCATAATTACTATAGTAAAAACCCTTTAAAAAAAGCATCTCGTTAGTTATAAACAAAATTTGTTGATATCTACGCATTAAATTAGGAAAAAGTTATATATTTGCACGCTCAAAATGAATGTGATAATGAAGGCATTAAAATCTTATACTATCCCTTTTGTAGGTTTAAAGGTAGGAGATCATCATTTTGATTATCAAATAGATAATACGTTCTTTGAGCATTTTGAATACGATGAATTCAATGCAGTTGATGTTAAAATCGACCTGAAATTAGAGAAAAAAACAACCCTTTTAGAGTTGCTATTTTCTGCAGAAGGGTGTGTAAATGTAAACTGTGATATATCAAACGAACCTTATAACCAGGACATTAAAGACGAGTTTAAACTCGTAGTTAAATTTGGAAATGAGTTTAATGATGATAATGAAGATATATTAATTATACCACATGGCGAATACGAAATTAATGTGGCACAATATATATATGAACTTATTATTTTAGCAGTTCCTATTAAAAGAGTTCATCCTGGTATTGAAGATGGCACGTTGCAATCGGATATACTTTCAAAATTAGAAGAATTAAGTCCACAACAGGACGATAAAGAAAAATCATCTGAGGATATTGATCCTCGTTGGAATAATTTAAAAAAACTATTAACGGATAAATAACATTTAAAATGGCACATCCAAAGCGTAAAATATCGAAAACAAGAAGAGATAAAAGAAGAACACATTACAAAGCTTCTGTACCTCAAATAGCAACTTGCCCAACAACTGGTGAGCCACACTTATACCATAGAGCTCATTGGCACGAAGGTAAATTATATTATAGAGGTCAAGTGCTTATTGACAACTCTGTTGAAGAAGAAAACGCAGCATAAGTATTATGCATGCATACAAGAAAACGCTCCTATGTGAGCGTTTTTTTTGTTATTATTTTTTGAATAGAGCAAAAACCACTTACTTTGCGTTACTATTTGCCAAAAAACGCGGAAAATTGAATAAAACACACTGTTTTTCTATCTATTTTTCATACTTTTAATTAATCTAAAAGCTAATAATGAGTAAAATCACAGCGGCAATTACAGCTGTCGGAGGCTATGTTCCTGAATATGTTTTAACGAACAAAATCCTCGAAACAATGGTTGAAACCAATGACGAGTGGATCACCTCAAGAACAGGTATAAAAGAACGTCGAATTCTTAAAGAGGAAGGAAAAGGTACCTCGTTTTTAGCCATTAAAGCGGCAGAGGATTTAATCCAAAAAAAGGGATTAGACCCTAAAGAAATTGACCTAGTTATTGTTTGTACGGCATCACCAGATATGAAAGCCGCATCAACCGCAGCGTATACAGCAACAGAAATTGGAGCCGTGAATGCATTTTCATACGATTTGGAAGCAGCATGTTCTAGTTTTCTTTTCGGAATGTCTACGGCAACAGCTTATATAGAAGCCGGTCGCTATAAAAAAATTCTTTTAATAGGAGCCGATAAAAATTCATCATTTATAAACTATAAAGACAGAGCAACGTGTATTATCTTTGGAGATGGTGCAGGTGCTGTACTTTTTGAACCTAATGAAGAAGGTTTAGGTTTGCAAGATGAATTACTTCGAAGTAATGGTGAAGGAAGAGAGTTTTTACAAGCCACTTACGGAGGGTCGTCTTATCCTATAACCAAAGATACTTTTAACGAAGGAAAACATTATGTCTTTCAAGACGGAAAAACAGTATTCAAAAATGCTGTTTTTAATATGGCAGATGTATCAGAAAGGATTATGAAAAGAAATAATCTTACAAACGATGATATTGCATGGTTAGCAGCGCACCAAGCCAATAAACGTATTATTGATGCTACAGCTAATAGAATTGAATTAGAAGAAGATAAAGTAATGATAAATATTCAGAGGTATGGAAATACGACTTCCGCTACCTTACCATTACTATTGTTTGATTACGAATCACAACTTAAAAAAGGTGATAAAATTATATTTGCTGCCTTTGGTGGCGGATTTACTTGGGGCTCAATTTATCTTAAGTGGGCTTACAATTCCTAATTAAAAACTAACTAATCAAAAAATATCTAAAATTATGGATATCAAAGAAATTCAGAACTTAATTAAATTTGTTGCCAAATCTGGAGCAAGCGAAGTTAAGTTAGAAATGGATGATATTAAAATCACCATTAGAACCGGTTCAGAAAGCGAGACTACAATTGTACAACAAGTACCAATGCAAGCGGCTCCTGTAATGCAACAACCAGCGCCAGTAGCACAAGCTGCAGCACCAGCGCCAGAAGCTGCAGCTACACCAACACCTGCCGCAGAAGATTCAAAATATATCACCATAAAGTCACCAATAATTGGTACATTTTATCGCAAGCCTGCTCCAGACAAACCAGTTTTTGTAGAAGTAGGTACAGATATTAAAGAAGGTGATGTGCTTTGTGTTATCGAAGCGATGAAGTTATTTAACGAAATTGAGTCAGAGGTTTCTGGTAAAATTGTAAAAGTACTAGTTGACGATGCGTCTCCAGTAGAGTTCGATCAGCCATTATTCTTGGTAGATCCATCATAACCCAATTTAAAATTCCAAAGTATAATTTCTGAATACATAGAAATTTGGAATTTGAAATTTTAAATACCTAAAAGTTATGTTTAAAAAAATACTAATTGCCAATAGAGGTGAAATAGCGCTTAGAGTTATTAGAACCTGTAAAGAAATGGGCATACGAACGGTAGCTGTATACTCTACAGTAGATGCAGAAAGTCTACATGTAAAGTTTGCAGATGAAGCTGTTTGTATAGGACCTCCTCCAAGTAGCGAATCGTACTTAAAAATATCAAATATTATTGCTGCTGCAGAAATTACAAATGCAGATGCCATTCATCCTGGCTACGGTTTCTTATCAGAAAATGCAAAATTTTCAAAAATATGTGAAGAGCATGGCATTAAGTTTATAGGTGCGTCTGAAGATATGATTAATAGAATGGGAGATAAGGCAAATGCTAAAGCGACCATGAAAGCAGCAGGAGTACCTTGTGTACCAGGAAGTGAAGGTGTCATTGAAACGTTTGAAGACTGTAAAAAATTAGCTAAAGAAACAGGTTATCCTGTAATGCTTAAAGCTTCTGCAGGTGGAGGTGGAAAAGGGATGCGTGCCGTTTGGAAAGCAGAAGACCTTCAAAATGCATGGGAATCTGCACGTTCAGAATCTAAAGCGGCTTTTGGAAATGATGATATGTATATGGAAAAGCTTATTGAAGAGCCACGCCATATTGAAATACAAATCGTTGGTGACTCTCGTGGAAAAGCTTGTCATTTATCAGAACGCGACTGCTCTATACAGAGACGTCATCAAAAGTTAACAGAAGAAGTGCCTTCTCCGTTTATGACTGATAAACTGAGAACTAAAATGGGTAAAGCTGCAGTAAAAGCTGCAGAGTTTATTAAGTATGAAGGAGCTGGAACGGTTGAGTTTTTAGTGGATAAGCACAGAAACTTCTACTTTATGGAAATGAATACACGTATTCAAGTAGAGCACCCAATCACAGAACAAGTTATTGATTTCGATTTAATTCGTGAGCAAATACTAGTCGCTGCAGGAGTACCAATTTCTGGTAAAAACTATACACCAAATTTACATTCTATAGAGTGTAGAATTAATGCAGAAGATCCGTTCAATGATTTTAGACCGTCACCAGGTAGAATTACAACACTTCATGCTCCAGGTGGACACGGAGTGCGTTTAGATACGCATGTTTATGCTGGTTATATTATTCCTCCAAACTACGACTCTATGATTGCTAAGTTAATTACTACTGCGCAAACCAGAGAAGAAGCGATTAATAAAATGAAACGTGCCCTAGACGAATTCGTCATTGAAGGTATTAAAACAACAATTCCTTTTCATAGACAATTAATGGATCATCCAGACTATTTAGCCGGTAATTATACCACTAAATTTATGGAAGATTTTAAATTAGAAAAAGAGATCGAAGAATAGAAAAAAAACCCAAATGTAAGTTTGGGTTTTTTTTATTTAATGACGTTTCTCCAAGTATTCTACTCCACATGATTTATTATTAATAAAATAATTAGCTTAACTTTAAGGATTATAAAAAAAGAAGAATTATGTATCAAAATTACGTAGTAAAAAGTATTGCCATAATAATGGTATGCTTTTCTATTTCAGCGACTTCACAATCCTCAAGTGAGTTGTGGACAAGTATTAGCGAATCAAAGGCAAAACAGTCCGAACAAGTTTTAAGAAAAGTAAACCTTAAATCCGAAAAATTCTTTCAACTAAACCTTGAACGATTAAAAGTTAAAGTTCAAAGTGTTGGGAATAGAGAAAACCCAGGTCATACTATTATTTCTTTTCCAAATTCAGAAGGAAAACTAAATGATTTTAAGGTGTTTGAAGTGGCAATGATGGAGTCAGAGCTAGAAGCTCAGTTTCCAAATATGAAAACATATGCAGGCCAAGGAATCGATAACCCTAATGAAATAATTAGGTTCAGTATTACACCAAAAGGATTTCATGGCATGACTTTAGGATCATCTTATGGTACTCAATTTATTGATCCGTTTTCTAAGGAAGGTAACATCTATGCGGTTTATTCTAAAAGAAATTTAGTTGATCGAGATTTTGACTTTGAATGTGGTGTAATAGATGATCCCTTATTAGAAACCACTAATTTTGAAGCACCTCTGGCAAGAAATGCAAATGATGGCACCTTAAGAGATTACCGTCTTGCAGTAGCTTGTACAGGAGAATATGCTCAATTTCATGGAGGAACTGTTGCTGATGCAATGGCTGCAATAGTTGTAACGATAAATAGAGTTAATAGTGTTTACGAGCGCGATTTATCAATTACCTTAACTTTAGTGGCAAATAACGCGAGTATCATATATACAGATGAAGATGATGATCCTTTTGATAATAATAATGAATCTATACTGATAAGTCAAAGTCAGAGTATTATCAATTCAGTTATTGGATCTAGTAACTATGATGTTGGTCATACCTTTAGTACAGGAGCAGGTGGATTAGCGTCTCCAGGTGTAACTTGTAATACTAATTTTAAAGCACGAGGAGTTACGGGAGTGGCACAACCAATCGGTGATGCTTTTGATATAGATTTTGTTGCACATGAATTGGGGCATCAATTCGGTGCACCACATACTTTTAATGGAATAGTGGGCAATTGTGGACAAGGAAATAGATCTGCTTCAAATGCTTATGAGCCTGGAAGTGGTTCTACAATTATGGCTTATGCAGGTATCTGTGGTTCTGATAATATTCAAGTTGGTAGTGATGCTTATTTTCATCAGAATAGTATAAATAGAATTTGGAATCATGTGACAAGTACAGGTGCGTGTCCTGTAAGCAGAACAACTACTGGAAATACAGAACCAGATGCAAATGCAGGAGCTAATTATACCATACCTCAAGGAACACCTTATAAATTAAATGGAGATGGATCTACAGACGTTGATGGATTGGAAACATTAACTTATACTTGGGAACAATATGATTTAGGCTCAGCAGGATCTCCAAGTGAAACTAATTTTTCAGGACCGTTAGTACGATCTTTTGAAGGTACCGAAAACCCAGTTAGATATGTACCAAGACTTTCAGATGTTTTATTTAATGGAGGCACATCAACAGCATGGGAAAAGTTAGCAAGTGTTGATAGAGCTATTAATTTTGTATTAACCGTAAGAGATAATGATGCTCGAGGAGGTCAGACAGATTCGGACCAAATGTTTATTACTAATGTCTCAGCAGCTGGCCCATTTACAGTAACATCACAAAATACAAATGAAATAGTTTGGACACCAGGTGAAACAGAAACCATAACTTGGAATGTGGCTGGTACAACAGGTAACGGAGTTAATACCGCAAATGTTAACATATTACTTTCAACAGACGAAGGCTTAACTTACGATACTGTTTTGGCTTCTAATGTACCAAATGATGGCTCGCATTCAATTACTGTACCTAATGTAAGCGCACCTAAATGTAGAATTATGGTAGAAGGTGCTGGAAATATATTTTATAACCTAAATACGTCCTTTTTTGCAATTGGTAATTATGCTTATGAAACTGTAGAGGTATGTGAAAGTTATGTATATAATTTTGGAGGTGCACCAGTTCCAGAAAATGCTTCGTCTTACAGTGCTTTTTCGTTAGAAATGCCTGCTTCTTTTATAATGACAGATGCAAATATTTCCGTAGATATAACACATCCTAACAGTGGTGATTTATTTTATGGCTTTAGACATCCAGCTTATGCTGGTTCATTTCTTATAAGATTAGCATCTCAAGAGTGCTCAGGTAGTGCTAATCCAAATTTAGTTTTTGACGATGAAGGTGGTGCTATTAATTGTTCAACTCTAAGTAATGGAAATACTGTGGCGCCAGAAGATGCATTATCCGTTGTAAATGGTACAAACTCCGAAGGAAATTGGGTGTTTTATATTTTTGACAGCACAGTAAATAATACGAATAGCGCCATTAATTCTGTGACCATAGAAGTATGTAAAAACTCTTTTGAAGCGGTTTTATCAGTTGAAGAAAACGAATTAGATCAATTAAGCATTTATCCTAACCCAAATACAGGTGAGTTTAATATTCAGTTTAACCCAAGATCTGGTGAAGATGTTTCAGTTGTGGTTCATGATATTAGAGGACGATCTATCTATTCAAAAAACTATAATAATATCAGTAGATTCGAAGAAACCGTTCAGCTTAATAATGCACAATCTGGTGTGTATTTGCTAACCATTACAGATGGAGAGCAAAAAGTAACGAAGAAAATTATAGTAGATTAAACACGTAATTTATCACTTTAAAAGCTCCTAATTTAGGAGCTTTTTTTACTATGAATTTATCATATTGGGAAATAAAAAACTGGTTATCTAACATTGATTTTACTATTGTTGGTAGCGGAATTGTAGGTCTTAATTGCGCACTTCAATTGCATCGGCGATTTCCTAAGTCAAAGATTGTAATTCTTGAAAAAGGGATTCTTCCGCAAGGAGCTAGTACAAAAAATGCAGGTTTTGCATGCTTTGGAAGTTTAAGTGAAATAATGGATGACTTAAAACACCATTCCGAACCTGAAGTTTTAGACTTAGTTAAACAACGCCTAGCTGGCCTTAAATTACTTCGCGAAACATTAGGTGATGACGCTATAGATTATCAAAATTTAGGTGGTTATGAATTATTTTTAGATTCTGATGAGCACTTGTATCAGTTATGTATTGAAAAGCAAAAAGAGATCAATACATTACTCCATCCAATATTTAATTCAGATGTGTTTTCGTTTAAACCGAATAATTTTGGTTTCAAAAACATAAAATCAACATACGGTTTTAATCCTTTTGAAAGTCAAATTGATACCGGAAAAATGATGGATGCGCTGTTACACAAAGTACAGTCCTTAGGCATAAAAATATTGAACAATTGTGCTGTAGCATCATTTTCAGAAGATTCAGATGCTGTGAAATTAAAAACTAACCATTTTTCATTATCAACCAAGAAACTTTTTATAGCTACCAACGGATTTGCAAAACAATTAAATATTCCAAAAGTTAAACCAGCAAGAGCACAAGTTTTAATTACAAAACCCATTACGGATTTACACATTAAAGGCACATTTCACTTAGATGAAGGCTATTACTATTTCAGAAATATTGATAATCGAATTTTGTTAGGTGGTGGTCGTAACCTCGATTTTAAAACCGAAGAAACCACGGAGTTTGGACAAACAGAAATTATACAACAAAAGTTAGAAGACCTTTTGAAAACAACCATTTTACCCAATACCAATTTTGAAATAGAACATAGTTGGTCTGGAATTATGGGAGTTGGTCAACAAAAACAACCCATAGTAAAACAACTAAGTAATAATGTGTTTTGTGGTGTACGTTTAGGTGGAATGGGTGTTGCAATTGGCAGCACTATTGGAAAACAATTAGCAGATTTAATAGAGTAACTGATGAAACGAATACTTCGACTTTTTATTAAACTCTTTCTATGGTTTATTGTGCTTTCTGTCGGTTTGGTGGTTGTGTTTAAGTATGTGCCAGTTCCGTTTACCCCATTAATGGTTATGCGCTATGTTGAAAATACTGATGAAACCAAAACATGGAAACACAATTGGGTGCCTATAAACGACATTTCAAAAAACATACAGCTCGCTGTTATTTGTAGTGAAGATCAAAAGTTTTTAACGCATAATGGTTTTGATATTGAAGCTATAGAAAAAGCTTATGAATATAATAAACAAGGAAAACGTATTAGAGGTGGAAGTACTATAAGTCAGCAAACAGCTAAAAATGTATTTCTATGGCCAGATCGAAGTTGGTTGCGAAAAGGTTTAGAGGCTTATTTCACGTTTTTAATTGAAACCATTTGGAGTAAAGAACGTATTTTAGAAGTGTATTTAAATAGTATTGAAATGGGAAATGGTATTTATGGAGTTGAAGCCGCATCACAATATTGGTTTAAAACATCGAGTGCTAATTTATCGACTTATCAAGCTGCTGCTATCGTTTCAATTTTACCTAATCCACGGCAATATCGTGCAAATCCTGCCTCTGCTTATATTCAAAAGCGAAAAGAATGGATTGTAAGACAGATGAAATTCTATGGACCGTTTGATTTAAAACCCCAAAAATGACAGTAAAAGAAGAACTATATAAGGCTTGCTTAACTTTTATTGATAACCGATTAACTACGGTTAATAATACAATTTTAGACCTTCAAAATTCATTACAGTCAGAAACCAAAAGTAGTGCAGGAGATAAGCACGAAACAGGCAGAGCCATGTTGCAATTAGAGCGCGAAAAAGCAGGTCATCAATTATCTGAAATTGAAAAGCAACAACAAATTATTCGGAAAGTAAATTTTGAGTCAAAACATAGTAAAGTCGCCTTAGGAAGTGTTGTAAAAACAACGCAATCTAATTACTTTATAAGTATAAGCGCTGGTGAAATTACCATTGACAATATTACTTATTTTGCCATTTCGGCCGCAACACCGATTGCGCAATTATTACTATCTAAAACGGTAGGCGACGAGATTGTGTTTAGGAACAATACTTTTAAGATTGTTGCGGTTATATAAAAATACCAAAACCATCTATAAAACAAAAAATCTAAGCCTCTTACAAGACTTAGATTCTTTTATATATATAAAGCTTTTAATTACTTACCTTCAGCGTAACGTCTTTCAACTTCATTCCAGTTAATAACATTAAAAAATGCTTCAATGTAATCTGGTCTTCTGTTTTGGTAATTTAAATAATACGCGTGCTCCCAAACATCTAATCCTAAAATTGGAGTACCTTCACAGCCAACACCAGGCATTAATGGGTTGTCTTGGTTTGGAGTTGAGCATACTTCAACTTTTCCTCCTTCATGTACACACAACCAAGCCCAACCAGAGCCAAATTGCGTTGCAGCAGCTTTAGAGAATTCATCTTTAAATGCTTCAAAAGAACCATACTTAGATTCAATAGCATCTTTTAAATCTCCAGATAAACGTCCTTTTCCTTCAGGATTCATAACCTCCCAGAACAATGAGTGATTGTAAAAACCTCCACCATTATTTCTAACAGCTTTATTATCCATATCTAGGTTAATAAGAATATTATCTATAGTTTTTCCTTCTAAATCTGTACCTTCAATAGCAGCATTTAGTTTATTTGTGTAGCCTTGGTGATGTTTAGTATGGTGAATCTCCATTGTGCGAGCATCAATATTTGGTTCTAAAGCATCGTAAGCATATTTTAATTTCGGTAATTCGAAAGCCATAATTGTATTGTTTTTAATTGGTTAAAATTTTGTTTGAACTCAAATTTACAATATTGTCTCTGATTTTCTCTTAATAAACTATTAAGATTCCCTATTTTGGTATAAAAATTATCTCTTGCAAAATTCAGCTTTCAAAATATACAATGCTTCTGCTGGTAGTGGAAAAACCTTCACGCTGGCAAAAGCGTATCTCAAAATACTGGTTCAGTCTCAACGCTACGATCAGTTTAAATCCATTTTAGCCATTACGTTTACCAACAAGGCAGTTGGCGAAATGAAGGAACGTATTATAGACATGTTAAAATCGTTTTCTTCGGAAAAAAGCTTAACAGAACCGCATCCTATGTTTGTGGCGATTTGTGACGAATTAGACATTAAACCCGAAATGCTTCACAACAAATCAAAACACATCTTAAAATATATTATCCACAACTATGGAGCCTTTGATATTTCTACTATAGATGGTTTTACACACAGAGTAATTAGAACTTTTGCTCACGATTTAAAATTACCTGTAAATTTCGAAGTAGAACTAGATCAAGAACGGCTTTTGAATGAAGCAGTAGATAGTTTGATTGCAAAAGCAGGAGCTGATAAATCCTTAACTAAAGTGCTTGTGGATTTTGCGATAGAAAAAGCAGACGACGATAAGAGTTGGGATATTAGTTTTGATTTTAATAAGATTTCTAAATTGCTGGTGAATGAAAATGATCTTTTTGCCATAAATAGTTTAAAGACTAAAACACTTGACGATTTTAAAAACCTAAAACAACAATTAGCTCAGGAGGTTCTTCAACTTGAAGAGCAGATTGTAACCATTGGAAATAAAGCTTTGACTTTATTAGAAGAAACGGGTTTACAATTCAATGATTTTAGCAGAGGGTCACTTCCTAAGCATTTTGAGAAATTAAAAAACAAACAATTTTCTGTAAGTTTTGATACGGCTTGGCAAAATGATTTGGTTTTCGGAAACACATTATTTCCTAAACGTGTAACGGACGTTGTTGCTTCAACTATAGAAAGTATTCAATCACAGTTAGCAGAGGATTTTCTTAAAAGCAAAGGATTAATTTTTGACTTAAAACTTAAAAAAGGATTTTATAGAAACATCACACCACTTTCGGTATTAAATGCTATTAAAATCGAATTAGAGATTTTAAAAGCAGACCAGAATAAAATGTTGATTTCAGAATTTAATACCATTATTGGTAAAGAAATTAAGAATCAACCAACACCTTTTATATATGAACGCTTAGGCGAAAAATTCAAACATTATTTTATAGATGAGTTTCAAGACACGTCTAAAATGCAATGGGAAAATTTAGTGCCATTATTAGAAAATGCACTTTCAACAACAGATGGTTCTGCTATGTTGGTTGGTGATGCTAAGCAGGCAATTTATAGATGGAGAGGAGGAGAAGCGGAGCAGTTTATAAAACTTTATAATGAGATTGATAATCCCTTTCAGCTAGAAGCTGAGGTTTTGCCATTAGATACCAACTATAGAAGTGCCAAAGCGGTTATTGAGTTTAACAATTTGTTTTTTAATTATTTAAGTGAAACGGCTTTCAGTGAATCTGCTTATGCCGATCTTTATAAAAAAGCGACTCAAAATACGCATAATACATCCGAAGGTTACGTCAATCTTAATTTTTTAGATGTTCAGAAAGATGATGATATCCATGAGATGTATGCCACTCAAGTACTTGAAACAATACAAGAATGTCAAGCCAATGGTTTTCCATTAGATGATATTTGTGTT
Source organism: Winogradskyella marina (assembly GCF_015645385.1). GTDB lineage: Bacteria > Bacteroidota > Bacteroidia > Flavobacteriales > Flavobacteriaceae > Winogradskyella > Winogradskyella marina. The sequence continues at coordinate 320,188 of NZ_JADOET010000002.1, forward strand.
TTAGTCAGAAAACGAAAAGAAGGTGTTGCCATCGCTAATTACCTCAATGAAAAAGGTATTAAAATCACCTCTTCCGAAACCTTACTTTTAAAGAATTCTGATAAGGTTAATTTTATCAATTCGTTCTTAAAACTATTGGTTCAGCCATCAAATGATAGTTTAAAAGTTGAGGTGCTTTCTTATATTGCAGAGCAGCATCAGGTTGAAGATAAACATCAGTTTTTTATCACTTATCTCAAGAAAAATCTTGATGACATGTTTTCCGAATTAAATCAACTGGATATCTATATTGATAAAAACCAATGTCTTCAATTACCGCTCTACGAGTTGGTAGAACATATTGTTAGACAATTCAATCTTAATCAAACTTCCGATGCTTATCTTCAGTTCTTTTTAGATGTCGTTTTAGAATTCACGCAAAAACAAAATGCAGATGTTGCTGCTTTTGTTACTTATTTTGAAAAGAAAGCTGATAAATTAAGTGTCGTTACGCCAGAAAATATGGAAGCGGTTCAGATTATGACCATTCATAAATCTAAAGGCTTAGAGTTTCCGATAGTGATTTTCCCGTATGCCGATCTCGATATATATAAAGAAATTGAACCTAAGGTGTGGTTTCCTGTTGAGGCCGAAAACAACCACGGGTTTGGGACCTTATTATTAAATTATAATAAAGATGTTGAACATTTTGGCCAAGCAGGAAGCTTAATTTATAATACACATCAATCGCAATTAGAATTAGACAATATTAATTTGTTGTACGTGGTTTTAACAAGAGCCGTAGAACAATTACATATTATTTCGAAAAAAGATATTAATACTAAAGGAGAAGCCAACAGGAAATCTTATGCAGGCTTGTTTATTAATTTCTTGATGAACGACAACAAGTGGAACGACAATCAGCTTAGTTACAGCTACGGAACACTGAAAACTAATGAAAACGTTTCAGAAAAAGACAACACTTCTAGTCCTATACAATTGATTTCGGTACCAAAGGAAGCACATAGTTTAAGTATTGTCACTAAATCTGGATTACTTTGGGATACTGAACAAGAAGCAGCAATAGAACGTGGTAATTTGGTGCATTTAATTCTTTCAAAAATTGAAACGATTGAAGATGTCGATTTTGCCTTTAATGAACTGTTACTGTCAGGAGACGTTACAACAGACCACAGTGAGGTTTTAAAATCGTTGGTTTTAGAGGTTTTAAATCATCCTAAATTAGCAACATATTTTCACGAGGGTTTCAAAATTTATAATGAGCGAGATATTATTACAAGTTCTGGTCAGATTATGCGTCCAGACCGCTTAAATATAAATTCTAAAAATGAAGCCATACTTATAGATTATAAAACTGGAGATGCCAAAGAATCTCACGCTTCACAACTTAATAATTACGAAGCTGTTTTAAACGAAATGAACTTAAATGTAATCCACAAATTACTAGTTTATATAAATGACGCTGTTGAAGTCTTAGAAGTCTAATTATTCCTATTATCTTTGTTTTAATTATTAGAGTCTGATTAAAAAATAAGAATTAAACTTTTATATAAACAGAAGGTTTTTACTCATTTTTTAATAGTGAGGCCTTGCTTTTTTGTTAATTGTTGTGAGAGAAATTAAATATAGTTTTTTTTTAAAAACACTAATATTTATCAGTTAGTTAGAGTTAAGTCTAACGTCTTATTTCTAACAGCGAAGCGGTTTAAACTCTATTATCAGACAACACTATTTTAATTTATAAAAAAACAAATCATGTACGGAGACATAAAACAACATTTACAACAAGAAATAGAATCTATAAAAGACGCAGGCCTTTTTAAAGAAGAGCGTATTATAACATCGCCTCAAGGAGCTGAAATTACACTTAATACTGGTAAAAAAGTTTTAAATTTCTGCGCTAATAATTATTTAGGTTTGTCGGCACATCCAGATGTTATTCAAGCTGCCAAAGACACCATGGATACGCATGGTTTTGGTATGTCTTCAGTACGCTTCATTTGTGGAACTCAAGATATCCATAAAGAACTAGAGCAAAAAATCGCAGATTTCTACGGTACAGAAGATACTATATTATATGCAGCCGCTTTTGATGCTAATGGAGGAGTTTTTGAACCTTTGTTAACTAAGGAAGATGCTATTATTTCAGATTCTTTAAATCACGCTTCAATTATTGATGGTGTTAGATTATGTAAAGCAGCAAGATACCGTTACCAAAATAACGACATGGCAGATTTAGAAACACAATTAATTGAAGCCAATGCTAATGGTGCACGTTTCAAAATTATTGTAACGGATGGTGTGTTTTCTATGGACGGTTTGGTAGCTCCTTTAGATAAGATTTGTGATTTAGCAGATAAATATGACGCTATGGTTATGATTGATGAGTGCCATGCGACTGGATTTATTGGTGAAACTGGTATTGGAACCTTAGAAGAAAAAGGTGTTTTAGGAAGAATAGATATTATCACCGGAACCTTAGGAAAAGCTATGGGAGGAGCCATGGGAGGTTATACTACAGCTAAAAAGGAAATTGTTGAGTTGTTACGTCAACGCTCAAGACCATATTTGTTTTCAAATTCTTTAGCACCTGCAATTGTTGGGGCATCAATTAAAGTATTTGATATGCTTAAAAACGATACATCACTTAGAGATAAAGTAGATTGGAATACAAAATACTTCAAAAAAGGGATGAAAGAAGCAGGTTTTGATATTGTAGATGGAGATTCAGCCATTGTACCAGTAATGTTATATGATGCCAAATTATCTCAGAATATGGCCAATATGTTATTAGAAGAAGGGATTTATGTTATAGGTTTCTTTTATCCTGTAGTACCTAAAGAAAAAGCCAGAATAAGAGTACAACTTTCGGCAGCTCACAACCAAGAACAGCTTGATAAAGCAATATCAGCCTTCACAAAAGTGGGAAGAGAATTAAATGTTATCTGAAATGATTCAAATTTTAACACAAACGCTGTATTATAGAGCAATATCCCAATAATTTTATATATTTGTCTTTGTTAATATAATTTAACATCCTATTTTTGCCACAATTAACACTTAAAATTAAATTAATTAGAATATGAAAAATCTTAGCAGATTATTTTTTGTCGCAGTGCTTATCGCAAGTTTTAGCACCTCTAATGCTCAAGATAAGAACAATCCATGGGCCATAACTTTTGGAACCAACGCAGTTGACTTTTACCCTGTAGGAGAAGACACACCTCAAGGAGAATATTTTGACGAATACTTCAATGCAACTGATCATTGGAATATCCTTCCATCAATTTCAACACTTTCTGTGTCTAAATACCTTAGTGATGGTTTTACATTTACTGCCAATGGTTCTATAAACAGAATTGATAAATTTGGTTCTAATTTTGATCCTATTACAGGTGAAGAATCAACTAATAAAGTTGATGATTTAACTTACTATGCTTTAGATGGTAGAGTATCATATAGCTTTATGGATGTAATTAACTCTAATACTGTTGAGCCTTATTTAGGTGTTGGTGGTGGTTACACTTGGGTTGATGAAATCGGTGCTGGAACTGTAAATGGAACTTTAGGTTTTAAATTTTGGTTATCTGAAAAGCTAGGTTTAGATGTTCAATCTACTTATAAGCATTCTTTCGAAGATTACTTATCAAAACATTTCCAACATTCAGTTGGTCTTACGTTTAAGTTTGGTGGTACTGACACTGATGGTGATGGTATATACGATCAAGATGATGCTTGTCCTGAAGAAGCTGGTTTAGAGATCTTTAATGGTTGTCCAGATTCTGATAACGATGGTATCCAAGATTCTAAAGATGATTGTCCAAATACTGCTGGTTTAGCTGAATTTAACGGTTGTCCTGATTCTGACGGTGACGGTGTAATGGATAAAGATGATAACTGTCCTGAGGTTGCTGGTTTAAAAAGTTTAGCTGGTTGTCCAGATGCTGATGGTGACGGTGTTGCTGATGCTGATGATAACTGTCCTAACGAAGCAGGTCCTGCTGCAAACAGTGGATGTCCTTGGCCAGATACTGATGGTGACGGTGTATTAGACAAAGACGATAAGTGTCCTAACGAAGCTGGTACAGTGGCAAACAATGGTTGTCCTGAAGTTAAGCCAACTGAAGAAGTAATGGATACATTAAACGAATATTCTAGATCTATCTTGTTTAACTCTGGTAAGGCAACTTTCCAAAAACAAACTGACCAAGTATTACAGTCAATGGTGGCTATCTTTAAAGAATACCCACAAGCTAACTTCTCATTAGAAGGTCATACTGATAGTGATGGTTCTAAATCTATGAACCAAGCGTTATCTGAAAGAAGAGCAAATGCAGTTAGAGATTATTTAATCGCTAATGGTATTGATTCTGAAAGATTAACTGCTGCTGGTTTCGGTGAAGAGAATCCTATCGCTAGCAACAGTACAAGAGCTGGTAAGAAAGAAAACAGACGTGTAGAGGTGAAGTTGAAAAACTAATCACATCTAAAATATATATTAAAAACGCTCCGAATCTCGGAGCGTTTTTTATTTTTATAGAATGATAAGTTTTATAAAATCGGTTCTCATAGATCTTCAAAAGAAAGACTTCAAATTAGAGGATCTTCATTTCATTCTACCGAGTAAGCGTGCAGGTGTTTTTCTTAAACACCACCTTTCTTCATTAATAGAACAACCTATTTTTACGCCTCAAATACTCAGTAGTGAAGAATTTGTTGAAGAACTTTCTGGTTTACAAAACCTACCTAATACAGATTTACTATTTAGGCTATACGAATCGTATTTGGTACTGACAGCTAAAGAGGAACAAGAGTCTTTTGATTCCTTTTCTAAGTGGGCTCAAATCTTATTACAAGACTTCAATGAGATTGATCGCTATCTCATACCTCAAGATCATATTTTCGATTACCTAAATGCTATAAAAGAGCTTAATCATTGGTCTTTGGAACCAAAGCAAACCGATCTTGTTAAAAACCATTTAAAGTTCTGGAAACAGCTTAAAAATTACTACACAACCTTTACAGGTAATCTACTTCAATCAAAGCAAGGGTATCAAGGCTTAATTTATAGAGAGTCGGTAGATAATTTAGAGTCTTATATAGAAAATGCTAATGGAAAAACGCATATATTTTTAGGTTTTAATGCCCTAAATACGGCTGAGTCTCAAATTATTCAAGGCTTATTAAAAAATGACTTAGCACATATTTATTGGGACATCGATAAGGCGTTTATTGATGATAACATACATGACGCAGGTTGGTTTACAAGACAACATAGAAAACAATGGAATTACTTTAAAACAGAACCCTTCAATTGGGTTTCTAACCATTATAGCGAACCAAAACATATTGAGGCTATCGGTATTCCTAAGTTGGTGGGCCAGGCCAAATATATTGGACAACTGCTAGACGAGTTAACAGAGAACGACACTAATTTGTCTAACATCGCAGTAGTTTTAGGTGAAGAACAGTTGCTGCTTCCCGTGTTAAATTCTATTCCTAAGCACATAACAAAACTCAATGTGACGATGGGTTTACCGTTACAATTTGTACCTTTGGCGTCATTTTTTGAACAGCTGTTTAATATTCATAAAAACAACCCTCAGCACTTTTATTACAAGGATGTCATTGGTGTATTGTCACATCCTTCGGTTTACCCTTTGTTTGAAACCGATGATGGTAATGTTTCAAACGATATTGTTACTCATATTCAAAAAAATAATACGGTTTATATCAATGTTAATGAGCTTAAGCAACGCACCAGTTCACATAAAGAACTTATAGAGTTACTTTTTAACTCATGGAATAATAATCCTAAAGTGGCTTTAAAACTATGTTCTGAGCTCATTTTAAGAATGAAGTCGAATTTTGATAGTAACAAGCAAGACCACAGTTTAGAATTAGAATATTTATACCGATTTAACACCTTATTTAATCAATTAGTGGAATTAAATACTAGTTATAAATACCTAAATTCAATAGTAGGATTGCAGTCTATTTATAAAGAATTACTGAGTTCTGAAACCTTGGATTTTAAGGGCGAACCATTAGAAGGACTTCAAATTATGGGTATGTTAGAATCGCGTGTCTTAGATTTTGAAACCGTTATTATAAGCTCGGTAAACGAAGGTATTTTGCCTTCAGGAAAAACAAACAATTCCTATATTCCATTCGATGTAAAAATTGAAAACAACTTACCAACCTTTAAAGAAAAGGATGCCGTCTATACTTATCACTTTTATAGACTTTTACAACGTGCTAAAAACGTTTACATATTGTACAATACTGAAATCGATGCTTTAAAAGGAGGTGAAAAAAGTCGGTTTTTAACTCAGTTGGAGGTTGAAGACATTCATAAAGTAAAAACAAGTATTGTTTCACCAGATGTTCCCATAATAGATCAAAATTTAACTGAAATAATTAAAACACGTTTGGTTATAGAAAAGGTAAAACAATTGTCTGCTAAAGGCTACTCACCTTCCTCTTTAACCAATTATATTAGAAATCCTATTGATTTTTATTACGAAAAAATACTTGGTATAAAAGAGTTTGAAGACGTTGAAGAAAACATTGCTGCCAATACATTAGGTTCAGTTATTCACAATTCTCTTGAAGATTTTTACAAGCCATTAGTTGGTCACTTTTTAACAATAGAACATTTAAAAGCCTTTAAAAGTGAGACTAAAGCTATGGTAACTAAACACTTTGAAGAGTTATATAATACAGGCGGTTTTTCAAGTGGAAAAAACCTTATCATTTTTGAAATTGCACAACGTTACATTACAAACTTTTTAAATTTAGAAATAGAAAGTCTTAAGGACGGTAATGACATAAAAATCCTTTCTATTGAAGCAGATGAAATAATAGACATCGCTATTGAAGGTTTAGATTTTCCTATTAAATTAAAAGGAAAAGTAGATAGAATCGATAGTTTTAATGGTGTTACACGCGTTGTCGATTACAAATCCGGAAAGGTGGATAAAGGCAAAGTAGAAATTGTTGACTGGGAAGAATTAACCACAGATTACGATAAGTACAGTAAATCATTTCAGGTGTTGTGTTATGCGTATATGATGCGACAAAATAAAAAGATTGAGTTACCCATTGAAGCAGGAATAATTTCATTTAAAAATTTAGGTGAAGGCTTTTTGAAATTTGGTAAAAAACCTTCATCTCATGCTAGAACTAGAGATCAATTAATTACGAATGAAACTTTAGATAATTTTGAAATAGAACTTAAAAAACTCATCGTAGAAATCTGTAATCCAAAAGTGAATTTCGTAGAAAAAGAATTAGACAAATGAAAATTGATAAGAATATAATTTTACAACGAAACGGTAAAAAACCGCTCTTAATTGATGCGTTTTATACAGAGTCTAATAAACATCAACCCATCGTAATTTTTTGTCATGGATACAAAGGGTTTAAAGATTGGGGAGCATGGCATCTAATGGCAGAAGCTTTTTCGGAATCCGGATTTTGTTTTATAAAATTCAATTTTTCGCATAATGGTGGCACTATGGATAACCCAATCGATTTTCCAGATTTGGAAGCTTTTGGGAATAATAACTTCACCAAAGAATTAGATGATTTAGACGATATCATTACCTGGACTGAAAACTATTTCAAGAACAATCCTAACATCAACACCAACGAAATTTCATTAATAGGTCATAGTCGAGGAGGTGGCATAACATTACTTAAAGCTGCGGAAGATACAAGAGTCACTAAACTTATAAGTTTAGCAAGTGTAAGCGATTTTGGTGTTAGATTTGGTTCTGATTCTGAAATAGAAGCATGGAAAAATAAAGGTGTTAAATACATTGTGAATGGTAGAACCAAACAGCAAATGCCACATTATTATCAGTTTTTTGAAGATTTTAAAGTCAATGAAAATAGACTTCATATTGAAACTGCAGCAAAACAATTACCTATGCCGCAGTTAATAATTCACGGATCAAATGATTCAGCTGTAGATATTAGTGAAGCCAAAAAATTACACCAGTGGAATCCCGATAGTCAGCTTAAAATTGTTGAAGGAGCAAATCACGTTTTTAATACTAGGCATCCTTGGGAAAAGAATGAACTTTCTGAGGAATTAAAGACGGTTATAAATCATAGTATTAATTTTTTAAAATAAAAAAGCGTGCTAAAAACACGCTTTCTGTGGAGAAGATGGGATTCGAACCCACGACCTCTTGACTGCCAGTCAAGCGCTCTAGCCAACTGAGCTACATCCCCAAAATTGTAATGTAAATATAGACTTATTATAAATGGGTTTATTGAAAAATTGAAACTTTGTAAATGATTCGCTTAGCAAAAGAAAAAGATATTCAAGCCATTTTAGAGATCACCAAAGCCTGTGCTATTTCTATGATTTCCCAAGGTATTTATCAATGGAACGAACAGTATCCTAATCTGCCTGCGTTTCAAAAGGATATTGAGCGTAACGAGTTATATGTTTTAGAAAAAGACGCTATTATTTGTGGTTGTGTGGTGGTTTCTACGCTTATGGATTCCGAATATAAACCTGTACAATGGTTGACAAAAAATGAAAATAACATGTATATTCATCGCTTGGCCATTCATCCTAATATGCAAGGCAAAGGTTATGCGCAACAGCTTATGGATTTTGCAGAGCAATTCGCCATAGAAAATAATTATACCTCTATTCGATTAGATACCTTTTCAAAGAACAAAAGAAACCAAAAGTTTTACGAACTTCGCGGTTATAAACGATTAGGCGATATTTACTTTCCGAACCAAAGTGAATTTCCTTTTTATTGTTACGAATTGGTACTGTGAGCACATCAATAACTTTAAAACAAATTAATAAATTGGCCATTCCAGCATTAATCGCTGGTGTGTCAGAGCCTATTTTGTCCTTAACTGATGCGGCAATTATCGGAAATATGGAACAGAATGCTACGACGTCTTTAGCGGCAGTTGGTATTGTAACCACTTTTATATCCATGTTAATTTGGGTTTTAGGCCAAACCCGAAGTGCTATTTCTTCAATTATTTCGCAATATTTAGGGGCTGGAAATATTGAGGCTGTTAAAAACCTACCTGCCCAAGCAATACTTGTGATCACCACACTGAGCCTTATTATAATCGCTGTAACCTATCCGTTAGCTTCACAAATTTTCAAACTTTATAATGCCGATGGAACCATCTTAAATTACAGTGTTGATTATTACAGAATCCGCGTGTTTGGCTTTCCGTTTACCTTATTCACAATAGCGGTATTCGGAACGTTTAGAGGACTTCAGAATACTTATTTCCCCATGCTAATTGCCATTTCTGGTGCTGCGGCAAATATTGTCTTAGACTTTATTTTTGTTTATGGTGTAGAAGGCCTTATTCCTGCAATGCATATAGAAGGAGCAGCCTATGCCAGTGTTTTGGCGCAATTAATTATGGCTTCGCTCTCTGCGTTTTATTTGCTCAAAAAAACCGATGTGCCATTGCTCGCTACATTACCATTTAATCCTGAGATGAAACGGTTTGCAGTCATGATACTCAATTTATTTATCCGAACTCTGGCCTTAAATATTGCACTATATTTTGGAACTAGCTTTGCTACAAAATATGGTGCTAACTACATTGCAGCTTACACTATTGCTATTAATTTATGGTTTCTCGGAGCCTTTCTTATTGATGGCTATGCGAGTGCAGGAAATATTTTATCAGGAAAATTATTTGGTGCTAAGGATTATAAAAACCTTATTGAATTAAGTAACAAACTGATAAAGTATGGAATTATTGCTGGTGGTATTATCGCTTTAATTGGTGCGGTTTTTTACTTTCCAATTGGACGCATCTTTAGTAATGATGAAGCCGTATTAACTGAATTTTACAATATCTTCTGGATTATTTTATCCATGCAACCACTTTGCGCATTAGCTTTTATTTTCGATGGTGTTTTTAAAGGTCTTGGTAAAATGAAATACCTCAGAAATGTACTATTGTTTTCTACGCTCGCTGTTTTTGTTCCTGTTGTATTTTGGACAGATCACTTAGACTATAAACTTTATGGCATTTTTATAGCGTTTACATTATGGATGGTTGCTCGTGGCTTACCTTTAATCATAAATTTCCGTAAAACGTTTAAAACCCTTGCTCAAAAGACGTAAATTTGGTTCATAAATGAATGGCAGTTAATGAACCTAATTATAACAATACTTCAAGACGTTAATATAGACGAAAAAATAAAAAATGCACCAGATAGTAGCTATGGCATTGGTGTTGTTATCGGCACACTTTTGCCTTTTGTAGTTTTAGTTGGGATTGCCTATGCGATTTATAAGTATAATAAAAACAAAATGAACGACAATTAAAATGGGAAATTATCTTTTTTTAATATTAGCGATAGGTATTATTGTAGTGTATTTCTACAACCGAAATAAAAGACGTTAAACCATCTATCGTGTTTTTAACCAACCTGTAATACTAAGTCTCGGTGTATTTACGGGTTTTACTTCGTGCTCTAATTCCTGACTTTTAAAAATGACAACTTTGCCAGGAAATGGATAAATGGCATAATGAAACTCCTTCTGATTGATGCCAAGGAAACAGGTGCGATTTAAATAATCCTTTAAATCCTTAATCTTATTAAAGAATAATTGTTCGGCTGATTTTTTGAAAGCATCTTCTTCATACTTTAAAAGCAGAGAATGCCGCAAGGCAATAACTTCATCTTCCGAAAAAAAATCATCAACAATACTATATTTTTGAGATGAAATGTCTGAAATAATACGCTCATAAAGCGAGTTTTCAATAAACGGAATGTTCTCAAAAAGACTACTCACTGTAGCTTTTGTAAAGATTTAATTCTTTCATAGGTGTTCAAGATTTTAAAAAAAGTGCGCAAATTTAATCTAAAAAGCCATTCCTTTTACATTTATAATATCTTTGCATTATAATTTACAATCATATGAGCAAAATTCGTATTACAAAACAGTTTTCTTTTGAAACAGGTCACGCACTTTATGGCTACGACGGTAAGTGTAAAAACGTACATGGTCATAGTTATAATTTATACGTTACTGTTATTGGAACACCAATAGCAGATACCACAAATGTGAAATACGGAATGGTCATTGATTTTGGTGATTTAAAGAAAATCGTGAAAGAAGAGATTGTGGATGTTTTTGATCATGCCACTGTTTTTAATAGGAATACACCTCACGTTGAACTCGCGAAAGAATTAGAAGACAGAGACCACAACGTTTTGTTAGTCGATTACCAACCAACAAGTGAAATGATGGTGATTGATTTTGCTAAAAAAATTAAACTACGATTACCAAATAATATAAAATTACATTCCTTAAGACTTTCGGAAACAGCGTCTTCTTTTGCAGAATGGTTTGCTAGTGATAATGACTAAAACGAACCGCATACAAATAGCCGAAGGAAAAAAAATCTACTTTTCATCAGATAATCATTTAGGTGCACCAACATCTGAAGATTCTCGACCTCGCGAAAAGAAATTCGTGGCCTGGTTAGATGAGGTAAAACACGATGCAGCTGCAATTTTTTTGTTAGGCGATTTGTTCGACTTTTGGTTTGAATATAAAACCGTTGTCCCAAAAGGATTCACAAGAACCTTAGGGAAATTAGCCGAAATTGCAGATTCTGGAATACCGATTTACTTCTTTGTTGGTAATCATGATTTATGGATGAAGGATTATTTTAAAACCGAATTGGGCATACCTGTTTACCACGAACCGAAAGAATTTATTTTTAACGACACCACGGTATTTATAGGTCATGGTGATGGTTTAGGACCTGGAGATAAAGGTTATAAACGCATGAAAAAAGTGTTTACGAGTCCATTTTTTCAATGGTTATTCAAATGGATGCATCCTGATATTGGAGTTAAAATCGGACAATATATGTCTGTAAAAAACAAAATGATTTCAGGCGATGATGATGCAAAATTTTTGGGGGAAGACAATGAGTGGTTAGTGGCATATTGCAAACGTAAACTCGAAGATAAACATCGCGATTATTTTGTATTTGGTCATAGACATTTGCCTTTAGAAATTGACTTAAATGAAACGTCTAAGTACATTAATTTAGGCGACTGGATTCAGTATTATACCTACGGAGTTTTTGACGGTGAAAATTTTGAACTGAAAACCTATTAATGTCGTCCTGTTTTTACTTTAACAGAAGCGTAAGTAGACACAGAATAAGGCACTACAAAGCATAGGCTAAGCTTTAACCAATTTACCTTATCAAAATTCAAATGATATAAAAGGTCTCCTTGATTGATAATATTTAAAATACAACCAACTACTATAGCGACTTTAATCGAAGAGATGACGATGTCTTTTTCTAAAGCTATTTTAAGCAGTTTTAGAATCATGCTAAATGAAATGTTTAAATATTTTGTAGGCAAAAGTAATAAAAATGATAAGGCTTAAAAGTGATTTTATACTCCATCTTTTTCGTGTGCTTCAATATCTTTAGTGAGATCTAGTTCACGTAATGATGTGTTTTTAAAATGCATTGTTGTCACCGTAATAAGTGTAACAGTTCCGCCAAGTATTACAGCCAATGGTGCTCCAAATAGTTTTGCAGCGACTCCACTTTCAAGCGCCCCAAGCTCATTAGAGGATCCAACAAACATAGAGTTTACAGCACCAACCCGTCCTCGCATGTCATCAGGTGTCTTAAGCTGAAGAATGGTTTGACGAATCACCATCGACACTCCATCAAAGACTCCAGATAAAAATAAAGCGATAATACTCAGCCATAGAAGTTGAGATGCTCCAAAAATTATCATACAGACTCCAAAGCCAAAAACAGAGACTAATAGCTTTTTTCCTGTGTTTTTTGTAATCGGAAGGTATGTTGTTGCTACCATAGTAATAATACTTCCCGAAGAAAGTGCAGCATTTAAATACCCAAAACCTCTTGGTCCAGCGTCTAATACATCTTTTGCAAATACGGCAAATATGGCAACTGCACCACCAAAGAGAACAGCAATCATATCTAATGTTAAGGCTCCTAAAACAACCTTATCGCTAAACACAAATTTTAGTCCAACTTTTAGACTGTTCATCACAGATTCATTTGTTTTTTTATTTAGAATAGGTTTCTTTTTTATTCCAAATACGAATATAAATGATAGCATCACTAATAAGAATATAATACCAAGCGTATGGTGAACACCAATCCATGCTATTAAAAATCCGCCACAAAGTGCACCAAATACACTGGCACCTTTCCATGTGCTACTGCTCCATGTAGCAGCATTTGGGTATATTTTTTTAGGAACAATGAGTGCGATAAGAGAAAATATTGTAGGACCAAAAAAAGCTCTTAATACACCGCCAAAAAACACCAAACCATAAATACTGTATAATATGTAGTTAGCCTCCCAAGTGTTTTCGATAATTTCTGAAGTTAGCCAATACAACCCAAAACTAATTAATGAGAATAAGGCAATACATAGTGTAAATAGGTTTCGTTTTTCTTTTTGGTCAACAATATGACCAGCAAATGGCGCGAATAAAAAAGCAGGTAAAAATTCACAAAGCCCAATAATTCCTAAACTAAGCTCATCATTAGTTAAAGAATACACCTGCCACTCTATAACAATAAATTGCATAGACCATCCAAAGATTAATGCAAAACGCACCATCAAAAAAATGTTGAATTCTTTGATTCTTAATGCTGCATATGGATCGTTTTTTGCCAATGTAGTTCGGGTTTACAAGACCTGTCAGGTTTTTTGATATCTGACAGGTCTGTCAATTGATTGGGTACAAAAGTAAAATATGATTAGGTCATATTTCAGTTTTTGGTTCATTTCTAAAATAAGCCTGTTTTTTTAGGATTTATACCTGTCAGGTTTTTGAAACCTTACAGGATAATAAGCTAGTAGATATTTAATTTTCAATCAACTTAAAAGCAACACGTCTATTTAATTGTTGTCCTTCTTCACTGTCGTTATCTGCAATTGGTTGTGTACTTCCAAAACCAAAGGATGTAATGCGTGTAACATCTAATCCTTTTGTAATTAAATAATTTGAAACTGCTTTGGCACGTTGTTCTGATAAGTCTTGATTTCTAGTTTCTAAGCCAATGGCATCGGTATGACCATAGATTTCAATATTTAATGTAAGGTTAGCTTCTAAATGTTTGTAAAGTTGATTGAGTTCTTCTTTTGAAACCTCTAACAAGTCCGCTTTATCAAAATCGAATAATACATTTTTGAAAGTGTGAATCTCGTTGGTTTTAATGGTTGGTTCTTCAATTGTTTTGATAGTTTCTATAACGACTTCTTTTTCTAAAGGTTCTATGGATACGTCGTCTATGTAGTAGTATGAAAAGAAGTATGGACTATTAGAAACGACCTGTTGTTTTTTAGTTTTTGGGTTTCTATAAAAATTCCCGATTGAAAAATAATTTTCATAACCTTCTGCTGTAAATTCAAAGGAATATTCCGTCCATATTTCCTTATTAGAAAAATAAACTTCCTCAGTATTGGAATATAGCTTAAACTTCTTTTTTGTGACTTTTGAAGGCTTAATCACTTTTTCGCAGCTGTTAGAATCATAACAAGGCTTTAGTTTTTCTTCAGTAATTAATACTTCAATATCCTTTAAAGCATAAGACGATTTATCTGCTAAACTCAAATAAAAAGTCATTTTGTATTTCTTTCCTTCTACTAATGTTTTAGAGAGTTCTCCTTGCACATATTCTCTATAGTTTTTATCCGTATAAAAGTACATACCTGCATATGATGAACCAGTTTTTGGGTTTTGAATTCCATTGTAATTGTTTGCACCCATGTCTTCACTACATGTGTCAAAAAAATCCGTGGAACCATGATTCGGAATAGACCAATCTAAAACTCCATTATTGAATCCTCCTAAATTAACAATACATTTATATGTTGAGTGATCTTCAAAACTTGGATTTAAAACTAAATTCTGACTCGTTGAAATAAAACTATAAAAAATGAATAAGAATAAGATTGGTGGTTTCATATAGTATCAACGATAACTTAATCAATTATATTTTATACCTACAAGGTTTTGGAAACCTTGCAGGATTAGATAACATAAATTATGCTTTAATATCCTTCAATTTTAACTGTAGACTGACGTTGCCATTCCAATGGTTTTCATCAATAGCATAAGCCGCACTAAATGGTCTTTTGCTTTTGATAATATCTATTTTATCGCCTAAGCCAAAACCAATACAGACAATTTTATCATTGAAGGATTGAGTTACAGTTAACCGAATATGCTTATCATCTTCACCCACACATTTTCCCCAACCGGTATCTTTTAGATTTTGCGACATAAAGGTTGGTGACATATTCCCAGGGCCAAATGGTGCAAATTGTTTTAAGATACGCATGAGTTTATCATTGATTTCACCGAGTTCTATTTCTAAATCTATTTTAAGCTCTGGTGTTAATAGTTTTGGGTCAATAGTTTCCTTAACTACGCTTTCAAACTTGGCTTTAAAGGCATCATAGTTTTCTGGTAATAACGTTAAACCTGCAGCATATTTATGACCTCCAAATTGTTCAATGTGTTCTGAACAAGCTTCTAATGCATTATACACGTCGAATCCTTTTATAGAACGTGCCGATGCGGCTAATTTATCTCCACTTTTGGTAAACACTAACGTGGGTCTGTAGTAGGTTTCTATTAAACGTGACGCCACAATACCAATCACTCCTTTATGCCATGATTTGTCATAAACAACTGTGGTAAACCCCTCTTGCTCGTTATGAGCTTCAATTTGAACTAATGCCTCTTGTGTAATGCGTTTATCGGTTTCGCGACGATCTGTATTAAACTCGTCAATATCTACGGCGTATTTGGCTGCGAGATTGAAATCGGTTTCCGTTAAAAGCGTTACGGCGTGATTACCGTGTTTCATGCGTCCTGCGGCATTAATTCGTGGTGCGATAATAAAAACGACATCTGTTATGGTAAGTATGTCCTTTTTAACCTCAGCGATAATCGCTTTCATGCCTGGTCTTGGGTTGGTATTTATAATGTTTAAACCCATATATGCCAAAGCCCTATTTTCATCTACAATGGGTACAATATCTGCACCAATGGCAGTCGCTACCAAATCGAGATATTCGGTTAAATCTTCAACGGTTTGTCCTTGGCGTGAAGCTAAAGCTGTAATGAGTTTAAACCCTACACCACAGCCACAGAGTTCTTTAAAAGGGTAATCGCAATCGTCGCGCTTAGGATCTAAAACAGCTACCGCATCTGGAATTTCCGTTCCTGGTCTATGGTGGTCGCAAATTATAAAATCAACCCCTTTTTCTTTAGCATAAGCCACTTTATCTATGGCTTTTATACCACAATCTAATGCAATTATTAAGGAAATATCATTGTCGTGCGCAAAATCAATGCCTTTGTAAGACACGCCATAACCTTCATCATAACGATCTGGAATGTAAGTCGCCACAGATTCAGTTCGTGTTCTTAAATACGAAGACATTAAAGCGACAGAGGTTGTACCATCCACATCATAATCGCCATACACCATAATATTTTCACCTTGTTCAATCGCTGTTTCGATTCTAGCAACTGCTTTATCCATATCTTTCATGAGGTATGGATCATGAAGGTCTTTAAAACTAGGTCTAAAAAATGTTTTAGCAGCATCGTAAGTATCGATGCCGCGTTGCAATAATAATGTGGCAACAATATCGTCTACTTGAAGAGCTTCTTTCATTAATGCCACTTGAGTGGCTTTTGGTTTTGGTTTAAGTGTCCAACGCATAATGAATGTCTTCTCGAGCGCAGTCGAGAGGTTGCTTTAATGTGAATTTTGAGGTCTCAACTGCGCTGGACCTGACATAATTATTTCTTACTTATTATGAAAATAGATATTAGTTTCAACAGTAGCAAAACGACGAAACATTTCCATGACTCCACAGTATTTATCTACGGATAAATTTACAGCACGTTCGCATTTCTTTTCGTTTAAGTCTGAGCCATAGAAATGGTAATCTACAACTACAGTGTGGTAATATTTAGGATGCTCATCCGTTAGTTCGCCCGTAACGTCCATTTTAAAATCATCGATTTCTACTTTCATTTTATCTAAAGTAGAAATAACATCTAGACCAGAACAGCCAGCTAAAGAAGATAACATCATAGCCTTTGGTGACAGCCCGTTTCTATGGTCAGTACCTTCAATATTAGTATCCATTATTACGGTTTTTCCGCTTGGGTTATCAGATTCAAAGGTTAAACCTTCTTTCCAATGGGTTGTGATTTTATTTTTCATTTTTTAAGTTTAAAAGTTATGTACTATCTTGTTCATTCAAAAATACTACTAAAAAAATAACTATGGCATTAGTAACACCTTTGTCTGCAGAACACAATTTAGAAACTAAGAAATTAGCAGAATTTTTTAATGAAACCCTTGGATTTTGTCCAAATTCGGTTCTCACCATGCAACGTAGACCAGCAATTAGTAAAGCGTTTATTAATTTAAATAAAGCCGTTATGGCCAATGAAGGCAGAGTCACCTCAGCTTTAAAACGTATGATTGCTTGGGTGAGTAGTAATGCTACAGGTTGTCGCTATTGTCAGGCGCACGCCATTAGAGCCGCAGAGCGTTACGGCGCAGAACAAGAACAGTTAGATAATATTTGGGAATACCGAACACATCCCGCTTTTTCTGAAGCAGAACGTGCTGCTTTAGATTTTAGTTTGGCAGCTTCACAAGTACCAAATGCTGTGAATGCAGACATTAAAAAACGACTATATGAATATTGGGATGAAGGTGAAATTGTGGAAATGTTAGGTGTGATATCTTTGTTTGGTTATTTAAACCGCTGGAATGATTCTATGGGAACCGATATGGAAGACGGTGCTGTTGAAAGTGGTAATCAATATCTTGGAAAACATGGTTTTGAAGTTGGTAAGCATGATGGATCGCAATATTAATTCAACTATATTTTTACAATGAAATTATTAAAACTCAGCTTTCTAATCTTTGTCTTTTTAATAGTATTAGGATGTAAATCTTCAGAAGAAGATAAGCGTGATGATGCTTTCACTTTTATCGAAAGAAACGCGTATACTATTAATAGCTATAACGGATTGGCGTACTATAAATTAAACAAAACTCAAAAGTTTATGGATGGCTATTATGTCGTTGGAAATAAAATGTCTAAATGGGAAGAGTTTGAGTTTAAAGATGGTTTATTACATGGCGATTATATTGTTTTTCATCCTAATGGCGAGGTATCTTCTCACGGACAATACTCAAATGGAAAAAAGCATGGGGATGAGTTAATGTACTATCAAGATGGTGTATTAAATTCTAAACAAACATTTAAAAACGATGTATTAGTGGGCAGTAAGTACTCCTATTTCCAAAATGGAAAAGTTCGTTCTGAATCTATAATTGAAGATGGAAAAGCTATAGAAACTCAAAATTTTGATTTATTAGGTAATATAGTATCTCAACAATTTATAAGAGATAGTAGAACGATTACCCAGCAAATTGTAGAAGGAAAGATTTATTCTGAAATGGTATCGTCTAATTATGATAGTTATGAGACCGTAAAGTTTTATAATGAAGATGGAAGCACTAAAATATACCTACAAAAAGAAGAAGAAAACGGAACGTTTTATATCCTAGAACTCGATGAAAATGGAGATGAAATTGTGCGTGTTGACGTTAAGGCTAATTCGGATGCTGCAATGAAATATTTTCAGTATTTTAATTAAGATTGATATAGGATTTGCGAAAGATTTTTACAAAATCTCTTCAACTTTTTTCCTTAGCTCTGGCACCACCAATTCCTCAAACCAAGGATTCTTACTTCTCCAAAACCGATTGGTTGGCGAAGGATGCGGAATGGGGAAATACATAGGTAAATAATCTTTATAATCTCCAACCGTTTCGGTTAACGTTCGTTTGGCGCTGTCTTTTAAATAGTATTTTTGGGCATAAGCGCCAATTAAAATAATCAACTTTACATTAGGCATTTTTTCTAATAATTGCTCATGCCATTGTGGTGCACATTCTGGTCGTGGTGGTAAATCTCCTGTTTTTGCTTTTCCTGGATAACAGAATCCCATGGGTATTATCGCAAAATTTTCAGTGTTGTAGAATTGCTCGTCGGTGACATTGAGCCACTGTCTTAAGCGTTTTCCACTTTGGTCGTCCCAAGGTATTCCAGAATCATGAACTTTTGTTCCTGGAGCTTGTCCTATGATTACAATTTTAGATTTTATGTTTGCAGTGACAACTGGCCTTGGTCCTAAAGGCAAATGTGCTTTGCAAATTGTACATTGGCTAATATGGTGTAATAAGTCTTCCATAATTTAATCCTCATCCTTCAACATGCTCTTTAAATCATTGGTGTAAGATGGATATGTAAATATCTGCTTTTTAAATTCGTTAGTGGTCAAGCCTTCATTGATTGCCATCGCAAATATATTAATAGTTTCATTGGCTTGTGAGCTCAATAAATGTGCTCCAACAATCTTATCAGTACGTTCGTTAACTATTATTTTATACGCATAAGCTTCGGCATTTTCTTTTTTGGCGTTATACCAATCTGAAGTATCTCCTTTGTAGACCTGTACATTTTTGTATCTGCTTTTCGCTTCTTCTTCAGAATAACCAACACTTGCTAATTGTGGTTGCGTGAATACAACGGAAGGTACTAATGGATTTTCGAATTCTTTCTTATTTCCATTCACAATATTATGACCTGCAATATAACCTTGTATACCTGAAAGTGGTGTCAAAGGCAAAGATTTGCTAGACACATCTCCACAAGCATACACATTTTCATTACTAGTACTTTGCATAAAATCATTGACTAAAACACCTGTTTCGTCAGCTTTTATGTTCGCGTTTTCTATATCTAACTTTTCAATTGCTGGCACACGACCTGCCGTATTGAAAATTTTTCGCGCTTTTATCGATTTTGTTTTTCCATCTTTTTCGTACGTCAGCTTCAAGTTTTTCTTCAACTTTTCTATCTCAATCGGCTTCGTGTTAAACATGAAATTCACTCCATTCTTTTCTAAAACTTTGGTTAATTTTTTAACTAAAAACGAATCAAATTGGTTGAGTGCTTTATCAGAAACTTCAACCATAGTTACTTTACACCCCATTGTAGAAAGCATATAACAGAATTCCATACCAACATATCCCGAACCAATAAATATCGCTGATTTCGGAATTTTTTTCAATTTCAAAATAGCATCACTTGTTTTTAATAGTTCAGCACCTTCAAACTCTAAAGTTCTAGGGATATAACCTGTAGCAATTATAAATTTATCTGCCGTCACCGTTTTTCCTTCTACAAGTATTTCGTTTTTACTTATAAATTGTGGTGATTGATGATATAAGTCAATACCTAAATCATTTAGATTTTTTTCGGTATCTAAGGGTATCGATTTAGTGAATGATTTTTTAAATTTCTGAACAGCTTTCCATTTAATTTTAGGTGGTTGTTTAATCCCTAAACCTTCAAGTTGTTTGGCATTTTGCATTAAGTCTGCAAATTGAATCAATACTTTTTTAGGGTCGCAACCTCTGGTGGCACAAGTGCCTCCAAATTCGCGTTTATCAGAAATTGCGACTGTTAATCCTGCTTGCTTACAGGTTTTTGCTGCCGTCTGACCTGCAATTCCGCTTCCAATAACAAATACGTCGTAATGTTTAGTTCCCATAATTTTAGTTTGAATTAGAAAATTATGGAAATTAAATGATACTGACTGATGCAGTGGCTATAAAGGTTAACTCAATTACGAAACGTTTATTATCTTTTCTGTAATGGGAAGGTTTCAAAATGTAAACCTTCGAAACCTGTTTTTATAAAATTCCGGATGTTTTGATGGCCCGTTCCATTAGGATTTATTAAAACATCTTCAAAATAATAGGTGCCAAAACATGCTAAGGTCTCCGCTTTGGTAAAATCTTGATCTACAGCAAAAGCTAACAATTTACAGGATCCTAAATTTTGGTCTTCAGCATTTTCTAAAAGTCCATTCGTAAATGTCGTTGGTGTAAATAAATAATTACTATCTATTACTGCTATGGTTTCAGAAAAATCAATCTGCTTTGGGCTCGATTTTAGTTTGGCTAAAAATTCGTCTAGAGTCATTATTCTATTTATGTTTTCCTTCTACCACAATGACAATTTCTCCTTTGGGTGGTTTGTTGGTGTAGTGCTCTAAAACTTCTTTGGCTGTGCCTCTAATGGTTTCTTCGTAGAGTTTGGTGATTTCTCGTGAAACAGAAACTAATCTGTCCTCACCAAAATATTCACAGAAATGACCAAGTGTTTTTATAAGTTTATGTGGGCTTTCATAGAAAATGATGGTTCTGGTTTCTTCGGCTAAGAGTAATAATCGGGTTTGTCGTCCTTTTTTTACAGGTAAAAAGCCTTCAAACACAAATTTATCATTGGGTAATCCACTATTAACTAAAGCAGGGACAAATGCTGTTGCTCCGGGTAAACAATCCACTTCAATATTATTCTCTACGCAAGCTCTTACCAATAAAAATCCTGGGTCTGAAATCGCTGGAGTACCCGCATCACTAATGACTGCAATGGTTAATCCAGATTTTAATTTTTCAATTAAACCATCAACCGTTTTATGCTCGTTGTGCATATGGTGGCTTTGCATTTGTGTGGTAATTTCAAAATGCTTTAATAATTTTCCTGACGTTCTAGTGTCTTCAGCCAAAATTAAATCGGCTTCTTTTAAAACGTCGACAGCTCTAAAAGTGATATCTTTTAAATTGCCAATTGGTGTTGGTACTAAGTAGAGTTTACCCATAGTTATTTCTCAAAAAAAGTGAGAATATTTTAAAATTATTATCTAGTCTCTTAAATATTTACCTAAAAAATAGGACGGAAAAAGAACTAATAAGCCGTAGAATGAAAAGCCGAAAATACCATGGCCAGCATAATGGTGAGCTGCGGTTGCTAAAACTAAATCAAAGAAAAAACCAGCATAAGCCCATTCTGTTAACCATTTGCTTTTTCGCCATAAAATAATGGCAATACCAAGAAGTTTTAAAATAGCGAGCGGTAGTACTAAATAGCTAGGGTAATTAAGGTTTTCAAAATAGTCTTTTACCATTTCGGTATTTAACAAATACATTTGTGCCGAATACAGAAAAATCAGACATAACACAACGGTACAAAACCAATAAATAATTTGTTTGACTTTCATTAATTAAATTTTCCTTCGATTAATTGAAGAAAGCGTTCTTCATATTCTTCTTTTCCTACCCAATTGTTATAATCTGGTTTTACCATTTCTAAAATTAATGTTTTAGCTTCAGGTAAAGATCCTGTGGTGTTAATTTGAGAAATAACACGATCATAATCTTCATTTTCGCCTTCAAACAAATGTTTAATAAAAGCCAATTTATCGTTTAATCCTATTTTTAGATTTTGACCCTTTAATTTGTCATTTAGAGATTTATTAGCAATTTCTACCTCACGTTTTTGTGCAACTTCAATAGGTTCGAATTCGGGTATTTCATTAAAGCCAGAAGTAATGTCTTCAAATTCAATAGACGATTGTTTTAATTCGGTTTCTTTTGGTAAGATTTTTTCTGAGGTAAGTGTTTCCTCTATTACCCGTTTTTCTTCAACTTCGTCATCAGGCATATGTGATACTAAATCTTTAATTTTAGACATTACCGGTTCCATGATGCCATCATCTTCAGTTTCATCTAAATCAATGTAAGTTTTATCTTCAATCTCTATGTTGTCACTATATTTGTTATTGAAGGCCGTGTCTAACATGTCAAAAAATGATGAGTCATGACCGATTTTAGGAATTCTGTCTTCAAAATTTTCTTGTGCAAATTTTAAAACAGTTAGTTTTTCATAGAGTACAGCGACTTCTTCATGAAGTTTATTAATATCTTCTCTACCTGTCAGTTTCAGAATCCTATGCGCAATACTAACTAATTCTGATTCTAATTTCTTTTTCATAATTCTAAGTGTTTTATATTGAAGTGTTTTAAAGTGCTTCAAGATTTTAAAATCAATTTTTAATGCTAATTAAAAAGGAATAAAATTTCTTTATCTTCTTTTCGTAAGTTTTACTTTTGATTTTTAATAAATTTGCG
This sequence comes from Winogradskyella marina, assembly GCF_015645385.1. Classification (GTDB taxonomy): domain Bacteria; phylum Bacteroidota; class Bacteroidia; order Flavobacteriales; family Flavobacteriaceae; genus Winogradskyella; species Winogradskyella marina. Next base: position 343,312 of record NZ_JADOET010000002.1, read on the forward strand.
TGACCTTTATAAAAACGGAGACTAACTCCGATTTAGTGCTAAAATTACAAAATGTTTCTCGAAAATACAGTAAATCAGAAAGAACAATTTGGGTGGATTGAAGTCATTTGTGGATCCATGTTCTCAGGCAAGACTGAAGAATTAATCCGACGACTAAAACGTGCGCAATTTGCAAAACAAAAGGTAGAAATTTTTAAACCTGCTGTAGATGTGCGCTACGATGAAGATATGGTTGTTTCTCACGATGCTAATGAAATTCGTTCAACGCCTGTACCTGCTGCGGCTAATATTCCAATTTTAGCAGATGGTTGTGATGTGGTTGGTATTGATGAAGCTCAATTTTTTGATGATGAAATTGTACGTGTTTGTAATGATTTGGCCAATAAGGGCATTCGTGTTATTGTTGCTGGTTTAGATATGGATTTTAAAGGTAATCCCTTTGGGCCAATGCCATATCTTATGGCCACAGCAGAGTACGTTACTAAAGTACATGCTGTTTGTACAAAAACCGGAAATTTAGCCCAATACAGTTATAGAAAAGCATTGAGTGATGATTTGGTTTTATTAGGAGAAGTTGACGAATATGAACCCTTGAGTAGAGCAGCGTATTTTAAAAGTATGCAAAGAGATAAAGTTAGACAATTGAACGTGAATGATGCGGAAGAAATAAATTCTAAAGATGAAAATCCGAATGTCTAAAGCTAAAGAAACTGTTCTCGAAATTGATTTTAATGCTTTGACGCATAATTTCAATTATTTAAAATCGAAATTACAACCGCAAACAAAATTTTTGGCTGTAGTTAAAGCTTTTGCTTATGGTAGTGATGCAGTAGAAATTGCGAAACACCTTCAGAAAATAGGCATCGATTATTTTGCTGTAGCTTATGTGCGTGAAGGTGTGGCGTTAAGAGACGCTGGGATAACAACGCCAATTTTAGTGCTACATCCGCAGTCTATAAATTTTAAAACTCTTATAGAGCGCTGTTTAGAGCCTAGTTTATATAGTGCTCACGTCTTAGATGAATTCATAAAAACGGCTGAAGACCTATCTCAAAAGAACTACCCAGTTCATATAAAATTTAATACAGGTTTAAATCGATTAGGTTTTGATCAAAAAGATAGAGAGACTATGGTTTCTAAATTAGGATCAACAACAGCAGTAAAAGTAAAATCTATATTCTCTCATTTAGCAGCTAGTGAAGATCTCAATGAAAACGATTTTACTGAACAACAGATTGAAACTTTTAAATCTATAGCTGAAACTTTTAAAACACAATCAGGAACAGCGCCTTGGTTGCATTTATGTAATACTTCTGGGATTCTTAATTATCCTGAAGCGCATTTTAATATGGTGCGAAGCGGAATTGGTTTATATGGGTTTGGAAATTCTGAAGAAGAAGATAAAAACTTTAAACCTATCGCAAGTTTAAAATCGGTTGTTTCTCAGATACATGAGATTGACAAAGGAAAATCTGTTGGTTATAACAGAGCTCACATCTCTGACCGTAATGAAAGGGTCGCAACAATACCCATAGGACATGCAGATGGTTTAAGTCGGGTTTATGGCAATAAAAAAGGCTTTGTTTTTATCAATGGTGAAAAAGCCTACATCATTGGAAATGTTTGTATGGATATGATTATGGTTGATGTTACAGATATCAATTGTAAAGAAGGGGATGAGGTAATCATCTTTGATAAGGTACATACAGCCAGTGAAATTGCGGAATCAGCAGGTTCAATTTCTTATGAAATTCTAACCGCATTATCTAAGCGAATAAAGCGTAACTTTTTACCTTAAAAAAAATATTTTAACATCTTGTGACTTTTTTAGTAACTTGGTGTCTAATTTAATAACCTAACTAAAAAACACTAGATTATGTTAAAAGAATTCAAAGAATTTGCAATGAAGGGTAACCTTATAGACATTGCTGTTGGTTTTGTAATGGGTGCTGCTTTTAAAGAAGTAGTTACTGCATTTACTGGAGGTATCGTATCTCCGTTAATTGGTATGATTTTCGATTCAGACTTTAAAGCATTGAGATACCAATTAAAAGAGGGAACTCTAAATGATGCTGGTGAAACGGTAGGAGCAGTTTTCTTAGAATACGGTACATTCTTAACTAACGTTATTGACTTCATTATTGTAGCATTTGTAATGTTCCTTGTAGTAAAAGGAGTTAATAATATGAAAAAGAAAGAAGAGCCTGCGCCTGCAGAACCTGCTGGGCCATCTGAGCTTGATATCTTAAAAGAAATTAGAGATTCTTTAAAAAAATAAAACACGTATAGCGTCATCGCTACACTATTATTTTAACTCAACCCAGACTGATAAAGTCTGGGTTTCTTTTTTAATTAGTAAATCAATAATTATAACCCTATATTTTTATCACATTTTTAAGGGTAAATTGAACAGTTTACTTAAAGAAATATCATAATTTTGAAGATTAAATTAAATATATTATGAAAGTAGCAATTGTTGGTGCAACAGGCATGGTAGGCAGCGTAATGCTTAAAGTTTTAGAGGAACGTAATTTTCCTTTAGACGAATTATTATTAGTAGCTTCAGAACGTTCTGTAGGTAATACATTAAAATTCAACGGCAAAGATATCGAAGTGATTAGTATTCCTTCTGCTATTGAAAAACGTCCAGATATTGCATTGTTTTCAGCAGGTGGAAACACATCGTTAGAATGGGCTCCAAAATTTGCAGAAGTTGGTACTACAGTGATTGATAATTCTTCAGCATGGAGAATGGATTTGTCAAAAAAATTAGTGGTTCCAGAAATTAATGCAAGCGAGTTAGAAAAAACAGATAAAATTATCGCTAATCCTAACTGTTCTACGATTCAGATGGTAATGGCATTAGCTCCACTTCATAAAAAATATAAAATTAAACGTATTGTTGTTTCAACCTATCAGTCCGTATCTGGTACAGGTGTTAAAGCTGTTGAACAAATGGAAAATGAAATCGCTGGTGTAAAAGGCGATATGGCATATCCTTACCCAATTCATAAAAATGCAATTCCTCATTGCGATGTTTTTGAAGAGAATGGTTATACCAAAGAAGAAATGAAATTGGTAAATGAAACGCAGAAGATTCTAAACGATCGTACAATTGCGGTAACTGCAACTGCAGTAAGAATTCCTACAGCTGGTGGACATAGTGAAGCTATTAATGTAGAGTTTGAAAATGATTTTGATCCTAGTGAAGTAAGACAATTACTTAACGAAACAGACGGAGTTACCTTGCAAGACAACTTAGATGTTAACGTATACCCAATGCCAATGTATGCGCATGGTAAAGACGATGTTTTTGTTGGTCGTATTAGACGCGATGGGTCACAACCAAACACATTAAACCTTTGGGTTGTAAGTGATAACTTAAGAAAAGGAGCTGCAACAAATACGGTTCAAATAGCAGAATACCTTATTAAAAACGGTTTAGCGTAACGCTATCCATTCGTTTTTGTATTTTTTTTATAATAGGGATATATTCATGTATTTCAACTAATTAATTAGATGGTTAGTTGAAATACAGTTTATATATAAGTCCAAATTTACTGTAAGTTTTTAAGGGGTTGATATTATCTCAAAACTAAAACCTTATATTTGAAGTAATATTGTTTTATTTCGAAAACCCTTAGTTATGAAAAAATTACTCCTTCTTACTTTAGTGCTAACATTTTTTGTATCATGTAAAAATGAAAACGAAACTGTGAAATCGATTACCGTAGAATACCCAGAAACTAATAAAGTAGATACTGTAGACACTTATTTTGATGAATCTGTTGCGGATCCTTACCGTTGGTTAGAGGATGATAGAAGCAAAGAAACTGAAGCGTGGGTAAAAGCTCAAAACGAAGTTACATTTGGCTATTTAGATCACATCCCATATCGCGAAGAATTAAAAGATCGACTGACAAAACTTTGGAATTATGAGAAAGTTGGTGCGCCATTTGTAGAAGGTGATTACACTTACTTTTATAAAAATGATGGTTTACAAAACCAATCCGTAATTTATAGATTTAAAACAGGAGAAGACCCTGAAACCGCTGAGATTTTCTTAAATCCAAATACCTTTAAAGAAGATGGTACTATTTCATTAGGTGGCATGAGTTTTTCTAAAGATGGTAAAACCTTAGCATATGCTATTTCTGAAGGAGGAAGCGATTGGAGAAAAATTCTTGTGATGAATACCGAGACGAATGAAATCGTTGAAGATACTTTAATTGATATAAAATTCAGTGGCATGTCTTGGTATAAAAACGAGGGCTTCTACTATTCTAGTTACGATAAGCCAGAAGGAAGTGAGTTGTCTGCAAAAACAGATCAGCATAAACTGTATTATCATAAATTAGGTACAAAACAATCCGAAGATCAATTAATTTTTGGTGGTACTCCAGAAGAAAAGCACAGATATATTGGAGGAGGAGTGACAGAAGATGACAATTATCTTGTTATAACAGCAAGTGTTTCAACCTCTGGAAATAAACTTTTCATAAAAGATTTATCGAAACCAAATAGTAATCTTATTGCTATTTTAGATCATACAAATAGTGATTCTAATATCATTGAAAATGTAGGGACAAAGCTCTACATTATGACAAATTTGGAAGCTCCAAACCAAAAGATTGTAACCGTTGATGCGGCAAATCCAACACCAGAACATTGGGTAGATTTTATTCCGGAAACCAAAAACGTATTGTCTCCATCAACAGGAGGTGGTTACTTTTTTGCAAATTACATGGTAGATGCAGTGTCAAAAGTATTGCAATATGATTACGACGGGAAATTAATTAGAGAAGTTGCGTTGCCAGGCATTGGTACAGCTACAGGTTTTGGCGCAAAGAAAGAAGAAAAAGAGCTTTATTATTCATTTACTAATTATGTTACTCCTGGAAGCATATATAAATACGACATTGAAAACGGAACGTCTGAGCTCTACAAAAAACCATCTATAGATTTTAATACAGAAGACTACGAAAGTAAACAAGTATTTTATACGTCTAAAGATGGTACTAAAGTGCCAATGATAATTACACATAAAAAAGGTTTAAAACTCAATGGTAAAAATCCGACAATGCTGTATGGTTATGGAGGCTTTAATATTAGCTTAACACCAAGTTTTAGTATAGCAAATACAATTTGGCTAGAGCAAGGAGGAATTTATGCTGTACCAAACCTAAGAGGTGGAGGTGAATACGGAAAAGCATGGCACAATGCAGGAACTCAACTCAAAAAGCAGAATGTATTTGACGACTTTATTGCAGCGGCAGAATATCTAATTTCAGAAAAATATACATCATCAGATTACTTAGCAATTAGTGGTCGTTCTAACGGAGGTTTATTAGTTGGTGCGACAATGACGCAACGTCCTAATTTAATGAAAGTCGCTTTACCTGGTGTTGGTGTTTTAGATATGTTACGTTACCATACATTTACAGCTGGAGCTGGTTGGGCATACGATTACGGAACTGCAGAAGATAGTAAAGAGATGTTTAATTACTTAAAAGGATATTCTCCGGTTCACAATGTGAAGTCTGGTGTAGAGTATCCGGCAACAATGGTAACTACAGGAGATCATGATGATCGCGTGGTGCCAGCACATAGCTTTAAGTTCGCTGCCGAATTACAAAGTAAGCAAGCAGGTATTAACCCAACATTGATTAGAATTGAAACCGATGCAGGCCATGGAGCTGGTACACCTGTAAGTAAAACCATTGAGCAGTATGCAGATGTTTTTGGTTTCACGCTTTATAACATGGGATTTGAAGTATTACCATCAAAAACCGAAGAAAAAGTAAAAGACTAATGTTAGTGAAATAACACTTAAATCAGTGAATTTGTCGCTTTACTTACATCAAAAATTGTAAAAAAAAAGAGTATAAATATTCTTTTTTCAGATAACTAGTTTCTTTTTTGTTAACTTTTGTAGGACTTTTAAATTCTAAACTGTCTTATTAATAGTGCGTAAGTATTGTAAATGAAAAAAAATTACAACATATTTTTTCTTTCAATTTTGTTTCTGTTTTCTTGTAGCAATGACGATGGATTAACACCATTAGTTATAGAGACAAATCCAGATAGTTTAACTATAGTTCAGGATTCGGAAATTGAGATTTTTATATTTCTTAACGATTTAAATATTCCGTCTATCGGAGAATTATCGGTAAGCCAACCTGTAAAAGGTAATGTTGTAATAATAGACCCTAATAATACCCCAAATAACCCGAGCGACGATCATATAAAATATACGGCGAACCCAAATGAAGTTGGTATAGATACTTTTGAATACACAATTTGTAGTGCTTCAGGCGATTGTAAAACAGAACTAGTTTCTATTACTATTTCAACAAACTCTAGTGTGCTTTATGATTTAGAAAACATGCCGTTTTCATCATTATCAGATTATCAATTTTTTGAAGGTGATCTTAAAAACCTACAGCCTACAAATGGTGTCATTCCATACACATTAAATGCCACATTGTTTAGTGATTATGCTAAGAAAAAACGTTTCATTTGGATGCCAAATAACAGTAAGGCGTCGTTTGTAAGTGATCACGAACTTTTAGATTTTCCTGTTGGAACCATTTTAATAAAGAACTTTTATTACGATAATGTTTTACCAGATAACACCACCCAAATTTTAGAAACAAGATTAATAATTAGAAAACAAGACGGTTGGGTTTTTGCAAATTATGTTTGGGATGAAGAACAGTCTGAAGCTCGTTTAGATCTGGATGGGAGTTATGTAGATCTGCAGTGGCAACAAGCAGGAACTACAAAATCTGTGCAATATAGAATTCCGTCAGGAGCTGAGTGCCATACCTGTCATAAAGTGTCAGAAATAGCAAAACCAATAGGCCCAAAACCTAGAAACTTAAATTTAAATTTTGAGTATATTGATGGTGTCGAAAATCAATTAGAGAAGTTAGTAAGTCTTGGTTATTTAGAAAATGCACTGCCAGGAACCATTTCAACGATTCCAGATTATACCGATAGCAGTATTGCCTTGGAAGAAAGAGTGCGAGCGTATGTAGATATTAACTGTGCACATTGCCATTCAGAACATACACATTGTTCATATAGACCAATGCGATTAGATTATTTATCTACTGAAGACCTAACAAATTTAGGGGTTTGTGTTGATGCAGATACTGATCTTGGTTTTGGACTAGGCCACATTATAGAACCAGGTGATGCAAGAAATTCTGTAATGCATTTTAGGCTAAGTGCTGTAGAACCTTCAGTTAGGATGCCTTTGTTAGCACGTACTGTTGTGCATACAGAGGGTGTTCAACTTATTGAGGAGTGGATAAACTCATTAGATATAAACTGTAATTAAAAACAACCGATATGAAAAAACTATTACTCATTACATTGCTTGTAATGTTGTTTTGCGCTCATAGTTATGCGCAACAACTAAACCAAAATGCTAACTGGCCAAATAATCAATGGACAGTTACGGGTTCTTATGATGCTACTTATCTGTTTGAAGACCCAACATCATCTGAAAGCGGATCGTTTTCTTTTGATGATAATCTTCCTGGTGGCTCTTCAGACAATACGGTTGCGGCAGAATCTCCTATAATTAATCTTAGTGCAGCTTACAGTGCCAATGAAACTGAATTGACAGTTGTATTTCCATATGTTTTTAATACATGGCAAGATGGTCAATCTCTAAGCCTTCAGTATTGGAATGCTGGTTCTAATGAATGGGTAAATTGGGGAAATGAATTGCAAGATAATTCCGAAAGTTTTAATGACTTTTGTGATGGCACACCAACAAATTTCACAAGTGAAGCCCTAAATATTGCTTCTTTTACAAGTACACAATTAACAGGATTTAAATACCGTATTTACTTTAATGACAATTCGACGTATGGTTGGGGTTTTTGTGTGGACTCGCCTTCTATTAGTTCAGCCGAACCACCAGCATGTCCAAATGTAACTTCAGTATCAGTCAACAACATTAATGCTGTAAGTGCCACTGTTAATTGGGGTGCAGGTGCATCAGAAACATCTTGGGAAGTTGCTATTGTATTAGCTTCAGAAGGTATTCCATCTTCAGGTAATACCACAGCAACCAATACTTATAGTTTTAATGGATTGTCTTCAGAGACTGATTATGTAATTTATATAAGAGCAAATTGTAATGAAGGAGGTTATAGCCATTGGGTAAGCCAGAGTTTTACGACTGGAGTAGATACGTCTGCTTATCCTGTGTCGTTTACAACAAACCCAATAAATACAACGGGTTCTAACGACTTAGCGTTAGTGGATTTAAATGGTGATTTTTTAGACGACGTGGTATCAGTTAGTGCTAATAATTTAAATATTCATTACCAATTAGCTTCTGGTGGGTTTAGTATGAGTAATATAGCAACTCCAACTGCGGAAAACACGCCAGATTGGAGCTTAGCTGCAGGCGATTTTGATGGTAATGGTTATAACGATCTACTTTATGGAGGCTTTGGTGGTGTTACGTTTATGCAAGCAAATAGTACAGGTACAGGTTATACAGAAATATCAGGCTCAGACTATGTGTTTTCTCAACGTTCAAATTTTGTTGATATTAATAATGATGGTCATTTAGATGCTTTTGTTTGTCACGATGTACAAGCTAATGTGTATTATATAAATGATGGAACAGGTGAATTAACGTTTTATCAAGGGCCAAGTACAGCATTGCCTAATGGCATAGGAGTAGTGCCTGGTGGAGGTAATTACGGTACAGTTTGGATAGATTTTGATAATGATAGAGATATGGATTTATTCATTGCAAAATGTAGAGGTGGTTCTTCAATTAGTATTAATGAGTTATGGAGAAATGATGGAAATGGTGTGTTTGTAAATGTCGCAGACAGTAATGGTTGGCATAACACCAATTATCCAGGTGTTGGTCATGATAATTCTTCAAATTTGGGAGATTTAGTGCAAACATGGTCTTCAGCTTGGGCAGATTTTGACAACGATGGAGATATGGATGTTTTTGTTGGCGCAAGTAGTACAGTAGATGGAGATTCTAAATTAATGCGAAATAATGGAGATGGTACTTTTACCGATGTAACGGCTGGATCTGGCGTTTTAGATGCGTCTTTAGGTCGGGAAAACGCACCTGCAGATTTTGATAATGATGGTTATGTAGACATTTTAAGTAATGGAGATATATTATTTAACAATGGAGATTTTACATTTACAAAGTACACAATAAATATGCCGCCAAGTGGAGCTATTGGAGATACAAACAACGATGGTTTTTTAGATGTGTTTCGCAACGGAAATATTTATTTAAATAATACAAATGCGAACAATTGGATTAAAATTAATACCGTAGGAACCGATAGTAATATCAATGGAATTGGTGCTAGAGTAGAAATACAAACAGACAACGGAACGCAAATAAGAGATGTTAGAAGTGGCGAAGGATTTGAATTTATGAGTACACTTAACACCCATTTTGGGATTGGTACGTTAACAAGTATTAATAGCATAACTATTTATTGGCCATCTGGTACTGTAGATTTTATAGCGAATCCGGCAATAAACACATCGCATACTATTGTAGAAGGTTCTGCATTGAGTGTTATTGATGAAACGTTAGTAGATCTTACTATTTATCCTAATCCGGTTGAGGCAGACCTTACTATAAAAACGTCTGCAGATGTTATTAATAAAATCGCTACGGTTTTTGATGTGAATGGAAAGCGTGTTTTAAATCAAAAGTTGAAATCGAATACCGTTGATGTTTCGAATTTAACAAGTGGAGTTTACTTTTTAAGATTAGAATCTGAAGGAAAAATTATAAAGCGAAAGTTTATTAAGAAATAATAGACTGTCCGTTCGAGCGCAGTCGAGAACTAAATGGAACGACCTTAAAAGATGAATCATTTACTTATAAACCGTTTGAGAAATCAAGCGGTTTTTTTATGCTAGTTAATTTTTTGAAACATTTATATTTGCATTATGCTTCAGGTAAAAAATGTCACTTTTGGATATTCAAAAACTAAGGTTTTAAAAGCAATTGATTTTACAGTCAAAGCTGGAGAAAATCTTGCTATTATTGGAGAAAGTGGCTCTGGTAAAAGTACTTTGTTGAAATTAATCTATGGCGAATACGATTTAAAACAAGGGCAAATATTTTGGAAGGACGAAGAAATCCTAGGACCCAAATACAACTTAGTGGTTGGGTATGATTTTATGAAATACGTCACCCAAGAATTCGATTTAATGCCAGTGACTACAGTTGAAGAAAACATAGGTAAACATTTGTCGCGTTTTTATCCTGAAGAAAAGCAAAGACGAACAGACGAACTCATTAAAGTTGTAGAACTTGAAGCCTTTGCTAACACTAAAGTAAAACTATTAAGCGGAGGCCAAAAACAACGCGTTGCCATTGCGAGAGCCTTAGCTAAACAACCCGAGATCTTATTATTAGACGAGCCTTTTAGTCACATAGATAATTTTAAAAAACAATCGCTTAGACGTAGTATTTTTAAATATTTAAAACAAAAAAACATCGCTTGTGTTGTCGCTACTCATGATAAAAATGATGTCCTTGGTTTTGCAGATCAGTTATTGGTTATTCATAACGCTGAGATTATTGTAAAAGATACTCCTCAAAACATTTACAAAAACCCTAAACTACCTTTAATAGCCTCATTTTTTGGTGAGTTTAATGTGATTGAGCCTTATGGAATTGTGTATGCAAATCAGCTTAAAATCGTTGAGGAATCCGATTTAAAAGCACTTGTAAAAAGGTCTTATTTTAATGGTAGTTCTTGGTTGATTGAAGCAGAATATAATTCGGAATCTATTTTTATAACTCATGACATCCGATTAGAAAAAGGAACCACAATTTACTTGTCAATTTCTTCATAGTTCTTTACTGAAGTTTTCAATTTTTTAAGCATTCTATTTCTCAATTTTAATGGCTTCAACACTTCAATACTATCACCAAAACCTAAAATGAGACGTTCTAACTCAAAATTAATTTGAACAAAAATATTGAAAATCATACCATCATTTGTTTTTTCAATCATACGTTGTGAGGAGTGAAATGGTTTTGTAATCACGTAAGGTGCATTTTTCAAGTCTATTTTAAACTGAATGCGTTCCGCTCGAGAATTTGAAACCGTTACTCCAATCACTTCTTTGTAATATTCGTCGCCATCAATTTGAAAATCATCATAAAATTCGTTTTCAAGTTTTACTATTTCAGTAATTCTGTCTAAAGCCAAAGTGATATATTTTCCGTTTCGTGCACACAGTAGAAACCATCGATTATTAAATTCTTTAAGTAATTGCGGATGTACTTTCATTACACTGGCTTTTCGTGCTTTAAAAGATTTATAAGTGACTTCAATCACTTTTTTCGATTGTATGGCATTGTATAAAACATCTATATATTCAAGACCTTTTAATTGCTCATTTTTATCTAAATGAATAATAGCACGTCTATCCTTTTGAGTTGAATTTACTGAATCTTCTAACCGCTGTAATACACCATCCATTTCTTGAAACAATGAGAAATCCTTGAATTGTTTCAGTAACTGAATGGCTTCATTCATAACTTTCACATCTTTATCAGTTACAGCAATTTTTACTATACTATAATCAGCATCCTCATACTTATAATACTTTCGGTCATAGACCACAATTGGCGCATTATAACCCAACTTATCACTTCGCATCATTTGTAAATCTAACTGAACCGTACGTTTGCTAACATTAATATCTTTACCCTCATATTCATACAGCGCATCAGAAACTGCTTCTATTAAATCGTTAAGTGTCCATTGTCTAAACTGATTTTGAAGACACTTATCAATGGTTTTATATCTAATTAATGCGTTTTTATTTACTGCCATATCATTTATTTCCGTTAAGAGTCCTGTAAGGTTTCAAAAACCTGACAGGTCTGAACTTATAAATTTAAACGAATAAAAACAATACGCAAAAGGATTACGTAGTTCCTAAAACTTTTCATTTCAAAAAAAATGACCATATTTGCACCTATAAACAAAGAAAAAACAACCTATGACAATACAAAATTTACATAATCGGATGCTGAAAAGCTATTTCTGTAATGTAGAGAAATAGGTGAAAACTAAAAATAGTCAAGTTTAAAAAGCATCCTCATAAAAAAGGATGCTTTTTTTATTAATTTTTTTCAAGTTATTAATTATGCATGCCTAAAACACAAATAACTACGCTTCAATTCTTTAGGTAATCTGCCATTTGCGGACAGGAATTCTATACTCAAAAACCACCATAAAACACTGATAATCAATAAAATAAACTTATTTTTTATTTGGAAATTAGAAATATTCATCTTTATATTTGCATCGCAATGTCATGCTGAGCGCAATCGAAGCACAACCAAAAATACAAGTTGAATTAAAAATTAGAAACTATGAGTTTATTTATAACATATCAAATCGATCCAAAAGGAATTCTGCCTTTTGTGAGGCTTCGTGATTATCGTTAGATAAACTTTTCAAACTTATAAATGAAAATCCGAAGCCAGTTAAATACTGTTTCGGATTTTTTTTTATTCTGAATTAATTTCAGAATCTCACAATTAGCATTTCTGCTAAACATCTTTCCACAAACAGTAATTATAAAAATCGAATCTCAATGTCATGCTGAGCGTAGTCGAAGCATCTCAATTCAATTCTAAAGAAATTAATAATTAAGAAAACCTGAAAATAGTTCAGGACAAATAAAAAATGGACACCAATTTATTAAACAATTATGTGCTTAAAGCCATAGATGCTTATCCATACGAACTAGAAGAAACTGTAGAAAATCTAAACTACGCCTTATCCTACGAAGCTAACAACGCTTATGCTTTGTATTTAATGGGACGTTTACAAGCCGAACAATTTGGCGATTACGAAAAAGCCAAGCAGTATTATGCAGAAGCTTTGGCTAACAAACTAGATTTTCACAAGGTGTATTCGCACTACATTTTAGTGTTGATATGGAACGAAGATTATAAAGAAGCTCAAAAGCTAATCGACTTTGCCTTTACTGTAAAAGGACTGAACAAAGGCGAAGTTTATATGTTTCAAGGGCAATTATTTGAAAATCTTCAAGCCTATAAAAAAGCTATAAAAGCACTAAAAAAGGCTAAAATTTTTGGATATAACGATGGATTTATCTGTACTGTAAATTCTGAAATTTCAAGAATTAAGAACAAAATGAAACCAAAGAAGAAGAAATCTAAAAGCAGAAAGAAGAAGAAAAAAAAGAAATAATAACCTAGCCTACAACTTTGTCATACTGAACTTGTTTCAGCATCTCAACTTTATAGATTATAAAATAATAAACGATGAAATGACAAGTATTAACTAAAAGATTTTTAACCAGAACAGACAAAAACAGGACGACTTATCGTCAGTTCTAAGATTACAGGTATCACTTATTTCGTTGAGCCTATTGATAATGGCAAACCAGATAAACTTTGGGGAGGCGTTGATTCGACAACAAATAAATTGACTGGAGATTACGAAAACAAAGTCATAGGAGCTGTAAAAGAAAAAGACAGAAGAGATAAAGTTTATGAAAATCAATAAATTTTGAAATATTTTTAACTACGCAAAAACATTGCGCAATAGCGTAGAATATTTGCATTGTAATTAATAAGAAGTCTCTTTGGAATCAGACTTTAAAAGTAGTGCTCTGCCAGATAATGAGGCTGGCAGAGTTTAATAAAACGTTCTTTAACATAAAAAATAGTCCAGTAGCTCAGAAGGTAGAGCAACGAATACTTTTCGCCATCAGCACAAAAAGGTTCCTATAAAGATTCATAATCCGTGTGTCGTGGGTTCGATTCCCACCTGGACTACAACAAAAATTACTGACACAGAAAGTTCCTATAACATTCATTGGAGAAATTACTTTCCGTTAGTAAAAGACATAAAGCGTTCCTATAATCTGGTTCGATTCCAGAGCTCGAAAGAGCTTGAGGCTAATTTACGCTTCGTCTTAAAAGACAACTAGAGTTCCTATAATTTCCCCTCATCGCTCTTAGGAGCATGATTTATTACTCTTCGTCTTTAAACATAATAGGTAAAAGGTGTTCCTATTCATTGACTGTTAATCAAAACCATACACCTCACTTATTTAAAAATTAATATTATGAACACATTAAAATTATTTAGCGCTGTAGTAGCGAAAACATCAAACGAAAAGCCATACATCTCAGATGAAGGTTACATTATAGCACCAAATGCACTTTGGGCAAAAGACAGAATCATTGCTTTTTTAAAAGCTGAAAAACTAAATGGCAGTGATTTGAATAAAACCTTTCACAAATCATGGAGTAAAATCAAGAATAGCTCTACTTTCGAATTGTGTATAGAACAGATTAATCACTATATGTCAACCTATGGAAGTGATTTTCAGGATGATATTTATATTCCTGAAGAAGTTTTAAGCATTCCAAATGTAAAGCTTAACTATAAAGTTATTAATGCATATTCTGCTGATATAATGAAGCAAAAATGTTTGGCTTTATTAAAATCTGGCATGGCCTTAAAAGAAGATACCGTAGATGAATTAATCATTGTTTTAATAGATGAATTAGGCTATACTTTTACTGGAAAAGAAAATATTAAGAACAAAGAAGCTATTGTAAAATTAGCCGAGTTTTATAATATTTATCCAGAGAATGCTGTTGAGTTTTTTAGATACATAATCTATAGAGCAACTGATACGACTTTGTTAATTAAAAATGATGCGTTAATTGAATTGATTAAGAACAGTTCATACAACCCAACGCAAGCATTTAACAATTTTGGACTAGAAAAACTTGCTGAAATCTTTAACCGATTTAAACCTCTGTTTTTGGCATTCAAAAGCAAGGCACCAAAAACGATTAATAAAATTAGTAAGCTATCTAAAACATATCACAAGCCATTAGTTTCTAATCCGTTAAACGATGTTACAAATACATTACTAACTGATAAAGATGTACACTGGTTAGATAACGCAACACCTTTTGCTTTGTTCAAAGCTTTGTCTGCTTGTTACACAAGAAAACAAGGTCAAGATGCCTTTTTATACAGAATTAGAAACGGTAAATCTTGGGTAAAAACCAATGATGTTTCCACTACAAGTAGTACAAATTTGCTCGCTAACCTTTTAAAGAGAAATAAAACTGGTAAGCACAAAAAAGCAGTTGTAGAAAATAATGTATTCAAGGAAAATTATCAGTTTTTACTTAACTATTTAAAGCAACGTTTTAATTTGTCTGGTAAGTGTTTGTTTTTTCCAGAGGATATTACTTACGCTTTGCCAACATCAGAAAAATTGTATGTAGGTAACATTCCTACTGGTACACGTTTTTATGGTAAAAAGTTAGCGGTTGGTATTTATTGGGAAGATGCCTGGGGAGCGCGCGATTTGGATTTATCTGGTATAAATATTGCTGGTAAAATAGGTTGGAATACAACTTATAACCAACAACAAGGTAACCTAATGTATTCTGGTGATATTACCTCAGCACCAAATGGAGCTGTAGAATATTTATATGCCAATAAAGGATTGAATGTACCTGCTTTGATTCAAAATAATGTATATAACGGAACTGCAGATTGCGGTTACAAAATTGTAATTGGTAAAGGAGCTAATATCTCTAAAGATTACATGATGAACCCAAACAAAGTTTTTGCTGACATTAAATGTGAATCTGTACAGAAGCAAACTATTTTGGGCATGTTAATCCCTAAAAAAGATAAGCAATGTTTTGTATTATTAAATTTTGGCGCAGGTAATACTAGAGTTTCTGGTAATTCTGAAGTATCAACTTTAGCAACCAAAGCCTTGTACCAACAATGGAACGAACCTTTGTCATTTGATAATTTGGTGAGAACTTTAGGTGCTGAGATTACAGATTATAAAGACGAAGCAGATTTTGATTTCTCTTTGGAGAATTTAGAAAAAGATAGTTTTTTAAAACCTTTTATATCAAAGTAGATTTCTGTTTTGGGCGTTACCCTCTTTCGCAAAAGAACTTCAGAGGGTCGCGCTTTCCACTATATCTTTTGCAAAAAGGCAAAAGGATGCCGTTTCTATCGCTAACGCAGAGCAAGGAACATTTAAATACAAGTAAGAGAACAAGAACACAAGGATTGAAAACAAAATAAGTAAAATCTCAAATCCTAAATCAATTCATAGAATTGAACGTCAAGGCGCAGAATAGATGAAGAAAAGCTTCGAAATCAGGAGAACGAAGTTCGACGCGAAGTTTTCAAATCGGTTTCAGTTTGAAAAACTGAAAATTCCTTGGATTGACCGTGATTTTTTGGCTTGGTTTATCCTGAGCGTAGTCGAAGGGTTTTGCATCAAGGCAAAATGAACAAAAATAAAAAAACAATACCTACAAGAATAGATACTGAATCAAGTTCAGCACATGCCTTGCAGGATAAAAAACAACTACGCAAAAACAACGCGTAACAGACTATAATATTTGTAGTGTAATTAAAATGTCATTCTGAGTGTCACACTGAGCGCAGTCGAAGTACAAAGCGAAGAATCTCATTAAAGAAAACTATTAATTAAAAGGTTCCCACTTTCGTGGGAAATGAATATGGAAACAAATAAAAAAATAACAGGTCACGATTTAAAAGCCCTAGGTTACAGACAAGGCAAATGGATGAAAGAAGCCATTGCACATATCAACGAAAACAAACTCGAAGGTAAAGAAATGGAAACCTATTTAGAGCAATTCAAATCGCCAGACCCAATAGCATTACACAACACACCAATTGACTTTTCAATAAATATCAAAGCAGAAAACGAAGAAGAAAAAGACAACGTAGATAAGGTGATTAATTCCATGCAAACCCTAATGAAAACACCAACATTGGTCAATGGCGCCATTATGCCAGATGCTTGTCCAACTGGTCCAGATGGAACAATTCCAGTGGGTGGTGTTGCCGTAGCAAAAAACGCCATTCATCCAGGCATGCATAGTGCAGATATTTGCTGTTCGGTAATGTTAACCGATTTCGGAAAAGCAGACCCAAAGGCTATTTTAGATGCAGCACATACTAATACTCATTTTGGTCCTGGTGGACGCGATAGAGATTCGCAATTCAGATTTCCAAAGGAATTATTAAACGCTTTTGAGTCTAACTATTTCTTGAATGATGGTAACATGATGCAAATCGCAAGGTCACATTTAGGAACGCAAGGCGATGGTAACCATTTCTTGTTTGTTGGTAAATCTAAAAACACAGGAAACACCATGTTAGTGACACATCATGGTTCAAGAGGTCCTGGTGCAAAATTGTATACCAAAGGCATGAAAATAGCAGAACGTTTCAGAAAGGAATTGTCACCAGATACCAAAAAGCAAAATGCGTGGATTCCGTTTGAAACAGAAGAGGGACAAGCGTATTGGGATGCTTTGCAGATTATAAGAGATTGGACAAAAACCAATCATGAAGTATTGCATAATTCCGTGGCAGAAACTTTAGAACTAGAGATTGAAAACCGTTACTGGAACGAGCATAATTTTGTCTTTAAAGATGGTGATTTATTTTACCATGCTAAAGGCGCAACACCTTTAGACCCTAAGTTTATGCCAGACATTACAGGACCAAGATTGATTCCGTTAAATATGTCTGAACCTGTTTTGATTGTTGAAGGTAATACCACCAACACCAATTTAGGGTTTGCACCACATGGCGCAGGTAGAAACGTAAGTAGAACCCAACATAGAAAAAGCAAAACAGGTACAATCATGCAAATCTTTAAAGAAGAAACGCGTGGATTAGATATCCGATTTTTCTCAAAAGAAATTGACATTACTGAGTTGCCATCGGCTTACAAAAATGCCAATACGGTTAGAGCCCAAATGGACGAATTTAACCTAGGAAAAGTCATTGACGAAGTAATGCCTTATGGTTGTATTATGGCTGGAGATTGGCAGAAGAATGCACCGTGGAAAAAACGACGTGAGAAACGTAAAAACTCTAAAAGTAGAAAATAGTAAGACCTCGCAGGTTTTTAAAACATTGCAGGTCTAAAATGTTTAACCTTAGAAAGGAAAAAAGGTGGACTGACTTCGGTTGGTCTGCTTTTTAAAATTATATACTTACAAAATGAAAACTAAAATACTTGAAAAACTCTCTCAAATAGAGAAAGATAAGAACATAGAAATACTATTTGCAGTAGAATCTGGAAGTAGAGCCTGGGGATTTGAATCACCAGATTCAGATTATGATATACGTTTTGTTTATAAGCATAAAAAAGAATGGTATCTCAACCTTTGGGAACAAAAAGATACTATAGAATTTATGAACGAAGATGATTTAGATGGTTCTGGTTGGGAATTTCGTAAAGCCTTAAAGCTGTTAGCAAAATCTAACGCTTCTTTTTTAGGTTGGCTATTTTCGCCTATTGTTTATCGTGCTGATCAAACGTTTTTAAATGAAATAAGAATTTTAGCACAGAACAATTTTAATCCTGTGTCTGGGTTTTATCACTATCATAGTATGAGCAAAGGTTTTGAAGAAACACTTGATACTGAAGAAATGACTTTAAAG
The DNA here is from genome assembly GCF_015645385.1 of Winogradskyella marina. Classification (GTDB taxonomy): domain Bacteria; phylum Bacteroidota; class Bacteroidia; order Flavobacteriales; family Flavobacteriaceae; genus Winogradskyella; species Winogradskyella marina. The sequence continues at coordinate 361,872 of NZ_JADOET010000002.1, forward strand.
AGTTTTTTCTATGCTATAAGAACCGCTTTGTGTGCGAATTGGGTTTATAAAAAAGGAACGATTCCACCAGTATTGTTTACTGACTTATATCCAATAATCGATGCGGAATTTCATTCAATCTTAAACGATTTAATAGTTTTAAAAAGTCTGGAAATTGAAAAAAGTTCTAAACCAGTTGATGCTATTTTAATAAATTTAGTACGAGTTATTATTGCAGAAAACAATAGCGTTAAAAATGACTTGAAAAACAAGAATGCTAATCCTGAAGAGTTTAATGAATTCTTCTTAAAAGAAATAAAATGACAATTGAAGATTTAAAAAAATCAGGATCAATAATTTTTGAAAGTATTAGTGGCAGTAGGGCTTATGGCTTAGATACTGCCACTTCTGATACCGATATCAGAGGCGTGTTTATTTTACCTAAAGAAGAATTCTATTCTTTAAATTATGTTGGGCAAATTAATAACGAAACCAATGATATCGCTTATTATGAGTTAAACAAATTTGTGGAATTGCTTTTAAAAAATAATCCTAATATAATGGAGCTTTTAAATGTTCCTGAAGAATGTGTGCTTTATAAACATCCCATTTTTGATTCCATTAAAAAAGAAGATTTTTTATCAAAACTTTGCAAAAATACATTTGCTAATTATGCTTTTACACAGATAAAAAAGGCAAGAGGCTTAAATAAGAAAATCGTAAATCCTGTGGATAAAGAAAGAAAGTCCGTTGAAGATTTTTGTTATGTTAGAGATGAAAAACAATCCGTTCCTTTTAAGGGTTTTATTACAGATAAGAGCCTAATGCCTCAACATTTTGGACTGGTTAAATTGTCTCATATGAAAGATTGTTATAATCTATTTTATAATGAAAACTTAAATTATAATGGAATTTCTAGACCGAATGCCAATGAAGTTTGCTTAAGTTTGGTACCGAAACCTGAGAAGCCAGTTGCAGTTTTATATTTTAATGTTGATGGCTATTCAACCTATTGCAAAAAATATGCAGAATATTGGAATTGGGTCGAGAAAAGAAATGAAGAGCGTTATAAAAGTAATATTTCGCACAGTAAAAATTACGATGCAAAAAACATGATGCATACGTTTCGTTTGTTACATATGGCTAAAGAAATTGGTTTAACCAATGCGATAAATGTTAGAAGACTAGATAGAGATTTTCTGCTATCGATAAAAAATGCCGAATTTGAATACGATGATTTAGTCCATAAAGCTGAAAAAATGAAATCGGAACTTGATGAGATCTACACTAATTCAAACTTAATTGACCGACCAAATACTGAAAAGGTTAATCAATTGCTTTATAACACTAGAAATCAATTTTATAATCTATAAAAAATGACCTAGCAGGTTTCAAAAACCTTGCAGGTCTAAAATGTTTAACCTTAGAAAGGAAAAAAGGTGGACTGACTTCGGTTGGTCTGCTTTTTTGTTTTGTAAAGAGTATAAAAGAAGCTATTTAGGAAACACTAGAAAATGAAAAAGGATGAACAGACGTTCATCCTTTTTGCCCCAAATCTACCATAAACTTAACCTACTTATGTTATGGTGAGTCAAATATAATAGTACACTATTGTAATTTTAGTATTTTTTGGATAAACGACCTATAAATTAGTCTAAGCGTGGAAAGTGTTGTTTTTATGGAATATTAAGTGTTAAAATAGGCTTTTCGGCAAATTTTAAGGTTTAAAGTAACACTTTAATAAAGGGCATAAAAAAAGGCGAACGAAGTTCACCTTTTTTTGCCCCAAATCTACCATGAACTTAACCTACTTATGTTATGGTGATACCAATGTATATTTAATTTGTTAAAACGAATCAATTATCCGACGAAATGCAATTTAATCCGATTAAGCACTTAATTAATCGGATTAAAGGTGCTGTAAATGTGTGTTTTAGTAGGCGCGTCTATTATTGCCCTCATAAAAATTAATAAAAGCTCTATTGACAACTCTATTACCTCCAGGAGTTGGATAATCTCCAGTAAAGTACCAATCTCCTAAGTTTTTAGGACATGCTTTATGCAAGTTTTCAACAGGTTGAAAAATAATTTTAACTTCAGCATTTATGTTTTCACCACCCAATAACTCTGATATTTTTTCAGAAATTTGTTCATCTGTAAATGGACTATAGATCTCCTTTACATAATTTACAATCTTCTTATCCTTCATCTCGACCTGTGCTACACACTTCTTGTAAATCTCTTCTACAATATGATATTGATTATTATCTTTTAATAATTCTAGAGCAGCTCTGAAAGCAATTAAGGTTTCAAGGTTTGCCATGTCTATACCATAACAATCTATGTAGCGGATTTGAGGAGCCGAAGAAACCACAACAATTTTCTTAGGGTTTAATCGGTCCATCATCTTAATGATACTCTTTTTTAGTGTGGTACCTCTTACAATACTATCATCTATTATAACTAAGTTATCTGTTGGTTTAATAACACCATAAGTAACATCATAAACGTGTGCCACCAAATCGTCTCTACTACTATCTTCAGTAATAAAAGTTCTTAGTTTAACATCTTTAATGGCTATTTTTTCAATTCTGGGACGTTCAGATAAGATTTCTGTTACCTTTTCTGAAGATAGTTTGCCACCGCCATTGAGAATGGATTGTGTTTTCTTTTCGTTGAGATGATCTTCAACGGTTTCAATCATTCCATAAAAGGACGTTTCTGCGGTATTCGGTATATATGAAAACACACTATTTTTAGTGTCGTTATTAATGGCTTCAAGAACTTTAGGCATTAATAAACTACCAAGCATTTTACGTTCTTGGTAAATTTCTGCATCACTTCCACGTGAAAAATAGACACGTTCAAAAGAACACGCTTTTCGTTCTAACGGTTCTAATATCTTTTTAATTTTGGTTTTACCAGATTTTTTGGTGATAATGGCATGTCCAGGTTCTAATTCTTTAACCGCTTCAAAAGGGACATTAAATACCGTTTGAATTACAGGGCGTTCAGAAGCTACAACAACAATTTCATCATCTTTATAATAGTAAGTTGGTCTAATACCAGAAGGATCTCTTAATACAAAAGAATCACCATGACCTAGTAAACCAGCCATAGCATAACCACCATCCCAGTTTTTAGCAGCTCGCTTTAATATTTTACTAACCTTTAGGCGTTCAGCAATTAAAGGTGAACATTCATTTTTATTGTAGCCCTCTTTTTTAAGATCTTTATAAATTTTAGAAACGGCATCATCTAAGAAATGGCCAATTTTTTCCATTACAGTAATGGTATCTGCTTTTTCTTTTGGGTGCTGACCTATTTCAATAAGATTATCAAAAAGTTCATTAACATTAGTCATGTTAAAGTTACCAGCGACGATGAGATTTCTGTGCATCCAATTGTTTTGTCTTAAAAACGGATGAACACTTTCTACACTATTTTTTCCATAGGTACCATAACGCACATGACCTAATAAAACTTCACCAATGTATGGAATTTTACTTTTTTGTAATTCAACATCATTTTGATATTCTGGATGTTTGGTCAACTCATCATTAATACGTTCATTAATTTGAGCAAAAATATCTTGAATAGGTTGTTGCGCTATAGATCGTACTCTACTGATATAGCGTTCACCTGGTTTTACGTCTAATTTAATGCTTGCAAATCCAGCTCCATCCTGTCCACGGTTGTGCTGTTTTTCCATCATTAAATACATTTTGTTAACACCATAAAAAGCACTTCCATACTTTTCTTTATAGTATTCTAATGGTTTTAAAAGTCTAATAAGTGCAATTCCACACTCATGTTTTAACGCATCACTCATGATTAATTTTTCGGCTATTAATTTTTTGTATTCAGAAGGTACTGAAATAAATTCAGCACTAAAGAAAAACGCGCTCAATTTTGAGCGCGTTAGTTTATGTTAATTCGATATCAAATTGAGTTAGACTCTTAAATTGGTCTAATCGTTTGTAAATTTCTTTGTCCGTTAGGTTTTGCATGCGCTCTGTTCCAAATTTTTCAACACAGAAAGAGGCTAGAGTAGAGCCGTAAATAACAGCTGTTTTCATGTTTTCAAAAGAAAAATCTCCTGTTTTTGCTAAATAACCAGCAAATCCACCAGCAAAGGTATCACCTGCACCTGTTGGATCAAATACTTCTTCTAATGGAAGCGCAGGAGCATAGAATACATTACCATTATGAAATAATAATGCTCCGTGTTCTCCTTTTTTAATGACAACATACTTTGGACCCATTTCATGAATCTTTCTTGCTGCAACTACTAAAGAGTATTCACCAGATAGTTGTCTTGCCTCTTCGTCATTAATAGTGATAACATCTACATTTTTAATTACAGAAAGCAAGTCGTCTAATGCGATATCCATCCAAAAATTCATGGTATCTAAAATGGCTAATTTAGGCTTTTTAGACATTTGATCTAACACGCCTTGTTGTACTAGTGGATGTAAATTTCCTAACATAACAACGTCAGAATCTTTGTAGCTATCTGGTACAACCGGATTAAAATGTTCTAATACATTCAGCTCAGTGACTAAAGTGTCACGAGAGTTCATGTCATTATGGTATTTTCCACTCCAGAAGAAGGTTTTTCCTTCGTTTACAATTTCTATACCTTCAATGTCAATATTTCTATTTTTTAAAAGGTCTAAATAGTCTTGAGGAAAATCGCCGCCAACTACAGAAACTGCAGCAGAATCTACATTAAAATTTGAGGCAGATAAACCTATATATGTTGCAGCACCACCAAGGATTTTATCGGTTTTACCAAATGGTGTTTCAATGGCATCAAAGGCTACAGTGCCAACAATTACTAATTTACTCATAGAAGCTGTTTGAATTAAAGTGCAAATTTACGTAAAATATATTCCTTGTGAAACATGAAATTTATCAATTAGTGATTGAGTTTTTATGTCTTAAATAAGATGAAATTAAAAAAGCCACAATTTAAAATTGTAGCCTTTTTAATTATAATTCTAGATTATAATTTAATCTTGATTGTTACTTATAATTTATTTATACCAATATGTAATAAATCACCATTTAGATTGCTAGATCCATTATCAATTAAATATTTAATATTTACATTGTCTCCTGCTGTAAAATGATATTGAAAAGTACCTGATACACCAAAATAATCTTGAGATGTTGATGTTGCAAAACCTCTTGCCATATAACCTATACGCTGGGTACCTATAAAAACAGCAAGAATGTATTTGTTACTTCCGCTTCTTAAATTTCTAACTGAGAAACTACCGTTAATTAAATAACTACCTGTTTTAAGAATTTCAATTTCACCATCTCCTATGACGTTAAAATATTCAGAATCAATTTCTGTAATTTCAGTAGTTCCAAGTGGAAATTGAGTAAAGTTTGCACTTCCATTTGAAGAAGTAATAGAGCCTGATGCTCCATCTAAATTTTTATACATTGTTAAAGAAGGTGTGCCATTTTCTTCTTTAGATAAACGTTTCCAACTTGTTGAACTTAATTCGTAGACCTCAAGACTCTCGGTAGTGGTATTATAAATAGTTAGACCTTCAGCGGGAGATGAAATTAAATCGCGCTCAGCAGTTGTAAGTCTAGGTAATAATAAGCCTTTATCGCTACTTTTTAATTCTAAAATACTAGATGCATCTGGATCTTCTACACCAATACCTACTTGTGAAAAGCTTAGGGTTGTAAAGATTAAAAACAGGCCTAATAGGGTTAAGTTTACTTTCATTATACTATAAAATTATGAGATTTTAGAGACAAATAAACACTAAAATTATTAAGTATCAAATTTTATGCGCAATTATTTACGAATGATACGTTTGAATTTGCGCGTTTAGTTTTGATCTTTTTACATTAATTAGTGTGCTATGATGACGGGGTTACTTTTTTTGTGTTTATGAATTGACATATGCTCAATATGTCGATTTCGGCATAACGTATTAAATATAATGTTTGCAGATGTAACGTAAGTTCGCTTTTAGAGTAAATACGATAAATTATTTTATTAAAACATAAACACCTGACAATAAGGATGTAAGATAGGTTTTAGGTGGTTTGGAAACTTAATTAATTATAATTTCATTTGATTAATTAGAATTATTAACGTTTATTGCATCTTCTCCCTTAAAACTTAACTCACATGAAATACAATTTTTTAGTATTATTTTCAATATTCTATAGCTTAAATATTGACGCTCAAGATTTATCTAGTACTATGACTGTTGCTCCTGGTACGTCTGTTTCAATAAAAGGTGGTACAACATTATCTGCAGCAGAATTAAACCTAAAATCTACATCAGATAGTTTTTCTAGCGTTATGTTAGATGGCACCATTACGCCTTCAACAGTAGTTAATTATGACCGATATGTCAATGTTGTAGGAACTACTGGAGAAAATGGAGGTAATGATTTAATTTCATTACCAGTTAAAACTGCAAGTGTTACTTTTGGTGATTTTTTAAACTATAGTGCAGACTATGGCTCAACTGTCAACTCAGCGTCTATTCCTACAAATGGCTCTGTATATGGGTTTGGTCCTTATAATAATGCGAATCAGTCTTATACTAATTACGCTTCAGCTACTCCGGGTAATGGCGACGTGTTAGAGCGTGCCGTTGGTTATAGAGCAGCTTCTAATTTAGGAGAGACTTTAAGATTTTCAGGTACTATATCTAAAGATACAGAAACTGTAACTATTACGACTACAGATCCAATTATTGCACCAGAGGCAGATGGTAATCCAAAAAACTGGAACTCAGTTGGTAATCCATATCCAACGTATTTAAATTCTTCTTTGTTTTTAGAAGAAAATGAAGATCAATTAGCAGTAGATGCTACAGGTATATATGGTTATAACAGTGGTACACAGTCTGGTACTGGTATTATTGGTAATTTTACAATAATTAATAGATTGGTTAATACAGATCTTAATATAACTCCTGGTCAAGGTTTTTTACTTGCTAATGATTTTACTGAAGCTTCTAATGTAATAAGTTTTACACCTGCAATGCGTGTTTTTAGTGGCTCTGATGATTTTATATTAGGAAGAAGCGATAATGTAAATGAAATGGTAAGACTAAAGGCAGAACATGCTGGCGGTGATTTTGCAACAGAAATATATTTTAATGAGAATTCTACTCGAGGCTTAGATCCTGGTTATGATGCCAGACTTTTTGGAGAGGCTTCTCTTGATTTTTCATTGTACTCACATTTAGTTGAAGATAATGTTGGAACAAGCATGGCGATTCAAAGTTTAGGATCTACAGATCTTAGTTCTGTTCGTATTCCATTAGGTCTTAAAGCATCGCAAGGACAACAAATAACGTTTAGTATTGAGATATCTACTCTGCCAGCAAGTGCAGAAGTTTATCTTGAAGATAATGTTGAAAATACATATACATTATTAAATCAAGGAGATTACACATTTACAGCAGATACTGCAATTAATGGAACTGGAAGATTTTATTTAAATATAGGTACCGAAACGTTATCTCTAATCGATAATGATGTAAATACACTAAGCTTATATGCAGCCAACCATAAGATTTTTGTTAAAGGTGAATTGTTAGCGACAACTCAGGTTAATGTTTATGATAGTTTAGGTCGTGCGGTAATGTCTTCTAATATCTCAGTAGGCTCAGATTCAAACGAAATTAATGCATCGCAATTAACAACAGGTATTTATATTGTTAAATTAAATAATGGTGTGCAAGAACTTACTGAAAAAGTAATTCTTAAATAATATCCATTACATATAATCTTAATGGGCTATTAATTAAATGTTAATTTAATTAATAGCCCATTTTTTTAGATTAAAATTACTAGATAGCCTATTGGTTAACTAACGTGTTGTGATTCGTTATTTCCTGCCAAAATCTGCAGGAATCTCGCCCCAAGCCTTAGTTTCCCACTTTACAATAGTAGTAGAGTAATCGTTTGTTTTTAACCATTGTACAGCACGATCTACTAAGTCGTAAACAGGTTTGTTTTTGGTGTTACGCGGGAGTTTAGAATTACATGATTTTTTGCGTACCCAACTCATAGCTGTTCTAGAATCGGTGTACATAATGCGATCACTTTTATGCTGTTTTAAAAACGCTAACCCATGGACTAAAGCTAAAAATTCACCAATATTATTAGTGCCTTGTTCAAAAGGCCCTTGATGAAAGAGTTGTTTTTTTGTTTTGGTATCTACACCTCTGTATTCCATAATGCCTGGATTTCCGCTTGACGCTGCATCTACAGAAATAGAATTATAATTGGGTTGCCCTATTTTTTTGAGTTCTGTTTCAGAAAGTCCACTGGAAAACGATTTATTTTTTCCTATATAATCAAAATAATTCCCTTTTAATGCTTTTTCGGCTTCATCACGTGTGGGGAATGATTTGTATTGTGCACCTTGATAATCTTTAATTTGAGATTTACAGGCATTCCAAGAGGTATAGACTCCTTTTTTATGACCTTTCCAAACGGTATAATATTTTTTTTTCTTTTTACTCATCTTTAGTTCTCGCGATAACGGGAATCTCTGTTGTTATTCTGAATGAAATAAAGAATCTCAAAACGATGCTTCAAAACATTCAGCACGACATTTGATTAATTTAATAATAACTCATTAACTACGCTCGGAAAATGCTCCATCTCTAACGAATGAATCTTTCCAGCCACATCGTCCGCAGAGTCCGAAGCTAAAACTTCACATTTTGCTTGAAAAATAATCGCTCCTTCATCATAGTTTTCATTCACGTAATGGATTGTAATCCCAGTTTCAGTTTCATTATTCTCAACAACAGCTTGGTGAACATTCATACCGTACATGCCTTTTCCTCCATACTTTGGTAATAGTGCAGGATGAATATTAATGACTTTGTTTTCGAACTCTTTTAATATGAATTCAGGAAACTTCCAAAGAAAACCTGCCAATACAATAAGATCTGGTTGTGATGCCTTTAATAGGTTTAATACATCATCTGACTTTGAAAAGGCAGTCCTGTTAAATGATAATGCGCTAACATTCAATTTTTTACAGCGATCTAAGACTTTGGCATGAGGATTGTTAGTTAAAACCTGAATAACAGACGCAATATCGCTGTTGTAAAAAAACTTAATTAAATTTTCAGCATTAGAGCCACTTCCGGACGCAAAAATTACAACACGTTTCATCAATTAGTTTATATTTTAAATTATTGTTTGATGGAATTCACTAATTTAAAAATCACAGAATGCACTGCAACTTTTGTTTAAGCTCATTTCATTTACAAGTATATTTCTTCTTAAATATTCGAACAAAAAAAAGAATAATAATTAACAATTAGGGTAATTCCAAAATACATTATCTTTTTTTTTACTAAATTACAAACACATTTTAACGGTAAAGATGAATAATCAAATAAAGTTTTTTATTTTTGCCATCTAATTAAAACTTAAAATTAAAAAATTATGTCAGACATTGCATCACGAGTAAAAGCGATTATCGTAGATAAATTAGGTGTTGATGAAAACGAAGTTGTAACTGAAGCAAGCTTCACAAACGATTTAGGAGCGGATTCATTAGATACTGTAGAATTAATCATGGAATTTGAAAAAGAATTCGATATTCAAATACCAGACGATCAAGCTGAGAATATAGCAACAGTTGGTCAAGCGGTTTCTTATATAGAAGAAGCAAAATAATAACTCAATTTTATGGAATTAAAGCGAGTCGTAGTAACGGGTTTAGGTGCACTAACACCTATAGGTAATACCAAAGATGAATATTGGGATGCTCTTATTAATGGAATAAGTGGTGCTGCTCGTGTAACACATTTTGATGCTGAAAAGTTCAAAACGCAATTCGCTTGTGAAATAAAAAACTTTGAGGTTACTGACTTTATTGACAGAAAGTTAGCGCGACAAATGGATAAGTTTTCGCAGTATGCAATGGTGGCTTCTGATGAAGCAATTGCAGACTCAAAACTAGATCTAGACGTTATAAACAAATTAAGAGTGGGTGTAATTTGGGGAGCTGGTATTGGTGGCTTAGAGACATTTCAGGATGAAGTGTTAAACTTTGCTGCTGGTGATGGAACACCTCGATTTAATCCACGCTTTATTCCAAAAATGATTGCTGATATAGCACCAGGAAACATATCTATAAAATATGGTTTTATGGGTCCAAACTATACTACAGTATCTGCATGTGCATCCTCTGCAAATTCAATGATCGATGCCTTAAACACTATTCGTTTAGGGACTTGTGACGTGATTGTAACAGGTGGAAGTGAAGCGGCAGTTACTATTGCTGGTATGGGAGGATTTAATGCTATGCATGCCATGAGTACTCGAAACGAAAGCCCTGAAACAGCTTCTAGACCATTTGATGCTAACCGAGACGGTTTTGTATTGGGAGAAGGAGCAGGTGCAATTGTATTAGAAGAGTATGAGCACGCCAAAGCAAGAGGAGCTAAAATCTACGCAGAAGTTGTAGGTGGAGGTTTGTCTTCAGATGCATATCATATGACAGCGCCACATCCTGATGGTATTGGTGTTGTTGCGGTAATGAAAAATTGTTTAGAAAATGCAGGCTTAAATCCTGAAGATGTAGATCATATTAATACACACGGAACATCAACACCATTGGGTGATGTTGCCGAATTAAAAGCTATATCCGAAGTATTTGGCAGTCATGCTAAAAATATAAATATTAATTCTACAAAATCTATGACAGGTCACTTGTTGGGTGCTGCTGGAGCTATAGAAGCAATTGCGTCTATTTTAGCCATGAAGCATGGTTTAGTACCACCAACAATAAACCATGAAACGGTTGACGAAAACATAGATCCGGAATTAAATTTAACGCTCAATAAAGCTCAGAAACGAGATATTAAAGTCGCTATGAGTAATACCTTTGGATTTGGCGGACACAACGCTTGTGTATTATTTAAAAAATTAGATTAAATCCCGAATGAGCTTCATTCGTAACATATTAAATTCCCGTTCTCAAAAAGACGGGAATTTTTTTTTAAAAATTAAAGATATCATTGGGTTTAAACCCAAGTCTAAGTCTCTTTATATCAATGCGTTTACGCATCGTTCTATGAATATAAAGGACGATAAAGGAAACCCTATTAATTACGAGCGTTTAGAGTTTGTAGGTGACGCTATTCTTGGTTCTGTCATTGCTGCTTATCTATTCGAAAAAGTGCCTCATGGAGACGAGGGCTATCTTACAAAAATGCGTTCTAAAGTGGTAAGTAGAGAGCATCTCAACAAATTAGGTGAAGAATTAGGACTTATTAATTTTGTAGAAAGTAGAATTCCAACGTCTAATTTTGGGAATAACATACACGGTAATCTTTTTGAAGCTTTAGTTGGTGCTATTTATTTAGACAAAGGCTATAGTTGCTGCGAAAAATTTATTTATAAACGTGTTATTAATCCACATGTAGATATTGAATCTTTAGAAGGCAAAGTCATTAGCTATAAGAGCTTATTGATAGAATGGTGCCAGAAAGAAAAAAATACTTTCGATTATGAAGTGTATGAAGATACAGGAAAAGATGAGCTAAAACACTTTTCTGTAAAACTCACTATTAATGACAAAGTGGTATCTAAAGCGCGAGCAACATCTAAGAAAAAGGCTGAAGAAAAAGCATCTAAACGCGCCTTTTTTGCTTTACAAACTCAAATTACTAAACTGGATTAAGTTTCATTCTTCAATAGAAATAAATCAACGCAACTATAACGTTTTCGTAGATTTTAAGTGTTAATCTTAGCATTTTCTTAATTAAATTAAGCGATTAATGTGCTATATTTACCATTCAAAGTTATAATTGTATGGCTTTACACAAACTTCAGGTAGATGATTTCTATGATGATTCCTATAAACTAATTGCGATTCATTGTAGGATAGAAGATTATCGATTGGCTTATTTGCTCAACAAGCATTTAGAGCTTAAGTTAGAACGTAAGGAACAAGATATCGATTTTAAGTATTTAGAATCTTCATACAGTATTTTTGAATGGGATAATGAAACGGAATATGTGTTATGGAATTTAATTTCTAACATATGTAAAAAAGAAGAGGATAGTTTAAGTAGTACAGGAACGTTATTTAGCGCTTCTGAAAAAGTGCTTAAAACATTCCATTTAATTTCCGAATATAAAAAGGTTGATTATTTCATTAAAATTTCTGACGAAATACAGAATGTAGATGAAAAAATGATCTTAAATAAGTTACAAGCCATTCCGCAAATTATAACAAGTTATACGGTAGATCCGTTAAAAATAAAATCGAAAGACCATTTAATATTTTAGATTAATGTCAATAAACAAGAAAACAAAAATAGTAGCAACTTTAGGACCTGCAACAAGTACAAAAGAAGTATTAAAAGCAATGCTAGATGAAGGTTGTAATGTATTTAGAATTAACTTCTCTCATGCCGATTATAAAGACGTTGAAGAACGTATAAAAATGATTAGAGAGCTTAATGAAGAGTTTGGTTATAACGCTTCAATTTTAGGAGATCTTCAAGGACCTAAATTAAGAGTAGGTACCATGAAAGGTGAAGTGGTTGTAAATGAAGGTGACGAAATTATTTTTGCAACAGGTAAACGTTTCGAAGGCACTAAAGAACGTGTTTACATGACCTATGATAATTTTCCACAAGATGCACAACCAGGTGAACGCATCCTATTAGATGATGGAAAATTAATTTTTGAAGTTGTTTCTACAGACAAAGTTTCTGAAGTTAAAGCACGAGTTATTCAAGGAGGTCCTTTAAAATCTAAGAAAGGAGTTAACCTTCCAAATACTAATATTTCACAACCAGCATTAACTGAAAAAGATATTGAAGATGCCATTTTTGCGATTAGTCAAAAGGTAGATTGGATGGCCTTATCGTTTGTACGACACGCAGAAGATTTAATGCAATTAGAGGAATTAATAAGTGAGCATAGTGATTATAAAATTCCAATAATAGCTAAAATTGAAAAGCCAGAAGCGGTTGAAAATATCGATAAAATTGTTGCGTATTGTGATGGTTTAATGGTTGCGCGTGGTGATTTGGGTGTAGAAATTCCTGCTGAAGAAGTGCCATTAATACAAAAACAACTCGTTTTAAGAGCTAAACGTGCGAGAATTCCGGTAATTATTGCCACCCAAATGATGGAAACAATGATTACAAGTTTAACTCCAACACGTGCAGAGGTTAATGATGTAGCCAATTCTGTGATGGATGGAGCTGATGCTGTTATGTTATCTGGAGAGACTTCGGTTGGGCAATATCCAGTACAAGTTATTCGCCAAATGTCGAATATAATTCGTAGTGTAGAAGATTCACCATTAATTGAAGTGCCACAATCTCCTCCACATATTCGTACGAAGCGTTATATAACAAAAGCTATTTGTTTCCACGCAGCAAACATGGCCAATGAAATAAGTGCTAAAGCAATTTCTACATTAACGAACAGTGGTTATACTGCTTTTCAGATTTCGGCATGGAGGCCATCTGCTCATATTTTAGTGTTTACATCAAACAAACGTATACTAACACAACTAAATCTTCTTTGGGGAGTTACAGCGTTTTACTACGACAAATTTGTAAGTACAGACGAAACTATTGAGGATGTGAATAGAATTGCGTGTAAAAAAGGCTATTTAGAAGTTGGTGACATGTTAATTAGTTTAGCGGCAATGCCAATACAAGATAAAGGTATGGTAAATACGTTACGAGTTTCTGAAATAGAGAATTGTAGTTTTTAGACCATATTTGTAGAGGAACTAATTAAAACTTAAACTGTAATTGTACACTTACAGTGTTTTCTTTTAAAGGTTCAGTTTTTTGTGGCTTAGTATTTAAATTAGACATTGAAATACCTAAAAGCCTAACTGAATTATTTAAAGTGTTTTGATATAACAAATCTTTAGCTGTTTCTAGTATTATAGCCTTATCGCGCACAAAATAAGCCAAGGTTTTACTTCGTGTTTGCAAGGTAAAGTCGCTATACTTTATTTTTAAGGTAATGGTTTTGCCTGAAACATTGTTTTTATGTAAGCGTTTAGATACTTCTTCTGCGATATGCTCTAGTTTTTCGAGCATAAAAATTTCAGAAGAAAGGTTTTCATTAAACGTGCGTTCTGCAGCTAAAGATTTACGTATTCTATTTGGTCGGACTTCACTATTGTGTATACCTCTAACGACGTGGTAATAGTAGCTTCCTGATTTTCCGAAATGGTCTTCTAAGTAGTCCAAAGATTTTGCTTTTAAATCTTTACCAGTAAAGATGCCCTTTAGATACATTTTTTCAGCTGTGACTTTTCCGACACCATAAAATTTACGAATGTCTAAATCTGCTAAAAATTGAAGCACATCTTCTGGGTTTACCGTATGTTGCCCATTGGGTTTGTTATAATCGCAAGCCACTTTAGCAATAAACTTATTGATAGATATGCCTGCAGAAGCCGTTAAGCCAACTTCTCTAAAAATGCGCTGTCTTATCTCTTCTGCAATTAAAGATGCGCTAGGGAAGCCTAATTTGTTTTCTGTAACATCTAAATAAGCTTCGTCTAAAGATAAGGGTTCAACTAACTCTGTATAGTCAAAAAATATGTTACGTATGCGTTTAGAAATTTCTGTATAACGTTCAAAATCTGTTTTTACAAAAATAAGTTCAGGACATAATTTTATAGCTAAACGACCAGACATGGCGCTTTTTACACCAAATTTTCGTGCTTCATAACTTGCAGCACTAACGACTCCACGTGTTCCACCACCTCCAACAGCAATTGGTTTACCTTTAAGGTCAGGATTATCCATCTGTGCTACGGAGGCGTAAAATGCATCCATATCCACATGAATTATCTTTCTTATTGGTAAATCATTAATCATAATGTAAATTTATGAATTCCTACGGTTGCCGGAATATCAAATTGAATATTAATACGTAAATAAGTCGTCTTGCTTAGCAAGAATTAAGGATGATAGAAATAGAACGAAAATTTTTAGTGAATTCAGAAGCTTTTAAAACAGAAGCTTACAATAGCTATGCTATAAAACAAGGTTTTTTAAATAGTGATAAAGAGCGAACGGTACGCGTACGATTAAAAAAAGAGGTTGGTTATATAACCGTTAAGGGTAAAAGTACTTCCAATGGTTTATCGCGTTTTGAATGGGAAAAAGAAATTACAATTACAGAAGCTGAATCCCTTTTAAAGTTGTGTGAGCAAGGTATTATTGATAAAACACGTTACGAAGTAAAATTTGGAAATCACACTTTTGAAATCGATGAATTTTATGGTGATAATGAAGGCTTAGTTATAGCTGAGGTAGAATTAAACTCAGAATCCGAAAGTTTTAAAAGGCCAAACTGGTTAGGTAAAGAGGTGACTGGTGATCCTAAATATTACAATTCGCAATTGAGTAAAAAGGCTTATAATAAATGGTAAAAGAAAAAGCCTATTCGTTTTAAAGAATAGGCTTTTTAATTTTTATGTGAACTAGAGCTTATTCAGCTGTATCACTAACTATAATAAACTCTGAACGTCTGTTTTCTGCATGCTGTTCTTTAGTACAACCTGAACTACAATTTACTTTAGGCTCAGTTTCTCCTTTACCTTCTCCAGAAATACGAGATTCATCGATACCTTTAGAAATTATATACTGAACGGTAGTTTTTGCTCTACGATCAGAAAGTGCTGCATTGTACGAATCTGAACCTCTATTATCTGTATGAGAGGTAGCATTTATAACCATGTCTGGATATTTCGTCATGATTTGAACTAATTTATCTAATTCAAAAGCTGCTTGAGCAGTAATGTTTGATTCATCAAATTCGAAGAAGATTGGTGCTAAATCAATACTTTCAGGAAGAATTAATTTTTCGATTGGATCTAATGAAATTTGAACATTATTTTCTTCCTCGTTAGAACCTGCGACTTGTACTTTCTTGCTATCAAAACCGTCCATTACAACTTCAAGTTCAGAATTCTCGTCACATTCTACCATAAACTCTGCAACACCGTCTTCATTTGTTGTTTTTGAAACAACTTTATTTCCTTCTGCATCAAATAACGAAACAGTGGCACCACTAAGAGGCTCACGTGTTGTGTCATCTAAAACAGTTGCGATGGTTAAAACATCACAAAGCGGTTGTAGTTTTTTAAATTCATACACATCATCACTACCTTTTCCACCGGCTCTATTTGATGAAACAAATCCTTCATCGTTTTCTTCATCAATAATAAAAGCAAAATCATCTGCATTACTGTTTATAGGAATACCAACATTTCTAATAGGTGCCATTTTACCATCAATTTCTTTGGTGTAAAAGACGTCTAATCCACCAAGACCTAAATGTCCAGTAGATGAAAAATATAGTGTGTTATTACTACTAATATAAGGGAACATTTCTTGACCTTCGGTATTTACTTTCTGGCCTAAGTTCACAGGTTCACCAATGGTACCGTCAGCGTTTATTTCAGCTTTGTAAATATCAAACTCTCCAAAACCACCTGGCATATTTGATGCGAAGTATAACGTTTTTCCATCTGCACTTACTGATGGGTTTTTAACCGAATAGTTTTCGCTATTTATGGCTAAACTTTCTACCATATCCCAGTCATCACCTAACTTAGTTGCTTTAAAAAGATATAATTGACTAATTTTTGCACTAGAGGTAGAGTCCTTTTCAAAATCTTTTTCGTAATAACTCTCTCTTGAAAAATACATGGTTTTATTATCTGGTGTGAAGGAAACTAAACCTTCGTGATATCTTGTATTTATGGTGTTGTTAGCTAATTCTGCTTCTTGAAAGGTCCCATCAGTATTTTTTGAAATCGTATAGATATCTAAAAAAGGTTGGTCGTTCCATCCGTAGGTCTTACGGCTGTCATTTCTACCAGAAGTTATATATAGCTTACCATCATTCATTGTACCACCAAAATCAGATTGCTCAGAATTGAACTCAGCATTTTGTACGTTAAACTTTTTACCTTGTTCTAATATTTTAGGAAGATAATCAGGGTTTTTTCTATAAGCCGTAGCTCTATCATCTGAAGGGCGCAATGTCGCAAATCTGTCCATTTGTTGGTTAGATTCGTCATATTTACCATTGGCTTTAAGCATTTGCGAGTACCTGTAAACCATTTCTGGGTTATCTGAAGTTTCTAATGCTTTAGCATACCAACGTTCAGCTGCTTCTGTATTAAAAATGTTATAATAACTTTCTGCAAGTTGACCGTAAACATAAGCATCTGCTTTACCATTTTCTACGAGCTTATTGTAGTTTTCTGCGGCTTTTACAAATTCGTAGCGGGCAAATTGTTTATCTGCTTTTTTGGTGTCTTTGTTTTGAGCAGTTAGGCAAAAACCACTCATCAACGTAAGTAATAATATTGTATTAAAGTTTTTCATAATTGTTTTTAGCTTAACTGATTAAAAGTATCTAGGTGAACGGGAAATTCGTTTCGGGAAATTAAGATCAAATAATAACATGATCTCGTGTGATGCTGGCGCGTATGCTTTAATATCTGAAGTGATAGCATCATAGGCATAACCAATCCTTATTGAAGGTGTTACAGCAAAATTAACTAAACCAGAAAAAGAATCATCTAATCGATATGAAGCTCCTATTTCAAATTTCTTATAGAATCTTGCATTTAAATTGACATCAAAAGATGTTGGCGCATCAAATGCAGACTTTACCATCACAGATGGTTTTAGCTCTGTATTTGGTGAAAGATCGAACACATAACCACCAGTTAAGAAATAGTGCTGTGTTTCAGATCCTATTTTATTCCCATCAGCATCTAAATGAACTGATGATAACAAGTTAGGTGCAGATAAGGATAGGTAATATTTATCTGTATAATAAAAGAATCCTGCTCCGATATTAGGAGTTGTTGTATTGATGTCTTGCGCAAAAAATGGATCTGTGTTATCCACTACAGCTACTCCAGAATTTAAGCCAATATCATGAAATGTAGCACCTGCTTTTACACCAAAAGCTAATCTGTGTTCACCACCTAACTGTAAGGTATAGGAAAGATCTACATAAGCATTAGTTTCTTTAACCGGTCCAATATGGTCTGAAATAAGAGATAATCCTAATCCAAGGTTACTTCCAATCGGTGCATGGCCGAATAGTGTTCCTGTTTCTGGTCCACCATCAATTTTTGTCCATTGATTTCTGTATAATAGACCAAAAGATAAATTTTCTCTTGAGCCTGCATAAGCAGGATTAACTAAATTCATATTATACATGTACTGTGTGTACTGCGGGTCTTGTTGCCCATGCATTTGAAATGCTAATAGCAAAACAGCTATAATAGAGAGTTTTTTCATTATAATAAGTTGATTTTTTTGTTTGATTATCTGTTAATATATACCCAAGCACTTTTTGTTTTGGTGCCACCTTCGTATTCAACTGTATAGAAATAGGTTCCTACTGGTAACTCTTCACCATCGTTGGATTGTCCTACCCATTCATCTGTGTAATTATTTTTTGAATAAACTAATGTTCCATATCTATTAAATATTTCAAGTTTAGTAACATCAAAACTCTTTAAGTCAAATGTATCATTCTGACCTGGTGAAACACCTGGAGAAATACCTTCTGGGAAAATACAAGACTCAGCTTCTTCAACGTCAATTGATATAGGTGCACTAGAACACCCACTTTCATTAAATGTAATTGTTGCTGTATACTCACCTGCAAAAAGTACAGTACTTAAGGTGGTTCCACTTCCATCTATTGGATCACCATCTAAAGACCAGCTTATAGAAACGTCTGATTCCGTAAAGTTAGAAGGCGTAATACCAATTGTAATTGGCACCGTTGCTGATGGACATACGATATAGTTATATTGATCATCAAATTCAGCCAATGGTACTATATTCACTTCTAATGCAAAAGAAGTGGTCTGGTAACAGCCAGTATCTGGATCTTCTGCTCTTACATAAATAGTTTCTCCACTACTCGTATAAGGACTAGACAAAGCACCAGATGCGGCTTCCGCATTGTCTAATGACGTATAATAAGAAATAATCATACCCTCGTCATTAGTAACCTCACTATTTATAGAAACTAAATCAAATTCTGTTTCACCGTCTACCACACCATCTAAATCATCACATACAATTAAGTCTTCTGGTTGATTGATTTCTGGTCTAGGGTTAACGATTAACTCTACTTCAGATATTTCTCTACATCCTAAATACTCTGGGTCTTCAGCAGCATTTTCATCTTCTATTCTAATGATTAATGTTTCTCCACTTGAATCATATTGAGAAGCTACAGGGTTTATGGCTTGAGATGCATCAGCTTCATTCAAATGATAGGTAACTTTAAAGCCTTCTAGTCCAAGTGACGCAGTAAACGCATCTAAATCAAATGTTTCTGTTCCGTCTGCTTCAGGTCCATCACATGCTGTAAGTGTCTGTGGTTCTAATGGCTCTGGATCCTCATATAAATTCACAATTACGATTTGAGATAAAGCAGAAGAACCACACTGATTATCAGTAGCTAAAACTTGGTAGTTGGTTGCTCCCAGTCCAAATCCTTCGGGTGTTACTGTTAGTGAGCTAGAGTTTTCATTAGGAATTAGAAAACCGTCTTCATACCACTCATATTCATCAGCAAATGGTGAGCTTGTAGTAATAGTCACAGAATCGAAACCACAAACTGACACTTCATCGATTTCAGTTGGATCATTATCTGGGTCTATAAGAACTTCATCACTAACAATCTCAGCAGAGATTTCAGCTTCAATAGATCCATCATCTGGGCTACCTCCATTAGTTTGCTCTATTGTAATTGTACCTGGTTGGTTTCCAAAATTTGAAACAAGTAAGATGTAGACTTCACCTTCTAAGGCGTTGTCTATTGTAAGTGTTTCTACAGAGGCTGCTGACCAACTACAATCGGCAATGTTTCCATAAGGATAAAATTCTGGTGCGTATGGAATTCCAGGACAATCACTTGGATCTGGACACCCTAAATCTAAATTGTTACAAGACTCTTCAACAGACTCAAAAGGACCCCAAAGTGCATAATCAACATCCAAACCGTCACCATCATCATCTACTTGAGATATTGTGATTTCAATTTCCCCAGGATTACCAATTTGAATGGTGTTCCACGTTGGGTTTTGAGCTGAAGTTAAACATGCTATTGGTCCTTCAGAAGGAATGCCAAAAACACTAGCTGCTTCTAAAGCTCCTCCGTCCGAACAGAAATTTTCTGCATTTTCACATACGGTATTGGTAGGTGCAGGTCGTATACAAAGGTCAAATGTAGCCGTTTCTAATTGACTACCTCCACTAAATACTCTTACATAATAGGTTGAACCTACAGTTAAAGAAGGTGTTATACTTGCTTCGTTGTCTGAACAATATAATTCAGTTAAAGATCCACAAGCTCCTTCGTAAACGGCGTGGTCTATATTGGCTCCACCAGTAACGTTCAGTATTGAAATGAGTTGAACGTCACTTAATGCTGTGAACTCAAACCAAACATCATCATTTGGTGTCCCTGTACAAGAACTGTCTGGTACATTAGAAGGTGTTGCAGCTAAAATTGTACCTGAGGTTACTTCATCACAACCACCAAACTCATTAACTACTGCAGTAATTGCCCCTTCACATTCATCATTACTTGGAGGACAAGCTAAAACTTCGAAAGTACTACTGCTAACAACACAATTATTATCTTGTTCATTAGTAACAAATACCTTAACAGCAGTTCCAAAAGCAAAAGGACCCGCTTGATAAGTACCAACTTCTGATACTTGTTCAGTCTCACTATTAAAATCATTTGAAATTTGTATAGTGTCAGCATCTCCTAAACTTGTGATATCAACATCTATAAAAAATTGGTCATTTTCGCAGTCTGGTGAAGTTGCAAAGCTAGCTTCAGGCAGTGTACACATTAATTCTTGCACGTTAACTGTAAAGTCCATAGTTATACCCCAAGACCCATTATAACATGGCTCAGGATCAGCAAAATCGGTTCCTACAATACGCATTCTATGTTCCCCAATAGGTGCCGTTAATGGCATTAGAAAAGAGGTGTCAAACATATGAAAACCATCGGCAAAATTTCCACCAGCAGATTCACCTTGAAAAACGAGTTCTGTATCATCAAAAACTAAATCGTCATTAAAATCAATCCAAATAGCAGTGTTATAAGTTATGGTATGTCCAAATTCTATTAAAACATTAGTATTTAGACCTTGAAAAACATTAACAACAGGTGATGTGTTATTTTCATAGTTTATATCACCAGGACTTGGAAAGTCAGTAAAGCCAACTGTAACATTATTTACGCCATTGCCATCGTTAGATGATGGTATAGACTCACAATATCCAGTAAAGAACTGGAATGGTCCGTTAAAAGAACTTTCATCTCCTGAGCTACAAATGGCTTGTACATAAAACTCATAACTGGTGTCTGCTGTTAAACCAGATAAGATGTATGGGTTAGTATCAATGTCAGTTAAATCTATTCCGTCTCCTAGTGTAAAACCAGCTTCACCATATTGTATATTCCAAGTCGTTGCTGTGCCACTTTCTGTCCAGCTTAATTCAGTCGAAGTTAAACTTAGGTTGGTCGCAGTTAAATCTGTTGGTTCAGGACACGTTGGAATACCTCGTACTCTAAAGTTATCAACAAATATGTCGTTATCGGCACTATCATCTACAGTACCACTAGTTGCATAAAATGCAAATTGTACTATCTGACCACTGTATGCTGTTAAATCTATCACAGGATGATCTCCATTAGGAGCTGTAGCGGATGTGTTATCATAAGTTATTAGAGAAGACCATGTTGTGCCATTATCAGTAGATATTAAGAATTCTACGACATCATCAGAACCTAAAGTTCCTGCAGTAGTACTTCCCCATGTTGTAATACCAAAATCAAACTCTACTTGAAAAGGACCACCTGTTAAATCAAATTGCGGTGTTAAAATCCAATCGTTAAATGGATCACCAAAGAATGGTGCGTAAATATTTATTTTATATGCTCCTGTACTTCCATCATTAAGAAATCCATCAACAGTCCATGAACTAAGTCCTAAATCTGTAGGACCAGTTGTTAAGTCACCATTATCGGCTTCATCCCAACATTCAGGTGGAACCGTAGCGGTAACATTAGCGAAGTTTTCAATATAATCAGGAGTAAAGACATCACATAAGGTTGTAAAGCTAATTGGACCTGTAAAGACACTTGACTCGCCACCACAGTCTGATTGTACATAAAAATCGTATGAGGCAACTGGGTCCAAGCCAGTAGCTATATAAGGGTTAGAAACGTTTGTATCTGTAGGTGTACCTGTTGGTGTTTCTCCAGATTCTACTATTTCTACATTCCAAATCGTAGAAGTTCCTGCTTCGGTCCATGATAACTGCGCTCCTTCAGAAGTTATATTTGTTACGGCTAAATCATTTGGTTCTGGACAGTTTGGTACTGCTCTTACTTGAAAATTATCTACAAACACATCGTTATCTCCACCTGAAGTAGTACCACCTGTTGCATAAAATGCAAATTGAACTATATCACCACTATAAGCAGATAAATTCACAACAGGATGCGCACCATTTGCTGGTAACACTGATGAGGAATCATAAGATAATAATGATGTCCATGTAGCTCCATTATCATTAGATATTAAGAACTCTACGAGGTCGTCTGAACCTAGAGTCCCTGGATTATCATTACCCCATTGTGTAATCCCAAAATCAAATTCTACTTGAAAAGGATCACCTGTTAAATCAAATTGTGGTGTTAAAAGCCAATCGTTTAAAAATGTACCAAATACGTTTATTTTATATGCACCTGTTGTACCGTCATTGAGAAAACCATCAACAGTCCATGAACTAAGTCCTAAATCTGTAGGGCCAGTGGTTAGATCACCATTATCGGCTTCATCCCAACATTCAGGCGGAACAGTATCCGTAAGGTCTGTAAAGTCTTCTAGATAATCTGGAATAATGACATCACATAATGTCGTAAAGGTAAATGGCCCTGACCATGCGCTTAGTTCGCTACCACAGTTAGCTTGAACATAATAATCGTAACTTGTTAAAGCATCTAAACCACTTACTGTATATGGATTTGTAACATCACTTTCCGTTGGTGTGCCTGTTGGCTCTGTACCAGAAGGTACAACTTCAATATTCCATTGCGATACAGCTCCGACTTGAGTCCAACTAAGTTCTGCAGAATCTGCTCCAATTCCATTAGTTGTTAATGCATTAGGAGGAATACAGTTTGGTGCTGCTGTAACATTTATAGTAAAGTCCATTGTAACTCCCCAAGCACCGCTGTAACACGGGTCTGGTGACGTTGCTGTTTGAGCTAAATCTGCAGTACCAATTCTCATATTATAAACACCTAAAGGAACATCTGGCATTAAAAATGAAGCGTTAAACACTGTTGGATTCGCTGCTTCACTTGTACCTTGAAAAACTATTTCTGTTTCGTTGTCATATACTAAGTCATTGTTAAAGTCTATCCAAACATTTGTGTTATATGTTGGTCCTGTAGTAAAAGTAATTTGTAAATTAGAAGTAACCTGAGCAGCTAAATCTACAGTCGGTGAAGTAAAATCTTCATAAGTTATTTCATCTCCCCCCGAAGTAAACGTCTCAGTACCTAAGATAACTTGACCTATACCATCACCATCAGTTGAAGATGGTATTGATTCACAAAGACCTGTATAAAACGTAAATGGACCAGCCCATTCGCTTAATCCATCGTCAGTGCCACAATCTGCTTGATAATATACATAATACTCTGTGTTCGGAGTTAAACCTGCTAAGGAAGTTTCAGCAGTACCTGCGACAACGGCTGAAGCTTCTTCTTCACCATTGCCAGGTGTGAAATCTGAGCCACTGTTATATTCAACATTCCAATTAGTTTCAGAAAAGCCTGCTGTCCATTCTAAATCTACTTCAGTAGTTGTTAACGTTGTCGTCATCATGCTTGAAGGTGTAATACATGTTGGACTTTCAAAAAGTGTTACAACAATATTAGACCAATCGGCATCCGACCCATCGTACTCTTGATTAGGGGTAATTTCTAGAAAACCATCTGTTGTTGGATCGTATCCAGCAGGTAACTCACCTTCAAAGGTAAGTGTTGTGTCATTACTATTGAAGCCTCCACCAGTGCTTGGCTCCTCTAAAAACACATCTCCAGCGGATGTAGACACTGTAAGTTGTGCCTCATTATTGTATGGAAATCCATCTCCTTCAGTCCAATCAGCTGATACTATAAATGACAAGTATGATCCAGAAGAGGATGCTGGAACCCCAGCTGTGTTCGCTATATCATTTACGTTAATAGGAATATTTTCCCCAGAAACGACTGATGTTGGTCCTTGAATTGCGGGAAATTCATATTGAGCGCTAGCAGAAATACAAAATCCTAGCATGATTAAGAATAGAGTAATTTTTTTCATTATTAATCGGTTTGTTAAATTGTTTATTTTGTTTATAATCCTTTGATTATAAAGTGATTTGTTAGTTTTTGAGAAAATTTTTGATGTGTTTCGCAAAGCTACCGCTGGTTTAGACGATTTCACAATGCAAACCCGAATATATAAAAAATGACTATTAACATGTTGTTAACACTGGTAAAATAGATTAACTACAGTATTAATCGATAAATGGTTTGGATATTTCTTAAGAAGATTTTAATTGAATAAAAACAGGAAAATGATCACTATAGCCTCCTTTATATTTTAGGCCTACGTAAGTGCGAAATGGTTGTCCTTTATATTTGCTTTTATATTGCTCCAGAAATTTGCTTTTAAATACTTGAGCATCACTAAAACTTAAATTTGAATTATTGGTGTCAAAAAAATTAGTGGAGAATAATATTTGATCGAAGAGATTCCATTGAAAATTATAGCTTAAACTGCCATTGTCACGAGACCAAACTGTTTTAAAAGGGTTATAAAGACTACTTTCTTTTTCGAGAATTTCTAAACTTTTACAATTGGGATTGTCATTAAAATCTCCCATTACAATAATTTTCGTTTCTGGGTTTTCACTTTTTAGATTTTTAATAATAGAGTTAACCACGTTTGCTGCTGCGATACGCTTAACCTCAGATTCCTTTACTCCTTCTCTTCGCGAGGGCCAATGATTCACAATAATATGTACTTGTTCGTTGTGTAATTCACCCTGCACTAAAAGTATATCTCTCGTATAATCTCGTTGTCCACGTTCATTTTGAAGATATACAGAAAAAGTTTCAGAATAGTGTACGCTAAAAAAATCGGTTTTATAGAGTAAGGCGACATCTATTCCGCGTTCATCTAAAGAATCATAGTGCACATAATCGTAGTTTTCGTCTTTTAAATTTTTACTATGTATTAAGTCTGAAAGTACTTTTTGATTTTCAACTTCAGCCAAACCAACTAAAACAGGTGCAACCTCAGTGTCATCTTTACCAATCTTAGAAATGGCTGTGCCTAACTTCATTAATTTATTTTGATAACGTTTAATAGTCCATCGTTTTGCAGAAGTTGGTAAAAAATCGTCATCATTTGTTAACGGATCGTTTTCTATGTCAAATAAATTTTCGATATTATAAAATGCAATGGAGTAATAGTCTAAAGTTTTTTTCATAGGATTAAATATAGGTTTTTAAAATATTATTAGGACGAATCCATTTGCTTAACTTTGTACTTTAATGAATTTATGATAGAGAAAAAAGATATAGAATTAGAAAAAGCAGTACTCATTGGTGTTATAACACAAGATCAAGATGAAGAAAAATCCAAGGAGTACTTAGACGAATTAGAGTTTTTAACCTTTACTGCAGGTGGTGAGGTGATAAAACGCTACACTCAAAAAATGACTATGCCAAATCCAAAAACCTTTATAGGAACTGGAAAAATGCAAGAAGTCACCAATTTTGTAAAAGAAAATGATATTGGTACTGTGATTTTTGATGATGAGTTATCACCTGCCCAAGAACGAAATATTAGCAAAATTCTAGATTGTAAAATTCTCGATAGAACTAACCTTATCCTAGATATTTTTGCTCAGCGTGCACAAACTAGTTATGCCAGAACACAAGTAGAATTGGCACAATGTGAATACTTATTACCTCGACTAAAAGGCATGTGGACACACCTTGAACGTCAAAAAGGAGGTATTGGAATGCGTGGACCTGGTGAAACAGAAATTGAAACAGATAGACGTATTGTTCGAGATAAGATAGCCTTACTAAAAGCTAAAATAAAAACGATAGATAAACAACAAGCTGTACAACGCGGTAATCGCGGTAAAATGGTACGAGTAGCCTTAGTTGGTTATACCAATGTTGGAAAATCTACGTTAATGAATGTGATTAGTAAAAGTGAGGTGTTTGCAGAAAATAAATTATTCGCAACCTTAGATACTACAGTTCGAAAAGTGGTTATTGGCAACTTACCGTTTTTAATGAGTGATACGGTTGGGTTTATTAGAAAATTACCAACACAATTGGTAGAATCTTTTAAGAGTACTTTAGATGAAGTTAGAGAAGCCGATTTGTTGCTTCATGTCGTAGATATTTCTCATACTAATTTTGAAGAACACATTGATTCTGTAAATCAGATTTTAGACGAAATTGACAGTAAGGGGAAACCAACTATCATGGTTTTTAATAAGATTGATGCTTATGAAGCAGAACCTTTTGATGAGGACGATTTGGTAGAAGAACGGACTAAAGCCAATTATACCATTGAAGAATGGAAAAAAACGTGGATGTCTAGATTAGATGGAAATGCGTTGTTCATTTCGGCATTAAATAAAGAGAACATGGACGAATTTAGAAAACGAGTTTATGAGGAAGTGAGAGAAATCCATGTAACGCGTTTTCCATACAATCATTTTCTATATCCAGACGTTGAAGATATAGAATAAATAAAAGACATTAGACCGCTTTGCTTTTAGACTTGATTCTAATTCGCTGACAAGAATTTGTATTTGACTTGAATAATAATTTTTGAAAACGATTGAATTCATTTTTATATAATAATGAACGACTTTATTGAAAATAGTCTTACCAAACTAAATAGCTTTTTCGTCGTACACTTTTAATAAAATAACGTTATAGCCCAAAAATGAATCCTTATCTCATTAGTATTAAATCGCGATTGAAAACATTATGGCAAAATAAATGGGTGAGAGGCTTACTTATTTTATTCGTTGTAGCGGTATTGTTTTTAATAGGACTTTATATCAGTATATATCTCGGTGTATTCGGAAAACTACCAACGTCGGAAGCTATTAGTTCTATTAAACAAGAACAAGCCACACAACTTTTAGATAAGGACGAAAAATTAATAGGCAAATATTATATCTACGACAGGCAACCTGTAACGTTTGAAGATTTACCTAAACATCTTATTGAAGCTTTAGTTGCTACTGAAGATTCCCGATTTTATGAGCACGATGGTATAGACAACATCAGCTTAATGCGTGTGTTTGTTAAAAACCTAATTCTTCAAGATAAATCTGCAGGAGGTGGAAGCACTATAACACTTCAACTCGCAAAAAACCTTTATGGCAGAAAGAATTATGCAATGTTCAGTATGCTTATTAATAAATTCAAAGAATCTATTGTTGCCAAGCGAATAGAGTCAGTGTATTCTAAAGACGAAATTTTAATACTATACCTCAATACAGTTCCATTTTCTGACAATACGTATGGAATAGAAAGTGCATCGCTTAAATTTTTCAATAAATCTGTAAAAGATATTTCAATTGTTGAAGCCGCAACTTTAGTTGGAACATTAAAAGCCAATACATATTTCAACCCAAGAGTACATGGAACACGTAGTAGAGATAGAAGGAATGTGGTCTTAAGTCAAATGGTTAATTACGGATACCTTGCTAAAGACTCATTAGCGTATTATTCAGATCAAGAATTACAATTAGATTATAGATCCTTTAATCACGATTTAGGGATAGCACCTTATTTTAGAGCTGCAGTAAAAAAACAACTCAGTTCTATTCTAGACACTTTAAAAACACCTGAAGGAGAAAAATATGACCTGTATAAAGATGGTTTAATTATTCATACAACCCTAGATTATAAAATGCAACAGATAGCAGAAGACGCCATGAAAGACCACATGAGCAAGCTTCAAGCTAATTTTGAAACATCTTATGGTAAGCATTCGCCTTGGGAAACCAATTCTAAATTGCTCAAGAGTGCTATTGCGAAATTAGCCCAAGTAAAAACCTATAAGGAGAACGGGTTAACTGAAACTCAAATTAAAGATTCATTAAATGTGAAACGTCCAACGGATGTGTTTAGTTGGAAAGGCGATACCATTAAAAATCTATCTACCATAGATAGCTTAAAGCATTATCTTAAATTTTTAAACACCGGAATGTTATCTGTTGAGCCAACTACTGGAGCCGTAAGAACTTATGTCGGAGGTATCGATTATCGCTATTTTAAATACGATCATATTTCGCAAAGTGAACGGCAAGTAGGTTCTACCTTTAAACCTTTTGTTTATACTGCTGCCATTGATAACGATTTAAGTCCTTGTACTTATTTCTCGTTAAATAAAGTAACCTATACAGACTATGACGATTGGACACCAACCAATTCTGGAAGTGATGACGAAGACCCTTATATTAATTACACTTTAGAAAATGCGTTAAGCAACTCTGTTAATACTATTTCTGTGAAGGTTTTAGAGGAGGTAGGAATACCAAAAGTGTTGGAGCAGGTTGAAAAAATGGGAATTTCTAAAGCACTACCTAACGAGCCATCGTTAGCCTTAGGTGTTGCAGAAATTAGTTTGAAAGACTTAACAGGTGCATATGCTAGTTATCTTAATAAAGGCAAATCTGTAACTCCATATTATATCACAAAGATTGAAGATAAATATGGAAATGTCATAGCGACTTTTGAACCTGAAATTTCAGAGAAAGAAGCGTATAGTGAATTTACAAGACAAGTCCTTTTAGAAATGATGAAATCTACTGTTAATAAAGGCACTGCATCACGAATAAGAAGTACCTATGGTTTAAAAAATGACATTGCCGGAAAAACAGGAACAACACAAGACAATAAAGATGGTTGGTTTGTTGGCTTAACACCAAACTTAGTAACTATAACTTGGGTAGGAAACGACAATCACAGTATAGGATTTAAATCTACAGGAATGGGTCAAGGTGCTAATTCTGCCTTACCTATTTTTGCAAAGTTTTATCAGAAACTAAATAACGATAGTGACTTTAGACCTATAACAAGTGCGCAATTTGAAACACCTTCAGAACAGGTTTTAACCGCCTTAGATTGCGAACCCACAAAACGCGATGGTTTTATTAAACGCCTGTTTAAGAAAAAGAACAAAAAGAAAAGTTTTAATTAAGTTCTTATTGAACATAAAAAAAACCTGTCTAAATTTTAATCTAGACAGGTTTTCTGTTTTATACTTGGCTGTTATTAAAACTTGTAGCTTAAACCAAGTGTATAATAAGATTGTAAGTTGTTATCGGCATCAGCTAAGTCTACACCTTGAACATTTGCAGCTTCTTGTTGGTTGCTTCTTAAACCAAAATCAAAACCAACACCAATCATTTTCCACAATGTATAACCGAAAGAGTTCGTCCAAGTCCAGTTAGATAATTCGCTTGAGTCGTAGCTTTGGAATGTAGAAAAATTGGTTTTAAAGTTAATAGCTCCAATTTGTCTTGTATAGTCTGCTACAATTTTAGCACCAGCAGAAGATTCAAATGCTGCATCATTATCTGCAAATACAAAGTTGTAGTTTAATGGGTGAATTACGACAACTAAATTTTCAACAGGAGTCCATGTAGCACCAATACCAAGATCTAAGAATCCAGGATCATTAAAGTTGTTTAAAAGTGTCGTTCTGTAATCTGCTAAACCAGATATTGCCCAAGTTTTACTAATGTTTCTACCATAAAGAGAAGAGATATTAAAAACATCTGTTCCTTCTTGAAAACTATCATCATCTGTTGGGTCGTTTTTGTCATCAAATTTTACCCAGCTTAGGTTTGTAAATAAAGAATTTCTCCAGAAATATTTATCTTCAATTTTATTAGCATAAGCATTAAAAGTAATTCCAAGGTTTCCAGAAGAAAGATCTGGTGTTCCTTGACCATACCAATCGTTAAATTTAGACAAGTTACCACCAATAGTACCAAAAGCACCTACTCTCCAACCTGGCAACGCATCAATCTGTGCTTGTAAGGCATCAGCTTCTGCTTGAAACTTATCTGCTTCTGCTTGTTTTTCAGCTTTTTGAGCTTGTAATTCTTCTTTTGTTTGAGAAAAACCAAAGGTTATAGCAAATAAAAAGAATGCTGAAAAAAGTAATTTCTTATTCATAATGTGTTAATGTTTAGTAATTTAAATTTGATTTAATTTGCAAATATACGTGTTTATATAATTTTGATGAAAACTTTGATTGTTTATCACCACTGTAGTTTAGACCAAAAAATTACCAAAAAGTCACATTTTTTTTTGAATTATTTTCTTTTGAAAAGAGGCACTGAAGAACACGCCTCACCAAACATAATAGATTTTGCTATGGGTTTTAATTTTTGAGACAGTAATACTAAGGCATTTGAGGGTACAGGTTTATGAGAACACCCTTTTATAATTACAGGTAAACCTTCATACTGTTTAACCTCTAAATTCGAAATAATTTCAGTAAATAAAATAGATTCCAATTCTTCTAATGAACCAATCACAGTCAATTTAGCATAAGCTTGCAACTCAATTGAAATAAGCATATAAGCCCAATCTGGTACAATAGCATCGGTTGAACAATGTAAGGCTACATAGCAATCTTGATATTGCGACCAATTTTGTTCAGAAACAAAAGCTCTAAAGTCTTTTTCTCGTAGTACAAACCCTTCAAGTAACCAATCTTTTATATCAAAGAGAACACGTTCGCCTATTGGGTAATAGTCCTCTAAATCTATAACTTTTAGCTTGCTGTTTGCAACTCTATTTATAATCTCATCTGCCATAATACAAAGATAATTGTTTATTGATAGCCTTCAGCTTGTAAGGTGAACAATTCAGAATATAAACCTTGCTTTGCCACAAGTTCTTCATGTGTTCCAATTTCTAAAACCTTTCCATGTTCTAAAACTAAAATTCTATTTGCTTGGCGAACTGTACTAAATCTGTGCGAAATTATAATACTTGTTTTTCCTTCGGTTAAACCAATAAACCGACCAAAGACTTCACTTTCTGCTCGTGCATCTAATGCTGAGGTTGGTTCGTCTAAAATCATAACTTCGGCACTTTTCATATATGCTCTGGCCAAAGCCACTTTTTGCCATTGTCCACCAGATAATTCTTGGCCATTAGAAAAACGCTTTCCTAATTGCTGATTGTATCCATGTTTTAGTTCTGACACCACTTCGTTAGCCAAACTTAATTCTGCCGCGTTTATAATTTTATCTTGGTTATTTAATTCGTCAATATTTCCAATGGCGATATTCTCTTTAACGGTAAATTCATACCTAAAGAAATCCTGAAAAATAACTCCAAAATATTCTTGATACTCTGCAATATTAAAACGATTAATATTGGTGCCATCTAATAATATTTCACCAGAAGTGGGTTCGTAAAAACGCAATAATAATTTTATTAACGTGGTTTTTCCAGCACCATTTTGTCCAACAAAGGCTAATTTTTCTCCTGCTTTTAGGTTGAACGTGATGCCTTTTAAAATTTCAACTTCCGAATTAGGGTACGCAAACCGAACATCCTTAAACTCAAACCCTGTTTTAATTTGTTTAGGAAGCGGCATATCTTCTTTCACTTTTGAAACAATTGAAATGTCTATAAAATCGAAATAATCTTTTAAGTATAGAGCACTTTCAGAAATCCGTGTAAATTTTGAAAAGAAATCTTGAAGGTTTCGCATTAAGCGATTAAACGATCCTGATAAAAACGTTAATTCACCAAGAGTAATGGCTCCCGAAAGCACACGATATATTATAAAAACATACGCTCCGTAATAACTTAAAGACCCTAAAACATTAAACAAAAAGCCTAGGGCAGACCGTTTAATAGAAAGGGTTTTATTGAGTTGATAATATTCTTCGGACAGATTTTTAAAGCGATCTACAACAAAATCGGTTAAGCCAAAAAGCTTAATTTCTTTTGCGGTTTTATCATTAGCTCCTATAAATCTTAAATAATCTAATTCGCGTCGTTCAGAGGTCCAGCTTCGTGCTAAAGAATATTGACGTTGACTAAACCGGACTTCATTTATAAACGAAGGAATAATACTTAGTACCAACAGGATAATTAAATACGGTTCAAAATAAATTAAACCAGCCACAAGTGTTGCAATAGAAATAGCACTTTGCGCTTGCCCTAAAACATTAGACATTAGTGCAACACGCCCTGTGGTTTGTGTTCTCGCACGTTCTAGCTTATCATAAAACTCAGAATCTTCTAATAAACTAATATTAATCTGATTGGTTTTTTTAATGATAGTTACGGAAGTAGCAATATTATACTCATCGCCAAGTAGGCCATCAGTTAATGAAATGGCTCTACTGATTAAATCGGAAAGGATAATTAAACCAAACTCCATCGCTACATAGGTCCAGAGTGAGTTATAATCAGGAACATCTAACGAAATCTGTAAAATGATTTCATCAATAATGAGTTTTCCAACCCATAAAATAACAACAGGAAGCAATGCGCCAATAAGTCTACAAAATGCAGATAATAGAAAGAGTCCTTTGTTTACTTTCCAGATTTCTTTAAAAAACCTCGGAATATAAACTAAGGCATTAAAAGACGATTTAATACTCGTTTTATTGTCGTCTTTTAAAGAAGTAGGTGTACGTCTTCGCATTTATTGGTTTTAGTTAAAGCATTCCAAGCTCTAACCTTGCTTCTTCACTCATTAATTCTTGAGACCAAGGCGGATCGAAAGTAATTTCGACTTCAGCATCCTTAACCTCATTAATAGATTTTACTTTTTCTTCAACCTCCAATGGTAAGGTTTCTGCTACCGGACAGTTTGGTGTTGTTAAGGTCATTAATATTTTTACTTCGTAATCTTCGTTTATTAATACATCGTAGATTAAGCCTAATTCGTAGATGTCTACAGGAATTTCTGGATCGTAAATGGTTTTTATAACTCTAAGAATTTTCTCTCCTAATACTGTTGTGTCTATAGTTGTGTCGCTCATAATATAATGTTTGTCGTTAGGTTGTTTGTCGTTTCGTCGAAGTCGAATCAACGACTTTACAACAAATAACTTAACTCAGTTGTGTTTGGTATGCAATAGCATACAGTTTTAATTGTTTTATCATGCTTACTAGGCCATTGGCTCTAGTTGGTGATAAGTGTTCTTTTAGGCCAATTTTATCAATAAAATCGGTATTGGCTTCGATAATTGCTGCTGGGTGCTGATTAGAAAATGTTCTAATCAAAATCGCAATAATGCCTTTGGTGATTATGGCGTCGCTATCTGCTGTAAAGTTTACTTTGTCGTCTACCATATTGGCATGAACCCAAACTTTACTCTGGCAACCTTTTATAATGTTATCTTCAGTTTTATATTTTTCGTCTATTAAAGGTAAGTCTTTACCTAAATCTATCATGTATTGGTAACGTTCCTCCCAATCTTCAAACATAGAAAACTCATCAATAATTTCGTTTTGTACTTCTTCTATGGTCATAATCTTATTGTTTATTGCAAAATTACAAAATAGCTACTGTTTTATGGTTTTTTCTTTTATGGATAACACTTTATTAACTAATGTTTCAATTTCGCTTGGTGGATTTCCATGATCAAATGTTGGTGTTATATATTCCACATCACCTATTTGTATGGCTAAAGTAGCATGAAGCGCTCCATCATATTGATGTTTTTGTGAAGGCGCTTTTAATTCTTGAAGTGATTCTACATCCACATCTTCTATTAAGGTTTTAAGTTCTTTCCATTGAGCGGCATCTATCGCGTGTTTTTCAATATCTTGAAGTCCTGCATCTTTTGAAATCGAAATGCCATTTTGAGATATTAATATAAAATCGAATGATCCTCTTGTTGAGGCTTGGTATTTAACAGCAGTTTTATATGTGTCTTTTGATGTTGTACTTTTTTTAGAAACCACTGAGGTCGATGAGGCCTTGATTAGGATGGTATCGTTTTCTAATAATGAAACGGCATTTTGATCAATTGAAAATGAGTTTACCGTACGTAATGCTTTTAGCACTGCATTTTCAATAGACATAATTTCTTTTTGACACAATTTTTTTGAAGCGCCAATACTTCCAAAACTGATACTGTTATGTTCTATAGAATAGTTGCCAAAAAAACTATTGCAACCTGCAAATCCATTGACTGTATTTGTTGTAGCATCAAAAGAAATAGCAATTTTGTTGGCAGAAACATCAATACTTCCAACTTGCGTTATATAATAGGTTCCTGAAAGTGTTTCTCGCATTTTCTTATTGTTTTCAACCGCTTTTTTAGACGTATCACAAGACGTAACCGTTATTAAAAGTGTAAATAGGCTTATTATAAATTTCATCTTTTAAAGTTTTATACAGAATAAGATACACTTTTAGTGCCAAAGTTTAGGACAACATCATAACTGCTTTTTTTAGTGCAGTTATAAACGTATCAATTTCTTCTTTGGTATTGTAAAACATAAAGGAAGCACGTACTGTCCCAGGAATCTTATAGAAATCCATAATAGGCTGTGCACAATGATGACCTGTACGTACTGCAATGCCCATTTTATCTAAAATGGTTCCAATATCATAAGGGTGAATGTTCCCAACATTAAACGAAATTACAGAGGTTTTTTCTTTGGCAGTACCGTAAATTTTTAAACCTTCAATCTTTAGTAATTCTGAAGTGCCGTAGTCTAAAAGTTCGTTTTCATAGTTGGCAATAGCATCAAAACTAATGCTGTTCATATAATCTAAAGCAGCACCAAAAGCAATGCCACCACAGATGTTGGGTGTGCCAGCTTCAAATTTATGTGGCAAACCTGCGTAAGTGGTTTTTTCAAACGAGACTTCTGCAATCATTTCGCCGCCACCTTGATAAGGTGGTAATTTATTAAGCCATGCTTCTTTGCCGTACAACATACCAACTCCTGTTGGGCCACACATTTTATGAGCTGAACAGACATAGAAATCAACATCCAAAGCTTGAACATCGGGTTTTATATGTGGGCAAGATTGTGCGCCATCCACTAAAACTGCCGCTCCAACAGCATGTGCTTTCTCAATGATTTTTTCAATAGGATTGATAGTCCCTAAAGCATTTGAAATATGATTTACAAAAACCAACTTGGTGTTATCATTTAAAAGGGCTTCATATTCTGAAAGAATTAATTCGCCATGGTCATTCATGGGTATCACTTTTAAACTTGCACCTGTACGTTCGCAAAGCATTTGCCATGGTACAATATTACTGTGATGTTCTAAAGCTGAAACAATAACTTCATCGCCTTTTTTCAAAAGTGACGAAAAGCCGTTGGCCACTAAATTAATACCGTGAGTAGTACCAGCCGTATAAATAATTTCGTGACTGTGCTTGGCATTAAAATGGTTCTGAATTTTAAGACGCGACTGCTCATAGGCATCCGTAGCTTCTTGACTTAAGCTATGCACACCTCTGTGAATATTAGCATTATAATTGCTGTAATAATCTACAATGACATCAATAACTTGTTGAGGGGTTTGTGATGTTGCTGCATTATCAAAATATATAAGTGGTTTCCCGTTCACGGTTCTGTTTAGGATGGGGAAGTCTTGTCTTATGTTTTGTACGTCTAACATTTATTTCTTTAAATTTAAAACCTCAAAGGTTTCAGAAACCTTTGAGGTCTGAAGTGTTTCAAAATCTCAAATAGAACTTAACCTATTACAGGTTTAATATGCGCTTTTATTCATTATTGGGGTGAAAATTATGACATTTTTAGACTCGTATTAATTATAAGTCAAACCCAATATTAACTCCCAATTTTTCAGCGATAATCTTAGTGATTCTATCTTTAAGCTCAGGTATTTTTACAGAATCTAAAACAGTATTACTAAAAGCAAACATTAATAAGGCTTTAGCTTCCTTTTCAGGAATACCACGAGAACGTAAGTAAAACATGGCGCTTTCATCTAACTGTCCAATTGTACAACCAT
This sequence comes from Winogradskyella marina, assembly GCF_015645385.1. GTDB lineage: Bacteria > Bacteroidota > Bacteroidia > Flavobacteriales > Flavobacteriaceae > Winogradskyella > Winogradskyella marina. The sequence goes on from NZ_JADOET010000002.1 coordinate 398,035, forward strand.
GCGAACATTTTACATCGTCTGCAAAAATCTCGAGTTGAGGTTTGGTGTTTATGGTCGCTTTATCACTTAATAAGATATTATTGTTTGCCTGAAACGCATTGGTTTTCTGAGCTAATTTTTCAACAACAACTTTACCGTTGAAAACACCAGTTGCTTTATCATCAAAAATACCTTTGTAATCTTGGTGACTTTCGCAATTAGGTTCTATATGATGCACTAAAGTATTGTGGTCTACATGTTGTTTGTCTCCAATAATAGTGATGCCTTTCATGGTAGAATCAATACGCTCACCATTTTGATAGAATTCTAGATTATTTCTCACCAATTTTCCACCTAAAGCAAAGGTGTGCACTTTGGCTAAACTCTCTTGTTTTTGGTTGATAAAAGTGCTGTCAATTAATGAGGCACTTTGTCTATCGTTTTGAATTTTGTAATAATCAACAATAGCACGTTTGTTGGTAAAAATTTCAGTTACCGAATTGGTTAAAACAGGATTATCTGTTAAGCTTTGATGACGCTCAATAATTTGAACATGTGCATTTTCATTGACTATAATTAAGTTACGCGGTTGTAACATGACTGCAGCTTCGTTCCCTGTTGAAAAGTGTATAATTTGAATGGGTTTATCAACCACTTTATTTTTTGGGATGTTGATGTAAGCTCCTTCGTAAGAAAACGCGGTATTTAAAGACGATATCCCATTTTTTGAAGCAATTTTATTGAAATAATTATCAATAATTACTTTGTATTTTGGTTTGGTTAAAGCAGCAGACATTAAGCAAACATCTAAACCATCGTGTGTGGTTTGCGATAAATGTGATGCATATTTTCCGTCGATAAAGATGATTTTATAAGCATCAATATCATGCGAGAAATAAGGTTTTATATCTTTAAACTCAATGTCATTTTCAGATTTTGGAAACACACTGTAATCGTGTTTTAAAACCGAATTTAACGATGTGTATTTCCAGTCTTCTAAACGCTTAGAAGGAAAGCCTTCAGCTTCAAAATTCTTTATAGCTTCAGTACGAATATCATGTATGGATGAGTTGACGTCTATAGTGTCCTCGAATGCCATAAATGACGATACTAATTTTTCTTTTAATTCCATTTTTTTTCAGTCTTCAATCCACAGTCTTCAGTCTTCAGTTTTTAACTAATGACGAAAAGTTGTTTCTAATTTTAATTTGAAAGAGTGTTATAGCAAGAGTAATCAGAATTGAGTCAGCAACTGCCAACTGAAGACTGACCACTGACAACTATTTAAGCGTTAACCTCTTCCTTAATCCAATCGTAACCTTTAGCTTCTAATTCGTGAGCTAGTTCTTTTCCTCCTGTTTTTACAATTCTACCTTCGTGTAAAACGTGAACAAAATCAGGAACGATATGATCTAATAAACGTTGGTAGTGTGTAATCACTATTACAGCGTTGTCTTTAGATTTTAATTTGTTAACTCCATTGGCTACAATACGAAGTGCATCGATATCTAAACCAGAATCCGTTTCATCTAAGATGGCTAATTTTGGTTCTAACATTGCCATCTGAAAGATCTCATTTCGTTTTTTCTCACCACCAGAAAAGCCTTCGTTTAATGAACGTGATAAAAATTTACGATCAATTTCTAAGAGTTCTGATTTATCTCTAATCATTTTTAACATGTCTTTTGCAGGCATGTCTTCTAAACCTTTTGCTTTACGCGTTTCGTTTATAGCTGTTCTGATAAAATTAGTTACACTAACTCCAGGAATTTCTACAGGGTATTGAAACGATAGAAATACACCTTTGTGAGCACGTTCTTCTGCCGATAATTCTTCAATATCTTCATCCTCTAACATGATGTTTCCTTCGGTAACTTCGTATTCTTCTTTACCTGCAATTACAGAAGCTAATGTACTTTTTCCAGAACCATTTGGTCCCATAATAGCGTGTACTTCACCAGGTTTTACTTCAAGATTTATACCTTTTAATATACTTTTATCTTCTACATTTGCATGTAAGTTATTGATCTTTAACATAATTTTAGTTTGCTAATTTTATAACGTCTTCTTTATTTGGATCTGGTGCTTCCACCTTTAATATTTCCTTTATTTCTACTTTGTATTGCCAGCCTTCTTCCAGAGAATCTTTTTCAAATTTTCTAACTCTTACGGTTACGGGAACCATGTCAGTGGCTTCTTTTTTATAGGCTTTAACTTGATCAGCTAATGCGTGCATATTATCATCGATAACCACACCATAGATTTCTTTTGGAGTTTGTAAAACCGCAGCATCTGCGAAATAAACAAAATCCCCTTTCACGGTTATAAAGCCATCATTTTGATCGTAAGATTTTGCTCGGTTATCCTCGAGATTAACATCTTGTTTTGTTTCGTTTTTGCAAGCGAACATCACTAAGGCTAAAACAATAATTAAATTTATTTTCTTCATAATATTTAATCAATCCTATATTTATTTGGATTCTTGATTTCGCAGGAATAACACTGTTGGTTATCCTACAGAACCTTCTAAACTAATTTCCAATAATTTTTGAGCTTCAACAGCAAATTCCATTGGTAATTTATTGAGAACCTCTTTACTAAAGCCATTCACAATTAATGCAATCGCTTTTTCGGTATCGATACCTCTTTGATTACAGTAAAATAACTGGTCTTCACCGATTTTACTTGTTGTGGCTTCGTGCTCAATCATGGCACTTTTGTTTTTAGCTTCTATATAAGGGAAGGTATGTGCTCCACATTCATTTCCCATTAGTAAACTATCACATTGTGAAAAGTTACGTGCGTTTTCAGCACGAGAATTGATTTGAACCAATCCACGATACGAGTTTTGTGATTTACCAGCGGAAATACCTTTGGAAATAATGGTCGATTTTGTGTTTTTACCTAAATGAATCATTTTGGTACCAGTATCGGCTTGCTGATAATTATTAGTGACAGCGATCGAATAAAATTCGCCAACTGAATTATCACCTTTTAAGACGCAAGATGGATATTTCCATGTAACAGCAGAACCTGTTTCAACTTGTGTCCAAGAAATTTTTGCGTTTTTCTCACAAAGTCCTCTTTTCGTTACAAAATTATAAACTCCACCTTTACCTTCTGCATTTCCTGGGAACCAGTTTTGAACGGTTGAATATTTTATTTCGGCATCATCCAAGGCAATAAGCTCTACAACTGCTGCGTGTAATTGGTTTTCATCGCGGCTTGGTGCTGTACAACCTTCTAAGTAAGAAACATAACTACCTTCATCAGCAACGACTAAAGTTCTTTCAAACTGCCCGGTTCCTGCTTGGTTAATTCTAAAATACGTTGATAATTCCATAGGACATTTTACACCTTTTGGAATGTAACAGAACGAACCGTCACTAAATACAGCAGAATTTAAAGCCGCATAAAAATTATCTTTTTGTGGTACCACAGTTCCGAGGTGTTTTCTTACCAATTCAGGATGTTCCTGTATGGCTTCAGAAATACTCATAAAAATAATGCCTTTTTCGGCTAAGGTTTTCTTAAATGTTGTAGCTACTGAAACAGAATCGACAACAACATCCATTGCCACACCAGCTAATTTCTTTTGCTCGTCTAATGAAATACCTAATTTTTCAAAAGTGGCTAATAATTCTGGATCAACCTCATCGATACTATCGTATTTTGGTTTGCTATTTGGTGCCGAATAGTACGAAATAGCCTGGAAATCTGGTTTTTTGTAATGTACATTTGCCCATTCTGGCTCAGTCATTTCCTTCCAAACTTTAAAAGCTTCAAGACGCCATTCGGTCATCCATTCTGGCTCTTCTTTTTTCTTAGAAATGGCAATTACAATTTCTTCATTTAATCCAACAGGAAAGGTTTCAGATTCAATATCTGTGTAAAAACCATATTCGTATTCTTTGGTTTTTAATTCTTCCCTTAAGTCGTCTTCAGTATATTTTGACATGTCTTTATTTTAATTTTAAAGTGAAAATGATTCACCGCAACCGCAAGTTCGGTTGGCATTTGGGTTGTTAAAAACGAAACCAGTTCCGTTTAGACCTCCTGAATATTCTAAAGTGGTGCCTATGAGATAGAGAAAGCTTTTTTTGTCTACAATGATTTTAATGTCATTATCTTCAAAAACTTTATCGTCTTCAGCTTGTGCTTTATCAAATTTTAAATCATAAGATAAGCCAGAGCAACCACCACTCTTAACACCAACTCTAACGTAGTCTGTGCTTGGGTTGTAGCCGTCGTCAGTCATAAGTTCTATGACTTTCTTTTTTGCATGTTCAGAGACTTTAATCATATCGTTTAACTAGATTAGTTCTAAATAGAATGCAAATATACGATATAACTAAGGTTTTACCATAGGTACTAACATTATATTAGTATATGATTTCATAGTGTGTGGCTATAAGGGATAAAGCCGAAGGAAAGTAGAATTATAGAGCTACTTTTGTTTTTGGAAAACGCCTTGTAAGTCTATACAATTCTTGTAAGGCATCTGTGATTTGACTATTAGCAACGGTGTGGTTTTCAAAGTTTCCGTGTTGATCTGTGACAACCACAGTATCGCAGTGTGAGCATGTCATTTCAATTGTATGATCTAAATTGGTTTTGGATCTTACATAGTTGTGTCCAAAAACGGCGCAAGGTAAAGCTTCAGTTGAGGTAGGTCTCATTTTCATTGATTTAGGGGAGGGCAATTTAAAAAATGAAACTTAATTCGTGTTAAAATACCTAATTTTTCGATGAAATGCACGTTTATTTCAGATTTCGGTTATTATTACACAAATTTTATATGGTATTTTTATAAATAACTTAAGATTAAAACATAGCAGAACACCAAGATGCTGCGTAACTTTACATCAAATGAATTATTTAATTTTAGGTTCGTAAGAAATAAATAATTCCATTCATACAGTCTATTATAAAAAAGCATAATATTTTTGCAATATGATTGAAGATAAAAACCCACAGCGAACTCCTTTGAGTGAATTAGGAGAATTTAAATTAATTGAGCACTTAACGGATCATTTTAAAGTGACTCAAAAGTCAACTATAAAAAGCATAGGTGATGATGCAGCAGTTTTAAATTTTGATAAAAAACAAGTGGTCGTTTCTACAGACCTGTTAGTAGAAGGTGTCCATTTCGATTTAAGTTATGCTCCTTTAAAACATTTGGGTTATAAGGCTGTAGTGGTTAATCTATCGGATATCTATGCTATGAATGCTGTAGCGACACAAGTAACAATCTCTATAGCTGTATCTAATCGTTTTCCTTTAGAAGCTTTAGAGGAATTGTATGCAGGTATCACAACCGCAGCTAAATTTTACAATGTAGATGTTGTTGGTGGTGATACGACGTCTTCAACCTCTGGTTTAATTATTTCTGTGACTGCTATTGGTGCCGTTGAAAAAGGAAATGAAGTATTGCGATCTGGTGCAAAACCAAATGACTTATTAGTGTTAACAGGTGATGTTGGTGGTGCATATATGGGATTGCAAGTGCTAGAACGCGAAAAGGAAGTGTTTAAGGTGAATCCGAATAATCAACCCGATTTATCAATGTACACCTACATCATAGAACGACAGTTAAAACCGGAAGCTCGAAAAGATATTGTGGAGTTGTTGAAAGAATTAGATGTTAAACCAACAAGTATGATAGATGTGAGCGACGGCATTTCTTCTGAAGTTATGCATTTGTGTAAACAAAGTAAAGTTGGTGTAGATCTGTATGAAACAAAGATCCCTCTAGATCCTCAAGTGATTTCTACTTGCGAGGAATTTAATGTAGATAGTACGACAATTGCTTTAAATGGTGGTGAGGATTATGAATTGCTAATGACAATTTCACAAGACGATTTTCCAAAAATAAAAGGCAATCCTAATTTAACGGTTATTGGATATATGACAGAGGAAGACAGAGGTATGTACTTAGTGACCAGAGCCGAAGAAAAAATACCAATTATAGCAAAAGGGTGGAATGCGCTTAAAGATCAAGCATAAAAAGCCTTTGACCTTTTTCTAAACGTTTGTTGTGTACACGATGTAATACACTATTAATTTCTTTAAATTTTGGTGTTAAGGGTACAAATTTACCATTGCCATTAATGGTCATTTCGGTTTTACAATTTTTACACTTATATTCTTTAACATGATAAGTAACATTTTTGGACACTTGATAATCGTGGCCAAATAATGAGCAATAAATGTTTTTCATTAACTAGTTTTCTTAGTGATTCTATCATTTTTATAGGGTTTTTAAATATAAGAAAATTAGTTACTATAAAGTTATGAACATTTAATAAATCGACGAACTGAGTGTTTTTTGCTTCAAACGCATCAGTTTATTGTTATAAATACGTTCTAATGCCGAATTAATTTCTTGATGTTTAGCGGTTAGTTCTGTAAGTCGTCCATTGCTGTTAGTTGTCAATTGTTTTTTGCAGCATTTGCAAGTGTACTCTTTTACGTGGTTAGTGACTTTTTTGGTAATTTGGTAATTATGGCCAAATAAATCACAGTAGATTTTGGTAGGTGTCATAATAGGTTGTTTACGATTTATTTTTCGAACTCTGTTGTAAACTTAGAAAATAAATTAAAACAAAACGTTTAAGGGTGTAAATTTTCGACAAAACGCAATAAATTGTAAGGTAAATCTGATTCGTTTTCGATATGGCTCATGTGGCCTTCTGAAAATTCTACAAATTCTATATCTGTATTTTTAATCTCCTTTATGAGTTGACAGCTATCTATAAGACTGTCCTTTTTACCGATAATAATTAATTTTTGGCATTTCAAGTTTTTAAGAACTTCGAAGCGATTCGGTCTAAGCTTCATGCCTTCCTGGGCTGCTATGTAGCCTTGTAATGGAGTTTGTAAGGCGAGTTGAAGTGCATTATCATACGCGGAATTATAGGTGTCTTTACTTTCGGGAGTAAATAAATTAGCAAATGAGAGGGTTATTAAGACGTCATAATTTTCTTGTGCCATTTTAGATGCACGTGTTCTAATTAATTTTCGGGCTTTGTCATCAGCTTTATAGGTAGAGTTCATTAAACAGAGTCCCTTAAAAAGGTCTGGTTTCTTGTCGGCCAAAGCCAACGCCACATAGCCTCCCATAGAATGGCCTATAACATGAGCGTTTTTAATCTCCAAATGTTCTAAAACCGCTAAAACGGCATCTGCCATTGCCTCCATGGTATGCACATAACCTATACAATCTGTTTTGCCATGACCTAACAAATCAATACAAATAATTTGATGTGTTTCTGAAAAATCAGCAATTACATTTTGCCACATATCTATAGTTTCAAGAAACCCATGAAGTAGAATAATTGGATCACCTTTACCTTCAACTGTATAATGTATGCTACTATTTTTATAGTCTAAAATCATGTTTGCAAAGATATATTTTGAAAGCATTTCTGCTTATTAATCATTACAACATTTTAGTATCTTTGAATTCTGATAGCTATCGGAACAAACTAAATTAAATAACGAATGATTTTAAAACGTCTACTTTCCGCATTACTTATAATATTCACGTTTTTGCTAAATGCGCAAATTGAAGAACAACAGCTCGATAAACTTATAGAAGAGACCTTAACTACGTTTGAAGTACCTGGTATTTCTGTTGGTATTTTTAAGGATGGAGACATTGTGTATTCAAAAGGTCATGGTGTGCGTTCATTAACCAATAGAAAGGATATGAACGATGAAACTTTAGTTGGTGTTGCTTCTAATAGTAAAGGGTTTACCTGTTTTGCATTAGCCATGATGGTAGATGCAGGAAAGTTAAATTGGGATGATAAAGTGCGTCAACATATACCAGAGTTTCAATTGCACGATGCATGGGTTACCGAAGAATTTACGGTTAGAGATTTGGTAATTCATCGCAGTGGTTTGGGTTTAGGTGCTGGAGATTTAATGTTTTTCCCTGAAGGCAGTGATTTTACTGTCAATGATATTATAGCCAATGTGAAATATTTGGAACCTGAAAGCTCCTTTAGAAGTGAGTTTAAGTATAATAACAATATGTATATTATTGCAGGTGAAGTTTTAAAACGTGTAAGCGGATTAACTTGGGAAGATTTTATTGAAACCAAAATTATGAAGCCTGTTGGAATGACAAGTAGTAAAGCATCTTATAACAGAGTAACTGATAAATCGAATATTATTGATGCTCATACTATGGCAGACGGTAAGCTTATTCAGATTCCACACGATTGGAGTGAAACTGCAAATCCGGCAGGAGGTATTATGAGTAATGTGCCAGATATGTTAAGGTGGTCAGAATTTTTAATGAACGATGCCGTAACAAAAGATGGAGAGCGTCTATTGAGTAAAAAACAATTTCATGAGCTTTGGCAATTACAAACACCATTAAGTGTTTCTTCAAACGATTCTTACGATTCTAATTTTAAAGGTTATGGCTTAGGTTGGTTTGTGGCAGATGTAAAAGGTGGGCATAAGCAAGTGTATCATACAGGAGGCTTGTTAGGAACAGTAACACAATTTACTATGATTCCAGATTTAGATTTAGGTATTGTGGTTTTAACCAATCAAATGAATGGCTCTGCATTTAATACCATTACAAATACGATTAAGGATTCTTATTTAGGATATGAAAACCGAAATTGGTTAGAAAAGTATGGCAAACGAAATGCAGATTATATTACATATAACGACAGCATAAAAACAGCAGTGTTTTCTAAAGTTGAAAAGGCAAAAACACTTAAATCACTCCCAAAACCAGAGCACATTGTAGGAACTTACACGGACGATTGGTTTGGTGATGTAAATATTTCTTACGACACAAAAAAAGGGTACCTCATAAAAAGTAAACGGTCGTCTAGATTGTTTGGTGAGTTATTACCATTAAACGCTACTACTTTTGTAGCGAAATGGAATGACAGAAGTTATGATGCAGATGTGTATGTGAAATTTACCTTCAATGAAAAAGGCGAAGCCATTTCTGCAACCATGGATTATATTGCTCCAATTACCGATTTTAGTTTCGATTTTGGGGATTTAGAACTCAAGAAAACCAACTAGGTGACGATACAACGGAAAGAACTTTTAATCACTAGTTTTGGAATGTTTTCCTTGTTTTTTGGAGCAGGAAATTTGTTGATTCCACCATTACTAGGTTATAACGCGGGAGACGATTGGTTTTTGGTAACTATCGGTTTTATGATTACGGCAGTGGTCATTCCTATTCTTGGGATTCTTGCACATGCCAGATTACAAGGCACATTATTTGATTTTGGTAAAAAAGTATCACCAATCTTTAGTTTAGTGTATTGCATCCTTATTTATATTATTGCTATTGCCATTCCGTCACCAAGAACAGCTGCTGCAACCCACGAAATTGCAATATTTCCGACCTTTGGAACTTCATCTACACTCACAAGTGCAATTTATTTTTCATTGGTCCTCCTTTTTGTACTTAACCGTTCAAAAATATTGGGTCTCATTGGTAAGTTTCTAACTCCTTTTATTGTTATAATGCTATTGGCTGTTATAGGAATTGGATTGTTTTCAACGGAATTCAATACAGGGATTTCGCAATTTGAAACTCCATTTTCAATAGGTGTTTTAGAAGGTTATCAAACCTTTGACGCTATTGGAGCTGTTGTGGTCGGAGCTGTAATCATCGTATCGTTGAATTTTAAAAATATGGCTGTAGAAATCTACAGTTCTAAGCGGACGCTAATAAGAAAATCTGGTTTTATTGCAGGTTTTAGCTTGTTTGTTATTTATGCAGGATTAATTTCTGTTGGTGCTTATTACAGCTCTGAAATTAATATTAATGCAGAACTCAGTAACGATATGCAACGCGCTAATTTACTTCGTGATATTAGTATTTCAGCTTTAGGTGATTTTGGAAACACTGTTTTAAGTATTTTAATTTCATTAGCTTGCTTTACAACAGCCATAGGAATAATAGCAGGTACGGCCGATTATTTTAAAGGATTGCTTAATAATTCTCAAACGGTTTATAGTATCACGGCTATTTTGGCGAGTGTCCTAGGTTTTGCTATTGGTCAGCTAGATTTTAATTCAATTATTGTAGTGGCTATTCCGGTATTATTATTTATTTATCCAATTACGATTATATTAATTTTATTAAATGTATTACCAGAAAAGATTGCAACACCTTTAGTCTTTAGAGCCGTTGTATTTATCACTATCTTATTTAGTATTCCTGATGTCATAGGGTTTATGAGTCCGTCTGAAACTTTAGGGTTTATAACGCACTATATTCCACTTTCAAGCCAAAGTTTGGGTTGGGTGTTGCCAGCATTTTTAGTGTTTATTATTTCGGTTGGTGTAGAATTAAAAATGAAGAAGAGCATATGAAGTACATGGGAAGTAAGGCGCGTTTTGCAAAAGCGTTATTGCCAATAATTCTGAAAGATAGAAAAGAGAATCAAACCTATCTTGAACCTTTTGCAGGTGGCATGAATATGATTGATAAGGTTGATGGTATCCGAATTGCAAACGATCAACACCAAGAACTCATGGCAATGTGGCAAGCTTTAATCTACGATAATTGGGATCCACCACAATCCGTTAGTGAAGAAGACTACAGACATATAAAATACAACCAAGATGAATATCCAAAACACATGGTCGCTTACGTTGGGTTTAATTCTTTTGGGGGAAAATGGTTTGCGGGTTACAGGCGCGATAAGGAAGGTAAGCGGGATTATTGGGGTGAGCATTACCGTAATATCACCAAACAAGTGCCTAATCTTGAAGGGGTAATTTTATCTTGTAAATCTTATCTTGAATTGATAATACCTGACGATAGTGTTATTTATTGTGATCCTCCTTATGCATCTACAACGAAGTATCGCGATAGCTTTAATCATGAAAAATTCTGGGAGTGGTGCAGGCAGCAAAGTAGAGCTGGTCATCAGGTTTTTGTGAGTGAATATAATGCGCCAGAAGATTTTAAGTGTGTTTGGGAAAAGCCAGCGAAAACTACTTTTTCATGGCATGCTGAGAATTTAGCGCCTAAGGTCGCTTTAGAGCGGTTGTTTGTTTTTGAAGGTTAAAAGGTATAACGGATTTATTGTTTTTGTAAGTCTCAAAGTCTATTATCAGGGAGTTTCATCGCTATATTTAAATTTCTTTCTTGAAGCGCTTAAAAAGCGTAATGGTCTTTTTTGTATTAATAAAATACACTCCGGTAAGTAAAACTGCTGCAGCAATTATGGATTGTAGTGAAAAGGTTTCGTCTAAAAAGTACCACCCTAATAGTAGAGCTACAATTGGGTTTACATATGTTGAGGTTGCTACTTTTTCTGGAGACACCTTACTTAGTAAATAATTAAAAGCTGTAAAAGCAACAATACTTCCAAAAACGATCAGCATTCCCATAGAGTAGATGATTTCAGTATTCCAGCTAGAGAAAGGGAGCCGTTCTTCTCCGGTAACAAGACTGCCAATTAATAATATACAGCCTCCAAATAACATTTGGTAGCCTGTATTCACAAAAAAGTTGGAGGGTAAGTCGGCTTTTGAAACAAAAAGGCTACAAAAAGCCCAGCTTAGCATGCAAATAAAAAGCATAATCATTCCGGTAACCATGCCTTCTTGGTTGATCATTTCGCGTTGACTGACTAATAAGTAAATACCAATACACCCAATGATGACACCTAAAATAGACATCGGTTGTATTTTTTTGCCTTCAAATATTCGCAATAGAATTAAGACCACTAAAGGTTGCGCTGAAATTTCCAAAGCAGCAAAACCGCTGTCAACAGATCGTAGTGCCCAGACAACTAAGCCATTTCCCAGTGTTAAAAACAAAAAGCCAGCAATTACTGTGTTTCGTATTTGAATCTTTGTAATTTTTAAAGGTATTTTTAGAAACTTGGCAATTGTAAAAATTAAAATACTTGCTGAAATAAACCGAATCGAAGCAGCATATAATGGTGCTAATTGACTCACTAATATTTTATTAAATAAATAGGTAGAGCCCCAAATGACATAAATTGAAAAAAATGATAGTAGTATATAAAGACGTTCTTTAGTCAATTTCATACCGTTTAGTTTAGGTATCAATATTAAATAAAAAACTTGCAAGCTACATGATGAGCTTACAAGTTTTTAATATTTTATGATAATTATATTTACGAGTTCATAATATCCTCAATCTCTTCGACCTCAATAGGAATATTACGCATTAAATTAAAAGGTTCTCCTGTTTCTTGAATGACCACATCATCCTCTAAACGAATACCAAAACCTTCATCTGGAAGGTAGATTCCTGGTTCAACGGTAAAGACGTTATTAGCTTGCATTGGTTCGGTTAAAATTCCGTAATCATGCGTGTCTAATCCAATATGGTGTGATGTGCCATGCATAAAGTATTTTTTGTATGCTGGCCAATCTGGATTTTCGTTTTGAACATCAGCTTTATCTAACAAGCCAAGACCTAAGAGTTCTGACGTCATTAATTTTCCAACTTCTACATGGTAATCTGCCCAAATGGTTCCAGGAACTAATAGTTTTGTAGCTTCATTTTTTACACGATTCACGGCATTATAAACGGCTTTTTGTCTGTCGTTAAATTTTCCTGAAACCGGAATTGTACGTGTCATATCGCTAGAATAATTAGCGTATTCTGCACCAGCATCAATGAGAATTAAATCGCCTGCTTTACATTGTTGATTGTTTTCGATGTAATGTAGAACGTTAGCGTTGTTTCCAGAGCCAATAATAGGTGTGTAAGAAAATCCTTTTGAGCGATTATTAAGGAATTCATGCATAAATTCTGCTTCCAGATTATATTCCCAAACGCCAGGTTTTGTGAATTTCAAAACACGTCTAAATCCTTTTTCTGTAATGTTACAAGCTTGTTGCATAATGTCTATTTCCAAAGGATCTTTTACAGAACGTAAACGTTGTAAAATAGGGTTGCTTTTTTCAACTTTATGGGCTGGAAATTGTGCTTTTATTTTTTTGTTAAAACGCGCTTCACGTGTTTCGGTGGCAACATTGGCACGGTAATGCTCATTAGTATTGATGTAGATGGTGTCTGCTTGAGACATGATTTCTTTCATTATTTTATCGAAATCTTGCAACCAGTACACGGTTTTTACACCAGAAGTTTCTAAAGCTTTTTCTTTGGTAAGTTTTTCACCTTCCCAAACGGCAATATGTTCGTTTGTTTCTGTTAAGAATAAAATTTCACGGTGTCTTGGGTTTGGACAGTCTGGAAAAAGTACTAAAATACTTTCTTCTTGATCCACGCCACTTAAGTAAAATATATTCCTGTCTTGTTGAAAAGGTATTGTGCTATCTGCGCCAATTGGGTAAATATCATTAGAGTTAAAAACAGCTAAACTGCTAGGCTTCATCTGAGCCATAAAGTTTTTTCGGTTTTTTATAAAAAGTTGGTTGTCTATTAAATCGTATTTCATTCTGAGAAAATTTATGTTATATCACACTAAACACAGTCTAAAATAAACTGTTTAAGAATTGTGAAATTTTGAAAAAATTAATGGGAATCAAAAGTAAGGAAACAAAGTTGTAAGCAAAAGTTCAAAGCCATAATCTAATAAATTTTAAGAGATTTTTGTGAAGTTTGTTTTTAATGTGAGAGCTTTAAAGCCCTCAAAACAAACAATGTTCTAATTAAATTCATTCTAAATAAATTAATTATCACGCAGCGTAGTTGGGAAAAAGTTAATTGCGCAGTATCTTTGTTAGACTAAAATAAATTAGAACTACAATGAGCGGAATTCTAAATTCTACGATTGGAAGAAAATTTGCCATGGCACTTTCGGCTTTCTTCCTAATGATTTTCTTATTACAACATTTTGCAATTAACCTATTATCTGTATTTAGCGCAGATACTTTTAACGATGTTTCTCACTTTATGGGAACATTTTGGGTTATTCAGTATGTGATGCAACCCGTATTAATTTTTGGTGTTATTTTCCATTTTATAATGGGCTTTGTATTAGAAATTAAAAACAACAAAGCAAGAAATATCTCTTATGCTAAAAATAATGGTTCAGCAAATTCTACATGGATGAGCAGAAACATGATTTGGAGTGGAGCAGCTATTTTAGCTTTTATCGTTTTACACTTTATTGATTTTTGGATTCCAGAAATTAACACCAAGTATATTGTTGGTGACATGTCTGGCTTACATAATGGTGAGTACAGATATTTTCATGAACTCGTTGAGAAATTTCAAAATCCACTTCGAGTTGCAGCTTATGTAATTGCTTTTGTTTTCTTAGCATTGCACTTATTACATGGGTTTAGCTCAGCTTTTCAATCAGTTGGGGCAAATAATAAATACACAAAAGGATTAAAAGGATTTGGAAAAGCTTACGCAATTATAATCCCATTAGGATTTATATTTATTGCATTATTTCATCACTTTAATCACTAAAAAACATATCTAAATATGGCTTTAGATTCAAAAGTACCAAAGGGTTCAATTAAAGATAAGTGGACCGATTATAAGAACAATATTAACCTAGTAAACCCGGCTAACAAACGTCATATCGATGTTATTGTTGTTGGTACAGGACTTGCAGGTGGTTCGGCTGCCGCAACTTTAGCGGAGTTAGGCTATAATGTAAAAGCCTTTGCTTATCAAGATTCTCCTCGTAGAGCACACTCTATTGCAGCGCAAGGAGGTATTAACGCCGCAAAAAATTATCAAGGTGATGGTGATTCTACTTACCGCTTATTTTACGATACTGTAAAAGGTGGTGATTACCGTTCGCGTGAAGCTAATGTTTACCGTTTGGCTGAGGTGTCTGCTAATATTATTGATCAATGTGTGGCACAAGGTGTTCCTTTTGCTCGTGATTATGGTGGATTATTAGACAACCGTTCGTTTGGTGGTGTTTTAGTTTCTAGAACATTTTATGCAAAAGGACAAACCGGACAACAGTTATTATTAGGAGCTTATTCAGCAATGAATAGACAAATTGCTCGTGGTAAAATAGAAATGTTTAACCGTCACGAAATGTTAGACGTTGTTGTTGTAGACGGAAAAGCAAGAGGTATAATTGCACGTAATTTAATTACAGGTGAAATAGAAAGACATTCAGCACACGCTGTTGTTGTAGGCTCAGGTGGATACGGAAATGTATATTTCTTATCAACAAACGCTATGGGTTCTAACGCAACTGCAGCTTGGAAAATACATAAAAAAGGCGCGTATTTTGCGAATCCTTGTTATACACAAATTCACCCAACATGTATTCCACGTTCTGGGGATTACCAATCGAAATTGACGTTGATGTCAGAATCATTGCGTAATGATGGTCGTATTTGGGTACCTAAAAACATGGAAGATGTTATGGCAATTAGAGAAGGTCGTAAAAAACCAACTGATTTGTCAGAAGATGAACGTGATTATTACTTAGAAAGACGTTATCCTGCATTTGGTAACTTAGTACCTCGTGATGTGGCATCGCGTGCTGCCAAAGAACGTTGTGATGCTGGTTATGGTGTTAATGCTACTGGTGAAGCTGTATATTTAGATTTCGCTTCTGCTTTTGAACGTTATGGGAAAGAGCAAGCTAAGATTCATAACATACAAAATCCTAGTCCAGCGAAAATAAAAGAACTAGGTCAGGCTATTGTAGAAGCTAAGTATGGTAACTTATTTCAGATGTATGAGAAAATTGTAGATCAAAATCCATATGAAACGCCAATGATGATTTATCCAGCGGTTCACTACACCATGGGTGGAGTTTGGGTTGATTATAATTTAATGACCACAATTCCTGGATGTTACTGTATTGGTGAAGCAAATTTCTCTGATCATGGTGCTAATAGACTTGGAGCTTCGGCATTAATGCAAGGTTTAGCTGATGGTTATTTTGTACTACCTTATACTATAGGTGATTATTTGTCATCTGATATTCGAACCGGAGCAATTTCAACGGATTCTAAAGAATTTGAGGAAGCAGAAAAAGAAGTTACCGAAAGAATTAATTTCTTCGTGAATAATAAAGGCACAAAATCTGTAGATTATTTCCATAAAAAGTTAGGAAAAGTAATGTGGGACAAAGCAGGAATGTCTCGAAACGCTAAAGGCTTAACTGAAGCAATGGCGGAAATAAAAGCCATAAGAGAAGAGTTTTGGAAAGAAGTTTCAGTACCTGGAACTGCAGATGAAATGAATCCTGAACTTGAAAAAGCGGGTCGTGTTGCTGATTTCTTAGAGTTAGGTGAATTGTTTGCTAAGGATGCTTTAATGAGAGCTGAATCTTGTGGTGGACACTTTAGAGAAGAATCAGCTGAATTAGATGGTCCTCAAAAAGGTGAAGCCAAACGTAACGATAAAGATTTCGCATTTGTAGCAGCTTGGGAATATAAAGGAGAACCAGCTGATGCGGTTTTACATAAAGAAGAATTAGAATTTAAAGATATTGAACTGAAACAACGTTCATACAAATAAGAAAGACAATATGAATTTAACACTTAAAATTTGGAGACAAAAAGACTCAAAAGCTAAGGGGCAAATGGTCGATTACAAAGTTACTGATATTTCAGAGCATATGTCTTTCTTAGAAATGATGGATGTTTTGAATGAACAATTAGTGAACTCTGGTGAAGAACCTGTAGCTTTTGATCACGATTGTCGTGAAGGTATTTGCGGCATGTGTTCAATGCACATTAACGGTGAAGCTCACGGACCAGATAGAGGCATTACAACATGTCAATTGCACATGCGTATGTTTAAAGATGGTGATACCATTACTATTGAACCATGGAGAGCAACAGCGTTTCCAGTAATCAAGGATTTGGTTGTAGATAGAACCGCTTTTGAGCGTATTCAGCAAGCAGGTGGTTATATTTCTGTAAACACTTCTGGTAATACGCAAGATGCTAACTCAATTCCTATTTCTAAACATGCAGCAGACGAAGCTATGGATGCGGCAACTTGTATTGGTTGTGGTGCTTGTGTAGCAAGTTGTAAAAACTCATCCGCTATGTTATTTGTTGGTGCTAAAGTGTCTCAATATGCTTTATTACCTCAAGGACAAGTTGAAGCCGCAGACCGAGTAAGAAACATGGTAGAGCAAATGGATAAAGAAGGGTTCGGTAACTGTACAAATACAGGAGCTTGTGAAGTAGAATGTCCTAAAGGTATTTCGTTAGAAAATATTGCACGTATGAATCGTGAGTATTTAGCAGCAACTTTCAAAGGCTAGTGTCATATTTAGCATAGATGATGTGCAAATGAACAACCCAATATTATAGTAAAATCCCAAGGTAAAATCTTATCTTGGGATTTTTTAATTTAGCACCATGCAAAACCCAAATACTTTTTATAACGAACAGTTAGAAGCTAATCAAGTCGCTTCTAAGCGTATTTTTAAACAATTAAGTTTATTTAGTTTACTGAGACTTTCTGTTTTTGTTCTAACAGGAATTGGCATCTATTTTACCTATCAGAATTGGCAAGTAGCTTTAGGTATTGGTGTCGTTGGAATCGCTATTTTTCTATTTCTATTAGCTCGATATATCGATTTAAAGTCTAAAAGAAATTTACATAAACGATTGATTGCTATTAATGAAGATGAATTAAAAATTGCAAAAGGTGATTTTCATGAAAAACCTGATGGTTCAGAATTTCAAAACCCAAAACATTTTTTCAGTTTAGATATCGATTTATTTGGGAAAGGATCATTTTTTCAATTTATCAATAGAACGGCGATTAAAGAGGGAACTCAAAAACTTACAGAGAACCTATTATCAAATACCATCACTAATATTGAAGAGCGCCAAGCTGCCATACAAGAATTAGCGGCATTACCAGAATGGAGACAACACTATTCGGCTGTTGCGCAAGGTGTAGAGATTGAACATTCAGCAACTTCCATTATTACTTGGTTAAAGGGGTATAAATCCTTCTTAGGAAAAACACAATATGCAATCACTATCGTGTTTAGTATAGCGTCGTTGGTAATTATAGGATTAGGAATAACTGAAATTATTCCCATATCAATGATTGGGTATTGGTTATTATTTGGACTTGCGATTACCGGAATATATTGGAAAAAAATAGATACGCTTGCCCATCATACCGGACAAGCAAAAGACACATTTAAACAATACGCATTGCTTTTAGAAGCCATTGAAACTACTGAATTTAAATCAGATTTATTAAAGTCGAAACAAAAATTAATTCAGTCCGAAGATCAAAAAGCATCCGAAATATTTTCAAAATTTTCAAAAGCACTCGATGCCTTAGATAATAGAAATAATCTTATTTCATTGCTTTTAGGGAATGGTTTTCTACTTCTAGATATACGCTATAGCTATAATGTTGAAAAATGGATTTCAAAATATGGTCATAAAATAGAAGATTGGTTTGAAGTGGTCACCTTTTTTGATGCTTTTAATAGTTTTGGAAATTATGCTTTTAACCATCAAAGTTTTACCTATCCAATTATAACCGAAGAACCAGTAACTATTTTAGCGGACGGCTTAGGTCATCCGTTATTAAATCCTGAAAAACGAGTCGATAGTGATTTAAAACTTGAAGAAGAACAGTTTTTTATTGTTACAGGAGCAAACATGGCTGGAAAGAGCACGTTTTTAAGAACCGTTGCGCTTCATATCGTCATGGCTAATGTTGGACTACCAATTTGTGCTAAACAAAGCAAATACAAGCCTATTAAGTTAATTACAAGTATGCGAACCACAGATTCCTTAACTGATGATAGTTCGTATTTCTTTAGTGAATTGACGCGTTTAAAATTTGTAGTTGATACCATTGAAAACGATAAAAACTATTTTGTAATTCTAGATGAAATTTTAAAAGGAACCAACAGTACAGATAAAGCCATTGGTTCTAGAAAATTTGTGGAGAAACTAGTGAAGCAAAATGCCACAGGAATCATTGCTACGCACGATTTAAGCCTCACAGAAATTGAAACGGAATTAGAAGCCGTTAAAAATTATTACTTTGATGCTGAAATCATCAATGACGAACTCTTTTTTGATTACAAACTAAAACAAGGCGTTTGCCAAAATATGAATGCGAGTTTCCTACTGAAGAAGATGGAGATTGTTTAGGGTAATTTTAAAAACCTGACAGGTCTAACTGAACTGATAAAAAGATTCCTTACTGTGTTCAGAATGACAAAAACACAAAAACCCTTTCTAAAAAATAGAAAGGGTTTTATAATTTGTTAAGAAATAAATTTCTTAAGCCTCAAAAGGCTCTATAGAAACGTAAGACTTGTTGTCTTTTTTCTTAGTAAATTTTACTAAACCATCAACTTTAGCATGTAAAGTGTGATCTTTTCCTTGATATACATTTTCACCTGGATGGTGTGTATTTCCACGTTGTCTTATGATAATGTTTCCAGCAATAGCAGCTTGTCCACCAAAAATCTTAACGCCTAAACGTTTCGATTCTGATTCTCTACCATTCTTCGAACTACCAACTCCTTTTTTATGAGCCATGATCTAAGGTTTTATATTGTTAATATTAATGTAATTGAAAATTATTTTTCAATTCCACCGTCTAATCTGTCTTGTAATTCTTTTAATTCGTCCCACTTACCTTCTGCAGCTAATTTAGCTTGCTTTGGCCAAGTTTCGGTAACGATATGTGCTAATCTTGAGCTTGCTTCTGAAAGCACGTTGCTCAATTCTTCAGCTTTTGCGTTTGCCACTTTTTCAAAAGTTTCAAAACCAGCGTTTACCAATGCTTCAGCGGCTTTTGGTCCAGCTCCTTCAATTTTTTTCAAATCGTCAGCTTTTCCTGTTGCTTTTTTCGCTTTTGGTGCGGCAGTTTTCGCTTCTGCTTTTTTAGCTTCTTTCTTTGGAGCAGCTTTTTTAGCTCCAGAAGTAGTAATACCTTCGATTACGATTTCAGTTAAAGATTGTCTGTGTCCGTTTTTTACACGGTAACCTTTACGTCTTTTCTTCTTAAAGACTATTACTTTGTCACCTTTAAGGTGTCTTAAGACTTTTGCACCTACTTGTGCTCCGTCTATAGCTGGGGCGCCTACAGTTATATTGCTACCATCACCAATTAAAAGAACGTTGTCGAAATTTACTGTCGAACCTTCTTCTGTTGCTAAACGGTTAACAAAAACTTTTTGGTCTTTTTCAACTTTAAATTGATGCCCTGCTATCTCTACAATTGCGTACATAGCGTAACGTTTTTATTAATTTGTTTATTAAATAAATGACTTTCTTCTCAGAAAGCGGATGCAAATATACTTCTAAATTATTAATAGGCAAGCGTTTTAAGAGGTTTTAGACCTCTTTTGTTTCAAATAATAGACAAAATAGACTTGTTTGTGAAAATGATAACATACTTATTAAGGAGTTTTCACATTTTATTATGTTAAAAGTGAAAGCATTGTTTATTTTTGTGAAGCTATTTTGTAACAAATTGCAATTAGTATAGACAAATACGTATACAATTTAAACTTAAAACACTTTTAATAATGAAAAAAGGCTTATTTACTCTAGCTCTTTTGTTGTCAGTTGGATTTATGTCAGCGCAACAAGTAGAATTCGAAGAGTTTGATTTAGACAATGGATTACACGTAATTCTACATCAAGACAACACAGCGCCAGTGGTTTCTACTTCTGTAATGTACAATGTAGGTGGAAAAGATGGTGATAGAGAGCGAACCGGATTTGCACATTTCTTTGAACATTTATTGTTTGAAGGATCAGAAAATATTGGTCGTGGAGAATTCATGAAAATTATACCTGCTAATGGAGGTACATTTAATGCAAACACATCTCAAGACAGAACCTATTATTTTGAAGTTTTTCCTTCAAATAAATTAGAGCTAGCGCTATGGTTAGAGTCCGAGCGTATGTTACACCCTGTTATTGACCAAGTTGGTGTTGATACACAGAACGAAGTTGTTAAAGAAGAAAAGCGTCAACGAGCTGGTTCACCATATGGTGGCATATTTGAAGCATTAGGATCTAATCTCTTTAAGGTTCACCCTTATAAAGATCCTAATATTGGCTACATGGAGCATTTAGATGCAGCTACTTTAGAAGAGTTTAATGCTTATTTCGATAAATATTATGGTCCAAATAACGCTGTTTTAGTTATTGCTGGAGATATTGATATGGCTAAAACTAAAAAGTTGGTTGCTGATTATTTCAGTGAAGTTAAGAGTAGACCAGAAGTGGTAAGAAACTTTCCAAAGGAAGAACCTATTACTGAAACGGTAAGAACACAAGCTTACGATGAAAATATTCAATTACCTGCAATTTTAGCTACGTACAGAACACCTGGTTTTACATCTAGAGATTCTTATGTATTAGATATGATTTCTACATATTTAAGTGGTGGTAAAAGTTCAGTTTTATATAAGAAAATAGTTGACGAGCAAAAACAAGCCCTGCAATTACAAGCTGTAAATATTCCACAAATGGATTATAACATCTTTACAATTTTTGCGATTCCTTCTGGAGATACGTCTTTAGATACCATTTTAGATGAAATTGACGAAGAGATCGTTAAAATGCAAAATGAGTTAATTACAGAACGCGATTATCAAAAACTACTTAATCAATTTGAAAACCAATTTGTAAATTCTAATGCTAGTATTGTAGGAATTGCAGAATCTTTAGCAACAAACTATTTGTTAAAAGGAGATGTAGATTTAATTAACAAGGAAATTGAAATTTACAGATCAATCACAAGAGAAGAAATTCAAGCTGTAGCTAATAGATATTTAAGTAAAAATCAGCGTGTTGAAATAGAGTATTTACCAAAAAAAGATGATCAATAAGATGAAAACAACTTATATAATGAAAACAAAATTAACCGCATTTGCCTTATTGTTTTTAGTAGCAATAGGTGTTAATGCACAGATAGATAGATCTCAACAACCTAAAGCTGGTCCAGAACCAGAAATTAGTTTAAAAGTTCCAAGTGAATTTCAATTAAAAAACGGATTAAAAGTATTAGTTGTTGAAAATCATAAACTACCAAGAGTTTCATATTCTTTGCGTATAGATAACAACCCTATAGCAACTGGTGATAAAGCAGGTTTAGAGAGCATTCTTGGAAGTATGTTAGGTAACGGAACAACTTCTGTTTCTAAAGAAGACTTTAATGAAGAAATAGACTTTTTAGGCGCACGTTTAAGCTTTGGGTTTACAGGAGGTTTTGCAAGTTCTTTGTCTAAATATTCTGATCGTATATTGGAGTTATTAGCAGATGCTGCTATTAATCCTTTATTAACTGAAGAAGAGTTTGATAAGGAAAAAACAAGACTTATTGAAAACTTAAAACAAGGAGAAAAAAGTATCGATGCCATTGGTAGTCGTGTTGGAAATGCATTATCTTATGGAACTAAACACCCTTATGGAGAGTACGTAACTGAAGAAACTATAAACAATGTTTCTTTTGGTGATGCATTAGCTTTTTACGAAAAATATTTTAACCCAAATAACGCTTATTTAGTAGTTATTGGTGATGTTGAATATAAGGCTGTTAAAAAACAAATTGAAAAACATTTTTCTAAATGGGAAAAGTCTGTAGATATATCTTCTACACTTCCTAAGGTAAATCCTAATGCGCAATACACGCAAATTAACTTTGTAGACTTGCCAACAGCAGCTCAATCTAACATTACGATAATGAATAATGTAGATTTAAAGATGAATGATGAAGATTATCATGCCGCTTTAATTACCAATAATATTTTAGGTGGAGGAGGAGAAGGTTATTTATTTAAAAACCTTCGAGAAGAACATGGTTATACCTATGGTGCTTATTCTAGATTAAGTGCTAATAGATATGGTGCTGGTCGTTTTACTGCGAGTGCAAAAGTAAGAGCAATGGTTACGGATAGTGCTGTTGTTGAAGCTTTAAAAGAAATTGAACGTATTAAAACAGAACCTGTGGATGCTCAGTTACTTAAAGATGCAAAAGCAAAGTATGTTGGTAATTTTATAATGGGATTAGAAAGCCCTCAAACCGTTGCTAATTACGCATTAAACATTAAGTTGAATGATTTGCCTAAGGATTTCTATACTAACTATTTACAGAAAATAAATGATGTTACTGCAGAAGATATCACACGTGTTGCGAATAAGTATTTTAAATCAGATAATGCTAGGATAGTAATCGTTGGTAAAGGGAGTGAAGTAATAGAAAACCTTGAAAAAACAGGAATTCCTATTTTATATTACGATCACTATGCTAACCCAGCAGAAAAACCAGAATTCGATGTTGAATTACCAGAAGGTGTAAATGCAACATCTGTAATAAACAATTATATAGAAGCTGTTGGTGGAAAAGAAAAGGTAGATGCTTTAAATTCTATTTTGTTGCAATATGAAGCTAGCGCAATGGGATCTGTTCTAATCAGCGAAGAAAAACGTATGGATGGCAAATTGGCTCAATCAGTATCTATGAATGGTAACCAAATGATGTCCGTTGTTACGACACAAGATAAGGTGACTATGAATAAAAACCCACTTCCAGAAAGTATGGTTGACGATATGAAATTATTAGGTGGTCTTTTTACAGAGCTCAACCTATTAAAATCTGATACTGCTAAAATAACTGGTATTGAAAAAGTAGAAGATAAAGAGGCTTATAAATTAGAAGTACCTGGTGAAGTTGTGTCTTTAGCTTTTTTCTATGATGTAGAAACAGGTTTAAAAGTAAAAGAGGTACAAACGACATCTATGCAAGGACAAACGCAAAGTCAAGAAACGTTTTTAAAGGATTACAAAGCCTTTGATGGTATAATGTTTCCAGGAACAAGAGAAAGTACTCAAATGGGGCAGCTTATCGTTTATAAACTGTTAGAAGCAAAAATTAACGAAGGTGTTTCAGATGCTGATTTTGAATAATCAGAATTTATAACTCAAAATTTTGAAAACCGAAGTGAAAGCTTCGGTTTTTTTATGCTTGTATAATTTTTGATTAATTTGATTCTTGTTGAAAAAAATAGAGTTGTTTCAGAATATAATATGTGATTTCGCTTTTTTGAATAATTAGCGTTTTGGTACAAATGGACACTTATAATCTTAAATAACATACAAATGAAGGAATTAAGAATCACAAAATTCGTTAATTATCTCGCAGGAAACTTCAATATTTATTAGATTTAACCAAAATTATAATATCCCAAACTAATGAAGACATTAAAAACAATAAGTATAGTAGCAATTATAGCTTTAGTTTTTACTTCTTGTAAAAATGAAACAGAACCAGAAGTTAAAACTGTAGATGTAGAAGTTACTAAAAACGATGTGGCTACAACATTAGATCCAAATGCAACGTATGCTAAAGTAGAATTTGGTATCGACGGTATGACATGTGCCATGGGTTGTGCTAAAACAATCGAAAAGAAAATGGCTAAAATGGAAGGTGTAAAATCAGCAAAAGTTGATTTTGATTCACGTTTAGCTATGGTTGAATATGATGAGGCTAAAGTTACGCCTGAGTCATTAGAAGAAACCGTTACTAAAGTAGCAGACATTTACAAGGTAAAGAACATGCACCAAGTAGAAGAATTTGGCACTGAAGAAAAAGTAGAATAATTCTATTGAAAAAATTATAATGAAACGCTATCCGAAAGGGTAGCGTTTTTTTTATTGTACTTGAAGCAAAATAAAGGCTATTGCGAAACATCCTACAGGCAAAAGCCATAATAAATATATGGAGGTATCACTGCGCTTAGACTTAGCGTTAAGTATCGTTCTTTTCTTGCCATTATAGCGCATCCAGTTTTTAGAAATGATAAATAATGCTATTAATGAGAATACTACCCAAAACTTAGTAGAAGACATTACTAACATTTTCATTTGACTAGCAAAAGCTATAAAAAAGGCACCTAATGCAAGTGCAATGGATAGCTCTAACGTACAAATATAAAGTAAGGCTATATTGATGCTTTTTTTTCCTAAAGCTTTCTTATAGTGGTTAAATATTGAAATATAAATGGTGTCTAACATCTAGGTGATATCCTTTTTTTAAGGTTATAAATATAGTGATTTACAATATAATGACTAGTAATTAAATTAATCATAATAGTTATAGCTTTGGCAGATGTGTTTAGTCAAACATTTGCATAAAAAAAAGACTGTCTTTTCAGACAGTCCTTTTTATTATATATTATAAATAAGCTTTTTTATTGCGCTAAAATTTGCACATTACTTAAATCAATAGTTGTTGATACTGTAGCATCGTCGCTATCATAAACAAATGCTAAAACAGCATCACCTTCAATCATTGAAATATTAATTAAACCAGTTGCGTCATAAACATTGTTGAAGAAACCAGTATTCTCCGGTAGAGCCGAAATTTCTGAAGCTCCTATTTCTGTCCATGTAGCATCATCAGGATTGGTTCCTGACACATAATCATTAGAATAATACGCTTTTAATGGTTGTCCGTTACTGAAAGCATCTGCAACTTGTAAAATAAGACGCTCATTTTCATTAGCATCAAAATCTATTGAAGGAGATATTAACCAACTAATCATTTCTACAATGTTATCATCATCAAAAGCAGAGCCTCTTACATAACCTTCTCCTTGGTAACTACTAGCATACCAATCCTGTGTACCTAATGTATTGATCACTTCCCAATCTCCTAAACCACTATCAAAGCCTTCGTTAAAAACAACTTCAAAATCTTCAATATCTAATAATGTACATCTTGGGTTTTCCATATCTACATCATCAGTTGTATTTAAGGCTAATACTAAACTAGCACCATCAAAAGTTTTGCTAACAACCGCTGTTATAGATCCATTTCCAGTAGGTAATTTTTCATTTTTAAAACTTGAAAAACTACTAGTTTCTAAAATGAATTCTGGGTATGTAAATCCGCCACAATCTTGTAATGTTCTTTTTGTATCAAACGTTTCAGTTGGGTCAAAATAGTTTAATACATTTGGATCATCTCCTAAACCAACTTCATCATCAGCAAATTCTACATTATCAACTTTAACTAATAAACCAACATGGTCACCATTAATTGCCGTTAAACCTATGTTTAAAGGTGTGATGTCTTCAGTTACCGAAGATCTTAAAACTTTTTGTCTAATTTGAATTTCATTTAAGCTAGTTACTGTAGTACCGAATTGATCAGTTTCGGTTCCTCCACCAATGGTTGTAACTCCGTTACCTACACGTTCTTCACCAATATAAAGATCTTGTAAACTGATATAAACTTCTCTCCCTAAGTTAAATTGGTTATAAGTATCTACTTGGTTTAAGATGACTTTTAAACCAGAAGTTGGGTTTGTTGGGCTATCTTGAATAAAAAATTCTTTAAAGAAGTTTCCTGTTCTATCTGATGAAGTTACATAACCTTTTACATAAACATTAGTATCCTCAGGCTCTATGAATTCGCCTTCTGTGTACATCGCTTTAACAGTTTCAAAAGAGACTTCGCTTCCTGTTGCTAGTAATTCTTCTAGAGCTTCATTTTCTTCGTCGCCTAAACTATTAGGAATGGTGTAATCATCATCTTGGACACAAGACGTCATAGCTATTGAAGCTACTAAGACTACTATTAATTTTAAAGATTTAATTGCTTTATTCATAACTTTTTTATTTATAATTATTGAATCTATGAAATTTGCACATTTCATAATTGTGATATTATTAATTAATTTTTCTTTTTTTAGAATCTAACGTTTAAGTTAACAAAATAATTGGTACCACGTCCATACCAATATTTTGAGCCAAACCTTGGATTGCCATCAGCATTATCGTCTCTTAGCTGAGTATAATTAGCATTTCTACCTTGCTCAAAACCACCAGTTTTATAAACTTCGTCTAATAGGTTACCAACACTAGCAAATAAACCTATGTAATAGTCACCTACTTTCCAAGACTTACCTCCAACAAGGTTAACTACCATATAGTCGCTAATTTTTTCTTGTTTTAGTAATTCCGTAGCAAGTTCTTCGTCGTAATTGTTTATAGGTAATCCATCTGGAGCTAAATAGAAGTTCTCCGTTCTTGTTAATGCATTTACATCTATATATGCATTTGAGAAAAAGTTAGCCGTTGCACCAAACCACCAGAAATCTGGATCTCTATATTCAAAACCAATAGATGATGCTCTTTGTGGACCTCCTGCCAATTTGTAATCTTTTAAATTAGCCTGTCCATAATTAAGTGCCCCATCTGCATTCTTAAAACTAGCTGAAGTTAAGTATAAATCTGGATTATTGTCATACGTATACTGACCAATTGATGCTGCACCTTTCAACTTAATTGTTGGTGTTACTTGGGCTTCAATTCCTACTTCAACACCTAAGTGTTTTTTATCTATACCTTGTAAAACTTCTTGTACAAAAGCAGATGTATCATTGTCTTCAATATCATTACCTCCACTTAGACCATCTGCGTAGTAGAACCCTACTTCGTTAGCATCTTCAATTTTAGTATAGAATCCTGTAATTTTAGCGTTAACAATTGGTGATCTAAAAATGTAACTTGCATCAAAAGACGTTACTATTTCTTCGCTAATGTTTTTAACAATTGAGTGATTTTCTCTAGAGTTAGAGAATGTGTTACGTAAATTAGGTGCTCTTGTTAAGTAACCTCCATTAACATCAAATAAGTGTTTTCCAGAAAATTTATATGTAAATCCTGCTTTTCCTCCTACACCTGTAAACGTAAGCTCTTCACCTTTACCATAAGATAAATCTCCTAAGAACCTACTGTGTTCCCATAAACCTTCTCTTTGGTATGTTGTGCTCGTTATATTTGCAGAAGCATAAAAATCAAATTTCTGATATGTAAATTGTCCTTGTGCGTAAGCAGAAATAACATCGGCATATAAATTAAAGTTATATCTGTATTTATCACCTTCTTCTACTAAACGGTCTGCGTTTTGATTATCATATTGAAAACCATCAAAAGAATCTACATTTAATAAACCAACATCAGATCCTAATAAATCTATGACCTCACCAAAGTTCTCTGATTTTAAGTTTTTATAATTAACAGCTCCATTAATGATTATATGTTCATTAATTTCTGAAGTAAATATAGAGTTAACAGTTAACTGAGTGTCGTCTGCTCTATCTTCATATAACGCATATGCAGAACTAATATCATTAATATTATTAGTTACGTTGGCATCAATAATACGGTTCCAATCTATTTGACCATCGTCTATAAATTTTTGTTGCGCTAAATAAGCTCCTGCAAGATCATCTCTTTGTTCGTAATAACTTGGTAGTAATTGGTAATAAGCTGCACTTGGGTTACCACCACCACTATAATCTAATCTACTGTTACCTAATTTACCAAATTGGTATCCAACATTAGTGTTTAACCTTGTTTTAGATGAAATATCCCAATAGTGATTTAACATAAAAATAGGCTCTTCAACCTCTTTAATACGAGAGTTTCGTTGCTCACCATCTAAGCTTCCCCAATATTCATTGTATTTAATTCCTTTTAGGTCATAAATTTCTTGTGTGTTTGGCGACGACTTTCCTCTTCTATTAGGTGTGTAAATAGACGTAAAATTAATACTGTGTTTATCGTTTATTTTCTTTTCTACAGACGCAAAAAATGAATTAGAATCATATAGAGTTGCATCTTGGTAGCCTTCATCTCCCCAACGTCTTCCTAACATAATTGCATAAGACCATCCATCTTCTAATAAACCGGAAGCGTAACTCGCCATTGCACGATTTGTGTAACTTCTATTTGAAGAAGAAAAAGTTATTCTACCACCTTTTCTATACGAAGAAGCTCTTGTTATAATATTAGATGTTCCTAAAATACCACCAAAATTATAATCTGAAGGAGTAAGACCTGTCGTTAATACTTGGTTACGCATCATATCATTTAAACCTCCCCAATTACTCCATTGTGGTCTTCCGTTGAAGAGTTTATTCATTTCAATACCATTCATTAAAACCGAACCGTTTTCAGAATCTAAACCTCTTACCTTAAAGAATGAAGAACTAAATTCAAAAGCTGCTGTTCTTTGAAAAACATCCATTGAAGACGATAGTAATCCAGAAATGTTATCTGCACCACTGGTATCGTCATTTAATTCATCGTCAGAAAGTGTAATAGTAAACATATCCTGTACGTCAGTGACATCGATATCTAAAGTCATATCTGTAATATCTACAGTTTGTCCTTCGTTAACGATAATAGGATAGCGCTTCGTTATATATCCTGTTTTTGATATTTTTAGAACCTGCTCTCCTAAAGGCACATCACCAGAAAAAACAAATTCACCAAAACCATCGGTTAAAGCTGTTTGTTGTGTTTCTTCAATTGTAATTGTAACATCAGGAATTGGTTCCGAAGATGCGGCATCTTTTACACTACCTTTAATAATGGTGCTTTGCGCTGCCATTGTAAAAGAGGAAAAAATTCCAAATAATAAAATAATTAAACTTTTTTTCATACCTATTTTTAAAGTTAATAATCTTTGTACATTAAATAAAAGTTATTTAAGGCGTGCAAATTTACATTATTTATAATAAATATATACTTTTGGCTCAAGATTTGTAATGTAATTAATGTTAACATAACATATAAAATGAAAAATATAAAACTAACTTTAATAGTAATTCTGCTTTCTACACTGATGAGTGTTACCGCACAAGAAAAGAAAAAGTATAAAATTCACACTGTTGCTTTTTACAATTTAGAGAATTTATTTGACACCATAAATGATACGACTAAGTACGATGAAGCTAGTCCTATGATGGAATTAAATGAAGCGCTCAGAGCAGAGGCTTACGTAAAAAAACTTCATAATATGGCAAAAGTAGTTGCAGATATTGGTTCTAAGGATACCAATAATTCGCCTGCAATTATTGGTGTTGCAGAGGTTGAAAACAGACAGGTGTTGGTCGATTTAGTAAACGAACCAGAATTGTTGGATAAGGATTATGGTATTGTTCACTTCGATTCGCCAGATAAAAGAGGAATTGATGTAGCGTTGCTTTATCAAAAAGCGCTTTTTAAACCAATTGAGACAAGCTCGCATGAGTTGCTTATTTATGACGATTCGTCTAGAGAACGCGTATATACAAGAGATCAACTGTTAGTGAGTGGTGAATTGGAAGGAGATTTAATTCATATTATTGTTAATCACTGGCCATCGCGAAGTGGAGGTGAAGCAAGGAGTAGATTTAAACGTGTCGCTGCCGGAAAATTGAATAAACGTATTATAGATTCTTTACAGTCAATAGATCCTTATGCTAAAGTTATAACTATGGGTGATTTTAATGATAACCCTATAAATGATAGTTTAAAAAAAGAATTAAAAGCAGAAGGAGATCAAGATAAAGTTAAGCTTAAAGGTATTTATAACCCTTATGAAAATAAGTATAAAAAATTAGGTCTAGGGACTACAGGTTATAGAGATTCTTGGAGTTTGTTTGATATGATTTTGTTTACACAGCCATTTTTAGAAAAGGATTATTCATCGTTTAGATTTTATCAATCCGGTATTTTTAGCGAGTCGTATTTAACAAACAAAGAAGGGCGTTATAAAGGTTACCCTTTAAGAATGATTAACGCTGGACTTTCTGGAGGTTATAGTGATCACTTTCCGGTTTATATATACTTAATAAGAGAAGTAGAGTAGCTTGGTTTTAATAAGCCCTTTTAATTAGGAGTCTGATTATTTACAAAAATAAAAGCGTCAAATATTAGTTTATTTGACGCTTTCTTATGTGCTATTGTTTAAAATTTAAAACCACAGGTTCCAAGGAATCTTAGCCAATACTAAAATTAAGGCTAGCGTATAGAAAATAGTTAATAGTTTAAATTTTGGTTTAGACGTCAATTTCTTTTTATGTTTTGAATAACCAATGGTCACTAAGGCTATAGCAATTATCATAGTTAAAGGATGCTCTATAATAAGATTTCTCAATCCAGAATTCTTCATCACTTCTCCCATACCTCCAACTTCTTTGATGACTGAAAAATAATCCTTCATAAAAAACAGTACAATACCTATTAATAATTGAATGTGCATTGTAATTAAAGCAAATAAAGAAATTCTAAAATCTTTAGCGTCAAATTCTTTGTTTCCAAAAAATTTAATCAGTGCGTTGAGTGTTGCAAGGACTAAAACGATTAACACCAAATAGGCCCATTTTGAATGTATAAACTGAATTGTTTCCATAATTAAAAATATTTTTGTGCTTGTAAAAATACACATTAGAACCTTACTCGGACAATTATATTTCCTTAATTATTGTGTAGAAAAGTTTTTCAATACTTAAATTATAAACAAAGTATTTTTATTCCTAGTCGTTATTTCTATAGTTGACTTTTTTGATTGTTTTTTTGTGATGTAAGAACAAGTTCTCTAATTGTTTTTCGTAAAACACTCTGGTCTAATGTTGTATTAACTATACATGAACTATACAAACACGGTTTTGGTAGTTTTTTTCGCAATAAATCTACAATTATTGGATAATCTTATTTATATATTTGAGCGTATTCAGTAATCTCTAATTAAACTAACTAAACAATTTTTATGAATGTGCTAAACAATTTTTCAGGTCTTAAAGTAATCATAATTTTCTGTGTTTTTTTTCTATCAATTGGAGTACATGCACAATTAGGATTTTGTTCTGGTACTTCAGGTGATCCTATTTTCTTTGAAGACTTTGGAACAGGAACGGTAAATTCTGTTCTTCCAGAAGGTACAACAACATATTATTATACAGATGGCTTTCCTGATGATGGTTTTTATACTGTAGGTAATGGTTCTTTTGGAAATGGTTTTGATTGGCATGAAGTTGAAGATCATACGCCTGGTGATACTGATGGTAAATTTTTAATGGTAAATGCAGGCTTTTCAGCTGGTGAATTTTATAGAACAACAATTTCAGGGTTATGTGAATCTACAACCTATGAATTTTCAGCCTGGTTACTTAATTTTGTGAAAATACCAGGATTTTGTCATGATTTAGGTATAGAAATCCCTTTTAATGTTCGTTTTCAAATTTGGGATAGTACAGATACTAATTTATTAGCAAGCGGAGATACAGGAGATGTTTATGGCGAAGCAGATCCAAATTGGGAACAATATGGTTTAGTGTTTCAAACCTTGGCAAATCAAGATGAGGTAATACTTAAAATGATAAACAATGGTGATGGTGGCTGTGGAAATGATTTAGCAATAGATGATATTGCGTTTAAAGCTTGTGGTGATTATGTGACGGTTACAGACCCATTAAATAATACTTCTGCTACTGTTTGTAATAGTGAAATTCCATACACAACAACATTAACTGCAACACCAGATTATGCTGTTTATACCTCTCATTTTTACCAATGGCAAGAAAGTTCTGATGGTGTTACATGGACAGATATTGAAGGTGAAACTAATCAAACCATTGATGTGTCTATAACTGCTGAGACATTTTACAGAACAAAGATTGCTGAAATAGCATCGAATTTAGATAATGATCAGTGTATAATATTATCTGATGTTTTTGAGATAACAGTTAATCCTAATCCAGAAGCACCAACAAGCAGTGGTGATGCTCCCTTTATTTGTAATATAAATGAAGCCGTATTGTCTGTTACTGTGCCACCAAATACAGAAGTAAACTGGTACGATAGTGCTGCAGGAGGAGTTCTTCTTCAGGCAAATAGTCTTAGTTATACTGCAACAGCGTTAGGAACTTATTATGCGGAAGCTGTAGATCTTACTACAGGTTGTATATCAACAACCAGAACGGCAGTGAGTGCAATTAGTGCATTGCCAGATTCACCTATTAGTGATGGTGATGTAGATTTTAATTGTGGTCTAGAAGAAGCGATTTTATCGGTTTCTGTACCGACAGGTTTTACGGTAAATTGGTACGATAGTGCTATTGGAGGTAATCTTTTACAAGCGGATAGTTTTACATATACAGCTACAGCACTAGGAACATATTATGCGGAAGCAGTCGATTCTACAACCGGATGTGTGTCTTCACCAAGAACTGCTGTGATCGCAGTTAGCGCTCTACCAGAAGCACCAATT
Source organism: Winogradskyella marina (assembly GCF_015645385.1). Taxonomy (GTDB): domain Bacteria; phylum Bacteroidota; class Bacteroidia; order Flavobacteriales; family Flavobacteriaceae; genus Winogradskyella; species Winogradskyella marina. Next base: position 431,009 of record NZ_JADOET010000002.1, read on the forward strand.
AGCGATGGTGATGTAGATTTTAATTGTAATCTAAATGAAGCAATTTTATCGGTTTCTGCTCCTGCCGGAGTAACAGTAAACTGGTATGATTCTGCAGCTGGTGGAACACTTTTGTTAGGTGACAGCCTTAATTTTACAGCGACCTTAGAAGGCACTTATTATGCTGAAACCACAGATAATCTTACAGGTTGTATTTCTGAAACTAGAACAGCAGTGAGCACAAGTATATTTGCTCCAAATGAACCAATGAGTAATGGAGATGTAGACTACGATTGTACAATTAATGGAGCTGTATTGTCGGTTAGTGTACCTTCAGGAATTATTGTGAATTGGTACAGTTCCGAATCAAGTGAAGACATATTACTCGCAGATAGTGAAACATTAACAGTAACAGATCAAGAAATATATTATGCCGAAGCTGTTAATGAACTTACAGGATGTATTTCACTTTATAGAACATCAGTCAGTATTTCTACGGAAACGGGTCCTCAAGATTGTTTTATTCCTGAAGGTATTTCACCAGGTGTTTCACCGGGTTTAAACGATAATTTTGACCTCAGTAATTTCGATGTTACTAAAATTGAAATCTTCAATAGGTACGGTACGTTAGTGTATTCAAAAAATAACTATACTAACGAATGGGAAGGTCAAAGTAACAATGGTGATGAACTACCTGTAGGAACTTATTTTTATACTATGACTTATGATGGTGGAGCAAAAAATCAAACGGGTTGGGTTTATATCAATAGGTAGTTTAATAACTTCTCAGTTGATAAATAGAGCTTTTAAAACGTTATTCTGAAACTGTAATACGATGTTTTAGTTCGTTACCTAATGCATCTATGACGGTTATAGTGTGCTCGCCAGGCGAAGGCATCACAGCCATATCATGAATATCCTTGGTGTTTCCGATATAGTGTTCATCAATATACCAATACACTTCTAGTTCAGGTTTAGAATGGGCAACTTTAAGTATTAATTCATTGGTTTTACCATCAAAACCTTTTGGTAAATAAATGGTGCTTTGTTGGTTAGGATAAATGAATTCCATTGTAACGCCTGAAGATTCTAAACAATCCATTCTAAATGGAGGTAGAGGAGTGTAAAACGGGTTTTTATTTTTGAAATAATAGGCTTGCAAAGGAGGCAACACAAACCATGGTTTATTGGTAATGTTTGCCATCGATTCGCAAGAAGAATTTACCTGATATCGTTCACTAGCATCTAAGTGCACTAATTTATGAAACGGACAAGGGCCCGTTTTCTTACCGCTTATTTGAATGTATTTCATTTCTGTATCATCACAAACTGATGACGCTCTATAGCCACTTTTTTTGCAAATACTTACTTCAAACATTTCGTCGTATGGCGTAGCAAACCAATCGCTTTTAGGCAATACATCAAAGATGTCAAATAAAATTGGCGCTGCCGTTTGCACTCCAACTAAGCCAGGACGCCCTTCTCCATCAGCATTACCAACCCAAACACCAACTACATAATCTGCAGTGGTGCCAATTGCCCAAGCATCCCTAAACCCAAAACTAGTACCTGTTTTCCAAGCAATTTCTTGTGAAGAATCGTAGTACTCCCAACTTTCATCGCTTTCTGGTCGATTGACTTGCTTCATACTTTCAAAGGTTAAAAAGATAGAAGCAGCATCAAAAACGGCTTTTTCTTTAATGAGTTTTCCAAAGTCAACAGATTGCTTTGCATTGAAAATAGGTTGTGTAAATTCATTTGTAAAATACTGACTAGAATTCGCATTAAAATGGTTTAATGTTGAAGCCATAGCAGCATAACTCTTACATAAATCCCAAAGGTTGCTTTCAGCTCCACCAAGCACTAAAGACAGTCCGTAATGGTTGGCATTGTATTTTAAATCTTTAAGTTGAAGTTGTTTCAAATAATGATAGAAACGATCCAAACCAAACTCCTGAAGCATGCGGACCACAGGAACATTCAACGAGCGCGAAAGTGCTTCATTAGCATGCACTGCACCATCATAGCTTTGGTTATAATTTTCAGGTTGGTAGCTTCCAAATTGTGTGGGTACATCAGCGACCAAAGTATTAGGTAAAATATCGCCTGCATCTAGCATGGCAGCATATAAAAAGGGTTTTAAAATACTACCTGTACTTCTAGGTTTGTCAATAATATCAACACTATTTTGATGGGTTTTACCAGTAGGTGAATTTCCAATATAAGTGAGAACCTCCCGAGTTTTTACATCTAAAACTAAAACGGAAAGATTATGAATTTCATTCTGTTTTAATACATTATGATGTTGCTCTACTATGGTATTTGCTTGTTCTTGCAAGTCTATTTTTAGACTCGTTTTAAAACGTTCACCTTTATTAGTTTTGGCTATTTTTTGTAGTAAATGTGGTGCTATTTGAGGTAACGGATACGGTTTTTGAGGTAGGCTTTCTGCGATTGATAATTCATAAGTTAACTTGTCTATAATGTCGTTTTCGTGAAGTTTTTTTAACAAACGGTTGCGTTTATCTAACAACTGTTGCTGGTTTTTACCTGGATAAATTAAACTTGGTGCATTTGGTAAAACTGCTAAAGTGGCACTTTCTGCCCAAGACAAATGAGAAGCACTGCGGTTAAAATAGCGCCAAGATGCAGCATCAATACCTACTACATTTCCACCGAATGGAGCATAACTCGCATACAGGTTTAGGATGTCGTCTTTAGACAATCTAAATTCTAAACGTGTAGCTAGAATAAGTTCTTTAAGTTTTTCAAAATAGGTTCGAGATTGTCCTTTACGTGATAGTCGAATAACTTGTTGTGTTAAGGTGCTGCCTCCACGCTTAACGTCTCCAGAACTTAAATTACTTTTTAAAGCTTTAAAAATTGAAACTGGGTTAAATCCTGGGTGTTTATAAAAATACTCATCTTCAAATTGAAGTATGCATATTTTAAATTTTTCAGGGACAGTATGAGTTGCTGGAAATCGCCATTGACCATCCTCTGCAATTAATGCTCCGAGCAATTCATTTGACCGACTTGTAATAACTGTTGCTGTCGGATCTTTGAATAATTGTCTTGGTAAACAGAAAAAATAGGCAACAATTAGTAGTATAATCACTAAGGATGTAATTCTGTTGCGTTTAAAAAAATTAATTAACCTATACATAGACTATACAAATGCTGTTTTCGCAATTATATCCTTAAAAATTAAAGATAATTGCACAAACTTATATATATATTTGAAACGTGCGAAACAATTTTATATATCTTAAAATAGTCATAATTTTTTGTGTTTCTTTTTTCTCAAAAGAAGTGCATGCCCAATTAGGATTCTGTACAGGAAATTCCGGTGATCCAATTTTTGTAGAAGATTTTGGTACAGGTACAAGTTATACACCACAATTACCTGTGGGAACAACGACCTATACTTTTGTTGGATATCCAGGGCCACAAGATGGTCAGTACACTATAGGACCGAGTACTGATTTTTATAATTGGAATATGCCTAGTGACCATACAGGAGACACAAACGGAAAGGCACTAATTGTAAATGCTAGTTTTAGTACAGGAGAATTTTATACAACACCTATAGATGGTTTATGTGAAAATACAACCTATGAATTTTCATCATGGTTAATGAATATTTTGCCAGCATCAGGTTGTGGTGGTAATGGCATTCCTGTGAATGTTAAATTTGAGATTTGGGATGATACCAATACGAATTTATTAGCCTCAGGTGATACTGGTGATATACATGGTACAGCAGTACCAACTTGGGAACAATATGGTTTGGTTTTTCAAACCTTACCTGGTCAAACTTCTGTAATTCTCAAAATGCTAAATAATGGTGTTGGAGGTTGTGGTAATGATTTAGCCATAGACGATATCGTATTTAAGAGTTGCGGAGATTTAATTGCTGTTGAAGATAGTAATAATAATACTTCAACAATCGTTTGTGCTTCAGAAACACCGTATTCTGATCTTATTACAGCAATACCAGATTTTGCCGTATTTAGTGATCATTATTATCAATGGCAGTCAAGTACAGATAGTGTAAATTGGTCTGATGTTTCGGGTGAAACTAATGCTTCTATTTCTGTTTCTGGAATTACAGAAACAACATATTATAGAGCTAAAGTTGCTGAATTTGAAGCCAATTTAGGTAATTCAGATTGTATTACATTTTCAGATGTATATGAGTTTCAGGTGAATCCTAATCCTGATGCACCTGTTAGTGATGGTGATGTTGATTTTGACTGTATTACTAACCAAGCGACATTGTCTGTAGCGCCTGAAACCGGAATTACAGTGAATTGGTATGATGCAGCAACAGGTGGAACCTTATTACAAGCTGATTCAGAATCCTACACAGCAACAGCTCCAGGAATTTATTACACAGAAGCGGTTGATGCAGCATCAGGATGTGTATCTACAACAAGAACTCCTGTTAATGCTTCAGCAGCAACTTTTCCAGAGGCTCCAGTTAATGATGGTGATATAAGCTTTAATTGTGACACAAATGAAGCGACACTATCAGTTACAGTTCCGGCCGGAATTGTTGTGAATTGGTACGATGCCGCAACAGGTGGAACTTTATTACAATCCGATAGTTCAACATTTTTAGCAACAGCCGAAGGCACCTACTATGCAGAAGCTGTTAATACGGCAACAGGTTGTGTTGCGCTCGCAAGAACAGGAGTAACAACATCTATTGTGTTACCAGATCCTCCAATTAGTGATGGTGATACGGATTCTGGCTGTAATTCTACTGAAGCGACCTTAACTGTAACCGTCCCTAACGGAATTATTGTAGATTGGTACGATGCTGCAACTGCAGGAACTTTATTAGAATCTAATAGTACGAGTTTAGTTGTTGATTCGTCAGGAACTTATTATGCACAAGCTACAGATGCAGCTACAGGGTGTGTTTCGGCAACTAGAGTTGCAATCAATGGAGACATATTAACGCAAGATGATGCTGCTTTTAATGTCACTCCGACATGCGATGGAGCTACGGCAACAATTTTAGGGACGTCAGGTGGAACATTTTCGTTTAATCCAATTCCTACAGATGGAGCTACTATAGATTCGGCAACAGGAACAGTTATCAACGGAACTTCAGGAGCAACTTATACCATAGAATATTTAACACCTGGAGTGTGTTCAGATACGCAATCCGAAACATTTAATGTCATTACAGCAGATGATGCTTCATTCACCATAGCTCCAACATGTGACGGTGGAATAGCAACCATTACAGGAGATACAGGTGGTACTTTTTCATTTAACCCTGTTCCAACGGATGGAGCTGTTATTAATACTACTACAGGTTTGATTACTGGAGGTGTTTCAGACGCAAGTTATACGGTTGAATATACAACTGTTGGCACTTGTCCTTCAACAAGTTCGGAGACTGTTACTGTTCATTCTGAAGTTACACCGATTGCTCCAACACCATTAGAAGTTTGTGACGATGGAGTTCCTGATGGACAGACAGAGATCGATTTAAGTTTTAAAAACGCAGAAATCACAGGAAGCAATCCTAATTACGCTATAAGTTATCATGTAACGTTAGCACAAGCTGAAGCGCATACAAATATATTACCGTTATTATACACCAATACAACTAATGGTCAAGTTATCTTTGCGAGAGTCGAGGATATCAATACAGGCTGTTTTGCAATTACAACATTAGAGTTAGTCGTTCAACAAGCACCAATTGCTAATACGCCTCAACCATTACGATATTGTGATCCAGATAATGACGGTTATGGCTTATTCACACTTAGTGATATCGATGACGAAATTACGGGAGGAGCTTCAGGGTTAGAAGTCACCTATCACGAAACCGAAACTAATGCCAATACCGGAGCATACGCCATAGATACCACAGTAGACTATAACAACATTGTTCAAGATGCGCAAACTATATATGCGCGAATAGAAAGTCCAACGATAGCAACCGACTGTGCAACAATTGTTGTATTAGAGTTAATCGTAGAGCCAACACCACAGTTAGTGGCACCAACACCGTTAGAGGTGTGTGATGATATCTCAGCTGATGGTTTTGCAACCTTCGATTTAACTACAAAGGCAGACGAAATATTAAACGGTCAAGACCCAGCACAATACATCGTTAGTTATTACGAGAATGAGGCTAGTGCTATGGCTGGTAATAACGCAATAAATAATCCGCTCGCTTATACCAACACAGACGATTTTAACCAAATCATTTGGGTACGCGTAGAAGACAATACAACCATAGAAAGCTGTTACAAAATCACAAGCCTAGAATTAATTGTAAACCCATTACCAGTACTAATCACACCAGCACCAATAGAGTTATGTGATGTGAATAACCCAGGAGATGAGAAAGAAAGCTTTACATTAGAAGTGGCTAATGATGAGATCCTAAACGGTCAAACAGGCATTACTTTAACGCATTACGAAACACAAGCAGATGCCGACAATGCGACCAACCCCATTTTTAG
>NZ_JADOET010000030.1 GCF_015645385.1 Winogradskyella marina
GAAGTCTAAAGCTTCTGCGTATATATTAACCTTATTCCTCTCTTTTGTCTTTTCTGTTTATAACTCTAAATTAATGAATTGTAAACTTAAGCCGTATATAATTTATTGCTGGCTTCTTGCCTACTTACGAAAGTCCTCGCGGACTTTCTTGGTCGGTTTTTATTTACTAAATTAGTTGCTTAAACCACGCAACAAACCATATACAAACACGTTGTGGTGCATTTACCAAACGAACGCTGGAATCAAAAACTGAATAAAACCGAACTGAAATTTTAATGAATTTTTCCCGACATTGTGATTTATGCGAAAATAGAATGACTAGTCTTGGAAAAGGTATTTCTTGTAAGTTGACTAATAAAAAACCTTACTTTAATAATACTTGCCCAAAAATAACACTCGACAAAAAATTTCAAGAAAAATTAGAAATTGCTAATCTCGAATTGGAAATAATACGCAGAAAACAAAAATCAACACATCTAACTTTTTACGGCACAATAATTATTGGTTTTCTATTAATACTTCTTGGGTACTTTTTATCTGACTGGAAAATATTTAGCTTATATCTATGGTACGTAAAAATTGGAATTATTGTAGCTGGAATTTCATTTCTGGGAGCTGCTTACTCTAAACTGAATAAATATAGAAGAGAAAATAAAAAAGCGGAACTGGAAAAAAACAAAATTGATGAAGTCCTAAATAAATACGGAATTTCATATCAAGAAAACTTTGAGTTTAAAGAAAAAATTCACGGAACTCAAGAAGTAATTGTGAACTTTGAATTTAAAAATTGGAAAAAAGGAAAAACAACTAACACTTATAAATTTGATTACTAGAAGTAAATAAAAAACGACACCACAACACCGTGTATAATTAATTGCTAGGTTCTTCTCTACTTGCGAATATTCCTGCGGAATATTCACAGGTTCGTGAAAATTTGCTAAATTAGCTACCCAACCACGCAACTAATCATACACAAACACGTTGTGCATAATTTAACAGAAATCCGTGAAAACAATATACATTTTGACATTTTTATCAATATTTGGATGCAAAAACGAACCAATTTGCTCTATAAACGAAAATAACGCTGGAAAAGAAATCTATGATTTAGATGAAGCGACTTGTTTCATTGCACTACAACTTGAAAAGAAAAAATCTGATTTAAAATTGATTCGTAAAGCTTTAGTTGCGGAAGAAAACTATATGAATAAAATCGGACTTATGTCTGAAAATCCGAATACGGAAAGCGAAACTGAATTAAGTGTAGAAATCGATATAAATAAAATGGTGGAATATGCTTTGAATGAAGAAAAAGTTGAACTAACAAAAGATGAACTGTTCGAAATTTATGATACTGAAATTGAGTATTTAATGTTCATTGGAGTTGTATCCGAATAAAAAAACTATGAGAATTTTAATAATACTTACTTTTATTTTTGGAATTAACACCTGCACAGCGCAATCTGAATCTGAAAAAAAATTAATCGGAAAATGGATATTAGTTGTGGAAAACAACTCTTTTAATGACGACATTGAACCGCTTACAGAAAAAGATTCAGAATCGAAATCAGATTCATTACCACAGTTAATAACCACAATAAACTTCAATAAAAATAAAACAATATTTATAAACCAAATGGGTAATGAATATGAGTCAACTTATAAACTAACTGACTCAATTCTAACTATTGGTAATCGAAATTACATCCTGATTGAAATTGACCAAAAGAAACTTATTTATAAAAATAAAGGTGGATTATTTGACAAACAATATGAATACAAAAAAGAAGAATAAAAACTATGCACAACACCGTGTATAATTAATTGCTTTGTTCTTCCCTACTTGCGAATATTCCTGCGGAATATTCACAGGTTCGTAAAAGTTTGCTAACTTAGTTGCATAACCACGCAACTAACCATACACAAACACGTTGGCAACAAGCTAAAAAAAAAATGGAAATCGACATAAATTTCATACCTAAATCACGAGAATATTTAAGGAAATTCGTAAACTCAAACTATAGAGATTTTCACATGGATATGAATGAATATCGACCAGCTAAAGGTTATGGAAATTTTCCTAATTCAATTCAAATCGTTCAATGTATGCGTGAAATAACACATATAATTGGAGATGTATTCGGAGACTTGTCTATACCTGAAAAATTTTCATCATCTGAAGACTTAATTACTCAAGCAAAAACATTTATAGACCACCTTAAATCATTTGAAAGCTACTTTATTGAATCCGTTGAGAAATTAAATTCAGCATCAAAATCAATTCCAGTTCCTATACCGACAATTGACGGAAATAGAAAGAGAACAATCGAAGTCTTTGAAAAATTCGTAAATCTTGCAGAAACCGAATCAAATTTGAGAGAAGAAGTTTTGACTAAAATTTATAATCCAACTGAACTGGAAAAAATAGAAAACCTTTTAAAAAAATTTCATTCTGTTGCTAATCAACTAAAAAGTCGTAGAAAAGAAGACGGAAAACCAAGAGAAACGATATTGATAAAAGACGAATATGATGTACAAGATTTAATTCACGGACTTCTAAAAATTCATTTTGACGATATCAGAGCTGAAGAATGGAAACCAAGTTATGCAGGAAGTTCAAAAAGAAGTGATTTCTTACTTAAAAATGAACAGATTGTTATAGAAATAAAAAAAACTAGGATTAATTTAAAAGACAAACAAATTGGAGAACAACTTATAATAGATAAAGCAAATTATCGTAAGCATTCAGACTGTAAAACATTAATTTGCTTCGTTTATGACCCAGAGTTACGAATAAAAAATCCTATTGGAATAATAAATGATTTAAAGGTAGTTTCAACTGACTTTACAACGTTAGTTTATATTTTACCAAATGAATGAAAAAGCCAGTTGCCAACACCGTGTATAATTCATTGCTAGTTATAGACTACTTACGAAAGTCCTCGCGGACTTTCTATCTGTGATTTATTTGCTAACTTTAGTGCTTAAACACGCAACGAAATCATACACAAACACGTTAGGCACAATTAGAACCAAGCAGAACCGCAATCAAACTATTATCACTTTTTATTTGACCTAAAAAAACTGATGTGAGCGTTGAACTTCCTAAATCTTCTACACCTCTGCAAGAAATACAACTATGATTTGCTTTTAAGACAACACCTACATCATTTGTGTCAAGTGTAGATGATAACTCTTGAACTATTTGCATTGTTAATCGTTCTTGAACTTGCGGTCTTCTTGCATAAAAATCAACAAGTCTATGGATTTTTGACAATCCGATAACATAGTTTTTTGGAATGTAAGCAATATTCACTTTTCCTTGAATTGGAACAAAATGATGCTCACAAAAAGACGTAAAAGGAATGTTCAACTCTACTAACGGAGTATGATATTCATATTCGTTTTTAAATACTGTTATTTCTGGCTTATTTATTGGGTTTAGCCCTTTAAATATTTCATTAACATACATTTTTGCGACTCGATTTGGAGTATCTTTTATGCTATCATTGGTAAGGTCAAAACCTAATATTTCAACAATATCCTTAAATTTCTCTGCAATTAATTCAATCTTTAAATTGTCTTCAATATTAAAAGCATCATCACGTAACGGATTTTCAACCGTTACGTGATGATTAGAATTATTTGCACTTTCTTTTATTAAAAGTGTGTTTCCATTCAATTTCGTCATAATTAATTATTGGCTTTATTATAATTAACTTCAGATAATTTTGCTAATGAAAAAGCACCAATTGCCATTACCAAATCTCTTACGGCAACATCTACATAGGTCCAACTAAAAATTAAAGTCAATGCAATTGCTACCAACCAAGCAGAAACTACATAAGCACCAATTTTTGTTTTTGCTAAAACAAGTACACCAGCAATAATTTCTATAACACCAACTATCATCATAAATGTGGTAGGTTCGAAAGGAAGCATTCCTGCAAAACCTTCGGAAATATATTGAGACCAATCTGTTAAAATGTTTGTGAATTTGTCTAATCCTGCAACTATTGGCACTAAACCAAAAGTGTACTTTAAAATGTTTTTTACTAATTGTACGTTTGAGTTCATAATTTTAATTTTTAGTTATTTTAAATTTGTTACACTCTTTTGATAGCGGATTTCAAAAAAGGATACAAAATTTTGTAACTTTTTTTAAAAATTATCATCTAAAGTAAAAGACACAATAAAATGGAAGCAATAAACATCAATGATTTTAACAATCATAAAATAAAAGAGAGCGAAGTCATAAAACGAATTTTAAGTGGCGAAAAGGAGCTTTATGAAATATTAGTAAAACGAAATAATCAAAAACTATACAGAATAATTAGGAGCTACATAATAGATGATTCGGAAATAGAAGATATAATGCAAGATAGCTATGTGAAAGCCTTCACTAAATTATATCAGTTTAAATTGGAATCTTCCTTTTCTACTTGGCTTATTCGCATAGGAATAAATGAATCTTTGGCTCGACTAAAAGAAAAAGGGAAACTGTATCACTTAAACGAACAATCGGATAATTTAAGGAGCAACACAATTTTAGAAATTCCAGATAACAGACAATTAAATCCACAGGACAAGATGGTACGGAATGAAACAAAGCAAATATTGGAAAATGCAATTGACAGTTTAGACATAAAATACAAAACGGTCTATGTTATGAAAGAAGTGGAAGAAATGAGCCTAAAAGAAATTGCCATTGCTTTAGATATAACTCTAGCCAATGTAAAAGTACGTTTGCATAGGTCAAAAGAAATGCTAAAAGAGAAACTTTATGAAGTTGCGAATGACAAAAACATCTTTGAATTTGGTTTCAGCAGATGCGACAGAATAACGGAAAACGTAATGAAACGAATAAAATAACTGTGCCTAACAACGTGTATAATTCATTGCTAGTTCTAGCCTATTTACGAAAGTCCTCGCGGACTTTCTATTTGTGATTTATTTGCTAACTTTAGTGCTTAAACACGCAACGAAATCATACACAAACCCGTTGTAAAACATTAAAACCCAAACTATGAAAAACTTAAGAATCTTTCAATTATCAATTTTACTTTTAATTTTTGGATGTAGTTCTGATGACGACTCAAATAACAATACTCAAAATATAGCTGAAGATATTATAGGAATATGGGAGTTGACCGACTATTCAAGTAATTCTACTACTACTGAAACTGGAAGAATCGTTATTGAAAGTTTATCAAGTAGCGATTATATAATTGAATTCACAAATAACCCTAATGATATTATTATAAGCGGAACTTTGGTGGTTGATGTCGCAGAAACTAATAACGGAAATACGAGCAATTTCACCTATAACGTAAATGGAGATTTTGACGAAGGATTCCATACAGATGAATGGCGAATAGAAAATGACAATTTAATTACTCGCTCTTTTGAAGTTGACCCAAACGAAGAAGGCGCATTTGATTTAATTACAGAAATCGTTGAATTGACATCTAATAGTTTAATTTTAAGAATTGACAATGCTCAATATAGCTCTGAAAATAGCACTCGAACTGGAATTAGAACATTAACCTATACGAAACAATAACGTTTTACAACACCGTGTATAATTAATTGCTTTTTATGTGCTTACTTGCGAAAATTCCTGCGGAATTTTCTCTGGTTCGTGAAAGTTTGCTAAATTAGCTACCCAACCACGCAACTAACCATACACAAACACGTTGGCAAACATTTTGTGCGTGTCAACAATTTCAAGGCTTTCAATAAGTTCTGTGATTAAGTAATTACACTGGAATTTAAATCTGAATCTAAAA
>NZ_JADOET010000031.1 GCF_015645385.1 Winogradskyella marina
AGCCTACTTACGAAAGTCCTCGCGGACTTTCTATCTGTGATTTATTTGCTAACTTTAGTGCTTAAACACGCAACGAAATCATACACAAACACGTTGTGCATAATTATGAAGTCAGTACAAACATCAATCTTTCTGCTAATCATTAGCTTCTCGTGTTTTAGCCAAAACAGCGGAAAAGAGAACTTGAATTTAGTGTTTTATGACAATTGTTCCAATAAGATAATTGAGCCTGAATTTGAGATATTATACTTAACACACACGAATTACAATCTCATAACAATTTTTAAGGAAATTAATAATTGGACACTTCAATACTCAACTACTTTAAAAACAAAAAATGACACGATACGAATTCCTAAAATTCTGTTCGCTAGTGGAAATGAATTACATTCAAAACGCTGGACTTATCTAAATTGTGAAAAAGTTTGCGACGGAAAAGAAACAGATTTTTATAAAAATGGAAATAAACGTACTGATGGAACATACTCAAACGGAAAACCAATTGAAATTAAAGAATATCGAAAAAATGGAACTTTAAGAGCTCAATACTTTTATGAAAATCTGACTCTCAATTACCAACGAGTTGTTTATTACGATGAAAATGAAGATTTAGAAGAATATCAGACTTATGAAAACAAAAAAAGAAAAACGATAATTAAAACGTTTGACAAAAATGGAAAATTGACTGATAAAGAAACTGAAAAGATTTACATAGAACGAAATAAATAACTATGCACAACACCGTGTATAATTAATTGCTATATTCTTGCCTACTTGCGAATATTCCTGCGGAATATTCACGGGTTCGTAAAAGTTTGCTAACTTAGTTGCTAAACCACGCAACTAACCATACACAAACACGTTAGCACCAATTTGAGAAAACCGATGATAAAAACGATAATTATAGTAATAAGTGTGTTTTTAATTCTAACAGGATTTAAAACCTATAAGTCTTTGAAATCAAACGTAAAGAAAATTCCAAAGGTAAGTTTTGAGGAACAACTTAACACTTATCAAGAATTAGGATATAAATTGAACAGCGGAATAACTAAAGAAACGTTACTCGAATCATATGACAAATCCGATTTTGAGGAAGACACTTGGGTTCTTATGTATGTTACTTTAGGTTCGACAATAGAAAGAGAACCTTGGACAGCAATAACCAATGAATGTTGGCATTTCGATGCTGAATGTATTGAAGATAATGGCTCATATATCGATATACTCGAAAATATAAAAAGAATATCTAAAAATAAACTGAATTTTGAAAACATAAAAGATTTTGTTGACATTGATAACGAAAAGGCTTGGGTTTCTTTTGAGTTAAACGGAAAGAATTACAAGTGGGATTTAAGAATTGATAATGATTGGGTTGACGGTTCTTTATTCGATAAAATTCAAGAACTGAATTCGGAATTAAAAAATTCTGAAAAGTTTACTTTTATTGGTTTAGGTCAAGACGGAGTAATTGACTTTATGACTGACAAAGAAATGTCTGAATTTAAAAAAATGACCAATATCAAAATAAAGTGGTTGAACGGTATTAAAGATATTGGAGAATAAAAACTGGTGCTAACACCGTGTATAATTCATTGCTAGTTATAGCCTACTTACGAAAGTCCTCGCGGACTTTCTATTTGTGATTTATTTACTAACTTTAGTGCTTAAACACGCAACGAAATCATACACAAACACGTTGCCACACATTTAATGAAACATCGTAAATACATCATAATTTTGACAATTTTAAGCGGACTTTTTGGCTGTAACAACCCAAAGAAAGATTTTGTGTTTGACGAATTCAAAACCCAAATTGAAAATAAAGGAATGAAAATCGACTCGATTGACGAAACAGAATTGATTTACATTTCTAAAGGAGAAGTAACTTTAGAAGTTAGTTTGGACAACGTAAGAAGAAATTACGAACGAGATAAAGACAAAACTCATATTTCAGATTTAGTAAAAACTTTGGTTGACTATTCAATAGATATTCCTGCAAATTGGAATGACGCAAAAGAAAACATATTTATTTCTCTTTATCCAAATGATTTTGATTTTAAAGATTTCGTAAACTTTAAAGTTACAGACCAAATTAATAAGATTTATCTTCATAGTGAGAATGACAGGTTTACTTGGATTGCTGAGGCTGACCTTGAAAAATGGAATATAACCGATTCTGATTTGGAGAATCAAGCTCAAAAAAATGCAAACCGAATATTGGCGGAATCACAAATAAAATTTGACACTATAGAAAATAGAAAACTTGGAATGCTTGAATCAGAATATACGAATCTGAAAAGTGCTTTATTATTAGCACCTTCAATGAAAGAAAAAGTAAAAACCGATTTTAGTTATCCTTTTTATGCTGTTATTCCTGTTCGGGATTTTTGCTATATTTTCTCTGAAAAAGATTTTGAATTCTTTTCTCAACGAATTGGACCTGTTGTCGTGGATGAATTTAAACAATCTGGATATCCAATAACAACTGAAATTCTAAAGTTCTCGGATGACGGAATAAAAACAGTTGGAATGTATAAAGTAACGGAATAAAAAACGTGTGGCAACAACGTGTATAAAACATAGCTAGTAAGTGCTAAACCCAAGGGTTTGTGCGTATTTACAAAGACCGCCAAATTTTTAATTTGGCTTTTAAGATTGATAAGTTAAAAACAAAACATAAAAATTCGGCTCTGTGTTAATCCGAAAAGTTAGTGTCTTTTTATACGCTACGTTTCATACACAATACCGTTGTAAGTAATTATGAAAAAAACTTTCGCAGATTTATCAGAGCACGCACAAGTCTATATTAATGAGCGTTTCGGTCATTACAATATTAGTGGAGAGGATGCATTTGAGCATATTTTTTCAGATGAAATGCGAGAATTATCATCTGACCAAATAGCGCAGTTATTAATGCAGAAAGATATTTCTCATATCATATCACAATCGAATTCGCCAGATTTAGCTTCAAATTTAGACAATATTTTTTTAGAAGACATAGGACCAAATCGTTCACGAGGTGCTGAAAATGTAACTGATGAAGAATTAAGTTTTGCTTGGGATGACCAAATTTCAGATGTTGAATTTGTTAACGCCAACGAATCGACCTTTGATTTCCTTAAAGGAGAACTTGAAAACATTGATAATACAATACCTATTGAAGATATTTTAGGAGGTTCATTTATATTCGGAACAGTTTTCACTGGAGTAGAAACATATAAGGCGATTGAAAACAACGAAATAGAATTAAATGATGCACCAAAATTCTTTCTGATAAAAACAGGTGGAAAAACAGTAAAAATTGCAATAATTGGTATGTCATTAGCTTCTTCTAGTCCAATTATTGTTTCTGCTGGAGTTGGATATTTGATATATAAAAATAAATTTGTAATAAGTAAAGTTTACAATAGTGTATATGGTTTTCTAGCAAACGAAAAAACTAGAGAGTACGCTACTTTAGCTTATAATGGAACTATTTCTGGAATTTCAGAAGTTGGAGAATATACATATACTGCGATGACTAGTGATACAACAAAAAACGCACTGAATAAAACCAGAAATTCAATTGAAAATACTTATGAAGGTTCAAAGAAAATATTAAATAAGTGGCTTAATAGAAAAAAATAACTACTTACAACACCGTGTATAATTAATTGCTTTTTAAGTGCTTACTTGCGAAAATTCCTGCGGAATTTTCTCTGGTTCGTAAAAGTTTGCTAACTTAGCTACTGAACCACGCAACTAACCATACACAAACACGTTGTAAAACATTTAAGAAAAAACCGAACTACGAATTGAAAAAAAGATATTTAATTATAATTTCGATTTCACTAACTATTCTTGCCTTTTGGTTCGGAATGAAAGTTGAACGTGAATTTGCAAGTTGGGACGAAATCGGAAAACCTTTATTTGAAAAAGAGGAAATTTATTTCCCGAATGAAAAAACTTCTCTTTATCTGAAAAGTAAAAATTGGGGATTAACTGGCGACCATAAAATATCTGTAATTTCAACAAAGCCAGACTTTGAATTTGAGCCAGACTCAATATCTGAATATATTTTTCACGGATTTAGTGGAATAATATACAAAGTGGAAAATAAAACTCTGAAAATCTATTCGCATCAAAAACCAAAAATTCCAACAAAATTTGAATCGGAAATAAATGTGGAATTAATAAACGTTAAAAACAATACGGAATGGAATAAAATGAAAGAACAGATTGACAATAATTATCAAATATTCGAATAAAATGGAAAAGGAAATTAAAAATAGTATTCCGATTCACGTTGATTTACAACCAAATCGTGACGAATGTATTCTGGAATTTGTTTAAAATCAAATAACAAAATATTTATTTTCATTTGCTTCAATGACGAAACCAAAGAATTTGATGGTTATTCAATTATCAGGAACTACGAAATTGAGAAATATAGAGAATGGGATGAAGAAGAATTAAGCGAAATAAAGAATAACAATTATCCTGAATTTATCGGAAAACTGACTCTCGAAAAAATGAGCAATATGTTCGAATGTTTATCTCAACTAAAAAACGAAAAATTGATTTCGATATTTACGGAAATTGACAATGATTCATATTTTGTAGGACGAATAAAAAAACTATCCGAAAATGAAGTGGAATTAAAATTAATGAATGAAGATGCAGAATGGACTGTTAATGAAAGAATAAAAATTGCCGAAATAACTTATATAGGATTTCGAACAAGTATAGAAAAAGAGTTAATGAATAAAAACGTTTTACAACAAAGTACTGTGGTAAAAAACAAGTAAAAACGCATTAATTTTTAACCAAAGTACTTTTATAGTTTTCGTCAAATATTAATCCAGATTTAGC
>NZ_JADOET010000032.1 GCF_015645385.1 Winogradskyella marina
ACACCGTGTATAATTCATTGCTAGTTATAGCCTACTTACGAAAGTCCTCGCGGACTTTCTATCTGTGATTTATTTGCTAACTTTAGTGCTTAAACCACGCAACGAAATCATACACAAACACGTTAGGCACAAGCTGAACTCACTCAAATGAATAAACGAATTTCTAAAATACCAAATGATGTTCAAGACAGAAATTCTGTTGCTTGGAAAAAACTTTGTGAATATATTGACGAAGTTGCCGAAAAAGGAGCTGATGAATTTGTGCCAAGAGAAGCTTTAGGAAATGAATTATTTTCTGAAATATTTACGTTGCCTGAATCAATTTCAAAATTGAAAAAAGTAACAAAAATTGGACTTTATGGTAGTAATTTAAAACGAATTCCACCCGAAATCGGAGAAATGGAATCTCTTGAATATTTTGACCCATATACTTCCTATGATTTAAATTGGTTTCCGTATGAAATTACTAAATGTAAAAAACTAAAAGACAGCCGAATTAGTACAAGAGCTCTTTATGGAAACTATAAAAACAGAATGGGCTTTCCAAAACTTGACCATAATCCTGTTAGATACTTTGGCGAAAATTTAAAATGCAGTGTTTGCGATAAAGAATTAGATTATGGACAAACAAATCAAATGTGGATTACTGCACACGTTGGAACTGATACTGTTCCGATGCTTGCAAATCTATGCTCTGAACAATGTAGAGAAAATCTAAAAAAACCGCCTAAAGACTATGTTCAGTTTCCACATAAAGGTGGAGCAGATTTAGTTCAACCACTTGACGAAGACGAATTATGGGAAATTGAAATGGCTGAACGAGAAAATGCAGAGAAAGAGAATGAATTTGAGCCAACAGAAGAAATTAAAACTCAATCAGAAAATAAAAAATTAAACATATCAAAACTTCCGATTTTAAAACTCGTAAGAAAGATTTGGGAGAAATAAAAAAAGCCAGTGCCTAACACCGTGTATAATTAATTGCTTTTTTAGGCTTACTTGCGAAAATTCCTGCGGAATTTTCTCTGGTCCGTAAAAGTTTGCTAAATTAGCTACCAAACCACGCAACTAACCATACACAAACACGTTGTAATGCATTTCCCTAACCAAAAAACTAGTGTTGCAAACCGAACAACTTGTTTCACTCATTTATGATTTTGGAATAACAAAAAACTTAATAGATTTACCTAAAAATCAATGAACAGAATTCACCTAAATTTAGCTTTATCATTATTGTTGTTTTCATTTTCCTATGGTCAACAAAAAGACACAATTTATGGACAAGTAAAATCTGTCAGAGAGCAACTCAATTTTCTTGATAAAAATCAGCAGAATATGAAATTATTTAGTGACGAAGGAGATTATGGCCATCATGGTTTTTCAAATCCAAAATTTACTAAAAGTAGATTTTATAATTGGTGGTACAATACGCCTTTTGTACATTATTCTAACTACCATAAGGAATTGAATGAAAAAGGAAAACCTACTTACGAAGTTTGGTTTTATAAAAATGGTGATACAGTAGCTTTTTTCAATTATAAGTATGATAAGAATGACAATCTAATTCAAGAAAAAAAGTATTATGAAAAGCATGATTATACGGTTAGAAATTTCAAATATGACAAAAAAAATAAGTTAAAATCAACAATTTATTATACTTCTGATGACCCAAATCTATATTCTTATTCAGAATTTGTTTATGACGAAAATGACAACTTAATACAATCCCAAGACTTTAATGATGATGGAGAAACCTATGGCACAAAATACACTCACTATCCAAACGGAAAAATTAAAGAAGTAATTAGCTACTCACCTTTTAAAATTATTGAAAAAGATAACAAAAGAATATTATTTAAAGATGGAATAGGTTACAATAAATTAGACCGTAAATTTATTTACAATGAAAATGGAGATGTTGTTGAAATACAATCTTACGACGGAGAATTTTACAGTGAGACTGCAACTAAAATAAAAGGAAAAATACTTAAAGAGTACTTAAACGGATTATTAGTGAAAGAGACAACTTTGAACAGAGCTGGAAAGATTGAGAAATATACTTCATATTCTTACAACAAAGAAAATCAGAAGACAAATGAAAAGTATTTCGTCCCAGAATATCCTGAAAACAATCTTTTCTATGAATATCATTTCGACGAGAACGGGAATCAAGTAAAATTAATCTATACCGAAAAAAATAATCCCATATTAGTAGAATTTGAATATGAATTTGACCATCAAAATAATTGGACAAAACAAATTAAGTCTGTTAATGGAAAGAAACTATTTGTTTGGACAAGAGAAATTGAATATTATAAATAAAAACGCATTACAACACCGTGTATAATTCATTGCTGGTTATAGCCTACTTACGAAAGTCCTCGTGGACTTTCTATCTGTGATTTATTTGCTAACTTTAGTGCTTAAACCACGCAACGAAATCATACACAAAACCGTTGTGGTTAATTTTGACTAGACCAAGAATAAGTTTAACTAATAGAAAGACATTGATAACTCATTATAGGTTTGAAAACAGAATTACCAAACATAAATTTAAATTATTAACTTTAAAACCAACGGTATGAAACAAAACAAAATCAGAATTCTTTACAGAAGAATCATTCCTTTAATCTTGGCAATACTAGTCTATGCCTGTAATAAGGATGATGAACCTTTACCAACCGAAATACAACAAGAATCAAAAGTAAAACGAATCAGCCTGAATGAATTTAATGACAAAGTCAGTAAAAATGAGAACTACAATAAATTAGAAAGTTATTTTGACATCAACAACATTTCAGATTCTAACGTATCTAATAGGTCATCTTTAGACTCTAGCATTTTAATTTTAACTGATGAGATAGTTTTAGTACAAGAGGATGATATAGCTTTTTATACGTTTAAAATTTTTACAGATACTCAAGGAGATGAATTTTACAATCTCGTTGTGCAGGTAAATGACCTAGGCGAAATTGTTAAATCTGAATTTATTGAATATCAGCCGTCGATAGAATACTTGGCAGACACAAGTCAGCCCTTTACAGGTTATGTAAAACTAATAGAAAATGATTTCCTTTCTTTAGATAATCTGCTCTCAAGAGAATTTCGCCGTTGTGTTGCAGATGTCACGGTAGAAAACGTATGTACTGGTGGTTGGATAGATGTACCAAACCCACCAGGTATAGAATGCCAAGGTTGGACAGAGGTACTTGTTATACATTGGGAAGCTTGTCCAGCAACTATCGATGCAGGTGATTCTGGCGGAGGTGGTTTTCCTGTGGATGGTGGTGATGATACTGCTGGTGGCGGTGAAAATGATGGTAGTGGCACTTCAACAGTACCTACAAAACCTTGTGATGGAGGAACAAACAATATTGAGGGTGATAACGGAGAATGCTTGGAAGATTTAGGAAAAAGAAAAGAATGTAGAAAAATCACAGGTTTCATAGATGAACCAGAAAACCAAGCTTTTAAAGATAAACTCACTGAACTCTCAACGCAACCTAATTTAAATCTTGATTACGAAAAGTCTGTAAGTAAATTTGAGGATGAGACCACCTTGGATGAAAGGCAAGGTGATTCCGAAAATCCTTTTGTAGATATACTCGATAATCCTATAAACAAGTATAAAGCTATTGTGCACACACATCCCAATATTGATGGTGGTACATTATCTGTTTTCTCACCTAATGATTTAATTGCGATTGCTAAAATAATTTATAATAATAAAGCGACAGATAAATTTGTGGCATTTTTAACCACAAATAAAGGCACACAATACGCATTGACGATTAACAATCCTACAAAATTTGTAGACTTTTTCTATTCACAGTTTTTTGATAATGTAACAGAAGTAACTACTAGTGACCCATTTGCCACAATGGAAAACACAACTAGGTATTATGAATCAAAAACAGCTTTTGATAATGTCTTCAAAGAATATTTTGACCCAAATAATCCTAGCGCAAAAATTAAAAAAACTGATACTGAAAATGAAGATGTACTCAAAGAGTTTTTAAATTTTATGGACGAAGCTGATGCTGGTTTTACACTTTTTGATGCTTCTAGCACACAGTTTGGAGAACCGCCATTTACTTCATTTAGAAGAATAAGATTAAAAAACGGAGAAGTAGAACGCGACTATACTTGTAACTAAAAAAACAAACATTATGAAAAATTCAATATACACATTACTTATTTTATTATTATTCTCTTGCAAATCGCAATACGTTTTAGCTCAAAACCCAAATCATGCACCCTTCATTGGCACTTGGGAATACCAAGAAAATAATCAAATTTTTAGAGTGACCATTTATGAAGATGGCAATGATTTAAAAGGTGATTATTTGTTACTAGAAATTGATAATGGTAATGAAACCATAATATACGAATCAGATTATTCTGCACCAAACTCTGATTTTAATTGGGGATATGCTATATTTGGTGGTTCAAATGATGGCAACTTAATGTATGCTAAAATTGATGATAATAGTATCGGTTATGAAAACGGAGTTGCTTCCCGTAAAAGAAAAAGAGGAAGTCTAGGCCTTACAATTCAACCACAAACTTGCTCAACTTGCCCAATAACAGCTGAATGGAAAGTAGCAGAATTACAAGGACTTAAAATAACTGGCGAACCCGAAAATTATAATATTCCTACTGATATTATATTGACCAAAGTGGAATAAAAAACTAACCACAACAAAGTACTGTGGTAAAAAACAAGTAAAAACGCATTAATTTTTAACCAAAGTACTTTTATAGTTTTCGTCAAATATTAATCCAGATTTAG
>NZ_JADOET010000033.1 GCF_015645385.1 Winogradskyella marina
AAAGGTCCAAATAAATAGGTTCTTGGATTATTGTTTCCGTCATTTAAAATATCTGCGGCATTATTATCTGACAATAAAAAGTCTTCCCATGTTTCGCCAGATAATGGTGGTGAAATAAGGTCATTTCCACCAGAGTTAGCGTTAACATATCGCTCATATTTTACGGGTCCTACGATGGTACCATCATTAATTAAACTAGAGTACAATTGCGATGTGGAATTTAAAGTTGCTGTATTCGTTGTTAATGTTACACCATTATCTATGGTAAGCGCGGCTCCTGGATTTACTGTTAGCGAATTGCATATCATATTAGCTGATAAAACAGCATTACCAGCCTCAACAATAATCTCATCATTTACGTTAGCTACTCCATTAGGATCACTTGGTGACCAGATACCATTATTAAAGGTGTAAGTAATGCCAGGTATTGCGCTACAGCCAATTAACTCTATCTCTGCTAATTGCGTCATGCCTTCAGGATCACCACCGTTTTTTGTGATTTCTAATCGATACGTATCATAAGCCGTTTCATTGGCAAACACAAATTCAATAGACTGATATCTATTAGGGAACTGTACTCCTGTCCAACTATTTATTTCTGTATAGTTTCCACCATTGGATCCTAATAATTTAAAATCTTCTGGATCTCTATTTGGCTCGTCATTAGCACTTGTAATAATTAATCTATTCACCCATTTCGGGTCATTAAATTCAATTGAGATATAACTTGGGTTGGCTACAGTTGGATTTCCACCATCATCTAACCACTTACTAAAATCAGACTCTGTTTTTTTATTATCAAAGGCCTTAAATCTGTTTTCTGCTTCATTAATTTCAGCTCTTGCAAGAATAGTACCTGTACCTACAGGGTCGGTGTGATCTATTATTACACCATTACAATCGTACGGTAGCACTGTGATCTCGGAAGAGTCTGTAAATCCACCTTCAGAAGTTGTTCCAGTAATTGTAGCAACACCTCCCGCAATTCCTGTTACATTCCCTACAGCATCTACTGTAGCAACAGTCTCGTCACTTGAAGACCATACCACGTTTTGATCACAAGCAGTTTCAGGCAATACAGTAGCCACTAAAGTAATGTTTTCTCCTTCAAGAAGTGTTTCTGACTCCTCTAATACTGTTATCCCTGTTACAGGAATTAACTTTGTAAATGTCCATTTAAAAAAATCAGAGCCATTATACTCGTAGGTCTTAATGCTACCACCATTTACTGTTGAGTTGTTCTCTATACCAAGGTAAAGATCATTTGCTTTACTTTTTATAGCATACTCATTATTTCCTAAATAATCTAAAGAAAACAACTGCGCATCAGTACCATTCCCTTCGTACTGTATTAGATTCGTTCCTGGGGCTTGTCCTTGCCCTGCTACATCTATAAATTTATCACTATGAACTGCTTTAAACGTATGGTAATTATTTCCATCTGGTTCTACAACAAATTGCTGATTTGCACCTCCTACATATTGCCATTGATGAACATCTGCTGAATTCGCTTGAGATACACCTTCAATATCCATTACCAATCCTGTAGCTACATTCGTCACAATATAAGTACAAGCTTCTATTGTAGGGTTTTCAAAATTAGGATCTAATTGGTTTATCCATTCTTCAATAAGATCTACACCTGGTTGATCTACTACGTTTTTAGCAATAGGAGGCATTGCTACAGTTTGATCTACGCTTTCCATTCTATGAAAAAGTATAGAATTATCAGCATCACCTGCAATTACTATTTTATCCAAACCATCAACAGGTGAATTTGTTCCTGCGTACATAAGACCTGTTTCCACTAAAGTGTTAGATAATCTTAAATCAAATTGTGCTCTATCTCCTGATCCACCAGGTCTATGACAATAAGCACAATTATTATCTAGATAAGATCTTGCTCTTTCATCTAAACTAGCATTAGGATCATCTATAGCTTTATGCGTTTGATATCCTAATACAGTATTATCATCAATGATTTCGTCTAGGATTCCTAAATGGCTTAAGGTCACTAATTGATTAGCATTAATTGAAGTTTGAGGATACGTGAAATTAGAATTTAAATTCCTAGTTCGTGGCCCTAATGTTCCTTTAGTCGCAGGATTATGACAAGCAATACAGTCTTGCGTACTTGGATATGACCAGGTTTGATATCTTGAAGAGCCACTCGTTGTGGTGATCTCAATATTTTCGTCCAAACCAGAATCTAATAAAACAGCATCTGTGCCTGCACTATTCCACTTATAGGTTAAAAAATAAAAACTACCTGAACTTGCTTTAACCGAAAATCGAGTTTCTAAACGCTTTGTAATATTAGGGTTTGCATCATCTATTGGCAATTCAAAATGTTTTATAAGAACTGAACCAATTGGAAACTCCCAATCGCCATCTTCTGAAAAACTAATTTTTTCTTGTGGAGTATCATGTGATCCATCATTAGGTATTACCATCCATCGCTGTTTCTCTGCTCCGTCGGACCAAAATGATTCTACTAAGTCATATGGTAAAACCCCAGAATTTGGTGTTAATGTCGTTAAGTCTTGAAATGCACCTGTTTCTGAGAGTAGCTGAGGCACGTCATCAAATGGTGACTCATTTACCTGAGTTAATTTATATAAAGGCACATTATTTCCTTGGGTTAACAAATAGAGTTCCCCTTGGTTATCTTCTCCAAAAGATATAATATTAGTATTTTCATGTGGTGCTACAGGTGCGAAATTTGTTATAAGGTTGAATACACCTGTTGTAGTGTCAACAGCCCAAATTTCTTTACCTAACCCATAGTCTGCGCAGATATACATGCCATAAAATTCCGGCATATTTGTGCCACGATACACGTAACCTCCCATTAAAGCATTAGCTTCCGAACGTGGAAAAGCAACTAAAGGAGCTTCGTGTGGCATATTGTTATACATGCCGCTATCTGGCGCAGGACAATTTGGTCTAGGTCCGGCGACATTACCTTCGTAAACTGGCCATCCATAATTCTTACCTTTACTAACTACATTAATCTCCTCGTGCGTACCCTCACCAATTTCTCCAATATACATTGTACCAGTTAATGCATCTTTAGTCATTCTATGTGGATTTCTGTTACCAATGGTATAATATTCTTCAAAGTTTAAACCTGTAGGACTTAAAAATGGATTATCATTTGGAATACCATAGCCTACACCAGAAATTTCATCAGCAAAACGGCCAGTATCTAATGTTCTAATTGGATCATGACTTTTGGTTGGGTCTTGATCCACATCTATACGTAAAACACCACCATCTAAATTGGTCGTTATATTTTGTGATTTACTATAAGCAGATTGTTCACCTGTAGATAAGTACAAAAACCCATCATCACCAAACTCTAAGGCTCCACCTCGATGAGTAGAACTAAACATCCTTAGTTTAAGCATGGTTAATTCTGAACTTAAATCAAGTGTAAATGTTATTGGGTCGACTTCAAATCGTTTTAAATACAGAAATCCTCCCCAATAATCTTCTTGATAACAACCAAAACCACTTACAAAAGCATTCGGATAATCATTACCATTCCCATCTTTAGAAGTGTAGTACATGTAAAAATAATTTTTACCTGGTATACCAAATTCAGGGTGTATTTCTAAACCTAAAAATCCACCATCCCAAACTACTCCAACGTCATTTGATAGATCGGCTAAAAGGTTTTTTGTGGGAACAGTATTGTCATTCTCAAACCAATAAATTTCACCGTTTTGCTGACCTACTACCAATTTATCACTATTGGGAACTGCAGTAAATGTTAGCGGCGAGTTAAATGTCATATTTGAAAAAACAGGTTGATACGGATTTGAAGATGCTGTTACATCTGGAAAACTTCCGTTTAAAAATGCCCCAACCGCTTCAGGTTGAGTTAATCCTGGTCCAAAAAAATACGGAGCCATACCTATAATGGCAACAATTGAAATCCCTATAAGCCCCAAGGAAATCTTGTTTTTTTTAATTTTAAGATTCATTGTTTGAAGAGTTAATTAATAGCAATACAAATTAATCACTAAAAATTAAAACTTGCCTTTCAGCAAGACAAACGGTGCTTTTAACCGACAAACTACCTGTTTATCAGGTATCTATACTTCTTTTTAACCGTAAAATCGATTTACAACATTGATAATGACCTATAAAATAAGGTGTTATAACCTTAAAAATATTATCGCTTTTAAAGATTTTAGAGCATCTTAGATACTTAATAATAAGATAAAAAAAAAGCTACCTTTAATAAAGGCAGCTTTTTAATATTAATTTATTAAGACCTATCTAATAATAAGCTTTTGTGTTTTAACTTGACTATCATTAAACACTTTAACAAAATATACTCCAGTTCCTATTCTCGAAACATCAATAGTATTTACTAAGTCTAAGTGATTTATAGATTGTTTTAACACTACACGACCATGAATATCATAAAGATTAACTTCTGTGGCAGCATTAAGCACTCCTTTAATCACTATTGCTTTTGGACTGGTTGTGCTAAAAACCTGTAATGAATTGAAATCATTGTCTTCTAATGATAACACAGACGATGATAAACGAAGATAGAAGCGACCTGTTCCATTTAAATCCATATTTGGCGTTAACGTGTAATCACCAGAATTTAATAAAGTAACCGTATGAGCTACATTGTCTTCTAAATATACGTTAACATCATTAGGCAAAGTACT
>NZ_JADOET010000034.1 GCF_015645385.1 Winogradskyella marina
TAAAGCTTCTGCGTATATATTAACCTTATTCCTCTCTTTTGTCTTTTCTGTTTATAACTCTAAATTAATGAATTGTAAACTTAAGATGTATATAATTTATAGCTGCTTCTAGCCTACTTACGAAAAACCTCGCGGTTTTTCTATTTTGCTAATTATTTGCTAACTTACTCGCTGAAAACACGCTACAAATCATATACGAGACCGTTGGCAACAAGCTGTAAAATTCGTGAAATCAAGAAAATTAGAAGTTTAAATTGATAATTTTGTATCTTTGATAAAAAGCTAATAAAATGGATTTACAAACAAGAAAACTGGAACTTATTCAAGAGTTTTTAAAGATTCAAAGTGAAGATGTTATTTCACGACTTGAAAAATTCCTTAGAAAAGAAAACAAGAATATTGATAATGGTGATTTTAAACCAATGACAATTGAGGAATTTAATTCTCGAATTGACAAATCTATGGAAGATTCCATAAATGGTCGATTAATAGAATCTAGCGAATTAAAAGCCAAGATGGATAAATGGAATTAAAATTATTTTGGACTGATTTTTCTCAAAAAGAATTAGAAAAAATTTATCAATACCATCGAGAAAAAGCAGGAATTCGAATAGCAAAAAAACTCGTTAACGGTATTTATAACGAAACTGTAAAATTACAAAGGCAACCGAAAATTGGACAAGCCGAGGAGCTTCTAAAAAATAGAAGTCAAGGTTTTAGATATCTTGTCTATAAAAACTATAAAGTCATTTATTGGATTAACAAGGACGAGAACAGAATTGAAATAAATGATGTTTTTGATACTCGCCAAAACCCAATAAAAATAGAACGAAAAAAATAAAAGCCAGTTGCCAACACCGTGTATAATTAATTGCTTGGTTCGTGCTTACGTACGAAAATCCTCGCGGATTTTCTATTCGGTAATTATTTGCTAACTTACTCGCTAAACCACGCAACTAATCATACACAAACACGTTACCCACAAGCTGAAAAAAGCCATCCGAATTCAATAACTTAACGCAACAAATCAAAATTTTAGATTTGTTGTATGAATACAAAAAAGCATAAACGATTATCACTTAAGGAACGTGTTATTATACAGACGCTTTTGGAAGAGAATAAATCCAAATCTTTCATTGCAAATAAGCTTGATCGCTCACGTTCTACCATAACCAGAGAAGTCAATAAATGGGTATCTAATCCTAATGATAAATACGATGCTTCTCTTGCCAATTGGTTGGCTAAGGATGACTACCTAAACAAACGGAATTTAGATAAAATAGGCACCTATTCTTTACTGCGTTTTTATGTCTATAAAAGTCTTTTAAAAAACTGGTCGCCAGAACAAATTTCAGGACGAATTAAAATTGATTATCCGAATGATATGGTGATGACAATATCGCATGAAGCAATCTATATGCACATCTATTCGCATCCGCAAGCAAGCCTGAACAAAAAACTTATAAAACTTCTTCCCTATCAAAAATCTAGACGAAGAAAACCAAAAGCTAGACGTAAGAAAGGCTCTAAAATCAAAGATCAAATAAACATAGCTCAAAGACCTGAACATATTGAAAACAGACAGGAAATTGGACATTGGGAAGGTGACTTGGTTATAGGTAAAGCTCAAAAATCTGCTATCGGAACTATCGTTGAACGTAAATCCAGATACACTCTAATTATTAGTCTTAAAAACAGAACTACCAAGTCTGTTACTAGAGCTTTTGCCAAAGAATTAAATCGTTTTGATAACCAACTTACAAAAACCATGACCTATGACAACGGAACTGAAATGGCTGACCATAAATGGCTATCAAAGCATACTAATATGGACATTTATTTTGCTAATCCATATGCCTCTTGGGAGCGTGGAACCAATGAAAACACCAATGGACTTATTAGGCGATATCTACCTAAAAAAACAGACTTTAAAAGTATTGATAATAATCAACTGAAAAGTATACAAAGTAAACTTAATAACAGACCCAGAAAGGTATTAGGTTATAAAACACCTCTTGAAGTCTTAGAACAAAACTCTGTCTAATTTTTTCTTTCTAAAAAGCCTTCGAAAAATCTAGGTTTTTTGGAAAGAAAAAATTAAATTGTACCATAACCAATTTGCAACTTTTGTTGCGTTAAGGCCTTGAATGTACCATAACGGTCAAATAAGGACTAACCATCCATATGATATATCAGAAAAAATTATTAACTTTAATTCATTAAAAAATAAAAATGAATTTTAAAAAACTTTAAATTTAAAAAACTTTAAATTATGATTTTTAAAAAAGTATACGTACTTCTTTTCTTAGTAGCAGCTATTGCTACTTCTTGTGAAACAAATGAGAATGATAGTGATGAACTAAAACTATCTGAATTGAATGTAGATTTTAACTTTAAATTTGATGGGTCAGAGATTGACTTAAATAAATCTAACAAATCTACAAGTCGCCTTATTATTGATTATATAGATAAAATACAGTTGACAATGAAAAATAACGACTTAAAAACTGTTATTTATGAAATAACTATGGAAAATAACAAGCTCAAATTTGGTAAATTTCGGATAGAAGATTCTCTTGGTAAAAGAAATGGACAATGGACATCTTTGGATGAAGCTTTTAACTGTCCAGGAAATCAGGAACTTGTTAATACTTGTTGGTCTCAAGAATGCGTGGAGGAAGCAATTGGTTCGCAGTCAACTAATTTTTCCAATGGTGACACAATTTCTATTCATCATACTGGGATGTTGGGTGGTGTAAAAATTTGTTCAAATGTTCAACCATAAAACTATACACAACAATGTATAAAAATAATAGCGGCTTAGGTAAATAATCTAAGCCGTTTTTTAAATCGTTGGAAAATTTTGAACTGAAAGGTAAGTACTTAAAAGCCCGCTACTATTCTTATACGTTACCGTTGCCAACAATACGAAAAATGAAAATCGGAACAAAAATATTAATCCTTTTCTTGACTTTGAATTTCCTTTCCTGCAAAGGAACTGCTCAAGAAACTGAAACTAAAAAACCAACTACTGAAATTGATTTTTCGGAAACGGAAAAAAGTTCTATTCCAAAACCAATTGGAATGATAAATGATTACGGACAAATTTTTACGGAATCGGAACGAAGTGAATTATCGAAAATTCTTTATGATTATGATATTGAGACGACAAGACAAATTGTAGTTGTTTCAATTGACAGCATAAAACCTTATAATGACATCCAAAAATACGCAACGGATTTAGGACAAACGTGGGGAGTTGGAACTGCCGAAAAAAATAACGGATTGACAATAGTTGTTTGCAATCCTTGCAGACAAATCGGAATTGCAACTGGAACTGGAACCGAATTGATTTTGACTGACGAAATTTGTAAAAAAGTAATTGAAGAAAAAATAATACCTGAATTTAAAAACGGAGAATTTTATAGCGGAATTAAAAAAGGTGTGATAGAATTAATAGAAAAGTGGAAATAAGTACTGTTGGCAACAAAGTACTGTGGTAAAAAACAAGTAAAAACGCATTAATTTTTAACCAAAGTACTTTTATAGTTTTCGTCAAATATTAATCCAGATTTAGCT
>NZ_JADOET010000035.1 GCF_015645385.1 Winogradskyella marina
TTAAATTTAAGTCAAGAAAAAAACACCTCGTTTCTTAAAGTATCACCAGCAACCCAACGTTTAATATTAATTGCAAGAGCGATGATTAAGCATCCTCCGTTGTTAATCTTAGACGAACCCTTAATTAATGTAGATGACAAAGGCAGAGCACTTATTTCGGCTTTAATCAACAAAATCGCCAAGGAAAGCGACACCAGTATTTTGTTTGTGGCACATCGTGATGAGGCTAATATCAATCCTAATTTCACCTACGAGCTTCACCCCTCGCCTACGGGTTCTGTTGGCTTACAGAGATAAATAAAAATTGTAATTACTAATCATACGAGATTACAAGGATTGTTCAGCTTATCGGAAGTAAAAAAATAAAGACGCTATGAAAAACATAAAAATTGAACTTAAATGGGCCATTATTTTTTCAATAATGGGATTATTGTGAATGGTTTTAGAGAAAGTCACAGGACTGCACGGTAAATATATCGATCATCATATGTACTTAACCAACCTCTTTGCTATTCCCGCAATAATTGTCTTGGTTATGGCACTTAAAGATAAAAAGAAGCGCATAGTCATAAAAAAATCAATAGTCGTTACAATTTTTAAATAGCGCTCCCTAATAATTTTTACACCCCTTTCAATTGTTAAAAGCAAACTTATCCAACTAAGAACCTCATATTCAACATATATTTATTAATTTTAATATCATAATTGCGTAGTATCGCATTAAAATATAAGGAAGAAATATGATAAAAATAAACGCCATTTTCTATACCACAATTGTGTTGTTTCTTTTGGGATTACAATCAAATGTAACTGCCCAAACTACTCCCATAATAAATATCTCAGGTGATAGCGATAAAGCAGCAGATGAGAAATCAAAGTATAATTTGGAGTATGCAAATATGACCTATGCTGCAGACCGAACAGGCACTGAAAATAAAGCTCTAAAACTTGATGGTCAATCGTTTATAAGGGTTAATAAAAGTATCAACCCTACTGTTATGCCTAACCTCACCATTGCCTTTTGGGCCAAACCCGATAGTGACAATAAACGAATGACCTTGTTCTCACACGATAACGGTGGTTACGACAGAACTGTGGCTATTGATAATAGAGGCGCTAAAAGTTGGAAATGGAGTGCTTACGCCAATACTCCTATGGCAGGCGCAAGTATAAATAAGTCTAAATGGTCATTTGTAGCTGTAGTATTTAATAAAAAAGAAAATACGGTTCTAATTTTTGTAGATGGACAAACCTATAAACATAAAGGGAGTGCTTCTAAAGGTTTGGACTATTTCCACTTAGGTAACAACCCTACTTACGGAGAACCTTATATTGGTTTATTAGATGACATTAAAATTTATGAGCAATCGCTAACTAAAAACCAGCTATTAGAACTTTTTGAATCCGAAGGAGGGATTAAAGATAAATCAGACCAATACTTTTATAAAGAAAATTACAATGGTTCTGATATTGTAGTTCGAGTAGGCGATGTAGACAACCTTGGTTTTGGTTGGACTAAAGGATTTGATCCCTTTTGTGGAATGAACACCTCTGTTCATGGTTACCCCTGGATAACAGATGAAAATGATCATAAGGGAACGGATAGAATAATGGTGGTAAGTAGCCATCATTCAGGAAGAAAAGACGGATACACATCTTCTACAAAACGACCAGACAACCTCCCTGTAAGTATTGATATCACCTATAAAAAACCAGATATTGAAATTGAAAAAGTGGTACTACAACTTATGCTAGACGACTTTCAAGCTCCTAAATGGGGTACCTCATACCAAGTGCACATTAACGGAAAACGCTTAACTTACATAGAAGATGTTATTAATAAAGTAGAACAAACAGGCCCAACAGGCAAGCTCGTTCAAGTGGGTTTATTACCTGAAGACAACGCTCTGTTTAGTACAGGCAAGGTAAGTGTAAAAATCGATGATCCTGTCACAGGCGCAGGTGATGGTTATGCCATTGATTTTATACAAGTCCTTATTAATCCAAAGGGAGAATATGAATGTATCGGAAATATTAGTGGAATTGTAAAAGATACTGAAGGAAACCCATTAGAAGATGTTTTAATTTCTGCGAACGGTTTAAAAGAAGGGCTAACAAAGGCTAATGGTCTTTTTAAATTAGAAAATGTGCCCATTGGTATGATAACCGTTACCGCGAATAAAAATCTTTATAATCAGGAAAGTATCAGTTTTGAACTTAAAAAAGATGAAAACAAACAAATAGAATTTGTCTTAAATCGAAAATTACTTGAATCCAAAGCTTTCTTAAACGACGAATTAAAAGCAAAAGGATTTGTAAATTTATACGGGATCCATTTCGATTCTGGCAAAGACGTTCCTAATAGCCAGTCTGAAGCAACCTTAAATGAATTGGCTATTTTTTTAAAAAGCAACTCAGAACTTAAATTCAAAATTATTGGACATACAGATAGTGATGGTGAGATTAAAACAAATAACGATTTGTCATTGAGAAGAGCACAGCATATTGTCAGTTGGCTAGAAAAAAAGGGAGTTAATACCGCAAACATAACAGCATCCGGCTTAGGAGAATCAAGCCCCATAGCAAGCAATAAAACCAAATCAGGTAAAGCACTTAACCGAAGGGTTGAGATTAAAGCAATGAAAAAATAAGGCTTCAAACCTCACAATCAAGAATGAAAACGATGACCGTTTTATCATCTAACATCAAAAGCACCCATTTTTAGGTTAAATCAACACCTTTAAATTCCTGAAACTAACATTTTATAACTTTGAGCTCACCGCAGGACGCAACAGAAGTCTTAGAACTTTATCCACGGGTGAGCAAAAAAAAGCATTGTTGGCGCATCTACTACAACAAAAGCCTGATTTCATCGTCTTAAATAATCCGTATGAAACCTTAGACAAAGCGGCTGTTTCTGCGCTAAAAAAGCAGTCATTAGAGTTGTCTAATGCTATGCCTATTGTATTTATATTCAACAGACAAGATGATCTCTTACCCATAATTACGCATGTAATTACATTTAAAAACATTGAACTTAAATAAGAATATTAATGTGACTTATGAAGAGCGATGTATTCTTAAAGACATTAACTGGACCATTAAAAAGAATGAATTTTGGCATTTAGTGGGACCAAATGGCTCAGGAGAAACCACCTTACTCGCTATGATTTATGGCAACAATACCAAAGGCTATGGCCAAGAGGTGTACCTCTTTGGACAGAAAAAAGGCTCTGGTGAAAGTGTTTGGGATATCAAACAAAAGATCGACTATATCAGTCCAGCGATGTTAGAATTATTTAAACGCGGCCATACCCTAGAGCACATGGTTATTTCGGGCTTTTATGATAGTATTGGCTTATACCAAACACCATCAACCTTACAAATACAAGCAGCTACGCAGTGGCTAGACGTCTTAAATTTAAGTCAAGAAAAAAACACCTCGTTTCTTAAAGTATCACCAGCAACCCAACGTTTAATATTAATTGCAAGA
>NZ_JADOET010000036.1 GCF_015645385.1 Winogradskyella marina
AAAGTTTAATTTTTATCTTCGGATAAGGATTAAATAGTAACTCATTAAAAAGACAAAAGTACAATAAGCTAAATAAGAGCGTATGGGGAATGCCTAGGCTCTCAGAGGCGATGAAGGACGTGATAAGCTGCGAAAAGCTACGGGGATTGGCACATACAAATTGATCCGTAGATATCCGAATGGGGCAACCCAGCATGTTGAAGACATGTTATCCGCAAGGAGGCGAACCCGGAGAACTGAAACATCTAAGTACCCGGAGGAGAAGAAAACAAAAGTGATTCCGATAGTAGCGGCGAGCGAAATTGGATTAGCCCAAACCAGTATTGTTACGGCAATGCTGGGGTTGTAGGACCACGATATTCGACTCATAATGAATTAGAACAGTTTGGAAAGACTGACCAAAGAGGGTGATAGTCCCGTATAAGTAAAGAATGATTAGATAGTGGTATCCTGAGTAGTGCGGGGCACGTGAAACCCTGTGTGAATTAGTGGGGACCATCCCATAAGGCTAAATACTCCTGAGAGACCGATAGTGAACTAGTACCGTGAGGGAAAGGTGAAAAGAACCCTGAATAAGGGAGTGAAATAGAACCTGAAACCATACGCTTACAAGCGGTCGGAGCAGACTTGATCTGTGACGGCGTGCCTTTTGCATAATGAGCCTACGAGTTACCGTTGCTAGCAAGGTTAAGGACTTCAGGTCCGGATCCGTAGCGAAAGCGAGTCTGAATAGGGCGCTTTAGTTAGTAGTGGTAGACGCGAAACCGTGTGATCTACCCATGGGCAGGGTGAAGCTGTGGTAACACACAGTGGAGGCCCGAACCGGTTGACGTTGAAAAGTCTTCGGATGACCTGTGGGTAGGGGTGAAAGGCCAATCAAACTCGGAAATAGCTCGTACTCCCCGAAATGCATTTAGGTGCAGCGTTGCAATATAGTTTTATAGAGGTAGAGCTACTGATTGGATGCGGGGGCTTCACCGCCTACCAATTCCTGACAAACTCCGAATGCTATAAAATGTTTTGCAGCAGTGAGGGCATGGGTGCTAAGGTCCATGTCCGAGAGGGAAAGAACCCAGACCATCAGCTAAGGTCCCCAAATGTATGTTAAGTTGAATAAACGAGGTTGAACTGCTTAGACAGCTAGGATGTTGGCTTGGAAGCAGCCATTCATTTAAAGAGTGCGTAACAGCTCACTAGTCGAGCGGTTCGGCATGGATAATAATCGGGCATAAACATACTACCGAAGCTATGGACTTGTAAAAGTGGTAGGGGAGCATTGTAGTGTCGTCGAAGGTGTGCTGTGAGGCATGCTGGAGAAGCTACAAAAGAAAATGTAGGCATAAGTAACGATAATGCGGGCGAGAAACCCGCACACCGAAAGACTAAGGTTTCCTCAGCTATGCTAATCAGCTGAGGGTTAGTCGGGACCTAACGCGAACCCGAAAGGGGTAGTGGATGGATAACAGGTTAATATTCCTGTACCTGCTCACACTAAAAGTGACGGAGGCGAAAAGTTAGTGCGTACTGACGGAATAGTACGTTGAAGCGAGTAGTAATACCGCGATAGTACACTGAGACTACGGTCAAGGTGATAATCTAGCAAATCGACTTCCAAGAAAAGCGAGTGAAGCAGCCCGTACCCTAAACCGACACAGGTAGTTGGGATGAGAATTCTAAGGTGCTCGAGAGATTCATGGCTAAGGAACTAGGCAAAATTGACGCGTAACTTCGGGAGAAGCGTCGCCCCCCTCTGGGGGGGCCGCAGTGAAAAAGTCCAGGCGACTGTTTATCAAAAACACAGGGCTCTGCTAAATCGAAAGATGATGTATAGGGCCTGACACCTGCCCGGTGCTGGAAGGTTAAGTGGAGGGTTTAGAAGTTTACTTCGAAGATCTCAAATGAAGCCCCAGTAAACGGCGGCCGTAACTATAACGGTCCTAAGGTAGCGAAATTCCTTGTCGGGTAAGTTCCGACCTGCACGAATGGTGTAACGATCTGGACACTGTCTCAGCCATGAGCTCGGTGAAATTGTAGTATCGGTGAAGATGCCGATTACCCGCTGTGGGACGAAAAGACCCCGTGCACCTTTACTATAGCTTAGTATTGGTTTTGGATAAGTAATGTGTAGGATAGGTGGGAGACTTCGATCGTGCGTCGCCAGGCGTGCGTGAGTCATTGTTGAAATACCACCCTTTGCTTATCTAGAGTCTAACTTTCAAAGAAAGGACAGTGCTTGGTGGGTAGTTTGACTGGGGTGGTCGCCTCCAAAAGAGTAACGGAGGCTTCTAAAGGTTCCCTCAGCACGCTTGGTAACCGTGCGTAGAGTGCAATGGCATAAGGGAGCTTGACTGAGAGACATACAGGTCGATCAGGTACGAAAGTAGAGCATAGTGATCCGGTGGTTCCGTATGGAAGGGCCATCGCTCAAAGGATAAAAGGTACGCCGGGGATAACAGGCTGATCTCCCCCAAGAGCTCATATCGACGGGGGGGTTTGGCACCTCGATGTCGGCTCGTCACATCCTGGGGCTGGAGAAGGTCCCAAGGGTTGGGCTGTTCGCCCATTAAAGTGGCACGCGAGCTGGGTTCAGAACGTCGTGAGACAGTTCGGTCTCTATCTACAGTGGGCGTTAGAAATTTGAGTGGATCTGACTCTAGTACGAGAGGACCGAGTTGGACGAACCTCTGGTGTACCTGTTGTTCCGCCAGGAGCATTGCAGGGTAGCTACGTTCGGAAGGGATAAGCGCTGAAAGCATATAAGCGCGAAACCCACCACAAGATGAGATTTCTTTAAAGGGTCGTGGAAGATTACCACGTTGATAGGCTATAGGTGTAAAGGCAGTAATGTCATAGCCGAGTAGTACTAATAACCCATAGGTTTATTGTCACTTCGACTTCGCTCAGTGACCAGCAATGTTTGCTGAGCGAGTCTGTTTTTTTATTACAGTATACATTACTATACACATCATGTCATTTTTTCAATATGTCAACAATATTAGTGTTGATTATTTATAACAACCAAGGTCTTGAACCAAGTTCAAGATAAAAACTTAAGGTGGTTATAGCGACGGGGCTCACCTCTTACCATTCCGAACAGAGTAGTTAAGCCCGTTTGCGCCGATGGTACTGCTTTACTGTGGAAGAGTAGGTCGCCGCCTTTTTT
>NZ_JADOET010000037.1 GCF_015645385.1 Winogradskyella marina
CCTACTTACGAAAAACCTCTCGGTTTTTCTATTTCGATAATTATTTGCTAACTTACTCGCTGAAAACACGCTACAAATCATATACGAGACCGTTGCCCACAATACGAGAAAAACAATAATCATAAAAATTAACACTTTGAAAAAAACATTACTATTAGCATTTGGAATAGCAATTTTAACAGTTGGATGCGGTGCGCCAGCTTCTGTTTCGAGAACAGTTAAATTCAGTCCCAAAAATGACGAAATTACAACGACACCTTCTCTAAAAGAATATCTTGAAACTAATCCCAACCCAAAAATTGTTTTAAGAACAAGCTCAAGACTTAATACGGATAATGTTACGGAAAAAGAGAAAAACAGTTATCTGTATAATGCAATCGAAAGCGAATTATTAAAAAGCGGTTTTGTGGTTCGAGATAGACAGCTATTTGACAAAATCGTCACTAATTCTGACAATAATAATAATTATGAGAATTTAAAAGAGAAATCCGATACAGATTTGATAATTGAATTGACCAATTTGGATAGAAGTATCGAATACCAAACAAATAAATATTATGACACTAAAGGACGTGAAAAAACTTCATCGGTTTTAGCTCAAAAATCCTATTATGGTGCAACAATCGAGTTTAAAGTAATTATGATAAATACTAACGAGTTTGCTGGAATATACAAATTCAATTATGTTCCTTGCATTGATGGATGTGCTTATGGTCCAACCAAAAGAATGACGAGACGCGAACTTGACGAAATCCAATCTTACGAGGCAGTTGAGGAAAATAGATTGATTAAATTTGTGAAAAATGCGACCAATCAATTAGTCGCTGAAATGAGAAACTAAGCGCAGATGTACTGTGGGCAACAACGTATAAAAATAATAGGGCAATAAGTGCTTAACCCAATGGCAAAGGCACTTTTGCAAGGTCGCCAAATTTTTAAATTTGACTTATTGAACAAAAAAAATAATAAGAAAAATTTAAAAATTTGGCTTGTGTTTCATCCGAATGGTTTGCGCTCTTTTTCAGCCCTACTATTCTTATACACAACCGTTGTAACGCATTAAAACGAAAATCAGTTAAAATAGACTAACTACCTGAAGTCAAATATGTTAGAGATATAATAAAGACACGAAAATAATTATAGACGTACCGATATTTTTTATACTTTTAGATAATGAAAAACGAAAGAGTAGTTATATGGGAGAAGCAGATGTTCCTTGTTCTGATTCTGAAATATATGACCAATTTGATAATATATTTAACTAAAAAAAACAATTAAATTGAGCATAGTTTTTAAATCATAACTATGCTCAATTCTCTATTATGAAATATATATTATTCAGTATATCGTTGTTTTTCTTCTTACACAATTCCTTTTGTCAAGAAAAACGAGTATATCTTTTTGAGGAAGTTTT
This sequence comes from Winogradskyella marina, assembly GCF_015645385.1. Lineage (GTDB taxonomy): Bacteria > Bacteroidota > Bacteroidia > Flavobacteriales > Flavobacteriaceae > Winogradskyella > Winogradskyella marina. Next base: position 1,415 of record NZ_JADOET010000037.1, read on the forward strand.
AAAACCTATAAATGATTTTCAACTAAATTTCTTTATAAAAGATAGTTTATCAATTTACAAAAGCAACAACAGAAATAGTTTTTTAATTAATCATAATAAAATTAATTCGTTAGATTCAGTAATTATTACCTACGATAGCTTTTATTCACAGAAATTAGATTTAGATGTGCTTAAAAAGCTAGATACTATTGTATTAAATAAACAAATACATTTAGACGAAGTTGTAATAAAAAAACAGTTCGAAAGAAAAGAATTAGGTGCTGTATCGAAAAATAGAAATCTAAAAAAATTAGGTTCAACTTCTACTTCAGAAAATATAATACAATTAGAAGTTAACGATTATAAAGGAGCACAAATTGAAAGTATTAGCATTTATATTTATGAAAAATTCCGCGATTTATATAACACAAAGTTTATAAATGAAAACATAGATATAAAGTTTTACCTTTTTCAATCAAATGAGAGTCCTAACAATAACACTGAAAATCTTCTTAAAAACGAATTAATCGTTAATACAGAAAAAGGAGAAAAGGGTTGGCTGTCAATAGACCTAAAAGATCTTAATATAAAAATAAAAGATTATAAATACTTATATATTGGTTATAGTACTTTTGGTAGTCCAATTGCACTGGGTATTATTAAAACAAAAAAATTAGACAATAATATAATTAAATATGGTAGAGGCACTTTTGTTGAAGGTAATAGACAATGGAGGCTTCCTAAAATTATTTATAATAAGAAAGAAGTTTCCATTCCAGCTATAAAAATTAAAATAAAACAATAACGCGTTACAACACCGTGTATAATTCATTGCTAGTTATAGCCTACTTACGAAAGTCCTCGCGGACTTTCTATCTGTGATTTATTTGCTAACTTTAGTGCTT
>NZ_JADOET010000038.1 GCF_015645385.1 Winogradskyella marina
CCTACTTACGAAAAACCTCTCGGTTTTTCTATTTCGATAATTATTTGCTAACTTACTCGCTGAAAACACGCTACAAATCATATACGAGACCGTTGTATGCAATTTAACGAAACGATAAACATAGAATAATAAATGAACGCAATTACAAGAGGATTTCTTAATGATTTTATTGATAGAAAAGGATATAATAGAATATCACCTAGTCTTCAATTTGAATATTTCTGTAATTTCTGTGTAATCAACAAGGAGTTCGATTCAATTTCATTTGACGAAAAATCGATTAGCACAGGAAATTCTGCGCAAGGAATTGATGGAATTGGAATTATTGTAAATAATAAGCTTTGCGCTAATGCAAGTGAAATTAAGCAAATAATGGAATTGAATCGAATGTTAACTGTAACATTTGTTTTCATCCAATCAAAAAGTTCTGCAAAATTCAACAATCAACAAATTGAAAATTTTTGTCGCTGGACAAAGAATTTTTTTAGCGAAGAAGCCACTCTGTTTTCAACTGATGAAATGAAAAATTTCATAGAAATGAGAGAGTTCATATACTTAAACACAAGATATATGAAAGAGAGAAGCCCAAATTGTAATCTCTACTTCTGTACAACAGGCAAATGGGAAGAAGATGAAAATCTTGTAAGTGTAGTAAACTCTAATAAAAAAGAAATTGAAAGTTTAGATTTATTCAACGATGTTGAAATTTTTCCAGTAGACTCAAAGTCTTTACAAGGACTTTACAGAAAAACAAAAGAACCTGTTGAAGCGACTATAAAATTTGAAAGAAAAGTAAACATTCCAACTATAAATGAAATCACAGTTGCATATTCAGGATTGTTACCATTTTCGGAATTTAAGAAAATAATTATCGATGAAACTGGGAAAATGAAATCGGTATTTGATGATAATATTAGAGATTATTTAGAACAAGAAGACAATCCTGTAAATAAAGATATTTCAAGTACAATTCAAAAAGGCGGTTTAGAACAATTTTGTATTCTTAACAATGGAGTTACAATTGTAGCAGAGGAAATAACAGAACCAGGCGAAACTATAACACTTTCTAATTATCAGATTGTAAATGGTTGCCAAACAAGTAACGTACTTTATGAAAATCGTACAATTGATGGAATTGAAGATATGCATATTCCTGTAAAAATTATTGTAACTACGAGCCATAAAATTAAAAGTGACATTACAAGAGCAACAAATAATCAAACAGCTGTAGATGCTGTAGAATTAGAAGCTCTAACAGACTTTCAAAGAAATTTAGAGGATTATTACAACTCTCTAGACAAAGATGACTACAAACTATATTTCGAGAGACGAACAAATCAATATAAAAATGCCGATGATGTTGCCTTGTTTAGAATTGTGAATAGAGAAAGTCAAATAAAATCTCTTTCTTCTATGTTCTTAAATAATCCTCATAATGTTACCGGAAACTATGGGAGATTAGTTGAGAAAATTGGAATAGAAATTTTTAATCCAGACCACGACTATATATCTTATTACACAAGTGCTTTGGCTTACTTTACACTTGAAAATTTATTGAACGAAAACAAATTATTAACTCACTCTAAAAGATTTAGATATCATATACTATTAGTTTTTAGATTTTTAATTACAAAGGTTGTTTCACCAAACTTGAAAGATAGTGGACGAATGCAAAGAAATTGTAATCAAATTTTAGTAATACTAAAAGATAGTCAAAAAGCAAAAGAAGTTTTTCTTGAATCGGCTGAATTTATAGAAGGAGATATTTTAAATATAGATTTCAAAGACAGAAAAGCTGTTGAAAGAAAAAATACGACTGACTTAATTATGGAAAAATTAATTGAAACATATTTAAGAGAAAAATAAAAACTGCATACAACACCGTGTATAATTCATTGCTAGTTATAGCCTACTTACGAAAGTCCTCGCGGACTTTCTATCTGTGATTTATTTGCTAACTTTAGTGCTT
>NZ_JADOET010000003.1 GCF_015645385.1 Winogradskyella marina
GAAGATGCACTGAAAGTAAATCATAAAAAGCATCAAACATTAAAAGAAAAAAAGACCACAACAACGCCTTAGCATTGTGGACTCTCACTATTGTATAGCTCACCCGCGAAGATTCACTGAAAGTAAATCAAAAAAACATCAAATATTAAAAAATATAAAAAGGCCATAGCAACGCCTTAGCATTGTGGACTTTTGCTATTGTACAGCTCACCCTCGAAGATTCACTGAAAGTAAATCAAAAAAAACATCAAATATTAAAAGAAAAAAAGTCCAAAACAATGCGATAGCATTGTGGACTTTTACTATTGTACAGCTCACCCTCGAAGATTCACTCAAAGTAAATCAAAAAAGCATTAAATATTAGAAAATATATAAAAGGGCAAAACAATGCGTCAGCATTGTAACCTTTTACTACCATAAAGCTCACCTCCAAAGATGCACAAAAAGTAAATCAACGATTGTCACCTTGAGCGCCTGTCTGCCAAAAGACAGGCAGTCGAAAGGTCTTCAAAAACATATTAGCCGCAATATTCAACAAAGAAAATAAACCTAACACAGGCTTTAGCCGTGCCATTCCAACCATCAAAATCCAAATAAGCCACTATTAATCCGAAATGCATTAATAGAATTAAAAAAATAGTCACATTTTAAACCCAACGATATTAAACACCACACCAACCAGAAGTCACTACGAATAACCAATAAGTTATGAAATCATATTATACCGTATTGCTCATCATTGGAATCACCTCACTTATTGCGAGTTTCCTTCCCATGGTCTTAAAAAAGTTTAGGATGAGCTTTACCATTCCCTTATTGCTCATAGGTGCGCTTATGTACTTTCTAAAAACCCCTTTACCATGGCCAAATCCGGTTTGGGATATTGACATTACCCTACGGTTTTCCGAACTCGTCGTCATTATCAGTTTAATGGTCGCAGGTTTAAAGATTGGCCTCAATTATTCCTGGAACGAATGGAAAAACCCATTGCGATTAATCGGGTTTACAATGCCTTTATTTATGTTAATCGTATTCTTAATCGCCTATTACTTACTCCATTTCGATGGTCCTGTTGCTTTACTACTCGCAGCCGTATTAGCGCCCACAGATCCCGCACTGGCATCAGACATTCAACTCGATAAAAAACAAAAAGTGGGCTCTAAAAATGTTGGTGTGCAGTATAACCTTACGGCCGAAGCAGGACTAAACGATAGTCTAGCCTTTCCCTTTGTATTCTTAGCTATTTTATGGTCTCAAAATGATTCTTTAGGTGCTGCCGAATGGAAAGAATGGCTATGGTATTACCTTGGCTATAAAATCGTCATTGGCGTCATCGTTGGTGTGGTCGTCGGATTTGCATACAGTTTCTTCACTAGGAAACTCGCACAATTCAAACGTCTAAAAATCCAACAAGCCTTTGTAGCGCTATCATTAACCTTAATATCCTATGGTTTAGCCGAAATCTTGGATGGCTATGGGTTTTTAAGTGTGTTTCTTGCCGGACTCTTTGCGCACTATCATCAACACACTAAAAACGAAACTATAGATAGCGACCCAAGTTTAGATTTTATAACCAATGTAGAACAATTCCTCATTATCTTTTGGATGATTTTCTTCGGTGGATCGCTAGTAGGTGGTATCCTAGACTTTAATACCATTCCAACCTTACTGTTCGGTGTGTTTTTAGTGCTGATTGCAAGACCGCTTTTAGGCTATATCAGTTTGTATAAATCAGGATTAAACACTAAAAAGAAATGGGCCATTGCCTTTTTTGGAATACGTGGTATAGGTTCCGTCTTTTACCTCACCTACGCCATAAAACATGGTAATTTCGAAGACATTAATTACATCTTTTCCAGCGTTGCTTTCATTATACTACTGTCTATTGTATTACATGGATTTACAACCAAACGTATTATGCCCAAAATTGATCACAATTAAACTCCTTAATTCAACAGAGTACTGCGTTGTGTGCCAACTCTATAACACCGTTCCTCTCCAAGATAAAGCGGATTGCCATGCTTCTCGGACCAAAAGCCATCTAAAATATCCTTGGTAAGACATTTGTAAACCACAACACCTTTATAAGTCTCAGCATCATCTCCTTTATAATTAAAATTAATAACTAAGATGTTGTCCTTAAAAAAGCCAGTGCCCTGTTGTACCTGACAAGTATTAATAAGCCATTTGGCCTGAATTCTCTGGTTACCATCTAAAGATAATTCTAATGTCCCCTTATAGGGTATTGTAGTGTCGTCTTGGTTGCTTCCTATGATATCATAGCGACCAACTAAATCTTCTACCTGCATAATTTTACGTTCCGTTCAGTACAAAACTAACGACTATCGCGTATTATATATAAAAAGTGACTATATATTTTTAAAACAGCTACAAAACATAAAAGCACGTCATAAGACACGTGCGCAATAAAAAAAGAGAAAACAAAAACTTAGATAAACATAAACGTATCCTCGTCTTTTGAAAATGATTTAGAAATCAAATGTTTTGATGTTGTGTTAGCATCGTTTTCGGTCTTTTTTAGACGTCCAAAGGTCAAATTCTGTAGTAGTCCTCTTAAGGCTTTAAATGGTTTCATAGCAAGTAATATGTTTTGTTTATAAAGATACGAAACAAACCGAAATTCAGATGTTTCAAAACGCACAAAACAAACTAAAAACCAACAACTTAACAATTAATTAACACACAGATGAGACTTTAGTAATTTTGAAGTGATTTTCACTTAAAAAGAGACCAAAAACGGATGATAAAATCCAAGTCATATAATCTGAAGAAACAAAGTTGTATTCGCAATATAGTCTATAAAAGCTAATGCACTAATAATTACAGGATATGCATCAATCCAAATCACAATTTCTAGCGATATTTAGTAAAAATCATGAATTATGAAAACAATCTATAGCCTTTTATTAGTCATCTTGTTAGTATCCTGTAAAAATGAATCCCCAAAGGAAAGCACTACAGGCACTGAAAACCCAATGAACGAAGAACTTACCAATTCACGCAATTATAAATCATCTGGTAATTTTGAAAACGAAACATACACCTTCAAGAAAAAAACAGATAGTATTGACGAAAACTGGAACCTAGACAGCCCAGAGCGCCAAATGAGTTTGTATGAGCGTTTTCAAATGGACGACTCCCAACAAGAGCAATACGAAACGGCCCTAGCAGAATGGTCCAACACCAACCCAGAAGAGCCATATAAAAAACTATCAACGGCAACACGTATCGAAGCAGAGTCCAACATTCTAAAACAAATTCTAAGCGAAGACCAATTTAAGCATTACGAATTGTGGGTAAATGAGAATGATTAGGCTTAGGTTGTATTGGCTTATAGTTTTAGGTTTAGGCTTATGAAGCTAATCATGACCCTTTAAAGATTGGTTTATTTATTTTCACAACCATCAATTCAAAAAATTATGAATGTAACATATGAAGCCAGAACGACCCTATTTGATTAGATTACTTTAATAAACTCATAATCTTAAAGCCAATGGTCGTATCTAATTCATTAGACGAATTTAAAACCGAAACAAACCCCATTTTACATTGATGGTTCATTTCTAAAAGTTCTTCAGTATGAATAGAATAATCATCCGTGTTATAGGATTTAAATGTGTTCTCTGTAGGTTCACCAGGATATAGCAGCATAGCCTTATTGGCATCCCAAAAGCGACAATACGTATACATCTGTCTTAAATCAGTAACAGAAGCTGTACGTCTATTAGGACGTTTCCATTTAGTATCTATAATGTATGTTTTATGACCTTCACGTAAAACAACATCTGGCCGCAAACTATTGTTCCCCCAAAAAGATTTCGATTCTTGGCCTGACACTTCAATATTGGTGCCTTCACAAGCCTTTTGAACTTGTTTTAATATATAGGTTTCCCACAAGTCATTCATATCAAATAAAAGTGATAACATTTTTTCTTTACCACTCGAGATGTCAGGAGAATAATTTAAAATAATGAGTCTCGCCAATTCTAAAGCGTCATTGTAGCCATTCGATTTTCTGTTTAACTTTATAGTATTCAATTGTTGTGCTGTGATGGTTTTAGTATCTACTTGCGGAAAATTTAATAGAACTCTACTACTCAAATCACACAATCGTGTACCTTTCGTAAACTGATCGACAATCGCTAAGGCTTTATATAAAACTTGATGCAATAAATGATTGGTATCATACACCTGATGTGTGGTATAAAAACGTTCTTTGTGAACTAGGTTTTTTCTTATATGTCCTGCAAATTCTAATTTCCCTTTTAAAGCTTTTGTATTATGAGTTTGCTTTCTGTAGTGTTTAATGACTCCTTTTCTGATTAAGGTATCTACTTCAAGTAAAAACAATTCAAAATAGACCTCCAATAAATTAAGATGTTGTCGTTTAACATTTGCAGCACCGGATGAATCCGCTTTTAGCTTACCACAAGCCTTTAACATCTGTAAAAGCACACCTTTCCAACGACTATCATCATCATCCTTATCTGCTTTTGGATGAATTTCAATGGTTAAACCATCCACCTGAATAACACCTACATATTGATTAAACTTAACCCCTTTGGCTATAGGCTCAAAATAATTGCCATCGTGGTATTCATTTAGTTTTAATAGGGCATCCAAATGTATTTGCCTAAAACCATGTTCCCCAACATACAAGCGCTGGTGCTCAAAAACCGTTATGTTATTGCGTTTTATCAATTATGGCGAAACGGTTTCAGTTTTACCAAGCAACCCTTCTACAGCAGAAATAACGGTAGTTGCATTGACTGGTTTAAGATGATAGCTCGCAATTCTAAAATCATTCGCATTATCATAGTCAAAACTTGCAAAATCAACCTTATCATTCTTTTGTTTTTCAACAAAACCTTTACCTAGCACCAAGCCTATTTTACCATAGTCTCCATAAAAGTACTCTTGTAATAACGGCACAATTTTATTATTGAATGCCTTGGCTAATTGCTCAGAAGTACCAACTCCTACAAAATACGAATGCCCAATGGTATGATCCCTATCTATCAATAATTCTACACGCTGATTAATCGTTTCCAAAACTTCTGATAACAAAACACCTGCAACCTCCTCTCCATTAATAACATTATAATCTGGCATTATTTCTTTAAACTCAAAACGACGACGTAATGCTGTATCTAAAGCTTCAACAGAACGGTCTGCCGTGTTCATAGTGCCATAAATATCCAAATTAGAGGGTACACTAAACTCCTTTTTAGAGTATGGTAACGTAATACTCAATTCATTTTTTGCTCCCTTCCGTTTATCGGTCTCAATAAGTGTTATCAATTCTCCAAAAATTGCCGACACATTCCCTCTGTTGATTTCATCAATAAATATAGCATAACGATTCTCAGGATCATGCTTTGCTTTCGCACATATTCTTTTAAAGACACCATCCTCTATTGTAAAACCCAAATCTTTAGAATCTTGTACTTCCGCATCCACTTCTGGTAAGATCGGCTTTATACCCTCTATAAAATCCTCGTAAGCAAAGGACTGATGAAAGGTTACAAAATTGTAATGCTTTATAATCTTATCTGGATCTGGATTATAATGTTCAACTGAATCTTTTAACTCATACAATTCTGGCACTAATTCCTCTACCTGATCCTCTAATATTTCCCAATAAGTATCTTCTGTTTTATTAAAAATTAAAGGTTGTTGTCTGTTTGTTACATTAACATATTCACATTCATTTATTGTATGACTTTGTAATTGCCCCCATAGTGTAGGTCTAACCGTTTTAGAGCTTGATAAACTAGCTTTTTTCTTAACCCAATCATGTTCAAAAATTTCAGAAACTTTAGAGTTACCCATATCTAATAACGCGATTGCAATTACTTGCCACCATGAACAGTTACTAACTACTATTTCAAAATGTTGTTCTTTTGAAATAGAGGTTTCTTTAGATGTATACTTATTAAACAGCTGATCTTTTAAATAAAACGTTTTTCCTGTTCCAGGTGGTCCGTATAGAATTTGGTTTTGAGCAGGACTGTAATTAAACACTTCATTAACAACAGCATTTGATTCGTTAAACCTTTGCTCTAGAAACTGATAATAATTTGTTTTACCCAAAATGGCTCTTGGTCTATGTGCGCTTTCTCTTTCACTGTATCTAAAAAATTCGCTGTTGTCGTCTTTGTATGCAACTTGGTCTATGATGTCAATAATACTATTATAATTTGTCTTAGACACTTCAAAAACATCAATCTCGAAATACGTATTATAATTGTCTAGATAACGCCGAAGTGTGTCTTTATCATTTGAGAAATAATTTGATTTTGGTTTATTAACTAGCCAATTGATAAACTCCTGTTTTACATTTTCAAGTTTATTTTCATTGGTCTTTAGAAACTCCAAGAAAGGTTCGTTAAAATCACTATACAAAGATTTAAATTGACTTAATAAACCGGATTTAACCTTCTCGTAGTTTTCTGGCTTTAAATCATATGGTATTTTAGTTTTTGGAACTAATTTAAAATGTTCTCCCTTGTCTATTTCTTTATCACCAATTCCCGTTTGCCATTTTGAAAGTTTTAAGCCATTCTGAGAATTTGGAAACTCATTAATAAATGATTGTATAGATCTTTTAAATTCTAGATTACCTTCTGGATGAACTTCAAAACAAATTTCTTTACTGTATCGATATAGCTCGTAATGCATTTCTGCAATAGAAATCTGAGATGTATTTGGAAGAATTGAAACCTGTCTATAGCTTTCTGTATTTTTATCTACCCAAACATGATGCTTTAATGGGTGTTCTTCATTTTCTATCTCTTCCTTTAGCTCATTAAATAAGCGACTCATAAATTTTTTGTTATCTCCAGAGGCAGGAACTGAAATTAACATGTTATATACAGCATCTTGAAAAATGAGTTTTATTGAGTTAAATTTAAAATCTTTAGGTATATAATTGTTACATAATTCTAATAACTCCTCATCCTTTTCTAGATAAGGAATAAAACGGGTGGCTAACTGTACAAAATGATCATACTTTTCACCTGCTGTAGTTACCTTATCTATTTCCAAATATTCGCAAAGTGCTTCATAAACATTTGCTTTATATAAATAATCTCCCTCAGGGTTATTTAGTACGCGTAAAAAAGAAATAGTCCGTTCATCTAATTGATGAGATAGGTTATCTCTGTTTAGCGTTTGTTTTAAATCTATTAAGCATTGGTCTGCAAACTGCCTAGAAAGATTATAGATAGCACCAAAACTCGATTTGGTATTAAGTATTAAAGCAAATAATCGTTGTAATTTATCTGGATGGTTTTTTCCTAATTTATCTAAAAAGCCATAAGAGTTTTGGAACATTAGATTTTCCCTTTTACTCAGTGCTTGCTTAAACATAATATAAAAATTGGAAGATTGAAAATCCCAATGGTCTTGAAAATTTGCAATGGCTTGCCATTTATAAACCTCGTCTTTATTTCCATTTTTTCTTAGATAATTTTTATAATCATCAATTAGCTTTACAATTTTTTCCTCCATGTAATATTCTTTTATCTCTAACTAAAGACTTAGCCAGAGACTATTTTAACTATCGTTTTACAATGCCACCTTAAAAGCCTAATCAAACAAATCGCTTTTTTGGACTTTTTTTAGTGCTATTTTAATTACTGCATAACAATTCTATCTACCACATGCTTTATATTATCTACTAATTTTTCAATAACTTTAAAAGTCCACATGGCTTTTTCAAATTCCCCCTTGCTACCCTCACTAAACTTTTTATAAAAATAAAAACTAATACTTTTGTTACTAGTTTTATGATATAATCTAATATCCTCTGTCTTAATACGAGATTCTAAATAAATGGCTAACGAAGAAAACTCAACCAGATCAAAATGTTTTAAATCTACATATAGACCATCATTAATACTTATAGAAATGCCCTTATAAGGTGTATCTAAAAGGTAGATAAATGTTCCTTTTTCAGTTGTTTTCGACTTAGGATAAGAAATTTTTAATTGTTCTAATAGCCAATCTTTTTTAGTCATAATTTTAAATATTTTTACATCTCTCCCTTAAAAGCCTGATCTAACAAACTGCTTTTTAAGGCTTTTAAATCATCTAATTTTTCTTGAATTGAAGTTTCTAGCTTCTTAGTCTCTTCTTGAATTTGAACAATTCTTTTAACTTGTTTTTTCTGAATTGAAAGTTTAGGAACAGGTATTTTCCATTCTTCTAAAAAAGGTCTTGGAACTCTTTTTAAACCACCTGCACCTGTCATATTTTCTTTTCCTGTTACTCTGAATTGTTCTGTTAAAACAGAAAAATATATCCATTCTGGCAACATATTTACTTTTGGTCTTAATACATGATATTCTGAAGAACCAAAACCAATTCCATTTACTAAGTCTTTCGCTAGACCAGCTTTTCCATTTTCAAAACAAGGTGTGACTTTTGCAAGTACAATATCACCATCTGCAAAATAAGTGTAACCTTTATAAACTTCAGAAATTTTTCTTGTTTCATTTGGAATGAAATTAATGTCATGTTCGTTTAAATCTCTCATTGGTAAAAATGAAACCTCTAAGTTATCATCAAGATCTCTAACTTCTGATTTTTTTGGACCAGGAACACAAACTTCTTTAAGCATTGTGTCTCCATCTGAATATATTTCATCCAACACAGAACCCATTAAAGCCTGCGTATGCAAAATGTTTTCTTCTAACAAACCAATAGCTTGGTCTATTTTGGCAAACAAACCATCTAGTTTTTTAACGATGCGTTGTTGTTCTGGTAATGGTGGAAGTGGGATTTTAATTTCCTTAATACCTTTATATGAAATTACCGGTTGAGCTGCCTGATTAGCTGTAGAGCCTAAATTATAATGTTCAAGAAATAATTTCAAAAACTGTTTATCAAACTCCTCAAAGTATTCAGAAATGTAAAAAGCATTATCAGTTAACCATATCTTTTCTTTAATAAACCTTACGTTTCCACACTTTGCCCCAACTCTTCCAATTATTATATTCTCTCCTTCTAAATTGAAATCTTCAGCATATCCAGTAATGCCATTACCTCCATAAACAGGAAATTCTTTATTTTCAGAAATATCTTTTCTCTTAATAAAATTTCCACTTCTAATTTTAAATAATTTTTCAATTTGTATTTCTTCCCACTTACCCATCAATCAACTGTTCTATTTGGTTCATTAATGTGTTTATTTGGCTATCATTTTTCTTGATGGCTGTTAGTAGTTCTTTAGGACTTTGGTGGATGACCTCAACCACTTTGTGTGGGTTTTTGGCGCTAAGATCGTAGTCTTTTATGTCTGCAACGTTAACAGTCCAGTCATGGCACTCTTTACCAGTTTTTGCATTTGTAGCGTTTCGTTCTTTTGGGTTATGGAATAAGTGTACAAACTCTTTTAAGTGCTCATAAGTAATCGGTTTATTCTTGGTAAGTTTGTAAGGAGGTGTCACATCGTAATACCAAATATCACTAGTAGCGCCTTTTCTATCAAAATAAATAATATTGGTTTTTACACCACTATAAGGCAAAAACACGCCAGAAGGCAAACTAACTATGGTATGTACATTAAAGTTCTCTAACAAGGATTGCTTTACTTTGGTAAAGGCATTATTGGTTTGAAACAAAACCCCTTCTGGCACCACAATGGCTGCACGACCTTCTAGTTTTAGCATTTTCATGAAATGCTGTAAAAACAAGATTTCAGTAGCGTTACTTTCTACCGGAAAGTTTTGTTGTATCTGCTTTTTCTCTTTTCCTCCAAAGGGTGGGTTTGCTAAAATAACATCGTGTCTGTCCTTTTCTTGGTAATCGCGAATGTTTTGAGTAAGTGTATTGCCTTTAAATACGTTTGGGCTTTCTATACCATGTAGTATCATATTCATCATGCCCATTACATACCCTAAACTGGTTTTTTCTTGTCCAAAAAAGGTATCGTTTTGTATGGTGTCCCAATCTTTAGCAGATAGTTTCTCTTTTTTACCATCTTGCGTCAAAAAATCGAAGGCTTCTACTAAAAACCCACCAGAACCTACTGCGCCATCGTAAATGGTGTCGCCTACTTTAATATCGGTAGTTTCTACCATGGCTTTAATAATGGCTCTTGGTGTATAGAATTCTCCTGAGTTTCCGCCATCGCTCCCCATACTTTTTAGTAAGTTTTCGTAGACTTGCGAGAGCTCAAACAATTCATCACTACTTTGGAAATCTAAACCATCAATAATGTCTAACACCTCACGTAGTGTGTGACCACTTACAATCCGGTTATCGAGATACTCAAAAATAGCGCCTATTTTATAGCTTAAAGACTTAGGGCTATTAGTTGCAGATTTAAAAGCCTGCAAATAGGGAAACAAGGTTTTATTGACAAAATCTATTAAATCATCACCTGTTAAAGCCCGTTTTACATCGAGTTTGCCAGCATCATCTTTAGGGCAAGCCCATTGTTGCCAACGTAAATCTTTGCGTAGTACATGTTTGTAATCCGTACCCTCTAAGAAAGCTTCATCGGCTTTATTGTCTTCGTAATCGTTAAGAAACTTAAGAAACAGAATCCACGAGATCTGCTCGGTGTAGTGCATTGCTCCTGAAATACCATCGTCTCTACGTAGTATGTCTGTGATTCTGTCTATATTGTTTTGTATGCTCATTTATGTTTTAAGTTAGTTTATTTGTCACTTTTTGTCACACTAAGCGCAGTCGAAGTGCCTCACTATAACTTTTTTAATCTCTTGGTTTATATTTATAATGACTCACATTTCTGCATTCTGATAATATTTGTAACCTATCAAAATCCCCATCAATTAATGCTTTTTTCTTAGCTCTAGACCAACCCTTAATTTTTTTCTCAAAATAAATTGCTTGGATTACATCATTAAACTCTTGCTGAAAAACTAATGTTAACGGTCTCCTGCTATAAGTATAACTATCACGTTTTGTACCTGCTTGATGTTCATTAAATCTTTTGGATAAATTATTGGTAATACCTGTATAATATGACTTATCTGCGCATAATAAGATGTAAACAAAGTATTGATAATGCATTTTTATTTTATGTTGTTTGTTTTATTGGGCTTCGACTGCGCTCAGCCTGACATTATTGGTTTATCCTGCTCTATATATGTTTTCCTGTAATTTATAATAAGCACCTAATAAAGTTTTCATATCACCAAATGCGGTTTTAGCATCTTTGGTTGTGCCTAATTTTAGTTTTACTAAATCGCCGAGTTTATCGCGTTGTAATTCTTCAATACCATATTTTTCATAATGACTTAAAATGAATTCTAAAAAATCTTTAGCCTCTAAGTTTTTATAGACTTCAAAAAATTCGGGTTCGTCTTTCACAAACTTAACACGCTGTTTGCGTGTCATAAGTTCCGATGAAAACGAAATATGCGAAAGCACATCAAAAATATCGCATGCTGGTGTGGCTATCATATTTCGTAAATCGTTGAGCTGTTCATTATCAAAACCTAAATCACCTAGTTTTATTAATAAATCGGCTCTCGTATCTGGATTGGACCATATTTTACGCAAATGTGTTTCATCTTTATAAATCGCAGGTAATTCGCCAATAAGCTTTTCTAAAAATTCACGAGCTGTCAATGGTTTTCCGTTTTCGTCTATGTAGCGCGTATCAACATCTATAACCTTTAATTGTCTCCCATTAGACAATTCAATAATTAGTTTTTCTTTTCGCTCATAAGGTTCTCCAGGATCTTTAACTTTAGGTTTTCGAGGTGGTTTGGGTTGTGGCTCACCTCCTGCTCCATCATCATTGGGTTCTACAGGTTCACCATCCCAAGCAGCATCATAAAACAAATTGGTAGCACCAACAAAATCAATTATGGTGAAAAAGTCTTTACCATCAAATACACGTGTACCACGTCCAATAATCTGCTTGAACTCAACCATAGATCCTATAGGTGCCGTTAAAACAATATTGCGAACATTTCTAGCATCTACGCCTGTGGTTAGCATTTTAGACGAAGTTAATATCACCGGAATATCTTTATCATTATCTTGAAATGCCTCTAGTAATTCGCGGCCATGTTTACCTTCATCACTCGTTACACGAACACAGTAATTGATATCTGATACTTCTTTATGCTTATTTATATAATCTCTTAAATCTAGCGCATGATCTTGATTGGCACAAAACACAATGGTTTTATCCATTTTACCAATCTGTTTTAAAATGGTTTTAGCGACGAGCTCAATACGCTGTTTTACGGTAATACTATTGTTGAAATCTTTAAGTTCGTAACGGTCTTTAGATACTTCACCTTGAATAATTCTACTATCGTTAGTGTGTATGTATTCATCAATATTAGTCGTTACACGCTTTACTTTATAAGGCGTTAAAAATCCATCTTGAATACCATCCTTTAGCGAATACTCGTAAATAGGTTGTCCGAAATATTTATAGGTATCTACATTATCATCGCGTTTAGGTGTTGCAGTTAACCCTAAGTGAACCGCAGGACTAAAATGATTTAAAATGGCACGCCAAGAGCCTTCTTCATTGGCACTACCTCTGTGACATTCATCAATAACAATAAGATCAAAAAAATCTTCAGGATATTCTTTGTAATAGCCACCAATATCTTCGCGCTCTGCAATGGCTTGGTAAATAGCAAAAAAGATGAATGCGTTAGTAGGCACTACTCCATTCCGTTTTCTCACCTCTTCACCATCGATTTTAATGACATCTTTTTCGTAGGGATTAAAAGTATTAATGGCCTGATCTGCAAGAACGTTTCGGTCTGCTAAAAACAATATACGCGGTCGTCGGTTTTCGCCTTCAATATTCCATTTAGCTTGTAGCAATTTATGTGCTATTTGAAACGAAATAAATGTTTTCCCTGTTCCGGTTGCTAAGGTGAGTAATATTCTATTTTTACCATCTGCAATACTTTCCATTGTTTTATTAACAGCAATCTCTTGGTAATAACGTGGTCCAAAATTACCTGTTAGTAAAAACGGAATACTCAGAAGCTTTTCTTTTAGCTCATTTTTTGCACCAAAAAGTCTGTTGTACAATTCTTGAGGTGTTGGAAAACTATCTACATATTCCCCTTTCCCTGTTCGCCTATCAAACTCATAAATTTGTTTTCCATTGGTAGCGTAAACAAAGTTAATTTTAAGTTTTTCGGCATATTCTAATGCTTGTTGTAATCCTTTGGTTGGATGGTCTCCTAGCTTTTTAGCTTCAACAATGGCTAAGTTGGTATTGTTGTACTTTAATAGGTAATCTAAAAATAAACGTTTACCTCTTTTATTCCCTAGTAGTTTTCTACCATCTGTAAAGTAATATTCCCTAACAATGTGAATAGCTTCCCATTTACTATCAACCAATTTAGGGTCAATAAAATTTGCTCTAGTATCAGATTCTGAAATTTGTTTTGTCATAGTCAGGCATTAGTATCTGCATTTTGTATTGCTACAAAACGAAGGACTGCTAATAATTTAGTTTGTTCAGGACTTTAAAGATATGAAAAGGCTTTAGTTTTCAAAATGAAATGTAGTGTATTTTCATACCGTAACTTTATGGTTTTCCGTAAAACAACTCAAAATATTACCTGCCAGTCAAAAGTCCAAAAACATAGACTTATCATTACGTTATTCTACTTACTCAAAAATCTAACTCATAGCGTAAAATCAATCTTCGAAAAAAAAAAAAAAAATAAGATTTTCACAGGTTACCTTTTCTTATTTCTGCTATTAACTAATAAATAAAGGTATTAATCAGCTCAATAATGTATTCAAATGAGAATCGAAACAAAAAGTAATATTCAAAAAAACAAAAATAAATCATATAGCGATCTATTAAAAACTCGACAATGGCAAAGAAAAAGAAAATTGATTTTAAATCGTGATAAGAATCAATGCCTAAACTGCACTTCTAAGAAAAATCTTCAAGTCCACCATAGACAATATCAATTCGATAACATCATAAGTGATTTTGTAGCTCCTTGGAATTATGACAATAAATATCTCATAACGCTATGCCATAACTGTCACCAAATTGGGCATGCTAATTATAAAGTACCTGTAATCAATATTAATAAACAATAAATAAAATGAAAACAATTAAAAGACTATTCGGATTAAACAAAGAAAGTAGAAAATCTCAAGGTTTTAAAAATTCAGATCCTATAGGTTTGTCTGAATCCACCCATCTACCTCCAGAAGAACTATTTATTGACAATTCGTCACCAAAAGAATCAAGAGAAGTAAAAAAAGTTCATTCTCAATTAATCAACGATTATCTCAATAAAGATTATTATCAAATTGGGATTCAAGAAGGCTTTTCGATGCATTCTAACGAGGCAGCTCAATCAAGAAAACAACTCATTAAATCTAATTTCAGGAATCTTATAAATGAAATTATTGAAGAAAACAGGGAAGCTATTTTTAATTTGAGCAACAGCTTAATTGAAGTTTCAGATCTTTCAACTGAATTAAAAGACAAGCTTGAAAACAAAATAGAATTTCTAAAAGCCGAAATAGATGATTTAGATCTACAAAAGCAACTTTCAATTGAAGACGAAGGGCTCGTAATGTCTGCTATCCACAGCTACCATCAAGGGTTTCTATCAGGAATAAAGAGCTATTTAGAAATGGATAAAATCATCAACAATAACTATTAATAGATCAGATATGTTACGACTATGTTCAATTCTTATAGGTGAAGAATATAAATACACTAATAGATTTCAACCTTCTAGTAAACGAAAGATACTTCTTCTCGGCACCTCAATGATGATTCCTGTTATTCTATGGTTCCTAACAGCTTTTCTTTCTAGTAAAAACCTAATGGACAACGGGTTAACTATTTCTTTAATTACAGGTTTTATCGCTGCGCTTATTATATATTTAATTGAAAGATCGATAGTTTTATCTAATGGAGGTTGGCCGATAGCTATTTTTAGAATTCTTCTTGGCTTTGCTATTGCATCTATGGGAGCTATTGCTTTAGATCTAGTTATTTTTAAAAGTGATGTAGATAATAAAGTAAATACATTTAAAGGTATTTATTTAGACTCCATTCATAATCATCTTGAAAACAAATATCACAAAGATTTAGAGGACAAGAGAAACCTTCTCAAAACTACTTTTATTAATTACCAGAACGCAGAAATGAACTATAAAGATGAGATGCAAGGCAAGGAAGGTAATAGTAGTGGTTTAGCAGGAAACGGTTCTATCTCAAATAAATTAGAAAACATAATGGATGTCGCACATGCCACATACTTAAAACAAGGTAATACGGTTAAGGTATTCGAATCTAATAAGATTTTAAAAATTGAGGAGGCTCTAAATGAGGCAGAATCAAAATTTAATCCTAATGGGCTTTTGATTCGAATAAAGGCATTAAACGAACTCGTTCAAGAAGATTCTAATTTAAGCAAAATTTACTGGTTATTTACTGGACTTCTTTTTTTAATGGAATTTATAGTGATTATTATCAAATTGGTAAGTAGAAAATCTATAGACGAAGAAGTTGAATTGTTTAGAGACGAAGTAACACTTACAAAATTACAGCAATACAGATCAATTTTGCAAGGTAATAATCATTCTTTAGAAAATCTTCCAAAAATTATGAAAGCAAATAAATTACTAGGCGGAGATTAGACTTTTAGATAAGTAATAAGAACCTACCAAATAATTATGACATTGATTATTAATACAAAAGCAATATTTTTTGATTAATTTAGTCTGAACTAAGACTATATAAATCAAAATGTCAGATCAAGAGCTCATACAACTAATTAGGGATGACCAAGACTATCTTGGAGTTGTGTATAAAAACTGTAAAGACTACTGTATGTCATTTATGAGAAAAATGACTAACAATTATACAAATAATGATCTCAGTGATATCTATCAAGATGCTATAATAATTTTATATGAAAAAATAGTAGCTGGCAACTTTGAATTAACTGCTACAATTCAGACTTATTTAAATTCTGTTTGTCGTTTTCAATTATTAACTAAATTTAAATCTGATAAGAAAACTATTAAACAAGATGATGAAATAATTTTTGATTTATTAAATAAAAATGAACAATTTGATGACACTATAACTGATATATTAGAACCAATTGAAAATGAAAAAGAAAATCAGTTCAACGCTATTGAAAATGCATTGAAAATGATGAAAGACAAAGGAGGTAAATGCTATGAACTATTAACTTTATTTTGGTACCAAAGAAAATCAATGAAATATATTTCTGAGTATTTAGGGTATACCAATGCAGCAAATGCCAAAGCTCAGAAGTATAAATGTCAAAAAAGGTTAGAAAAATTTGCCTTTAATTATTTGAACCTTTAATAATGAATAACGGAATAGAAATAGTTAAAGAATTACTTCTTCCTCATATTGAATTAGAAGTAAGTCCTTTTATTGAAAATATCGATTGGGCGACAATCACTTCAAGCTTTATTTGTTATGAAGATGATCCCAAACCGTTATATACAGAAATATATAAACTTGAATTATCAGAACCTGAAAATGTCATTACTCAGTTACCAACGCTATACAAATCTTTTATAGATGAAATGGCTGAACAATTTGTTCTAGGAATAGAAAATGAAACCATCACGACATTATTGAAAAAGCAAAATGCTTTATTTACTGAAAGAGTCACTTTTTTTAAAATATTAGAGAGTGCTATAACTAAACAAGAACGCCGTAGAATAATTAAAGAATTACCTAGCCTTTCAGATCGAATTAATTTTTCGCTCTCAGATATAGAGATGAAAGCTGCAATTAAAAAAAAAGCTAGAACAGACTTAAAAGATAAATTTAGCGAATGGGATAATGATTTGATTGCAAAGAAAGAAGAGTGGATTTTTGCAAAAAAAGTACCTGATTATAATCAAACGAATGAAGGTCAAAATTCTGATTCTTCAACAGAGAAAAAGACGCAAGGCAAAGTTATTTCTCTCTCATGGATAAAATATGCTGTAGCTGCAATTTTACTTCTAGGTTTTTTCATATGGCAACCCACTCAAAAAACTAACAACGAACTGTTTGCACTATACGAAAATAATTTAACATCACTAACTGAGGATAATTTTAGTTTGCTTGAATTTGAAGAGTTTTATTATTATGATCAAAGAGGAGATGAAAATATTCTAGAAAATTATAGTTTAGAAGAGAGTAATAAGGCCTTTTATGGACTAAATGCTTTTAAAGATGAAAATTATGACAAAGCGAAAGAAATCTTAACCGAATTAAAACCTAAAGCACATAACAACCAGATTCTTTTCTTTCTTTCTTTATCTCAACTTAATACGAATGATCTTGATAACTCTATAATTAATCTTGAATATTTACTCAATCAAACTAACTTTAGCTACTCAGATGATGTTAAATTTCATTTATCAATGGCGTATCTAAAAAAGGGAGATAGAAATAAGTCTAAACTATTATTAAAACAGTTAATTGCAAATAACAGCAAGTTCAAAGATGAATCTCAATTAATTCTTAAAGAAATGAGATGGTTTTAGATTTTAAATTAATAAAATGAAAAAAATATTTGAAAAGCTTCTATCCTATTTTATTCTAGCTATAATTTTATATTTTATCCTAAGCCTTATACATTTATCATGGTATATTGCTAATCCCGAGGGATTCTTTGGTTTTACTTATTTTATTGAGGTTGTTCGAGCGGTACTCTCCATACTTTTAGTTCTATTAATTCTTGTTTTTGGTGGATGGGCTCTAATCGCTTCTTTACTATCCTTAATAAAGAGAAAATCTTCAATTAAAGATTTATTAAAACTTATTGGAATTATTGGGCTCTTGGTTGTCATCATTATTTTCAATAGTGTTTGGGCTGGAGGTCTTTCATATATATTTACTTCCGAACTATCAGAAAAGTACAGTTTGATTAATAAAACTGAAGAATATTTGTATGATGGTGAAATTGAGAAAGCATTAAAACTAGCTTCTAAGTCTTACGAAAAAGAACAAGATAGAAATATAGGGTGGTTCTTTATATTGACTAAACTTTATAGTAAAACAAACTACGATAAAAAGGAGAAATTACTATCTAGATACTCTTCAACTTTAAACTATGGCTACTGCTTAAAAGGTATTGTTTCAAACAGCGACACAGGCGAAGGTAAATTTAAGGAAGCTATTACAATAGCAAATTCAAATTTATTAAATGAGGAACGAAATGAGTTACTTATATTTCCTTTATTATCACTGTCAGAAATTAATTTAAGTTCTGAAAGATTTAAAGCAGCTGATGAGTATTTTAAAAAATTATCAAGCTTACAAAAACAATCACAACCTGAAGATGCATATTATCTAATTAACACATATATGTTGTTTTCCGCAAAGGCTTCTGCAATTGGTGATTTCACAAAATCAATAAAACTTCAAAACGAGGCCCTCAACATATACGAAGAAAGCGATTTAAGTAAAACATCTAAGAATTATTTATCCTTACTACTTGCTGTTAGTCTTGGAGAACTATATAATGAAAACTTCACGAATGCCGCGAATCTATTAATCAAATCTCAGCCAATTGCGGAAGATAAAGATGATACATCTGCATACTTAGACTACTTATCAATTAAAGGTAATTATTGCTTTCTTTCTGCTATTAATGGGAAAGGTGATGAACGACTTTTAGAAAAGAGCTTTTGGAAAAAAATTACTAACTCATCAAGTGAGAAATTAAGCTTAAAGAATAAACTACTTAACCAAGCAGAGGATTGTTTTAACGAATTGGTTGAAAAATCTAAAGATTTATCAGGTCGTCATAGTGGTATTCATGTTAATGCACTAATAACCCTCGCGAACTATTACTATTTAACCTCTCAATTTGTTAAAGCAAAATCAAATTTTGACATAGCATTATCAATGCTAGAAAATTCAAAAAAAGAAAATGAGGACTTTTATTACCAAATCTACTTGAAAAGTCTATTAAATGAACGACAGCTAACTGATGTTAATATTAATAAACTGAATAAAATCGAAAGTTTACTTTTTGAGAAATTAAATACAAACTACGCAGTTCTTACAGAGGAAGAAAAAGAAACATATACAATCAGCCTGCAAAAGTATCTCAATTTAGTAAATGATTTTTATGTTAAAGAAGATTCTGAAGTATCAAGAAAGCGTTTATATAACAATATTACTTCTATTAAGAGTATGGCTTTATCATCAAATATAGCTATAAGAAGTTATATTAAAGATGCAGAAGATTCCATTAAATCTTCTTATAATCAAATTTTAAATCAAAAAAAACAATTTAAAATGAAGTCATTCGGTTTTGAAAATTTACAAGAATCGGAAGAACTTAAAGTTAAAGAAAAAACATTACTTGAAAATATCTACAATGATCCAAAATTTAAATCTCATAAGCCTAAAAGTATTGACTGGAAAAATATCAAGAATGCATTAAAGCCAGGTGAGGTTGCTATTGAGTTTATTAATCTACCTCAAAACCATAATAAAAAACCGAACTCTGAATATTATGCCCTTTTGATTGGTTTAAATTATTCTTCACCTAAACTAATTAAGCTGTTTAATGAAAACGACTTGAAAGGTTTATTAAATACGAACGGAAATACACAAACGAGAGTGAACAGTATTTACAACTTGAATCATAAAAAACTATATAGTTTGGTCTTCTCTCCCATTGAGAATTTTCTGGAAGATAATTCTGTAATTTATATTTCAAAAAGTGGCCTTCTTCATAATATTTCGTTTTCAGCTTTGACTAAAGATAAATTATGGGATATAAGAATTTTACAAAACACAAACCATATAACTGAACGAGATGAACTAAATACTTCTAACAAAGCAGTACTTTTTGGTGGTATAGATTATAATATAGAATCAGATAGTATAAAAGAAAGAACAGGTAATCTTTTGAATAATAAATACAAGAGCCTAAATTATACCCTATCGGAGGTCAACAATATAGCTTCACTTTTCATGAAGGATACTAATAAAACTTCAATAACATATACAAAAACTATGGCTTCAGAAACTTCATTCCGAAAGTTATCTGGCTCAGAAACAGATATAATTCACTTAGCAACACATGGTTACTACAATGGCAATAATAAATTCAATTCATTTATATACAGTAATATTAATAATGGACAGTTTGAATCAAGCCCATTGTTGAGAAGCGGAATTCTCTTGGCTGGTGCTAATAATTCAAGTTACAGTAATACTAACAATGATGGTATTATGACTTCATTAGAAATATCCGAAATGGATTTCTCAAAAGTAGACTTGGTCGTCCTATCTGCATGTGAGACAGGTTTAGGAGATGTTCTCGGAAGCGAAGGTGTCTTTGGACTTCAAAGAGCATTTAAATTAGCAGGTGCAAAATCTTTAATTGTTAGTTTATGGCAAGTACCCGATGAACAAACTTCTGAACTAATGCTCAAGTTCTATGCATATTATTTAAATGGAAATTCTAAGACTCAAGCTTTAAGGAATGCTCAAAATGATATTAAAATGAACTATCCAAATCCTTACTTTTGGGCTGGTTTTGAACTGATAGAGTAAACCATTTTAGGCTGCAAAGTCAAATTGTTTTGCTAGATTTTTTTGTTTTTTCTTAATGTGTTTAAATGGATTTTTTGATCTATAACATGTTAATATTATATTGGAGTTTCCAGATACTACAACAATCAGGTTTAAATTACCCTTTCCTAACTTTTTTCTAATTATATCAGGCACTTTATCACCTAGCACATAAAATATTAAACCTTGTTTAAAAAAAGCTATTCCATACTCTATGGTTAATGCAATGCATGTGTTATTTATATTTCTTTTATTAGCCCTTTTAAAAGAGTGTCGGGAGTGAATAAAAGTCAAGTTTTCAGATATATTCAAATCCTCATCTCGAACTTCCCAAGTTAATGTTGTTTTTTCAATTCCGTTAAAATTAGTTTGTGATTTCATAATATTAATTTCTAATGTTTTATAGTTAATATCATTTACACCAATAGGTAACCCATATTTTTAAAAATTTAATTTATTTTAAATTAAATTTACTAACCAGATTACATCTATAAAACTCAATAACCAGAATTCATATCGACGATAGATTTAAAAGGATCAACGTATTAAGCTTATTAATTCTAAAAACTAATATCAATCTAAAGAGTTTATAGTTTTTATTAGTAGCTTTATATTTATTCAACATATCGTGCACATGATCGTCATCAACGACATACTCAAACTAGAAGATTTTAAGCACAAAAAAAATCTCGACGAAATTAACTTATTGTGGCGTGCCATTATGACCATGGATATTATTGAAATTTATGTTCTGTTACCTGAAAATTTAAATTACTTCGGTTTAACTAAAACAGAATTTGTCAAACAACTAGATAATAAATTCAAAAAACACCGCTTCCTTGAAGACGAAGCTTTTTATTTAACAATAAATAAGTGCTTTAAATGCCATAAAGATGAAATGATATGCGAATTTGTAGGCTTAGAATCTGCAATAGGGCTTAGTCTCTATTTTGAAATTAAAAACTCAAAACTAGCAGGACTTCAATTTTGTGATGCTTATGGTAAAATTGAAGATTTAGATGCGCATTATGATTGGGGCTTACCTTCCTAATTCTAAAAAGGCATTGATCCTATAAAATCGGATTGTTCCGTACATCTGTAAATATCAACAATTTCGTCATCTATAAATTTGACATAAATAGCATATTTTAAGTTTGATATCGCTCCAGAAAGCACAAATACAGGTTCACTACACAAGCAAGCTGTGCATATCTCAGTTGATAATTCTAAATATTCATCGCCTTTATTTTGAAACTTAGCAAATATGTTTTTTTGCCTGTAAATGAATGCGGTTTTATTCATGTCTTCATAATAAGCATCATTATCTAACAAATCACTTAATTGATGGTAATCCATATTTTGAAATGCTTCTAAAACCTTTAAGAGAAATGATTTTACGTCTTCTTTTTTGGCTATTTTATTTACTAACTCTTGTGTTTTCATGACATATTGAATTTCTTTAAAATTAATTAAAAAACTTCTTCGATAAAGTTTAAGTAATAAAAAAATGATATTATAATTATATTATTATTCTTTAATCCATTTAAATATTTATTGTTTTTTCATTCTTAATATTCAACAATAAAAATTCCAATAATTTATATATTTTTGATTGAACATTATTTTTTAACTAAAAGTGAACACTAAACTAAACACGGTTTGGAACACGCTAAAGAACACGTTCATTTTTTTTAAACAATTGATAGTAAGTGATTTAAAAACCACAAAAAGCTTCAAATTAAAATTCCTACCCCAGAGGTCACGAGTTCAAATCTCGTTCTCATTACAACAGAAAAAGTCCTGCGCGATAGTGCCGGACTTTTTTTTATGCGTTACGCTGAAGCTCACTTCGAAGCGTAAAAGCATAAAAATAGAACAAAGTGTAATTTTTTCATAAGATTTAAATTTTAAATATAATATTATGTTATCAATCAATCTTCTTCATCAAAAAAGAACTCATGAATTTTAATTAAATCACCACGACCCATTTGAACCAAATCTTTAGTCGCTTTTAAAAAGATCCCTAAAGAACGTTCATTATACAAGAGTTTCATATCTTCAGAATAATCAGTAACCACATACATATCACCTTCTAACTTATAAAAAGGAACGGCCAACTTGCTCTTTACTCTTACCCCTTTATTAACAA
This sequence comes from Winogradskyella marina, assembly GCF_015645385.1. Classification (GTDB taxonomy): domain Bacteria; phylum Bacteroidota; class Bacteroidia; order Flavobacteriales; family Flavobacteriaceae; genus Winogradskyella; species Winogradskyella marina. The sequence continues at coordinate 22,737 of NZ_JADOET010000003.1, forward strand.
CGCGGCCATCTCTTAATGTCTGCTCTAATACGGATTCATCTTTTTCACTCGATGAAACTTTCACGTATGCAACCATCATATTCATCCATTCGGTGTCATCAATTAAATACCACGTAATTTTATCGAAATTAATACCACTTTGACTAATCCAACCCTGACTTGTAAAAGCTAATAACACTTGCTTTTTACCATCTAACACAAGATCTTCTTCCGGTGTAAACTCTTGGATGGTATAAGAAATCACAGATACAGAAGACATATCTTTCAACTTTTTACCATTAAAATCTAAAGTCTTCAAAGAGAAACTTTCTAATTCTGGGTGGTTAGAAAGCACATATTCTGTTGCTTTCAGTTCAGCGCGTTCTTCCATTTGTTTCACAGCAGCAATACCAGTTCCAATAGCCAACAAACCGCCAGCAATTCCTGCCGCAACAGCACCATCATTTTGGGCTTCAACTTTCAGAGGCAAGACAACTAGGCAAACGATAATAAAAAGTAATGATGTTTTCATTTTTAAGAATAGATTTAATTAGTGTTAAGCGGCAAATTAGAACTTATCCACTATATATCATTACGGAAATCCGTAACACACAAAACATCCTACCAAAAAACAAGCAAACACCAAACACCGAACAGCGAACAGCAAACAGTAAACCAACACCCAAACCCGCACAACATCAAAACCAACAATGAGCAACAATCAAACTTAACCTAGCAATTCTAGGATGAAAATAAGAATGAAGTAAAGAACTCAAAACAGTTCGTAACACCCCTAAAGTCCCCTCTAGGGGACAATCCTACCATTGAGAACCCCATATCCACATCAACCTACTAGGTAAAAATGAACAAACCCTCAGAAACCAAAAGCCAACAAAATAGCAACACCCCTATTCCGACAAGGTCGGAACCAACGATTTTCAGAAATAATGAGCAACAAGCAAGCTTAACCTACTAAATCTAGGATTGGACATAAGAGTAAAATAAAGTTCTCTATATATTAAAGCAATAGCGAATGGTACGCAGTAATTTCCTTATAAATCGTTTTGATCTTTTGGCTTGGTTTATCCTGAGCGTAGACGAAGGGTTTTGTGTCAAGACAAATGCGATAGCATTCATGACTTCCTATAAAAACAAATAGAAACGACAGGAACTAAAATGAACGTTAATTTTTATATTGCAGTAAACAGAGCTTTTGTCGAGGCAACAACTCTCACAAATTAATTAACACCCCTAAGGTCCCCTCTAGGGGACACCCCAAGAATTCAACATTTTATTTACACAATAACCAAATAAAAACAAACGAACACCACCCCCAACCAAAAGCCCACAAAACAGCAACACCCACATTCCGACAGCGTCGGAACCAACGATTTTCAGAAATAATGAGCAACAAATAAAATTAATTTACCAACTCTAGGATTGGAAATAAGAATAAAGTAAAGAATACCATACACCAAAGTAGTAGCGAATGGTGCTTGCAATTTCCTAATAAATCGTTTTGACTTTTTGGCTTGGTTTATCCTGAGCGTAGACGAAGGGTTTTGTGTCAAGACAAATGCGACAGCATTCATGACTTCCTATAAAAAACAAATAGAAACGACAGGAACTAAAATGAACGTAAAAAAAATAGACGTCTGTAGATAACTTCCTAACAATTCGTTTTGGCCCGATAACTATAGGGATTGCTTGATTTATCCTGAGCGTAGTCGAAGGGTTTTGTGTCAAGACAAATACAACAGAATTATCTCATACCAATTAAAAAACACCCCTAAGAGCTACGCTCGCTACTTTCAAAACAAAATGCATTTTGTTTCTCAGCAATCCTCAAGGGGACATCCATACCATTGAAAACCCCATATCCACGTCAACCTACTAGGTAAAAACGAACAAACCCTCAGAAACCAAAAGCTAACAAATGAGCAACACCCCTATTCCGACAACGTCGGAACCAACGATTTTCAGAAATAATGAGCAACAAGCAAACTTAACCTACTAAATCTAGGATTGGAAATAAGAGTAAAATAAAGTATTCTATAGATTAAAGCAGTAGCGAATGGTACGCAGTAATTTCCTAACAAATCGTTTTGACTTTTTGGTTCGTTTTGTGTCAAGACAAAATGAACGTTAATTTTTATTTTGCAGTAAACAGAGCTTTTGCCGAGGCAACAACACTCACAAATTAATAAACACCCCTAAGGTCCCCTCTAGGGGACAATCCCACCATTGAAAACCCCATATCCATATCAACCTACTAGGTAAAAACGCCCCCCCAGAAACCAAAAGCCCACAAAACAGCAACACCCACATTCCGACAACGTCGGAACCAACGATTTTCAGAAATAATGAGCAACAAACAAGCTTAACCTACTAAATCTAGGATTGGAAATAAACGCAGAGTAAAGAACTCAAAACATCAATGTATTAGCGAGTGGTGCTTTGGCAAATGCGATAGCATTCACGAATACAATTAAAAACAATAGAAATCCATGAGTAATTTCCTAATAAATCGTTTTGACCTTTTGGTTCGTTTTGTGTCAAGACAAAATGAACGTTAAAAAAAAAACAGCATCCCCATATCATAACCATATCATCCCCGTGTCATAAGCGTGTCATAAGCGTGTTCGCTATAGTTTTTTCCTACAACCAAAACAACATAAAACCAATTCACCAAAAAACAACCACTACATTTTTTTCAGAACCTTCAACAAAAAACAAAAATATTTACAATACCTTTCCACAAAGAAATCACAAGTAAAGAATCTCTGTAATAGCATAAGCCCGAACCCTTAAGTAACGACAAACAATACCCTTTCGGATTACAATGAAATCAACAAAACAAAAAATCGGCATCGTATTAGGACCATTATTATTTATCCTAATTAAACTTTACGTACATCCTGAAGGTCTAAACGACTCCGCAAACGCTATATTAGCCTCAACAGCATGGATTGCCGTATGGTGGATTACCGAAGCCATACCAATTCCTGTGACAGCCTTATTACCGATTGTTATATTTCCACTATCTGGAGGCATCTCTATTGCCGAAACAACAGCAGCTTACGGTCATAAATACATTTTCTTATTTCTCGGTGGCTTTATACTAGCCATTGCCATTGAAAAATGGAACCTTCACAAACGGATTGCGCTTAACATCATTAAAGTGGTTGGCACCAACGTCAGCCGAATAATCTTAGGGTTTATGGTTGCAACAGCCCTATTATCCATGTGGATTTCAAACACCGCTACCGCAGTAATGATTTTACCCGTAGGAATCGCCATTGTATTACAACTTCAAGATAATCCAGCCACCAAAAAGAATGAAAATTTAATATTCGGAAAGGCCTTAATGCTAGCCATCGCCTACAGCGCGTCTATTGGTGGAATTGCAACCCTAATTGGCACACCACCAAATCTTATATTGGCTGGAGTCGTAGAAAGCACCTATAACACCGAAATAACATTCGCACAATGGTTTATGTTTGGTTTCCCTATTAGTATTGTTTTATTAGTAATATGCTGGATTTACCTCACCCGTTTTGCTTTTAAATTTGAACAGAAAGAGTTTCCTGGAGGCATCAAAGAAATCGATAATCAACTCAAAGCTTTAGGGAAGATATCTTATGAAGAAAAAGCAGTCTTAATCATATTTTTAATAGCAGCAATAGCATGGATTAGTCGATCCTTCGTACTAACAAAATGGGTACCAGCCATAGACGATACTATAATTGCCATTATAGCATCATTAATTTTGTTTTTAATTCCGAATCGCAACAATAATCAAGCACTATTAACCTGGTCCGATGCTGTAAAATTACCTTGGGGCATCTTATTATTATTTGGAGGCGGCATGGCATTAGCAAGCGGATTTGAAACTACCGGATTGGCAGCATGGCTAGGAAATCAGCTAACATCCCTAATCGGAATATCCATTATTGTATTGCTATTTGTACTGATAGCTGCAGTTAACTTCTTAACCGAAATAACATCCAATACCGCCACAACAGCGATGCTTTTACCAGTATTAGTCGCTTTAGCAGCCGTACTAAATATTCATCCGTATATTTTATTGGTGAGTGCAACCTTAGCTGCGTCCTGTGCTTTTATGATGCCTGTGGCTACACCACCTAATGCGGTGGTTTTCGGTTCGGGTTATTTAAAAATTGAGGATATGGTAAAAAAAGGCATTTGGATGAATGTCATTTCAATAGTCCTAGTTACGTTCATTGTCTATTATATTTTACCATTAATTTGGAACCTACAATAGAAAACTAATCAGCATTATAGCCTGTAATTAAACACCTATCTACTGATAGGCAGGCAGTCGATACTTGATAATTACCACTGTAATGTCAGGTTGAGCGCAGTCGAAACCTATTATATTAATCAGTACTATAATATCAAATGGAGCGCCTATCTGCCAACAAGCAAGCAATTAAACCCTAATTCAACAAAAAAGAGGCAACCTTATCAAAGTCACCTCTTATCACCAGACACACTATATATAGTATCCCCTACAATATTATAATTAAGTTTAGACTGGCTTTTTTTATGTCTGAAGCAATTCTAAATCAAACCTAAATCCTTAGAAATAGCCACAAGATGAATAGCATTATTAGCCTTAAACTGCACTCGAAGTTTATTTAATCGCTTTTCAATAGTGCTCAAACTACTTGGCATAATACCTTGAGACTTTAAGCTGCTACTAATCTCATCTTGAGAACGGCCTTGCGATAACATTTTTAATAAGGTAACATCATAGTCATCAATTTCTAACTGAGACTTTGGCTGCAATGCTTTTTTGACTTGTGGAGACACATAAGTTAAACCCTTAGAAACAGATTGTATGGCATCTGCTAATTCCATAGAACCGTTACGATCCTTACAAACGTAGGCATTAACCTTATGCGTTTTAACCAAACTACGTATTTTCTGAAGTTGATCTTTCATAGAATATACGATAATCGGCAAATCCGGAAACTCTGCTCTAATCATGGCTATAAGCGATTCTCCTGTCTCTAAGTGAGTAGTTCTATGATCTTTCTTAAAAGACAAGTCTGTAATTAACAAATCAAAATTAGTGTTTTCTAAATCTGCTTTTTTAAGTTTCAAGTACGCTTCATCACAATATTGAGAAGACGTTATAGTCGCTACATGTAACCCCTTTAGTACTGTAGCAATACTTGCGAGAATAGCATCATGGTCGTCATTAATTAATACATTTTTAAACATTACTAAACAGTGATTTTAGATTTAAACCCTTGGTTTGGTTCCGATTCAAAAGTAATAGTTCCATTAATAGCTTCAATACGGTTTTCCGTATTCTGAAGTCCAGAACCCTTTTTTAACACAGTTCCTATACCATTATCACTATAACTTACATGAATTTTTTTATGCGTTTTATTAAATACAATAACAACAATAGACGCCTCACTATGCTTTCGCATATTAATTAACAATTCTTGCAACACCTTATATAGCGTTGTTTTTCTGAGTTCTGAAACACTATCCCAAGTCATATTAGAAAGCCCTTTAACAATGATGTTGGTCTCCGCATCATTAAAACTTTCAAGCAATTCTTCTACATTAAAAATAAATGGGCGATCACTATTAATAAGATCGTGTTCTTTTGAAATATCGCGTGTTTTATGATATAATGAATGTAGTTCTGATTTTAAATCTTCACCTATATGATCCTGATGTTCTAACTTGGTCATCACATGAAATAAATCATTCGCCACCTCATCATGAATACGTTTAGAAATGCGATGTTCGGTTTCATAAACTTCTAACAAGGTTTCTTTTTTATGCTTAAATCGCTGATAAATATGAATAAATACAATCACAAGAACTATAAATACAAACACAATGACAATACGCTCTTTTAACTTCTTTGCATCTTGTAATTCGGCTTCTTTTTTAGACACATCGTACCGAATCATCGCGTATTTGTTTGTCGCCTCTTGTTCTACCTTTTGCAAACTATCATTCAAGCGTTTAAATGACCGAGCATAATGATCATCACTTATCGCTGTGAGTAAACCAAGCGCTCGGTTTTTATAAGACGCAGAACCTAAGTTTTTAGCAAAATTTAATGCTTTTAAAGCATACTGTTTGGATTGAAACGTATCACCTACACTATTAAAATGTTCTGCCAAATGAGCATGACTAATAAATAGTTTTGAACTGTCTTGCTTTAGTTCCCTCAACGCTAAGGACTTCTTAAGAAGCGGTAACCCTGTAGAATCATTTTTAAGAAGTACTCCTAAATTATCCAAAATCATGGCATGGGTCAGCGTATCTTTTATTCGTGGTATTAAATGAAATGCTTTTAATAATTCCGTTTTAGCACTAATTGTATCCTTATAGTTTTTATGTACAATTGAGATGTTATTATAAACAATAGCACTATCTGCAGTGGTTTTTGCCATTTTCAAGGTCTCATTGTAAAGTTCAAGAGCTTTCTCTTTATTCCGCTCTTCATTATAAAGGATTCCCAATAAATTATAGAAACTCTTCCGTGTGCCTAATACAAAAGGAGTAGGCTCTATACCATCTATAATCTTAAGACCTTTAACAGCAGAGTCTTCACTGCTATCATAAGCACCTTGCTTAAGTTTGATACTTGCCAAATAATACAAATAATAAATAGTTTCATTTGTATTGTCTGTAGCTACAGCTTTTTTATAATGTATTTTAAAAAAGTCCTCAGCTTTAAATAAGTCTTCGGCATTCTGTGGTTGTAACACTAAATTAGAATAATGCGAAATGCTATCAAGATATGTTTGTCCAAAAGCCTTCTTTTGCGATACCAATAGAAATAAGCCGATATAAAACCAAAAAAAGAGGAACGAAGTAGATATTAATTTCATTCCTCTAAAATACTAAGATTTTAATTATTTCTACCTAATAATGAAACCGTAACCAAACCTAATAGTTCCAAGTCTATGCAATCGGTTAAACACAAATCATTCCCCAACAACGTATACCTATATCTATCGGATTAATTTAAAAACCACTACAAAAATAGCATTTCGTCGGATTTTTTTGCGTTTTATAGATGTTTATTCGAAATTTATTCTATATTAGCGCCATAATTATTTCATTCAACCCCAAATCTGATGAAAAAAATTACGCTGGTCTTTTATCTTTTATGTATCGTTCTTACGTCTAGTTATGCGCAGCAGATAGATATTGTAGAAGCTACGAAAAGTGGCCTATTAAATTGGTCGCTGTTAGACAATTACAACCATAACAGCGCTTTTATAAGTAATAACGGCTATATAAGTATGTATCATCCCGTTAATACAAACAGTTCTATGGCATATAGACCTCATAACGATATTCTAACCATAAGCTCAGTAGATCACGATACTACAGACAACATTAATTTCACCACAAACACACCCTCCATATTATGGGGAAATAACGGTGCTCAGTTAAATACAATAGCATCACCTGTTACGATTAACTTAAGTGCTGACATTAATTCAGATATCACAACACCTGTTTCATATACTGCTCTTCAACGCATTTGGAAATTTGTTCAGCTTAGTGAAGAGTCACCAACATTACGGCTTTCAATCCCACAAGAAGCCATTAATAACACCGCCACTAATGGTGACTATTATATGCTTATATCTGATTCAGACAACTTCGATTCTAATCTCGAATTCAAAACTCTAAGGTTAAATGACGATAATAATTTAGAAACAGAATTCAATGTTTTAGATACAACCTATATCACATTTGTTTTTTCGCCTGTTATAACGGCTGAACGCTCTATTTATTTCAACGGTTCTAACAGTTATATTGATATGCAAAATACTTTAGATTTAAATCCAGATGGTTTTACAATCTCTGCTTGGATAAAACACAACTCAGACAATTCAAATAACGCTTCTATACTTTCTAAACGAGATATTGCATTTACTAAAGGTTACGACTTAACGCTTACAAACACCAATACTATTAACATTAATTGGAAAAATGAAAGCAGTCAATCGCTCACCTCCTACACTAGTATTCCTGCGAATCAATGGCATCATATTGCTGTTACATACAACGGCGCTGTCGTATCAATTTACATTGATGGTGTTTTAGATAATACTTCCGAAGTCACAGCTCCCATTGCCACAGATGCATCATTTTTTATCGCAGCTGCAGGAAAAAACACACCAGTACAACATTTTAAAGGCCATATAGATGAAGTTCGTATTTGGAGCACCTTCTTAACCGAAGACCAATTGCGTTTTATAATGAATCAAGAAATTGCTAATGACTCAGGACAAGTTATCGGGAAAGAGTTACCGATTTCACTGACTAAAAACGAAATTAACTCATTGCCTTGGTCAGATTTAGCAGCGTACTATCCGATGACCAATTTCACCTATAAAAGCACCATTGATGCTTCTGGAAAGAATAATAATGGACTCCTGAAACAAATACTTACGCTCGACAAAGAAACAGCTCCACTACCATACAAATCAAAACAAAATGGTGACTGGGATAATAATACAACATGGTCTTTTGGTAATTTACAATACATACCTGGTTCAACATCTATTGTAGACTCGAATAAAACTATAGATTGGAATATTGTAAGAACAGTGCACAATGTAACCCTAGATAATTCGCTTCTACCAGCACAAAAAGACAATAACAGAACTATTCTTGGCTTATATGTTGATGATAATGAGTTAAAACTTACTGGTGAAACCACATCCAATTCTGGAAACGGTCTAACCATAACACATTATTTAGGTCTTACTGGAAAAATAGATTTAGATGGAGAATCCCAACTCATTCAAACCTTAGATAGCGATTTAGACGTCATTTCTAACGGAAAAATTGAGCGCGATCAACAAGGAACAGCAGATACCTATACGTATAATTACTGGTCGTCACCTGTAAAACGTATAAATTCAGAATCCAATAATTTTAGGATTATGGATGTTCTAAAAGATGGCAACAATCCTAATGAGCCAACAGAGATAAACTTTTCATCTTCCGGTTATAATGGAGCTGCGACCCAACCTATTAAAATTGCAGATTATTGGATTTGGAAATACAGTACCATAGCAAGTAATAATTATGCCGCATGGCAACACATTAGACGAACAGGTACTATTTTACCAGGTGAAGGTTTTACGATGAAAGGCCCTGGAACTGGTTCTGTGTCAACACCTCAAAATTATGTATTCTCTGGTCAACCTAATAATGGAGATATCAACCTTCCATTACTTGCCAATAGCGATTATTTAGTTGGAAATCCTTATCCATCAGCAATAGATGCTTTACAGTTTATTAAAGATAATGGTCCAGATGTTGCCACTAATACAGCACCATTAATCAGTGGAACATTGTATTTCTGGAATCATTGGGGAGGAGGTTCTCATACGTCACAAGATTATGAAGGTGGTTATGCCACTTACAATTTTTCTGGAGCTGTAGCGGCTGCATATAAAGGCAATAATTTCACAAGTTTAGATACAGACGGTGAGCCTACAAAAAAACCAAAACGTTATATTCCTGTTGGTCAAGCCTTTTTTGTTAATGGACATAATGCAGGCACTATTAATTTTAATAACGGTCAACGCGTGTTTAAAAAAGAAGGAGACCCTTCCGTTTTTATGCGAAGTGCGAATAACACAACAAGCAACAATAATACTGCTACCGAAACTGAAGATACAAGAATGAAATTCAGAATTGGTTTTAATTCTGTAAATACTATTCGTCGTCAATTACTATTAACTATAGACGAGCATACAACCACAGGAATTGATTGGGCTTATGATGGCGAAATTAATGAGGAACAAATAGATGATATGTTCTGGCTTATTAATGATGAAGCCTATATAATTCAGGCTAGTAATGAGGCTGAAACATCGTCTAGTTATCCAATAGGTATCAAAACGAATACTAATGGTATAAATACGATAATGATTGATGCTTTAGAGAATGTTCCTAGTGACATTAATGTCTATTTACATGATAATGCACTAGGCATTTATCACAACTTACGAACAAGCAATTACGATGTTTACTTAACTGAAGGTGACTATCTCAACCGTTTTGCAATTACATTCGGGATACAAGAAGACTTAGGTATTGAAGATCAAACTGCGAAGTCTATAGATGTTCTCTATTCTAATTCCATCGAAAAGATTGTGATTGTCAATCCGCATCAAATCAAAATAACCGCAATGAATGTGTATAACATGTTAGGACAATCTGTAACCACGTTTAGTTCGATTGAACAACAAAATTATTCAGAATATAACATAAAGAATTTAAGTACCGGGACCTATATTGTTAAATTACAAACAGATACAGGATTACTGGTAACCAAGAAAATATTAGTTGATTAGATTAATTGTTTTTAGTTAGTGATTAGAAAGTCTCAGTTGGTAAAAGCTGAGGCTTTCTTTATTGGTTCAAACAAAAGAAAACCGGTTATTAAGAGATAAAGTTATTGGTAGCACTTAGGATATGATAAAATTACTTTTAAACATTAAATAATCTTTAAAATATTAACTTTCTTATGTTTTGCGTAAAGCCTAACGAATCAATAACAAAATAACTTAATTCCTTAGCAATTCATTACTGCAATAAATTAATTCTTCAAAACGTCCAAAAGCGCATCAAAATCTAACTTTTGCTGTTCACCTGAAGCCATATTTTTTAATGTGAATACTTCAGACTTTAATTCTTCTTCACCCATAATTACAACAAACGGAATATGACGTCGGTTCGCATAATTCATTTGTTTTTTCATCTGCTTACCTGAAACAGCTGCATCTGGAAATAACTCTGCCTTTACATTGGCACGTCTTAATTTAGTTACAGCACCCAAACTAAATAGGGCTTCTTCCTCTCCAAAATTAATAAAGAGTACTTTAGTAGAATCTGCTATGGTTGATGGAAACAAATCCAATTCCTCTAACACCAAATAGATGCGATCTAAACCAAAACTAATACCAACTCCACTCATATCTTTAAGTCCGAAAATCCCAGTAAGATCATCGTAACGACCTCCTCCGCCAATGGACCCCATTTTCACACCTTCTGGTGCAGACACTTCAAAAATAGCACCTGTATAATAGTTTAAACCTCTTGCTAACGTCACATCTAATTGAAGTGTTGCTGTTTTTAGTTTTAAGTTAGAAATAGCAGTATTAATAAATTCGAGTTCTTCAATACCTTTTAATCCAATTTCTGATGTACTTAAAATAGATTTCAAACTCTCTATTTGATTGCCGAAATCTCCTTTTAAGCTGAATAACGGTTGAAGCTTAGAAATCCCATCTTCAGAAATGCCTTTACCTCGCATTTCTTCTTTGACCTTCTCCTCTCCTATCTTATCTAACTTATCTAAGGCCACAGTAAAGTCGATGAGCTTATCTTGTGCTCCAATAACTTCGGCAATACCTGATAATATTTTACGATTATTGATTTTAATGGTAACACCTTCTAATTGTAATGCTGAAAAAACAGCATCATACAATTGCACGAATTCTACTTCTTGAAACAAGGATTTAGAACCTACGACATCAGCATCACATTGAAAAAACTCTCTAAAACGGCCTTTTTGTGGACGGTCTGCACGCCAAACAGGTTGAATTTGATAACGTTTAAATGGGAATTCAATATCATTTTGGTGTTGCACCACGTAACGCGCAAAAGGCACTGTGAGATCATAGCGAAGTGCTTTTTCTGAGATTTTAGGTGTCATTACACTTTCAGATTTTGCATTATAATCATCATCTGAAATTTTCTTCAAAAACTCTCCACTGTTCAAAATCTTAAAAATCAAGCGATCTCCTTCATCTCCATATTTTCCCATTAAAGTATCTGAGTTTTCAAAGCTTGGTGTTTCAATAGGTTGAAATCCAAAAATTTGAAACTGTTCCTTTATCGTTTCCATAATATAAGAACGCTTTGCAACTTCGGTTGCGTTAAAATCTCTTGTACCTTTTGGGATGCTTGGTTTTTGTGCCATATTATTTCCTACGAAAGTAGGAATCTCTTTAAATGAAACTTTATTTTTTTGCTCTGTCATTTCGAGCGTAGCCGAGAAATCTCATTATTTATATCAGATACACCTCAACTTCACTTACTATTGCATCACAAAAATATTATAATTTTTAGAGGTCTTACTAAGATAATTCAATTTTATAGTAACTTTATGCTGTTTAAGTCGTCATATACATTAAACAACCCAACTAACGCAGATAAAATCTATGTTTTCATTAGCTAAAGAGAATATCAGAATTGCTTTCGATTCTATACGAAGTCAACTATTACGAACCATTCTAACGGTTTTAATAATTGCAATTGGTATTATGGCTTTAGTTGGCATATTGAGTGGTGTTTCTGCATTAGAAAATACAATTTCTAGCAATTTCTCTTCTATGGGATCTAACACCTTTAATTTTCAGCGTTATGAATTTACAGCGCAACGCCAAAGTAGTAGAGAACGTCAGAAAATAAATCCTGTTATTAATTATAGAGATGTAAAGGATTTTGAAGACACCTATAATTTTCCGTTTACTAAAGTGGCTGTTTCTTTTTATGGGACATCTACTGCGGAAGTAAAATATGAAAACAAAAAAACAGATCCGGAAGTTGCTGTACTTGGTGCCAACGAATATTTTATTGAGAATTCAGGTTTAGAAATTGAATTCGGACGATCCTTAAATGTGTTTGATGTTGAGAATAGTAATACGGTTTGTGTTATTGGAAGCGATTTGCAAAAGGCCTTATTTCCTGTTGAAAACCCTGTTGGCAAAACCATCAGCATTAGAGGCTCTAAGTTTAAGGTTATCGGTGTGTTGAAAGAAAAAGGGTCTACGTTTGGGAATAATCAAGATTTAAGGGTGATTTTACCCATTCAGAAAGCGCGATCTATATTTACTAACGCTAATATTAATTATAGTTTAAGTGTAAAAGTAGATAAGAGCGATATGTTAGAAGCTGCTCAAGATGATGCTATTCTTACGTTTCGAAATATTAGAGGTCTCAATCCTATTGAAAAGAACGATTTTGGAATTGAGCGTAGTGATGATTTACTTAATCAGGTAGCACAACAGACAGCAGCGCTTTATGTCGCTGCTTGGATTATTAGTATCATTACTATTTTTGGATCTACTATTGCTTTAATGAATATTATGTTGGTTTCCGTTAGCGAACGCACCAGAGAAATTGGGGTCAGAAAAGCACTTGGTGCCAAAAGCAAAACCATCGCCTTTCAGTTTTTTATGGAAACCATAATTATTGGTCAACTTGGTGGCATTTTAGGAATTATCCTAGGAATTTTAATAGGTTTAGCGGTAGCCAATGGATTTGAACTGGACTTTTCTACTCCTTGGGTAGCAATGATTTGGGCTACAAGTATAGCGTTTATTGTGGCTGTCGTTTCCGGATTGTATCCTGCAACAAAAGCAGCTAAGTTAGATCCTATTGAGAGTTTGCGTTATGAGTAATAACATTACTGCGACGGAAGAATCTATTAGTAAACCCAAAAGTTAATAGTCTTTTGAACTTCTAACTTCGTACTTCCCACTTTTTCACCCCTTAATCAAGTCAGCAAAATAATTAAACAACTCACCTTTGGTAATATTCGCACCAGTCTGAATCATTTTGAATATATCCATATGTTTATCTTCCGAATACTCTTTTTTCGCGTTAAAAAACTCAATAGCATCAGATAAGAGGTTATTTCTCAACCATTCAAAGCCTTCTTTTGTTGTAAAATCGACTTCTGGTACATCTATTTTTATCGCTATTAAACGCATGCTTTTTTCATTGCATTCAAATAGATGAATTTGCTGAGGTGAAATATGTTCTAGATACTTTACTTTACTTAAAACACCAAACCAAACTAAATCACTAAACACGTCTAATTCCTGTTCAGCAGCTTCTGGTTTGTTCTTTTTAATATCTTCCCACTCATCACCTGTAATTGATTGTGTGGCTAAAAAGTTGATGAATTCTTGGTGTAATTCTTCAAATTGCTCTTTTGTTAATCTTGTGTATTTCATTTATGCTGAATTTATTTCAGTATCTCATTAAATATCATCCTACACGTGATGCGGAATCTATTTAATTTATAATCTTTTTCAAAAGCATTTCGACTGCGCTCAATGTGACAGATAGAAACACTTCAATTTTTTTAATTATTTATAGCCTTAAAAGCTTCAAAAGGTCTATCCGTTGCTATAATGTCTGCGCCATTTTCTTTCCACTGAACATATAATTCATCACCTCTAGCTTCTGCGCTTTTATCTAAGTTCCCCAATGTGCCAAGCATGCAAACAATGTTATTATCGTGCAATGTTTTATAAAGTGATGCTTCTGATAATCGTGTTCCTGTAAAAGCTAACATGTTTTTTGTTGGAATTCCTGCATCCAATAAACGGTCGAATTCATCATTATTTCTAGCAGGAACAGATATTAATAATTCTGGTGCTAGTTGATATGCCGTTTTAGCTTCTTTAACATCATAGGTGATGATGACACTAACATCTTCAGCTTTTGCTTTTCTTATGGCTTCAATAACAACGTCGTGGCTTACCGATTTTTTAATATCTACGGTTATGATAACATTATTCTTTACGCTCCAGTTTAAAACTTCAGAAAATAATGGAATTTTAAACGTGGTTACATTGCCATAATCATCCTTTAAATTAAACTTTTTCAATTCGTTATAGGTTAACTCATTAACTTTCCCACTTCCTGTAGTTGTTCTGTCTATAGAATTATCGTGTAGCAAAACTAATTGACCATCTTTGGTTTGTGCGACATCAATTTCATAAACCGCAACAATACTATCGTTAACGTATTTTAAGGTTTCTAAACTATTTTCAGGATAATTTACTAATCCTTTTCCACCACGATGTACACTTATATTTGGGTAATCTGAATTTGAGGCTTTAAAAAGCGAAACCAATTTAGAGGGCTGTACTTCGGAAACGTTATCGGTTGTCGGTGTATTTTTACAACAAATAAATGCACAAAATGTAAGTAGGTATAAAAAATGTTTCATCTTAAAACAATAATTGAGACTATTTTGGTTAAAATAACAGTAGGTCTGGATAAAAAAATAAAAAAAACCGCTTAGTAAACTAAACGGTTTTTTAAAGTTGTAATTAAAAGATTATGCGTCAGCAATAACTTCGAAAGTTAAATCTACAGTTACTGATCTGTGCAATCTAATTGCAGCTTCGTACTGACCTAAACGCTTAATGTTACCACCATTGATAGAAATAAATTTCTTTTCAACATCGTGACCTGCGTCTTTAAGTGCAGCAGCTAAATCTATAGTGGTTATAGAACCAAATAATTTATCTCCAGCAGTAGCACCAGTTCCAGCTTTAGCTGTAATTTTAATATCTAAACCATTTAAAGCTTCAGCAGTTTTTTCAGCATCAGCAATAATTGTTTTCTCTTTGTAAGCTCTTTGCTTTAAAGTTTCTGCTAATACTTTTTTAGCAGAAGAAGTTGCCATTATAGCTTGTCCTTGAGGAATTAAAAAGTTTCTACCATAACCGTTCTTAACAGATACAATATCGTCTTTAAATCCTAAATTATCAACGTCTTGTTTTAATATAAGTTCCATTGTGTTATGATATTTTATTTTAATAAATCAGCAACGTATGGCATAAGCGCTAAATGTCTAGCTCTTTTTACGGCCACAGATACTTTTCTTTGATACTTTAAAGACGTTCCTGTTAAACGTCTTGGAAGTAATTTACCTTGTTCGTTTACAAATCCTAATAACCAGTCTGCATCTTTATAATCTACATACTTGATTCCAGATTTTTTGAAACGACAATATTTTTTAGTCTTAGACGTCTCGATATTTAATGGAGTTAAATATCTAATTTCACCGTCTTTTTTTCCTTTTGCTTGTTGTTCTATAGATGACATAATTACGCTTTTGCTTTTGCTTTAACTTTCAGTTTTTCTCTTCTTCTCTCAGCCCATGAAATAGCGTGTTTGTCTAATTTCACAGTTAAGTAACGCATAAAACGCTCATCACGTCTAAATTCCACCTCTAAAGGTTCAATTACTTCACCAGCAACAGTGTACTCAAATAAATGGTAAAAACCACTTTTTTTGTTTTGGATTGGATAGGCTAATTTTTTTAGTCCCCAATCTTCTTTTGATACCATCTTAGCTCCTTTAGAAACGAGGAAATCCTCATATTTCTTTACTGTCTCCTTTATCTGATCGTCAGATAAAACGGGATTTAAGATGAAAACAGTTTCATAATGATTCATAATAATTAATTTTGTTTATTGTTAAAACGGGTGCAAAAATACATATAATTTCTATATCTAACAACGTTTTACAAGTAAAAATTCAATAGATTTTAGTCAAAAATATTCTGTTAATTATTACGGTTTGTCGGTATTATTTGTTTTTTAACCGAATTTATCGTACTATTGTCGATATCTTAACCTAAAATTAATAATGTTATGACTTTAAACTGTGTAGTTGTTGATGATTCTGCGATTCAGCGTCTCTCTATAGTAAAGTTAATTGAGAATCATTCCTCACTTAACCTTATAGCAGAGTATAGCAGTGCGTTAGAAACAAAAAACGGTCTTAATACCCATAAGGTAGATCTTATCTTCTTAGATATAGAGATGCCTGTATTAAACGGTTTTGAGTTGCTAGATGTGCTCAACAACAAACCCCAAATTATTTTTGTTACCGGTAAAACCGAGTATGCTTTTAAAGCATTTAATTACGATGCCACCGATTACCTTCAGAAACCAATCACAAAAGAACGTTTTAATACTGCTGTAGAAAAAGCTATTGAGCAGCACAAATTAAAACTAGACTTTAACGAAACTGATGGTGAGCATATCTTTGTAAAAAGTAACCTTAAAAAACGTAAAGTTTATATTAAGGATATTAAATGGATTGAAGCACTTGGCGATTACGTAAAAGTAGTAACTGAAGAAAACAGCTTGGTAGTACTATCTACTATGAAAGCTTTTGAACAAGAGCTACCCGAAGGTAAGTTTTTAAGAATTCACAAATCCTACATTGTGAATCTCGATAAGATTGACCGATTTAACAGTAAAAATGTTGAAGTTGGTGCTTACGAAATTCCATTGAGTCGAAATAAAAAGACCCAATTAGTAGATGCTTTAAATAATATGTAGAACATTACATTTACATATAAAGCATTACATTATAAATTATAAAGAATCCTGAGCAATTTGCTTAGGATTTTTTAGTTTAAAAAAACTAATTATTAGATTTTTACACTCCTAAAGTCCCCTCAAGGGGACAATCTATTTGACTAACTTTTTAATATAAATTGAAAATTAATTAGAAATAGAATAAATTACCTTTAAGAAATTTAAGTATTCTTGACAAATAAAGTCCCATTAATTAAACTTTAGGGATGTTTTGAAAACCTAATAAGTCTAAGTTTCATTAATAATTATCCACATTAATTACCACCCTCACTGGTCTAAAGTCTTTAACAGCATTAAAACTATTATCAATTTTCTGGATCGCTTCTTTAGTTTTTAGTAATGACTGTTTTGGTGGAATTTTAACCAATATGTTTTTGTGATACAAATTTCGAATTCTTGAAACCGGTGGAAACTCAGGTCCCAAAACATTAGCTTTAAATAATTGTTTTAAAGATTTGGCATACCAATCTGCTGCCATATTCACACGATTATAATCCTTATGTTTAAACGTAATTTTTATTATTCTGTAAATTGGTGGATACTTGTAATTGTAGCGTTCGTTCATTTGCTCTGCAAACATTTCTTTATAAGAGTTGGTTGAAACTTGCTGCAGAATATTATGATGCGGATTATAGGTTTGAATTAAAACTTTACCTCGCAAATCTGTTCGTCCTGCCCTACCAGAAACCTGCGCCATTAATTGATAACTACGTTCGTGCGCTCTAAAATCTGGAAAGTTGAGCAAGTTATCAGCATTCATTATACCAACTAATTTTACGTATCTAAAATCTAATCCCTTTGTTAGCATTTGTGTACCAACCAAAATATCAACTTCGCGCTGTTCAAAGCTGTTTATTATTTTCTCGAAACCGTATTTTCCTCGCGTCGTATCTAAATCCATACGTGCCACTTTTTTTTCAGGAAATAACACTTTTACCTCTGCTTCTATTTGCTCAGTACCGAATCCTTTGGTGTCTAAAGTTGAATTTCCACAACCTTGACAACTCTTTAGCATTGCCGAATTATAACCACAATAATGACAACGCAACTGATCTCTGTATTGATGATACGTTAAGCTTACATCGCAATTAGGACATTGCGGTGATGTTCCGCAAGTAGTACATTCTATTATCGGCGAAAATCCTCTTCTGTTTTGAAACAATATAATCTGGAAACCTTCCTCTAAGGTTTCGGTCATTTCTTCAATAAGTCGGTCACTAAAATGACCTTTCATTCGTTTGCGCTTGTATTTATCTGCCAAATCTACCAATTCAATGTCTGGCATTAACACATTATTGTAACGTGTATTTAATTCTACCAAACCATATTTACCTTGGCTCGCATTAAAGTAACTTTCTAAACTTGGTGTCGCAGACCCTAAAAGGGTTTTTGCTTTAAATAAATTTGCCAACACAATGGCAGCATCTCTGGCATGGTAACGTGGCGCAGGATCGAATTGTTTATAAGATGACTCATGCTCTTCATCAACGATAATTAATCCTAAATTAGTAAATGGTAACAGTAACGACGAACGTGCTCCAATAACTACTTGCGCTTTTTCGGAATTCGTCAGCATGTTTTGCCAAACCTCTACCCTTTCATTTCCTGAATATCTGGAATGAAAAACAGCCACTTTCTCACCAAAATAATCTTGAAGTCGATTAACTAACTGTGTCGTTAATGCAATTTCTGGCAACAAATACAATACTTGTTTTTCTTGCTCTAATTGTTTTTGAATAAGCTGAACATATATTTCAGTTTTACCAGAAGACGTTACACCATGTAATAATGCAACAGATTTTTCTTTAAAAATGGTCTCTACGTCATCATAAGCCTGTTGTTGTGCTTCACTTAAGCGTTTGGCATCGGCATCACCTTCTCCATCAAACTGAACACGATCGACTTGAATATGATATTCTTCTAATATTTGTTTATCAATTAACGTTTTAATTATACTTGTTGAAGCACCGCTACGCTCAGACAAATCTGAAACTTTAATGGGTTGCTTTATCGAAGCTTCCATGGTGAACAGTGTTAAAACAACTTCTCGTTGTTTTGGCGCACGACTTAATTCTTCTAACAACTCCTGAAGCTTCTCTTGTGATTTGTGGTTATCATGAAGTTTTACATACCGCACTAATTTTGGTGTGTATTTTTCGTAAAGTTCTTCCTGTAAATTTAAAACACCCTTTTTTACTAAGCTATTAATAATAGGTAGTACACGCTTTTTATCTAGGATGGACACAACATCATTAATTTTTAATGAAGACTGATGTTGTAACGCTTCATAAATTAAATATTCGTCATCTTTTAATTCAGATTCCTTAATATTTGCTTTTTCATTTTTAGAGATAACCGTTTCACTTTCTAACAAAAAAGCATTTGGCATGGCAGCACGCAATACTTCACCTAAACTACACATGTAATAATTAGAAATCCAGTTCCAATGTTGTAACTGCATTTCAGTTATTACAGGCACATCATCTAAGATTTGATGAATGGTTTTTGGTTCGTAAGCCGTTGGTGGATTTTGATGAATGGTGTAAACTAAAGCGGTATAAATTTTACTTTTTCCAAAAGGCACAGCAACTCGCATACCTGGTTTTAAGAACTGAGATTCTGCTTCAGTAATATGATACGTAAACGCTTTTTGAAGCGGAATTGGCAATATGACGTCTATAAAATGTAGCATTATTTAACACGCTTCCAATATTGAGTTCTGTAGAAAAAAGCTAAATAACCTCTTACCTGAAGAGTGTCCGAGTCACCTTCGAGCTTAAGACGGCAACGGTATGTTTTTCCGTTTTCTGGATTTAGAATTGTACCTCCATCATACACACCACCATTTTTAGATAACCCTTCTATAAAGACTAATCCAACGATGCGCTGGTCTTTTTTATCACCTTTACAATTACTACAAACTCTGTATTCTACCTCTGGATTAAAAACAGCTATAATTTTACCATATATCTTACCATCTTCCTCATAAACTTCAACTATAGATTTTGCATCACCTGTGTTATCATCTATGGTTTTCCACTTGCCAACAATGCTCTGAGCTGTGAGATTAAAAAACACCATGAACAAAATAAAAAATGCTATTGCGTTTTTAATCATATTTAAATTTTCTGTAGTTAGTACTTCAAATGTAATAGGTTTAATTTAAAAAACCATCTCGAATGAAGATGGTTTTTTAAAACTTTGAACTCAATTATTAATTAATTTGATATATATACATTACTGTAACCAATCTAAAAACAAGTTACCCTCCTATTTTTAACAACTTACGTAGTGCTGCAGTATCTTTCTTTTTTTCCACTTTAATAGATTTACTTTCAGACTTAACTGTTGTGTTTTTTTCAGTTTTAATTGCCTTTCTTCGCGATGCCTTGTTATTATCTTTTATAACCACTGCCTGTTCAACTTTTGGGCTGTTTGATACTGATCCACCAGCTTTTTTATCTGCAAGGGCACGCCATCTAGCAACTTCAACATCAAAATCACCTAAATATATTTTATCGTAAAGCGCTACAGCAGCATTATATTTTTCTTGCTCTTCATAAATCCAAGCTAATAATAACAGCTCGTGTCTCGTTGACTTTGTATTTTCTTTATTCGGATTAAGCTCTAAACTTTTATTCACATCTGCTTCAGCTGCTTTAATATTACCTAAATTAAACTGCAACTGTCCACGCATAAAGTAAGCAATTGCATTGGGTGTCATGGCAACCATTTGATTATACTTTTCTAAATCGGTTTCTCTGGCGTTTTCCCTAGCGATTAGTTTTTTACTAGTTCTTTGGTAATCGAGATGCTTAAAATACACATCGCAAGTATAAATTAATTCGTATTGCGTAGCTACCAAAAGGTCTTTTCGAGCTAACTGACCTTTATGAAATTTTTTATTGATATCTGGCTCCACAATTTGCGCATCAATTTGAGCTGCATATTTAGGAAGTGTTTCTCTTAAACATGCCTTTAACGTATTTTCAGTTATCGGTCGTTTTAAACTTTCTGCTTCCAAACATGCACACACATCTGTTCTAAAACCATTTTTGTAAGATTGCGCAGTTACAGAAAACAGTCCAAAACAACCGATAAAAAACAACATGCTAAGTTTCATATAATGTAATTTAAAATGTCTTTCTTTAATTTTCTTCTTCGTCTTCTTCTGTACCAACAAAATAAGCTTTCACGGCAGTCATACAAAACTTAAGCGCATTCTTGGTTCTGTTTAAATTAAAGGTTGCTTTTGCTTGTCGCATAAAAGGTGCATCGCTGATATCTTCAGCGATATCTGGCACTTCTTGCCAAAGACTATCAGCATCTCTTTCTGCACGTTCCATCAATTCATCTTCAATCTCTACAGGAACATCCACTCCTGCTTTAACTAAACTATCGTAAACAAAAACCTTATGATACAATTCAAAAGAGTGTTTTACAAAATCATCTACACTGGTAATTTTCGAATTTCGTTTAGGTTTTTTAATACGCTTTTCTTGCGACCAACTTAGCATTGGTAATAAAAAAAGAATAAACAATCCTATGGAAAAATAACGCAGCACTGAACAATGTAGTCTCATAATCGATGGATTTGTTAAGGTTTATACTTGAAATTAAATTTGTAATAAACGTGATAAATGAATTAATAATTAATAGTACCATTCATTGTTAAAATGGCTCCTGAATCTACATTGATAACAGTGGTATTACTAAACACCACTTGTTTTGCCGTTTTATCTACACTAAAGCTTGAACCACAATCTGTATTATCTGCTGAAGTTGTTGGAGGCGTAGAACACACGTAGCTAAACTCTTCACCATTTTTAAGAATAGTCATTGAAATAGCTTTTTGCACATCTGCATTATCACCAACTGTAAACTCTGCGGCAACTATTACAAATGCATTTAAAAAATCTCCTATACTTGGCTCTCCATTATTAAACGTTGTATTTTCATCTGATAGCACCACAGAACTTGTAGTGCCTGTTGTGTCTAAAGCATCCTCATCTATATTTCCAACCACAAGGCTAGTACCAACTTCTGAAGTATCGGATCCAGACAACTGAATAGTTCCAAAAACAGAATTAGTGTCCGAACTGTCATCACTACTAGAGCAACTTACCATGATTAACGCGATTAAAGCAATTTTTAAAATGTTACATTTAGTTTTCATTTTCTTTTCGATATTTTGATTAACACATTCTTATTAACAGTTAAAGAACATCATATTATTCACCTAAACCTATAGCCAACTTATTATCGTTGGGTTTGAATATATTAACGTCGTGTTTGTAGCTGATTTTTAACCATAAATGACTATTTTTAACCGGCTATTAACGACATATCACAATGAAAAGGTCACTAATTATTATCTTTTTTCTTATTTCTACATTTAGTTTCTCGCAAAATAAAATGCTAGATTCTTTAGAAAATGTAATCCTTAACTACAAAAAACAAGACACCACATATATTAATTTAAGAATTAAGTATGTCGCAAGAAAAATGTTCTTAACTCCTGCTGATACCACATGGACGAGTTATGTTAACAAAACACTAGATATTTCTAAACAACTTAAATACCCAAAAGGAATTGGGATTTCGTATAATAACTTGGGCATTATACATCATTACTTTAAGTCTGATCCGCTAGAAGGGTTAAACTACTACCAAAAGAGTTATGCTATTTTTGAAAAGGATGAAAAATTTAAAAAGTATGAAGTTGCTGTACTCACCAACATCGGACTCATTAATTTAGAGCAACAAGAATACGACAAAGCTTTAAA
This sequence comes from Winogradskyella marina, assembly GCF_015645385.1. Classification (GTDB taxonomy): domain Bacteria; phylum Bacteroidota; class Bacteroidia; order Flavobacteriales; family Flavobacteriaceae; genus Winogradskyella; species Winogradskyella marina. Next base: position 45,736 of record NZ_JADOET010000003.1, read on the forward strand.
GAGTTTTAAAACGCTATTAAACAATCCTAAATACACGAGTAAATTCGCAGCCGAATTTTATATTGGTAATGTGTATGGAGATCAAAAAAAGTTAGACTCATCAATTTACTATTATAAAAAAGCACTTGTTGGAGCAGAGCAAAACAAAAGTCAACTGTATATGGCAAACATCAAAACCAATCTTGGTTTAATTGAAGCTAGAGCAGGTTTTTTAGAAGAAGGTTTAATAACCACAATTGAAAGTTTAGAACTCATAGAACATCAAAACATTGAAAGCTTACGCGTTTCAGCATACACCAATGCTGCTGAAGTTTATTTATTAAATAAGAATATAGAAAAAGCTGAATACTATGCCACCAACAGCTTAAAATTAAATGAGGCCTTAAATAGCTTATCTACCAAAAACAGTGCTTTGGGCACTTTAGCCAATGTCTATGCACAAAAAGAAGATTATAAAAACGCGCTAGATACGTATAAACAACACATTATATTACGCGATAGTCTTATTAATGCAGATAGAAAAATCGAAATATCTCGGAAAGAAATTCAATATGAAGCTGATAAACACAAAGCGATTTCTGAAGTAGAAATTGAACGCCAAAAGTCGATTAAAAATACCTCTATCATTGGTGGTTCTGGCTTAGTTTTAGCTTCAATTATAGGATTTGTGCTCTACAGAAGAAAACAAGAAGCGGTTTCGAAATCAAAGGAAGCAGAGTTTAATGCAAAAGTATCTGATACTGAATTAAAAGCTTTACGCTCGCAAATGAATCCGCATTTTATCTTTAACTCTCTTAATTCTATTGGTGATTATATTTTAAAAAATGACACGCAATCTGCAAGTGATTACTTGAGTAAATTTGCCAAATTGATGCGTTTAACCTTAGAAAATTCAGAAAAGAAAGAAATACTATTAAGTGAAGATATCGCTCTTCTTAGAACATATATGGACATTGAACGCAAACGCTTTAACAACAAATTTGATTATACTATTGATGTTGCAGCTGATTTAGATGATGACAACATTTTAGTGCCACCAATGATTCTTCAACCGTTTATTGAAAACAGTATTATTCATGGTTTGTCGCATAAAGACGACCTTGGCTTTGTCAAAATTTCTTTTAAAGCTGAAAATAACATGCTCATTTGTAGTGTAGATGACAATGGTGTAGGCAGACAAAACCTCAACGAATCTGAAAACAAAAAGTCAATGGGAATGGCCATTACAAAAAGTAGAATTGAAATTATAAATAAATTAAAAAACACGAATGGTTCTGTAGAAATTATAGATAAAACAGAAGGCACTAGAATAGACGTTTCACTCCCAATACAACTTGCTTTTTAACATTATGATAAACACTGTAATTATAGATGATGAAAAGCATTGTTCAGATCGTATTCTGAGTCATATTGAACAACATCCAAATACTTTTAATGTGCTTGCCGTAATCGACACTGTAGAAAAAGCACTAAAAGTTGTGCCGCAATTACAACCCGATTTGGTGTTTTTAGATATAAAAATTGATGATAAAACAGGGTTCGATTTTCTACAAGAAATTAATCAGGTTAATTTTAAAGTCATATTTACAACAGCATTCGATAATTTCGCTATTAAAGCCTTTAAATTTAGTGCGTTTGACTACTTACTAAAACCCATAGATTCTGATGATTTTAATAATGCTGTGACGCGACTAAAAGCAGATTTGACAACTCATAATATAGAGCACCATCTTCAAAATCTATTTAAAAACCTAAAACCAGACCTGAAAAAAGTGATTACCATTCCATCATTAACAGGCTTTGAAACTGTAAAGGTTGAGGATATTATTCATTTAGAAGCAGACACAAGTTATACACACATCGTCACTAAAGATGGCAAAACCATGGTTTCAAAACCTATAAAATTCTATGAAGATTTATTGGCTGATAATTCATTCTTTAAAACCCACAAATCACATCTCATAAATATAGACCATGTAAAAAAATACTTTAAAGGAAAACAGAGTTATGTCTTAATGACTAATGATGCAAAAGTGCCTATTTCAATTCGACGGAAGGATGAGTTTTTAAAACACTTTAAGTAATTTCCTTTTTAGCCGTTGGATGCTTTCTTAAAAATTGAAGTGATGCATTTAATTCGTAACCTAAGAGTAATATGTTAGAATTTAGCCATAAATACAATAACAGAATCAATAAAGCTCCAATAGAACCGTAAAGCTCATTGTATTGCGAAAAGTTTTCAATATAAATCCCGAACAAAAAGGAGGTCAACATAATCAGTAAAGTTGTAAGCAATGCACCAACTGAAAAGAACTTAGATGCTTTTCCTTCTTTAGTGCCAAAATAGTATAAAGTCGCTGTTGCTAAATAAGCCATTATCACAAAGAATAAATACTTTGCAAAGATAATCCAGCCGACACCTTTATCGCCTTCTGTGATAGCGTGACCACTTAAGCCTTCGTACAAAGGTTTAAGTATATAGATCTGAAAGTATCCAAATACAGCAACCGTTAGCAATAAAAGAAATGCTAGAATTAATGCCACACCAATAGCATACATATATTGTTTAAACACATTGCGATACAGCTGTTTATGATAGGAAGTTTCAAAACCCGAAAAAACAGCATTTACCCCATTTGCCATTAAAAAAATAGATAATAAAAAGATGGAAGAAATAAGACCTCCACTTGTATTGGTACTCATATCTTGAAAAATACTATCTATGAAAAAAGCTGACGTTTGTGGTGGTAAGATGGAATTTAAAAAATCTAAAAAATCACCTCTAAAGCCATCGATAGGAATATGTGGTATAACAATAATTACAAAAAGCAAAAACGGAAAAATAGCTGTAAAAAAACTAAATGCAATGGCACTTGCTCTTGTGGTTAGCGCTCCATTTACAATTCCCATAATATACAGCTCTAGCAAATCGTACACAGATAATCCTTCAAATCCTGGTAACTTTATCTGCTTAAAAAAACGCATAAGTACATTTAAAACCGGAATTTTATCTAATTTATCTTCTATGGGTTTGGACATACTCGGCTTAAAGTTTAAATTCAATATTTAAAGTTACCAATTAGGCATTACACAGCTTTTAAACTTAAATCTTTATTATATACTGAATGTGTTAATGCACCAGACGAAATATAATCGACACCACATTCTGCATATTTTCTGAGCGTATGTTCATTAATACCACCAGAAGACTCCGTTAAACATTGATCGCCTATTAGCTTTACAGCCTTACGTGTATCTTCATAATTAAAGTTATCGATAAGGACGCGATAAACTCCACCACAATCTAATATCTCTCTAATTTCATCTAGATTTCTGGCCTCAACAATAATTTTTAAATCTCTGTTGGTATCTTTCAAATATCGCTTAGTCAGGTTAATAGCTTTGGCAACTCCACCGGCAAAATCAATATGATTATCTTTTAGCATAATCATATCATACAAGGCGAATCTATGATTTTCTCCACCTCCAATTTTCACAGCCCATTTTTCTAAAGCTCTAATGCCTGGCGTTGTTTTACGTGTATCTAAAATTTTAGTTCCTGTACCGTCTAAAATATCTACAAATTCTCTTGTTTTTGTCGCAATAGCACTCATGCGTTGCATAGCGTTAAGCACTAAACGTTCGGCTTTAAGAATGGATTGTGAAGCACCTTCAACAAAAAACACAATGTCGCCATGTTTTACATGTTGTCCATCGTCTATTAAAGTTTCCACTTTCATATCTTTATCGACATACTCAAATACCTGCTTCGCAAATTCAACACCTGCAATAATACCTTTGTCTTTGACCAGTAATTTTGCTTTTCCTTGAGCCGAAGCTGGAATACAAGCTAATGAACTATGGTCACCATCACCAACATCTTCTCTGATAGCATTAGAGATAATTAATTCTATTTCTTTATCGAATTGTGCTTTTGAAATCATCTGAATACATATTTGTTGTAAAAATAGGAATTGATAGATTAAAAATGTCAAAAAGTAAATATCAAATTATAAAGCGACTAACTTTTTGAATGCTTTTAAATCCTTAAATTTGAAAATTATTTAGACAGTTTCTGTCACCTCGAGCGCAGTCGAGAGGTCATTTAACCAGGTCTCGACTGCGCTCGACCAGACACTACAATGCAAATAAAACTCATTGCCATAGGCAAAACCGATAATAAAAACTTAATGGCCTTAATTGCCGATTACTCAAAACGACTTGGTCATTATATTAAGTTTGAATTTGACATTATTCCTGATTTAAAAAAAGTTAAGAACTTATCGGAATCTCAGCAAAAAGAAAAGGAAGGCGAATTGATTTTGGCAAAAACTCAAACGTCTGATGTTTTAATTCTCTTAGACGAAAACGGAAAACAGTTAGATTCTATAGCGTTTTCTAACTATTTACAAAAACACATGAATTCTGGGATTAAAACCTTAATTTTTGTTATTGGTGGTCCTTATGGGTTTTCGGATGCTATTTATAATAGAGCAAATGGCAAGTTAGGCTTGTCAAAAATGACATTTTCGCATCAAATGGTGCGCTTATTCTTTATTGAACAATTGTACAGAGGGTTTACAATTCTTAGAAATGAACCTTATCATCATCGCTAAAAACTATAAACCCTCTGATATTAAACGTCTAAACGTTTATTGCATTAGTGTGTTTTATAAACTTCTTTTCGTTTTTTAAGTTGTCTTGTTAAATCATTAATGGTCTCGTTCATTGCCATTTCGTAATTTTTTTCATTCGATTTTGCAAAAATACGTGGTCCAGGTAAGCTCAGTTCTATATTACAAATTTTACCAGCATCATGATCTTTTTCATCATGCTTAAAATATACTTGAGCTGAAATTAAAAACTCAAATTTATTAGCTAATTTCTCTAACTTTTCCTCTGTTAATTCTGAAAGTGTTTCACTTACGTCAATGTTTACATATTGAAAATTTACCGTCATAATCTATCTTGTTTTAATGAATTATTCTTTTCACTAAGATACAAGATTTAGTCAGTTTCAGAACTGATAATTATCATAATTTATTGATAAAATTTAAAATTATTTCATCAAAAACCATAACGACCTTAACAGGTAGAACTTAGTGTTTTTTGTTAAACTTATAACCAATGGCCAATTTAGCTTTCGTAAGATTTAACAAGTAATTATTACCGAAATCTATATCAGTGCTATTCAACCCATTGCTATATGTAAAACTCACATAAAATGGGTTTAAATTATAGCTTAAGCCTATTAAGAAATCTAATTTGTAAAGCATGGGATTTGCTGGCTCAAAACTTCCATCTTGAAGTGTTATTTTTTTATCTATCAAGCCTATTCCTGGCATAACATTAACGGTTGCTGTTATATTCTCTGGCAGTTTAAAGTAAGATATAATTCCTGCTAAAACACCAAATGACAACCCTTGATATCTCCTAACATCTCCTTGCTCATTAAAAAACGGTCTTGTCGTTTCTGATAATATACTAGGTTTTCCAGAGAAATAATCAAAACTTCCAAAAACACCAGCACCTCCAGTTATAAATATATTTTCATAATTTTTATTGGGTAAACCGGCTTTTAAAAGCGAATATGAAAATTCAATATCATCTAAAGTGTATAAATAATTAATTCCAACACTTACAGATCTAATATCATTTCTAAAAACGGTAGGTTCGTCAAAATCATTTTTAGCATTAAAACCTCTATAAACTTGGGTATAAATTTTTACAAAATTCTTATCTTTTAATACCGTAGAGCCTTGAAGATCAAACCGACTTGTTTTCTCTTTATTAGGGTTTTTAATATTAACAGCGATATCTAGTATTATCTTTTTGTTTGCAAAACCAAGACCTAAACCATACCTGTTATTAGGCACAAACTTGGCTTTAGAATCACCATCTGATACACTAAACTTATTAACTTTAAAATTGGAGAAAATACGCAGCGAATAGTTTTCAATATCTCTATCTACTAATAAGGAGTCTAAATCTTCTAAATCTTGTGCATTTAAATTAAAACTTGCAAAACAAAACACTAAAAGCAAAAAAGATTTTACCATAACATAAAAGTGCGTGTTAAAATTATTTTGTTTTGACAATTGATCCTATATTAGATTCCTATTTTTACAAAAACAAAATTACATTAAATAAGGTCATATTATGCAACTTGTTTTCGCAACTAATAATTTAAATAAACTAAAAGAGGTTCAGTCTATGTTACCTACGCACATTAAACTTTTAAGTTTGAGTGATATTGCCTGTGTTGAAGACATTCCTGAAACCCAACCAACTATTGAAGGGAATGCGATACAAAAAGCAGAATACCTAAAAAAACATTATGGTTACGATTGTTTTGCAGATGATACAGGTTTAGAGGTTGAAGCCTTACATGGAGAACCTGGCGTATTTTCCGCTCGTTATGCTGGTCCTCAGCGTAATGCAGACGACAACAACCATAAACTCTTAACCGAACTTAAGAACAAACCCAACCGAAGTGCACAGTTTAAAACGGTTATTGCATTGCACCTAAACGGAGAGCTGCATACATTTACTGGGATTTGCAAAGGCAGTATTAAAAATAAAGCACATGGTGAAGGTGGTTTTGGTTACGATCCTCTCTTTAAAGCTGAAGGATTCGATAAGACATTTGCAGAAATATCTCTAGAAGAAAAAAATAGAATTGGGCATCGTGGGAAAGCGGTTGCTCAGTTGGTTGATTTTTTGAAATAACTGATTCTAAAAAAAGAAAAATTGGAATTAGTAATATCAAATAGACTTTAATCTAAAATCAATCCTTATTACAATGACCTCACTAATTGTAGGTATTGTTTCACTTCTATTACTTTAAAATACAACAACTAAGCTTAATAAGAATAACAAAATTGATTATCCAAATAATTAACGTACCTTTGCACCTTGCAAAAAATCCAAGGTTGGATTTTATATATTCCTCAGCGTGAGGATGTGTTACCTAGAAGTTTTAGTGTTTAGTATGTCGATTCGCTTCTCTTGTAACACCAACAGAACATAATCGAATACATAAAACTCAAGAATGAGCACATTCCAAGAATTAGGTCTTAATGAAGACCTTCTTAAAGCTATTACGGATTTAGGTTTTGAAAAACCTAGTGAAGTTCAACAAAAAGCAATTCCACTTTTATTAGAAGAAGAAGACAAAGATTTAGTGGCTTTGGCACAAACAGGAACAGGTAAAACTGCAGCCTTCGGGTTTCCTATGTTACAAAAAATTGATGTCGATAGCAGAACCACACAAGGTCTTATCTTATCTCCAACACGCGAATTGTGTTTACAGATCGCCAACGAACTTAAACTTTACGGTAAGTATTGTAAAGGGTTAAATGTTACTGCTATTTATGGTGGTGCAAGTATTTCTGACCAAGCAAGACAAGTAAAACGTGGTTCACAAATAATTGTAGCTACTCCTGGTCGTATGAAAGATATGATTAGCCGTAATATGGTTGATATTTCTAAAATACAATACAGCGTTTTAGACGAAGCCGATGAAATGTTAAATATGGGCTTCTATGAAGACATTACAGATATTTTATCCCACACACCAGATGATAAAAGCACCTGGTTATTCTCTGCAACAATGCCTAGAGAGGTTGCCAACATTGCAAAGAAATTTATGTACGATCCTACCGAAATTACTGTAGGTAACAAAAACGAAAGTACAAGTAACGTTTCTCACGAATATTATTTAGTAAATGCTAGAGATCGTTACCAAGCACTTAAGCGTTTGGCAGATGCAAATCCTGATATATTTTCTGTGATTTTCTGTCGTACAAAAAGAGACACTCAAAAAGTAGCCGAAAACTTAATTGAAGATGGTTATTCTGCAGGAGCATTACATGGAGATTTAAGTCAGAATCAACGTGATTTAGTAATGAAATCTTTCAGAAACCAACAAATACAAATGTTGGTAGCTACAGATGTTGCAGCTCGTGGTATTGATGTCGATGATATTACACACGTTATCAATTACCAACTACCTGATGAACCTGAAGTTTACACTCACAGGTCTGGTAGAACAGGACGTGCTGGTAAAACAGGTATCTCAATGGTTATTGTTTCTAAAAGTGAAGTTAGAAAAATTAAAGGTATAGAACGTATCATTAAAAAACAATTTGAGAAGAAGGAGATTCCATCTTCAGAAAGTATTGTTGAAGTACAATTAATGTCCTTAGCCAATAAAATACACACCACTGAAACTAATGGAGAAATTGATAAGCATCTAGAAAATATCAACACGTTATTTGCAGATACGGAGAAAGACGAATTAATCAAAAAATTCTTTTCTGTAGAATTTAATCGTTTCTTTAATTACTATCAAAAATCGAAAGATTTAAATGTTGTTGAGTCTCGCGGAAGCGATAGAGATGGTGGACGCGGTTACAACAAACAATCTAACGATTCTCGTTACTTTATTAACGTCGGGAAAAAAGATGGTTACGACTGGATGAAATTGAAAGATTTCTTAAAAGAACAATTAGAATTAGGACGTGACGACGTTTTTAAAGTCGATGTAAAAGATAGCTTTTCATTCTTTAATACCGAAAAAGGTTTACAAGAAAAAGTATTGGCATTCTTCACTGATTTTAAACATGATGGTCGTTTTGTAAATGTTGAAGTAAGTGCTGACAAAGGCAGAAGTCGTGGTGGAAGAAGTGGCGGAAGAGGTCGTGGAGGCAACGACAGACGCTCTGGTGGCCGAAGAAGAGATGATAAGCCAAGAGGAGATAGACGCTCTAGCGGAAGACGTTCTGAAGGTGGAGGTTCTGGAAACCGAAGTGATAGACGTAGCAGACGCTCAGACGATAATAGAAGCGACAGAGGAGATAGAAAATTTAACGACTCTAAAGGCGACAGACGTTCTTCAGAATCTAATAGTTCGGGTTCAGATAGACCAAGACGCTCTAGACGATAATATTAAATTTTTCTAAACGTTTTAACGTTTAATACCAATAACAAATTCCAAAACTTGAAGTAATACTTTAGGTTTTGGTTTTTTTTTGAACTATTCTAAACATAGCCTTTACCTATTATAAAAGTTAATATTACGTCAAATCTAAGTGTGTAATATGTTAAATCCGTTTTCTTTATTACCTTTACCACGTAACACACCTGCATGCGACATCTACTTATTTTAATTTTATGCTTAACGACGGTTTATGGCTATAGTCAAGATACTACTGCCACCAAGACACCTTCAAAAGTAAAAGGAACTTTAGTTAGCTCCACAACAAGTTTACCTTTAGCAGAAGCAAACATTGTAAATATCAATGAAGTTGTTGGAACCGCAACAAACGATGATGGAGAGTTTGAAATAAGAGCTAAAGTTAACGACACTTTACATTTATCGTATTTAGGATATAAGTCTATTAAAGTTAGAGTTACCAATGACTGGGTGAAATTTGGTAATACTGAAATTGCAATGACCGAATTAGCCTTAGCCTTAGAGGAAGTTACCGTAAAACAACTAGAATTAACAGGTTATTTAGAAGTCGATATGAATCAGGTTCCTATTACCTCTAATAATCGTTATCGTATTTCTGGCTTACCTGGTCAAGGTTATGAAGCTGGAAAACCTAACTTGGCGTCACGTGTACTTGGTGCTATTTTTAATCCTGCAGATTTTTTATACAATATGTTTGGCCGTAAGCCTAACGAAATGCGTAAGCTAAAGAAAATGAAGGAGGATGATGAAATTAGAAGTCATTTATCTAAGCGTTTTGATAGAGAAATGTTATTGGTGTTATTACAAGTCACAAGATACGACTTAGACGAAATTGTAAACCAGTGTAATTATTCAAAAGACTTCATTAACACAGCTAATGACCTTCAAATTTTAGATGCCATAAGTATTTGCTACGAAGAATATAAAGTCATCAAAAACAGTAAAGAAAGAAAGAATAACAAAAAGGAATAAATCGTATTCACTAAGCATCAGAATGTAAGGCAATTTTATTTCCTTCTGTATCTATAAACATTCCCATAAAACCATTTTCTTCCGAAATTTTTGTTTTTTCTAAGCCTATTTTTCCACCTGCAGCTTCTACTCTATCGAGTTCTATTTGTACATCTTTAGATATAAAGTAGATTAATACTCCGTCTTTACTTGGCACATATGAGTTTTGTTTAATGAGTGTTCCGGTTGACCCATAAGCTCCGTTATTGTTAGGAAACCAACCCATTATTAAACCATCAAATTCTACATTTTTTATAGCAACCTTAAAAACTGTTTCGTAGAACTTTTTTGCACGTTCCATATCGTTAACCGGAATCTCAAACCAACCTACCATAATTTATATTTTAGTGAGTTAAATTTACAAAAATTATGACTTCAAATTATAACGTTCTACAATGGCATCATAATCTTTTAGTGTTTTTTTAATCCAATCAATACGTTTTTCTATAATCTCTTCATCTGTTAGTTGCCAGTTAATATCTGACTTTCGTAATTGCGCTGTGACATGTTGAAGAATAATAGCCGCAGACACCGAAATATTCAAGCTTTCTGTAAAGCCAACCATCGGAATTTTAAGGAAACAATCGGCTTCATCTAATACTTGTTGCGATAGCCCTTCAGATTCTCTTCCAAAGAAAAAACACGATTTTTTAGAAATGTCAAAATCAATCAACTCACAATCATCTCTGTGTGGTGTTGTTGCGACAATTTGATAGCCTTTATCCTTAATATCAGAAATACAATTTTCTATGGAGTGATATCGATTAAGATCTACCCATTTTTGCGCTCCCATTGCAATTTCTCTATCTATACTTTTAGAATTCACCTCTTCTACAATACTTAATTCTTGTATTCCGAATACATCACAAGAGCGCATTACAGCACTTGTATTATGTAATTGATATACATCTTCTGTTGCAACCGTAAAATGCTTGGTTCGGTTTGGTAATATCGTTTTAAAGCGCTCTATACGACCTGGAGTTACAAAGCCTTCTAAGTATTCTAAAAGTTTTAAATCTTGCATAGGTCAAAAATACTAAAAATGGAACTGACCATACCCTGAAAATTATAGGTACTTTACACGCATTAATCTAATTTTGGTTATTTTTAATTTATGAAAAAACATATTGTTGTACTAACAGGAGCTGGCATAAGTGCCGAAAGTGGCATAAAAACATTTAGAGATGCAGATGGACTTTGGGAAGGACACGACGTTATGGAAGTCGCTTCACCCGAAGGTTTTGCACGTAATCCGGAATTGGTTTTAAACTTTTATAATGAAAGACGAAAACAATTGAAGGATGTTGAACCCAACCAAGCACATAAAGATTTAGCAGCACTTGAAAACGATTATAACGTCACTATAATTACTCAAAATGTTGATGATTTACATGAACGTGCAGGAAGTACAGCTGTCGTTCATTTACATGGCGAATTACGAAAAATAAGAAGTGTAGGAAATGAAAATGATATTAAAGACTTTACCGAAGATCTGTCCATAGGAGATTTGTGCGCAGAGGGCCATCAATTACGACCTCATATTGTTTGGTTTGGCGAAGCAGTTCCCATGATTGAAGAAGCTATAGAAGTATGCCAAAAAGCGGATATTTTAGTCATTATTGGTACGAGTATGCAAGTCTATCCTGCGGCCGGACTAATGGATTATGCCCCAGAAGCAACACCTATTTATTATATAGACCCAAAACCAGCCTACATGAATAACAACCGAGTACATCTCATTGAAAAATCTGCTACACAGGGCACCAAAACCTTATTAGAATTACTTAAAGCCTGATCGTTTACCAAGTATAATTTATGTTAAATTTTTTACAAACCCACCTTAAAACATACTAACTAGTATTTTTTATATATCTTTGAATATGGAACAAAAACAAAAGTCAGAATTTACCAAACAATTGATTCTTAACGAGTCGTTTAAATTATTCTATAAAAACGGATTTAAAACCACGAGTGTAGATAAAATAATGAAGACGACCAACCTTACCAAAGGAGCGTTTTACCATCATTACAAAAGCAAAAAAGAACTTGGATTAGAGGTGATCAGTTCCAAAATACAACAACGTGTTTACCAAGGAATGATCACGCCATTATACCAAGATGGCAATGCACTAGCCATATTAAAAGTTACGTTTTCAGAACGTTTAAAGTCTTTCTCTCAGTACGATAAGCAACATGGTTGCCCTATGAATAATTTCATTAATGAAATTGCCGATGAAGAAGAAGCATACCAATTGGCCTTAAAACGCATTGTAGAAGAATGGAAAGCGGCTTTAGTCTATTTACTTGAGCGTGGCAAAAAAGAACATGTCATCAATAAAACAATTTCTAGCAATGCTGTTGCGGTGTATTTAATTAGTTCTTTTGAAGGCATTCGAGGGATTAGAAAATTGTATAATGACGACAGCGTCCTCGATGATTATATTTTAGGACTTTCCCTATACCTCAACCAACTGAAACCTTAATATTTTTTTAATCTAAAAACATACCTGTTAGTATGTTTAAAAACAACCTTATACATGAGTACTAACCACAGAAGAAATTTTATTAAAAAGACAGCAATGTTAGGTGTCGCTGGAGCAACCTTACCACAGTTTGGATTTGCAGCACCTACTAAACCAGAAGAAAAAAAAGAAACTATGACTACAACAAGACCAAAAGTATTATTTTTTGACGTTAACGAAACCTTACTAGACCTTACTGCTATGAAAGATAGCGTAGGTAAAGTTTTAGGTGATAGAAGTGATTTATTACCATTATGGTTTACAACCATGCTACAATATTCCTTAGTTACTACAGTAGGTAGACAATATAATGATTTTGGCATCATTGGTTCAGCAGCTTTACAAATGGTAGCAGCCAATCACGGCATTACAATTACTGAAGAAGACGCAAGAGCATCTATTTTAGGTCCAATACGTTCCTTACCTGCCCATCCTGAAGTAAAGCAAGCCTTAACCGATTTAAGAGCTGCAGGCTATAAATTAGTATCCTTTACTAATTCCTCTAACAAAGGTGTAGAAACACAATTTAAAAACGCAGGATTATTAGATTATTTTGATGAACGCCTAAGCATTGAAGACATAGGAAAATTTAAACCCGATACAGATGCTTACGATTGGGCTGCAAGAAAAATGGGCGTAAAACCCAATGAATGTTTGCTTGTTGCTGCACACGGCTGGGATATTGCTGGTGCTATTTGGGCAGGATGGCGCGGTGCTTTTGTTGGAAGACCAGGCGCGCAACTGTATCCTTTAGCACCAACTCCAGAAATTAATGAACCTAATTTAAAATTAATTGCCCAACGTTTAGTAGCTTTAAAATAATAGTATCATGTCACTAAAAAACAAAGTTATTATTGTAACAGGTGCCTCAAGAGGTATAGGTAAAGAAATTGCCATTCAATTAGCTAAAAATGGCGCTAAAGTTATTGTTAACCATTCCAATAGTGAAGATGACGCCAAGAATACGGTAAAGGTTATTACGGAAGCTGGAGGAATAGCAAGGGCCATAAAAGCAGATGTAAGTCAAAAAGTAGAGGTTACAGCATTATTCGATAAAACTATTGAGGTCTACGGAAAAGTAGATGTCTTAGTTAATAATGCTGGCGTTATGATTTCAAAACCTCTAAAAGATAACAGCGCAGAAGATTTTTCTAAACAATTTGATGTTAACGTTAAAGGGATCTTTAATACCTTGCAAGAAGCGTTTCACAAATTGGCAGATAACGGGAATATTATAAATATTTCTTCAAGCACGGTAAAATTAATGTTTCCTACCTATGCTTTATACTCGGCATCGAAAGCAGCAGTAGAGCAAATGACACGTGTATTTTCAAAAGAAATTGGACGAGGAATCTCAGTAAATGCCCTTGCTCCTGGCGCTACAGAAACCGAATTATTTATGCATGGAAAATCACCAGAATTTATTGAAAAACTAAGCAGTATGAATGCCTTTAACAGATTGGCTCAACCAATAGATATCGCCAAGGTCGTATTATTTTTAGCAAGTGACGATTCTAAATGGATTTCTGGTCAAATTATTGGTGCCAATGGCGCTTTAGTATAAAACCACGTAAAACTAAATATATGAAAATCAAAATCTTAACACTTATAACCTGTATTACATTAGCATCTTGTAACAATGGCAAAACGTCGGATGCAGCAGCTAAAACGGGTACATCAGACTCAGAAAAAAAATCAGAAACAATAACTTTTAAAAACAAAGGACACGAATTAGTGTATGAACTCACTAAAAAAACTGGAGACTACCAAACACTTTTAAACAAAAAAGACGTGGTTTATACCTATACCTATCAAACTCCAGATGGTAAAAAAGACGTCAGTACAGAGAAGTATATATTTAATGGAGAATTATCCTATGGCGCATATAAGCAACACGAAAGAACACTTCCTAACTTAGAAGGTTTAATAGAACAAGGTTACGATGGTGACGAATATTGGCTAAAACATAAGGGCAACCTAATCACCGATGATGAGGCTGCTTTAAAACGTGTCGCATTTAACCGCCCTACCAATTTTTACTGGTTTGCCATGTTGCCAAAATTATTGGATCCTGGGGTGACTTACGATTACTTAGGCGAAAAAAACATTGAAGACACAGCTTACGACATTGTAAAAATAGCCTTCACTTCAGAAAACAATAAACCAACGGACATTTACCAGGTCTATATTAACAAAGACAGTGGTTTGGTCGATCAATTTTTGTTTACTGTTGCTGATTTTGGCGTTATGGAAACCCCAAATCTAATGCAATTAGAATACGAAGATATCGATGGTATGTTAATTCCGACAAAACGTCAATATAAAAAATCTAATTGGGACGCTGAAGTCACGGATGCTCCATGGATATATGTTACATGGACTAATATTTCATTTAATAATAACTTGAAAAAAGAAGAGTTTAAAAAAGAAAATACAATGACAAATCATACAGTCACGTCCTTAAAATCAAAATTAGACGAGAAGAAAGCTAATTTTGAAAAAAATGCAGACGAAACTAAAAAAAGAATCTACAACGAAGGTTTTGAAGATGTAAAGAATAGCGATATCCTAAGTCAAGCAAAGCAAGTTGGTGACAAAGCGCCAAATTTTGTTTTAAAAAATGCCATAGGGAAAACCGTTGCTTTAGAAGCCTACTTAAAAGAAGGCCCTGTAGTGTTAACTTGGTATAGAGGTGGTTGGTGTCCGTATTGTAATTTAACCTTACAACAATTACAACAAGAATTACCAAACTTTAAAGCGAACAATGCCAATTTATTAGCCTTAACTCCAGAATTACCTGACCAATCGATCAGTACAACTGAAAAAAACGATTTAGAATTTGAAGTTTTAAGTGACATCGGTAACAAAGTCGCCAAAGATTATGGTATTGTATTTACATTAACAGATGCGGTTGCCAGTATTTACAATAAATCATTTGACATGAATAGCCACAATGGAGATTCCTCTAACGCACTTCCTTTAGCGGCAACCTATATCATAAATGAAGAAGGAAAAATTGCATATGCATTTTTGGACACGGACTATCGAAATAGAGCTGAACCCTCTGAAATAACAGCATTTTTGAAGAATAATTTATAATATAATTAGTCTTAAAAGTGCTATTAGATTAATAGTTCTGTTCATATTCCTAAAAAAGTCAATAGTTACTAATGGCTTTTTTTCAGTTTATAACCAAAGGGTTTGCAAGAACTATGATTTTAAATTAACTTAGACGTATACAGTTACACGAATAAACACTAATATTACGGTAATTTAAAAACATGAACCCCTACTATAGAGCTTCAAGTCATTCTAATCTTGATACCGTATTAGCGATATTAATGTGTTTAGCAATTGGAGGTAGTATAGTATACGCTACTGACATCATTTGGATACAATTAATTTCTATTTTAATAACTATCGGAATTGTTGTTGTAATTATTTCCTATCAAAGAAAGCGAACTTTTACTATTAAATTCTTAGAGAACGAAATTATAATCGAATACAAATTTTTAAAGAAAAGGATACAAGTCCCTTATGCAGATTTATTAGTAATTGAATTCTTATCCATACATAAATCAAGTGATAAAAATAGAATACAATTCAATACTAAAAATCAATTACAATCTTTGAGTTTTCTAGCGATTGCACACTCAGACCACTATATTGAATTTATAAAATGGTTAAAAACTAAAAATGAAAAATTAGAACTAAAAGTATTTCCATCAGACCATATATTAAATCACAAAATTCAAGAAATTTATGGTTTTAAATACCGAAAGATGCTTAAGAAAACACTTTAAATAAAATAGATATTTTTAAATTCACCAATAAATTAAGAAAAGTAAACAAGATATTAGTCTTGTATCTAATTATGCCATCCAAACTAACTCATAAAACTATGAAATCACTAACAAAAAGAAAAACAATAGCCCTTTTATGCTCGGGAATATTTATTATTTCTATAGCTCAACTTGTAGCACATTTTTCGCTAATTAACGATTTTGTCAAAGGAGCTGCTTTGGGAGTTGGAATTGGAGTATTAGTAATCGCTTTAATTTCGGGCAATTTTAAGACACAAACAAAATCATCAAACTAACAGAAAACCATAAGGTCTCTAAGCGTACAACTCCTATTCGATTGCAGGAATATGGTGTCGGGATTTTTGATAGCTTCCCAACCAAATCTGCTTTAAAAAAAGCATTAAAAAAAGGCTATATTACAGTCAATGGTAACGCTGCTACTTCCGCTACATTTATTAATGGTGGTGAGCTTATCAGCTTATCCGTTCCCGAACATGTGAATCCTAAGAAACGTTTAATTTTTAAACTCAAGGTTTTATTTGAAGATGATTATTTAGCCGTAATTCACAAACCTGCAGGAATTTTAGTCAGTGGCAACCACTTTAAAACCATTACTAATGCTTTAATTCAAAATCTAAAACCAAGTCCTCTAGATGATGCCACCCAACCACAACCTGTGCATCGTTTAGATTTTCCTACCACTGGCATTTTATTAATAGGAAAAACCAAGCGTAGTATTCGCGCTTTAAATAAATTATTTGAAGACAGAGCGATAAAAAAAACCTATTATGCTGTTACCATTGGTAGCATGAAAGCCGAAGGTCGTGTTATAACAGAAGTAGATGGAAAAGCCAGCGAATCTATTTACAAAGTACACCAAACTGTTGCATCAACTCGATTTGGATATCTTAATTTAGTGGAATTAGAACCTTCGACAGGACGACGACATCAACTACGAAAACATTTAGCTAGCATTGGAAACCCAATTCTCGGTGACAAAGATTACGGCATTGCATCGCTTATTTTAAATGGGAAAGGCTTATACCTACACGCCTATAGTTTAAACTTTGTGCATCCTTTTACAAAAGAAGAATTGTATTTAAAAGATGACTTCCCTGTAAACTTTAAAAAGATTTTTAATATTTTAGAACCTTGAAATTAAACACTAAATAGTTTCAACAAACTAAGGCTTATTTGTTTTTAGCCTCAATCCATTTACTCATATACTTAGTACTCTGCATAGATTGATGCCTAAATAATTGCCCAATAAAATTATTTTGGCGATGCGTTTCTAGATGATCAGAGAGCCAGTTAACATGTGTCGCAAAGTTACCTTCAAAATTAGCCTTATTAAAACGTTGGTCTAACACCTTAAATCCATTGTTCTTTTTTACTGACCAAAGATCCAAATTGGTATAAAGCGCTACAGCTTTGTCAGCAAAGGCTTCAGGATTATCTCCTATTAAACCGTTGCTTTCCAATTCACCAAACATGCCTTCCGCTGCAATAGTAGACATGACACATGGTGTTCCATTTTGCATCGCATCGATTAATTTGCCTTTAAGTCCTGCGCCAAATCTTAAGGATGCTAAGCAAACTCTTGCTTGTTCCATCACAACATTTACATCTTCTGCAAAACCTTTAATGAAAAAGCCTTCTTTTGGTTTATTGAGTTGTGTTACTTTTTGCGATTCATAAGCACCGTAAATATGCAATTCCGCTTTCGGTAAGCGTTGTCGTATTAATGGCCAAATCGTCTGTTTTAGATATAAAACGGCATCATAATTTGGAGCGTGAAGAAAGTTGCCAATAGTTATAAAATGTTGCCGGGCTTCAAACGTTGGCACCTGATTTTTTTCGTCTTCAGAAATAGGCTCTAATAAAAATGGTAAGTAATACAGTAAACTTTTATCAATTTTAAATTGATTGGTTAATATTTCTATCTCAGCTTCAGAAATCATCAAACTCAAATCACAGCGATAGATACTTGCAATTTCACGTTTGGTGGTATCGTTTTGAAGGTGCGATTTAGTAACTGACTCATTTTGTTTTAAAGCCACTTCCCTAGCCTTTCGTAAGCCATGAAAATCTTCTGTATCTAATATTCTAAAAGCATTTGGGCATTGTTCTGAAACTCGCCAACCGTATTGTTCTTCGGTCATAAACCTATCGAATAAAACCACATTGGGATTTAGTACCTTTACAAAATCATCAAAACCAGAATCATTTAAAAGAATGGGCTTCGTTACAACATTTATACTATTTAAATCAAAGGTATTATCAGACGTTTTAGCCGCAGAAGAAAAAACCACATCATAACCTTGGTTTTGAAATTGAGCAATTAACTGAAGGATACGACGGCCTGCTGCAGAACTTTTTGGCTCTGGCCAAACAAAACCGATAACAAGTAATTTTTTTTTCATGTAACAATTACAAAATTCCAACTAAAAAATCCCAAACACCAATTGGTCTGCTTAGAATTTAATTTTTATAATCTTAATTATTGATTAATTTTATTCCGAAGAATCGGGACTAAATTAAACATTTTCTAGTGACCAAAGCAGAACTCTATAAGGAATTAAATTACGTCAATCATTCGCGAGACAAACGATTGAAATACGCCAAACTCATCATTGACAATCCAGAATTAATCACGCCACTTTTAGAAATTTTATTTGATGTGGATGATAAAATTTCGTGCAGAGCCGCTTGGGTATTAGAGTTTATGTGTGGCGAAAATCTCGATGCTATAATTCCACATCTAGATATGTTTACTAACAATATTTCAAAAGTTCATTTAGATCCTGCAGTTAGACCTATAGCTAAGATTTGTGAGTATTTAACTAAAGCTCATTATTCTAAAACAGACAATGCTCTTAAAACCGCACTATCCGAAATTCATAAAGAAAAAATTGTAGAGGCTTGCTTCGACTGGATGATTAACGACGAAAAAATTGCACCAAAAGCCTATAGCATGAATAGTTTATACCTCTTAGGCACTGAATACGATTGGATTCATCCTGAACTCAGTATTATTTTAGAACGCGATTATGAGATGCAAAGTTCAGGATTTAAGGCAAGAGCTAAGCATATTTTAAAGAAGATAAAAAAATGATAAAATACTAAAAAACTATCATCTCAAAACCTATAACTCTTAACTAACTTCCTTATATTTGAAGCTTCAAAAAAACCAATATAAATGGCACTTTCACCTCTTAATGCAATTTCACCAATCGATGGTAGATACCGATCTAAAGTTGATGCTTTAGGCAACTATTTTTCTGAAGAAGCACTGATTAAATATCGTGTTTTAGTAGAGATTGAATACTTTATTGCACTTTGTGAAATACCATTACCTCAGCTAGAATCTGTTTCTAGTTCTGTTTTTGAAGATTTAAGAGCTATTTATAAAAATTTCACAGCTGTTGATGCTTCGGCAATTAAAGAGATTGAAAAAGTTACCAATCACGATGTTAAAGCCGTTGAGTATTTTATAAAGGACAAATTTGATGCGTTAGGTTTATCTGCTTACAAGGAGTTTATTCATTTTGGCTTAACCTCTCAGGATATTAACAACACAGCAATTCCGTTGAGTATTAAGGATGCTATGAATGATGTGTATGTTCCTGAATATACTGCCTTATTAGAAAAAATAGAAGGGCTAGCAAAAGATTGGGCAGATATCCCAATGTTAGCAAGAACTCACGGACAGCCAGCCTCTCCAACGCGTTTAGGAAAAGAAATAGACGTTTTTGCAGTACGATTAAAAGAGCAATTCAATTTATTAAACGATGTGCCAAGTGCTGCTAAATTTGGTGGTGCAACAGGGAATTTTAACGCGCATAAAGTCGCTTACCCTCAAATTGATTGGAAAGCATTTGGAACACAATTTGTCCAGGAAAAGTTAGGCCTACACCATTCATTTCCAACAACGCAGATAGAACATTACGATCATGCGGCGGCATTATTTGATGGTTTAAAACGCATTAATACCATAATTATAGATTTAGATAGAGATATTTGGACTTATGTTTCAATGGACTATTTTAAACAAAAAATAAAAGCTGGTGAAGTTGGAAGTTCTGCCATGCCACACAAAGTAAATCCTATCGATTTTGAAAATAGTGAAGGAAACTTAGGTATAGCAAACGCTATTTTTGAACATCTTTCTGCCAAATTACCAATTTCTAGATTGCAACGCGATTTAACAGATAGTACGGTTTTAAGAAATGTTGGTGTGCCATTTGGACATACGCTTATTGGTTTTAAATCTACTATTAAAGGCTTAGGTAAACTATTATTAAACGAACCTAAATTTGCTAAAGACTTAGAACATAATTGGGCTGTTGTAGCTGAAGCGATTCAGACGATTCTGAGACGTGAAAGTTATCCAAACCCTTACGAGGCTTTAAAAGGTTTAACGAGAACTAACGAAGCGATTACACAAAGCTCTATTTCAAATTTTATTGATACCTTAGAGGTTTCAGATGCTATTAAAACAGAATTAAAAGCAATTACACCAAGTAATTATACAGGTATTTAACCTTTATGAAATTAGCAAACCTTATACCAAAAACAACAGATGCTATCGTTTTATGCTGTGTCACCCTTTTGACACTTTGTTTCTTTATTGCTGGCTTGTTTGATGTGTTAGATTACCTTATTGTAAAAGGTATTTTGATTCTAAGTTTTGGGGTTTTATTCGGTTTAGCAGTTATGTTTGCGATTAAAAATAAGGCAAAAGAAAATCGCCTTGAAGATAATCCTCAAGACGGTTCACATTAACATTTAAATAAAGATACCAAATACACCTTAACATAGCCGATTAAATTAGCTTCTATTTCCTTTATATTTCAACATAAAATATGATCGTTACTATAACTATGCTTAAATTTTCTGATTTATCTAAAGAAAATATATTTCAAATTTATTATCAACTATCTTAAAGTGTACTTGGTAGTTGTCAGTTTATTTAAAAAAGTCGGTTAAATCTTTAAGTTGATTTTCATCAAAATCGGCCTTTTCTAATATAGACGTTAAGGATACTAACTTATTAGCATTCATATCGTCACCTAATACTCTAGCAATCATAAAGCCTTTGTCTTTAGCATGACCAAAGATGATGAGTTCATCAATATTTTCTATATCTCCTAAAGATTTCACTACAAACTTTCCGTCCACAGAATTGCCACCACGCATTAAATCCTCATATTTAGGGTCTTTCAGAATGGTGTTTATTTTTTCTAATTCTATTTTGTATGCTTCAGCATCTGTATCTTCTTTCTTAAAAGTCAATACATTCAACTTATCGACAGACTCATAGGCTTCTTTCTGTTCATCAGTTAATTCAACATCTTCAACATTTATAAAACTTGTTGGTACATCAAACGTTGAAAAGCCTGGTTTTAACTCGTTATCTACATAATAGGTTTGTAATGTAGGCCCTTGATTACAACTTGTAAAAGCTGTAACCAAAAGCAACATTACTATTGATTTTTTGATTGATTGTATCATGTGTATTAATTTATATTACTTATCACCTACTTTATTCAATTGCTCACCTCCTGGAATATCCAACTTACTGGTTATTTTAGAGATTTGTCTTAAATCTATATCACCTGTTAAAGACAGAACTACAGTTTCAAAAACACGCTTCTTTCCGTTAATTTCTATATCTGTACCTTCTGTGAGTGCTTTTAGGCCAGTCATATACATCAATAATTCTTTTACATGGTTTTCGTCTTTACCTTCTTTTACGTAAAACTTAATGTTTTGCTCACCATCCTTAAAACGCATTAACTCTTCTAGTTTAGTAGAACTTAAATACGATTCTACTGTGTTTTTCATATCAGAAGACACTTTATCATCACCTGTTGTAAATACTTTAAGTCCTGTAATTTTCTTAACCATTTCTAATAATTTCTGATCTTCAGGATCATCCATATCCATATCAATACTGGCTAACATTCTAATCATTTTCTGATTGATTACAAAAGATGTAACTTCATCGTTATCTTCATATTTATCGAAAATACCTTGAGCAAATGTTAATACTGGTGCCAATAAAAAGGCTGTTATAATTACTATTTTTTTACTCATGGTTATGCTATTATTTTGGTATTCGTGAAAATTTTTCAAATTTTTCATAATTTCTAATTTTTCTGTGTTACTTGTTTTTTAAAATTTTGTTTGTCATTGTGTTAAATTCACTTAGCTTACTTGCTTGTTTAGCGCCTTCATCGATGTTCTCACCAGCTACAGCTAAATTTGTTAATTGTGTTTTTCCTTCATTCATCCCAAGAGAGATTAAATTAAAAGCTTCCATCGTTTGGTTATACACCATAAGAGCTTCTTGTTTTTCTTCTTCCGTAGGACCCATAAAACTTGGCACAATTAAACCAAGCATTAGAACGGCAACAGCTGCGACAGAAATCCATTGATACAATTTTGTTTTCTTAGAGTTTAATGGAACGTCTTTGGTATACTGTTCTTGTTTTGATTGCGAAAAGTACTGAAACATAGGTTTGTAATGCTCTAAATGTGCTGCCACATTATCGCTAGCGAAATACGCTTTTAATTGCGCTTCTTCTTGCAAAGATGTTTCTGCATTATGATACTTTTCTATTAAGTCTTCTATATTATTTAATACCATGTTGATGTGTATTAGTTAATTTTTCTCGTATTGTTTTTCGTGCTCTAGATAAATTGACTCTAACCGCTGTTTCATTCATGTCTAACATTTTAGCGATGTCGCTGTAATCATAGTCTTCAATATCTCTTAGCTGTACTATTATTTTTTGTTGTTCTGGTAGGTCTTCCATTATTTTTGACACCCAATCCACGCTATCTTTTGCTTCAACTTGATTTTGCAATGACGAACTGCTATCCGTATAATTACTATGAACAATTTTTAAATTAGAGGCTTGTTTCGATTTTAAGCGATCTAAGCAAAAATTCTTTGTCATCGTCATTGAAAATGCTTCAACATTTTTATAGTCACCAATCTTTTTATTATTCTTCCATAATTTCAAAAGTATTTCTTGTGTAGCATCTTCTGCTTCTTCACGAGAAACCAGTAATCGTTTCGCTAAACGAAATACCTTATCCTTAAATGGCATTACTAAGCTTACAAAATCTGCTTGCTTCATTATTGTTTTGATTGGTTGGTGAAGTCAATATTACTCGCCTTCATTATTACGACGATACACTTTACGTTTTGTTACAAACATTTTTTTTTATTTATAATAATGTAAGTAAATTTAGAGTTTTAGTATAATAAAAGAAAAATTGCTACTCAATAAAGAAAAATAACTATGAAAAAGTTTACGATTTTACTGCTAACTTGTATTACTGTGTTTACAATAACAAGTTGCTTTGAAGACATGGATGATATCGCTGTTTCAAACGTGCAAATAAACAACTTTGTTTGGAAAGGCTTGAATGTCTTCTACGCATATAAAGATAATATTCCAGATTTAGCAAACGATCGTTTTAGCTCTAACGACAATTATTCTAATTATCTAAATAGCTATTCTTCACCCGAAGCGTTATTTGAATCTTTACTTTATTTACCAAATGATGTGGATGAGTTTAGTGTTATTGTTCCTAATTTTTTAGATTTAGAACAACAGTTACAGGGCACATCTCTTAATAATGGAATGGCTTTTGGTTTAGTGAAATTACCAAATGCTGCAGAAGATATCATTGGTTATGTACGCTATGTTTTACCTAATACAGATGCCGAAGCGAAAGGGATTTCTAGAGGAATGATTTTTAACACTATTGATGGCATTAGAATAACAGAAACAAATTTTCGTGATTTATTTAGCCCAACAACCTATACCATAGGCTTGGCTGATTACGATAATAATAACACAACAGAAACAAGAACCGATGATGTTATTACACCAAATAATACGTCGATTACACTTACAAAATCAGAATATACAGAAAACCCTATTTTAACTCATAATGTTCTTAATGTTGGTGGAAGCTCAATAGGTTATTTAATGTACAATGGCTTTAGAATTGGCAACGATAATCTTGATGAATTAAATAATGTATTTGCAGAATTTCAGTCTGCTGGTATTTCTGATTTGGTTTTAGATTTACGTTATAATGGTGGAGGTAGCGTTGATACAGCCATTTGGCTAGCGTCTATGATAACTGGTCAATTTACTGGTGAAGTTTTCTTTAAGGAAAAATGGAACAGTGACATACTTGCTCAGTTTGAACAAAACAACCCTGACGCTTTACTAAATCCGTTTGTAACACAAATGACCAAACAAAATAGTGATGGAGACATCACCTACCAGCAATCTATAAACAGTTTAAACTTAAATAAGATTTATATTATTACAACAGGAAGTAGCGCTTCTGCGAGTGAACTTATAATAAATGGTTTAACACCTTATATTGATGTTGTGCAAATTGGTTCAACGACACGAGGTAAATCTCAAGCTTCGAGAACGATCTATGATTCTTCAGATTTTTCTAGAGAAAATGTAAACCCTAATCATATGTACGCTCTGCAACCGTTAATTTATGAAGCACAAAATGCAGATGGATTTTCAGAATTTTATGATGGCTTAAGTCCAGATCCATTATTTGAAATATCTGAATTTTACGAAAACCTTAATCAACTTGGTAATCCTGAAGAACGTTTATTAGCAGAGGCTATTGCAGACATTACAGCCTCAGGTCGTACAGGTATATCATCGCAACAACCAGAACCGTTAAAGCAAATTAGTGATCAAAATTTTGAAAATCCTTTTAGGTTCGATATGGTAGATGATAGACCATTAGAATCCAATATTTTTCAGCAATAAAACTAAAAAAGCCGCTTTTACAAATTGTGAAAGCGGCTTTTTTAATTCAAAATAAACAGCCTTAGTTATTCAAAGCTTACTACTTTTTCTTATTCATTTTATAGATCAAATAAATGAAGCCAATTAAAAAATGTACAATGATTATTCCTGCAACGATATATAGTGTTAAATTTGAATCGTTTCTCATGACTTTAATATTTTTAACAAAGTTACCAAGTCATCATATCATAAACAGTTACAAAGGTTACATATGAAAATCACTCGAATTTTATTACTTTTTATAGTCGTATTTTATAGTTGCAAAGAAGATAAAAATAAGCCTCAAGAACTTCCTCCTTTAGAAGAAAATGTTCTAGCATTAAAATATGCTGATGGTTTTAAAATCACGCAAACCAATCAGTATAAAACAGTTGAAATAACTAAAGCGTGGCCAAAAGCCGAAAAAACTTACCGCTATTTATTACTTACCAAAGAACAAGCGGCACGTTCAACTTATAATAAGGCTGATTATGATGGAGTTATTATTACTCCTATTACAAAATCTGTAGTGACTTCTACCACGCACATTCCTGCATTAGAACTTTTAGAGGTTGAAAAAACCTTAGTAGGATTTCCTGGTGTAGATTATATCTCTTCAGAAAAAACAAGACAACGTATTGATGCGGGAAAAGTAAGAGCTCTTGGTAAAAATGAAGGCATAAATACTGAGGTTTTACTCGAACTCAATCCAGATGTTGTTGTTGGTTTTGGTGTCGATGGAGTCAATAAAACTTTTGAAGTCATCAAAAAAGCCGGAATTCCTGTGATATATAATGGCGATTGGGTAGAATCTTCCGCATTAGCAAAAGCGGAATGGATTAAACTATTCGGAGTCCTTTTTAATAAAGAAAAAGAAGCCGATTCTATATTTAATCAAATTGAAAGCGATTATTTAGCTGCGAAAGCCATTGCACAAAATTCAGAGCATGTTCCAACCGTTTTTAGTGGTGCTATGCATGAAGAGGTGTGGTATTTACCTAATGGTTCTAGCCCAGAAGCCCAATTTCTCAAAGATGCTAACCTTAATTATCTTTGGAGTGACACTACGGGAAATGGTAGTTTAGCCTTAAGCTTTGAAGTGGTTTTAGATAAAGCCCAAGACACTGAATTATGGTTGAGTCCTTCGTATTATAGCAGCTTAGAGCAATTAGAAAAAGCAAATTCACTTTATACTAATTTTGAAGCCTTTAAGAACAATAACATCTATACGTTTGCGAATACGACAGGTGCAACTGGCGGAGTTTTATATTATGAATTAGGAACCGCAAGACCAGACTTAGTCTTAAAGGATTTAATAAAAATTGCACATCCTGAATTGTTAGGCGATTATGAACCCTACTTTTTTGAAAAATTAAAATAGATTAATGTCATTCTGAGGAACGAAGAATCGGTCTCTTTTAAGTGTTTTTTCTTATATCGTTATGCTAAGTTCTTTTGAATTAAAGAATAATGAAAACCAATCATACATATTCATTTATTATCTTAATAGCAATTCTGCTATTCTGCTTTGTGCTTAATATTAGTTTAGGTTCTATTAGTATACCCTTTTCTGAAGTTTTTGAAAGTTTATTCGGTACAACTCAGAACAACACTTACGATATTATTATTAATAAAGTACGATTACCAAAAGCCATCACTGCAATTATGGTAGGTTCTGGATTGGGGATTTCAGGTCTATTGATGCAAACCTTGTTTAGAAATCCACTCGCAGGTCCCTTTGTTTTAGGGATTAGTTCTGGCGCAAGTTTAGGTGTAGCGATTGTAATCTTAGGTTCAGGCTTATTTGGTGGCATTTTTGCAACCGCATTAATTTCTAAATGGAGTGTTGTGATTGCTGCAAGTTTAGGGAGTTTCCTTGTTTTACTTGCTGTTATTGCAGTTTCTCATAAGGTTAGAGATACCATGGCGATTCTTATCATAGGACTCATGTTTGGAAGTATTACAGCAGCTGTGGTAAGTGTATTATCTTATTTTAGCTCACCCGAACAATTGCAACAATACATTTTTTGGGGTTTTGGTAGTTTAAGTAACTTATCTTGGGAAGAGTTATTAATTTTCTTCGGAATTTATGCGGTTGGACTACTGTTAAGCATTGCGTCCATAAAAGGATTAAACAGTTTATTACTTGGTGATAATTATGCAAAAAGCTTAGGCTTAAACCTAAAACAAAGTAGATTTATTATTATTGTCGCCACGAGTTTAATCGCAGGAACAATTACTGCTTTTGCAGGACCAATTGCGTTTATTGGTTTGGCAATTCCGCATCTCACACGTCAGATTTTTAAAACAACCAACCATAAAATATTATTACCAGCTGTATTTTTATTTGGCGCTATTGTAATGTTAATTTGCGATAGTATTGCGCAAGTTCCAAACAGCGATTATACCTTACCAATTAATGCCATAACCGCTTTAGTTGGCGCACCAGTGGTGATTTGGTTATTAGTTAGACAACGTAAAATGATGTTTTAGACACTATGGAAACCTGTAAGGTTTTAAAAACCTGACAGGTCTGTTAAAAAGATTAATGAAAGAAAACAACCAACATACCATCCTCAAAGCCAATCAACTTTCTATAGGTTATAAATCTAAGAAGGCTGAAACTGTTGTTGCTTCAAATATAAATTTTGAATTGCAAAAAGGGCAATTAATTGGTTTAGTTGGAGCAAATGGTATTGGAAAATCAACCTTATTACGAACCCTTATTAAAGTTCAGCCAGAATTATCTGGTTCCATTTCACTAAACAATAAAGATCTTAGGTCAACTTCCATTCTAGAACTTGCCAAACAATTGAGTATTGTATTAACAGAGCCTTTAACCTCAAAAAATTTATCCGTTTTTGAGTTGGTGTCTTTAGGACGACATCCTTATACCAACTGGATTGGAAACCTCACAGAAGCCGACACAACTATTATAAACGACGCCTTAGTCCTTGTCAATATTTTAGACTTAAAGGATAAAAAATGCTACGAACTAAGTGATGGTCAGCTACAAAAAGTTATGATTGCACGTGCTTTGGCTCAAGATACAGATGTCATTGTTTTAGACGAACCCACATCGCACCTCGATATGTATCACAAAGCCTATATCTTAAAACTGCTTCAAAAGTTAACTAAAGAAACAGGCAAAACCATTTTATTTTCGTCACATGAAATTGATTTAGCGATTCAGTTATGCGATACCATGATTGTAATGCAAAAGGACAACGTGGTTTGTGATCTGCCCTGTCAATTAATTTCTAAAGGTGTTTTTAATTCGCTTTTCCCAGAGGATTTAATTGTATTTGATGATAAAACGGGAAGCTTTCGCGTAACGAAGTAGGTTGCTATGTCGACTATTTGATTTGATTTCATTTTCAACTTCAATTTCCTTTTTATAAATTATCTTTAAGAAATTTACATTTTCAATATGAACGACACACTTATTTTACTCATAACTATTATTATTTCCGCAGGTATTGGTGCTTTTATAGGCCTTAAATTTTCGCAATTAAAAAGTAAAAGTGATAAAAGTACCCTTGAAGAACGCAATGCTAATTTGCAACAGCAATTCAATGAATTTAAAACGTATTCGGAAACCGAAAACCAAAAACAGAACCATTATTTTAATCAGCAATTAACAGACTTAAAGAATACCATTTCTAAAATTGAAACAGAACGTGAAGCGATTAGACGCGAAAAAGATTTTTTAAATACGGAATTGTCTAGACGAAATTCTGAATTTGAAAATCTTAAAAAAGCCAACCTTAAACGCGACGAAGAATTAGCGTTACAACAAGAACAATTACGTAAAGATTTTGAGTTAATGGCATCTAAAATATTAGATGAAAAATCTGAGAAATTTACCCTTCAGAATAAAGAAAATATTAAAAACATATTAAATCCACTTGAAGAAAAAATTAAAACCTTCGAGAAAAAAGTTGAAGACACACAAAAGGAAAGCATTAGTATGCATTCGGCTTTAAAAGAGCAATTATTGGGATTAAAAGATTTAAATCAAATTATGGCAAAAGAAGCCACAAATCTTACCAGAGCTTTAAAAGGAGATAGTAAAACCCAAGGAAATTGGGGCGAATTGGTTTTGGAACGTGTGTTAGAAAAATCGGGATTAGAAAAAGACAGAGAATATTTTGTACAACAGAGTTTTCAACGCGAAGATGGTTCTCGTGTACTACCAGATGTGGTGTTACATCTTCCAGATTCTAAGAAAATGATTATCGATTCTAAAGTGTCATTAACGGCTTACGAGCAATTTGTAAATGCCGAAGATGACCAACAGCCTATATTTTTAAAAGCACATGTTAGTTCCATAAAAAAGCATGTAGATCAACTTTCTGCTAAGAGTTATCAAGATTTATATGATATTGAATCGCCAGATTTTGTATTAATGTTTATTCCTATTGAACCTGCTTTTGCGGTTGCTATAAATGAAGATAATTCGTTGTACAATAAAGCTTTTGAACAGAATATTGTTATTGTTACTCCTTCTACCCTTTTGGCAACTTTACGTACCATTGATACCATGTGGAATAACGAGAAACAGCAGCAAAATGCTTTAGAAATTGCAAAGCAAGCTGGAGCTCTTTACGATAAGTTTGAAGGTTTAGTTACCGACTTAACTAGTGTGGGTAAAAAGATTGATGCTGCCAAAAGTGATTATTCGTCTGCCATGAATAAGTTGGTTGATGGAAAAGGTAATCTTATTTCTCGTGTAGAAAGAATTAAAAAAATGGGAGCTAAAGCTAAAAAATCACTTCCAGAAAGTATTATAAAACGAGCGAATGAAGATGATTTAGATTAAAATTCAACTTCATTCTTATCTCATAATACTCTAGATATTGGCATTCGTTATTCAATTTCTGTACTTTTCTGTTTAAGTTCACAATGTTAAAATATCATTATTTTATGTGATATATTTAATTATCACGTAAAAAAGCGATATATTTGATTATCGCTAAATTATGTGATATATGAAAACAAGTATAATTACAGGAGATATCATAAAGTCTAGGCACCAAACCGACACAGAATTATGGCTATCTACTTTAAAAGAAGCATTGTCTTATCTCAATACAAATCCGCAATATTGGGATATTTATAGAGGTGATAGTTTTCAAATAGAGCTAAAAGATGTATTTTCAGGTTTTATTGCTGCGGTTTATATAAAAGCGTGTATAAAAACGATACATGGTTTAGATGTAAGATTGGCTATTGGTATAGGAGATAAATCATACAAAGGTGATAGCGTAAGTGAATCTACTGGAGCTGCTTTTATTTATTCTGGTGAAACTTTAGAAACCCTTAAAAAGGATAAACAAAATTTAAGAATAAAGACAAATAATTCGCAAATTGATAAAGAACTTAATTTATATTTTAGTCTCGCATTAATAGCTATGGATAGATGGACGGTTAATTCCGCAGAAATCGTAAAGTTAACCATTGAAAAACCTAATGCTTTACAAAGTGAATTAGGTGAAATTATTGGTATAAATCAAAATGCAATAAGTACTAGACAAAAACGTGCTTATTTAGACCAAATACTCGAATTAGATAGTCTTTACCAAGAAAAAATAGCAACACTAGTATGACCGTTATCATCTTAAAACTAATTCTTGCGCATCTTATAGGTGATTTCTTTTTACAACCTAAAAGCTGGGTAAAAGATAAAGAGAAAAAGAAACTGAAGTCAATTTGGCTTTATGTGCATGTGGCTGTTCATGTCGCTTTAATGTTTTTAGTGGTTTGGGATTTATCTTATACTCCGTTAATATTAGGTATTGCGTTGTTACACCTTATTATAGATGCCTTAAAACTCATTTTACATCGAAAAAAAACAAAACGCCTTTTCTTTTTTATAGATCAATTGCTACACCTTATTACAATCATTGGATTAACCGCTATACTTTATGCCGATGCGATTGATATGACACTAATTTTAGACACGAACCTTCTTACTTTATTAATCTGTGTGGCATTTTTAACCAAGCCTACATCTATTATAATGAAGGTCATTTTTTCTAAATGGAATATTTCAAAACTTACAAAAGACAATGAATCCTTAAAAGATGCCGGAAATTATATTGGTGTTTTAGAACGCCTTTTAGTATTTATCTTTATTATAACGGACCATTGGGAAGCCGTAGGTTTTTTAATCACCGCTAAATCCGTGTTTAGATTTGGTGATCTTACAGCTTCAAAAGAACGAAAACTAACCGAATACATTTTAATAGGTACATTAATTAGTTTTGGTATTGCAATACTAACTAGTTTACTATACTTAAATCTTATAAATTATGTTTAAACCCACTGAAGATTCTAGAATTCAGATTTCAGAATTAATGAAACCGTCTCATGCCAATTTTGGCGGTAAAATTCATGGAGGCTACATTTTAAGCCTTATGGATAATGTCGCTTTTGCTTGCGCTTCAAAACACTCTCGCAGCTATTGTGTAACCGCTTCTGTTAATAAAGTAAACTTCTTAAACCCAATTGAAGTTGGCGAATTAGTAACCATGAAAGCTTCCATTAATTATGTTGGTAGATCGTCTATGGTTGTTGGTATCAGAGTAGAATCTGAAAACATAAGAACTGGAAAAAAGAAACATTGCAATTCGTCTTACTTTATAATGGTTGCAGTAGATGAAGATGGAAAAACTGTTCCTGTTCCTGGCTTAATTCTAAATAGTGAATTAGATGCAAAGCGTTTTATTAAATCTATAATAAGACAAGAAAGCGACACAAAACGAAGCGCAGATTTAGAAAATCTATATAAAAATGTAGATCAACATTTAGACAAGTTAAAAAACTACAAAGTGAAAATTGACTTTAAATAAAAAAAGCTAGTTCATATTTTGAACTAGCTTCTCTTTTATCTTGTAAATAATTTATTGTTTTATAAACCGTTTGGTTTGTGTTTCCGTATCATCAGAAATTCTAACTAAATACACTCCGCTTTTCCAATTAGAAACATCTATTGATGATTCTAACTTTGAAATAACACCTTTATAAATTCGTTTTCCTAATACATCAAAGACTTCTAATTTTAAATCTTCTACTCTATTTTGAAACTTAATATTAAGTTTATTCTTCGCAGGATTAGGTGCAATAGTGAATTCATTATTTTGAATTTCTACTGAATTTAAGCTTGTTCCATTATTTTCAATTTGGCTTGTAGATACCTGAGCATACGAATATGCAGTTATAAAAAATAGGATAAAAAGTAGTCTTATCTTCATATAAGTAGGGCATTAATTAATGCTAAGTTAGTAATTATTAGTGAATAACACTTACACTTCATCGAAAACTATGCCAATTATTTACTTAAATACATTTTTCTTCGTGCATATAAATCGTAGAACTGATCATCCTTTAAATTATCTATAAATAAGATACTTTCACCTGTACTCTTCATTTCTGGACCTAGTTGTTTATTCACATTAGGGAATTTATTAAATGAAAATACCGGTTGTTTAATCGCATAGCCTTCTAATTGCGGATTAAAATCAAAGTCAGTCACTTTTTTCTCACCTAACATTACTTTTGTCGCATAGTTTACATAAGGTTCTTTATAAGCTTTTGCAATAAAAGGCACTGTACGCGATGCTCTTGGATTGGCTTCAATAATATAAACAACATCATCTTTTATTGCAAATTGAATATTAATTAAACCAACCGTATCTAATGCTCGTGCAATAGTATGTGTGTGATCTATAATTTGCTGCATCACTAAATCTCCAAGGTTAAAAGCAGGTAATAATGCATTACTATCGCCAGAGTGAATACCACAAGGCTCAATATGCTCCATAATTCCAATGATATAAACATTACCATCTGCATCACAAATTGCATCAGCTTCTGCTTCTATAGCACCATCTAAATAATGGTCTAACAATAATTTATTGCCTGGAATAGATTTTAATAAATCAATAACATGAGACTCTAATTCTTGTTTGTTTATTACAATTTTCATCCCTTGACCTCCTAAAACATAAGAAGGTCTCACTAATATTGGAAAATCTAACACATCCGCAATCGCTAAAGCTTCATCAGCAGATTCAGCAACATCAAACTGTGGATAAGGAATATTATGTTTTTTCAATATGTTTGAAAAACTACCTCTATCTTCAGCTAAATCTAAAGATTTAAAGCTAGTTCCCATAATCTTAACTCCCCATTTTTCGAGTTTCTCAGCCAATTTTAAAGCCGTTTGCCCACCTAATTGAACAATAACTCCTTCTGGTTTTTCATGTTGAATAATATCATAAATATGTTCCCAGAAAACAGGTTCAAAATAGAGTTTATCTGCAATATCAAAATCGGTTGAAACCGTTTCAGGATTACAGTTAATCATAATGGTTTCGTAACCACATTCGGCAGCTGCTAACACACCATGCACACAACAATAATCGAACTCAATACCTTGACCAATTCTATTTGGACCAGAACCTAAAACAATAATTTTCTTTTTGTCTGAAACGATACTTTCGTTTTGAACATACGTCTTTCCATCTGGTGTTTCTACTTCACTTTCAAACGTTGAATAATAATAAGGTGTTTGCGCCTTAAATTCAGCGGCACAAGTATCAACTAATTTAAACACACGGTTGATATTAAGATCCATTCGTTTTTTATGAACTTCACTTTCTAAACACCCTAACATATGTGCTATTTGACGGTCACCATACCCTTTTTGCTTCGCTTCGAGTAACAATTCGCGATCAATAGTATCTACGGTGAACGTAGAAATTTCTCTTTCAATTTGAAATAACTCTTCATATTGCTTTAAAAACCACATATCAATCTTAGTGATTTCATGAATACGGCTTAACGGAATTCCCATAGCAACGGCATCATAAATCACAAAGACACGATCCCAACTTGCATGCGTTAATTTTTCGATAATAGTATCGTAATCTTTATAACCTTTTCCATCTGCACCTAAACCATTTCGTTTAATTTCTAAAGATTGTGTGGCTTTGTGCAATGCTTCCTGAAATGAACGTCCAATAGACATCACTTCACCTACGGCTTTCATCTGTAAGCCTAAGGTACGATCTGAACCTTCGAATTTATCAAAATTCCAACGTGGAATCTTAACCACCACGTAATCTAATGTTGGCTCAAATAATGCTGATGTCGATTTTGTAATCTGGTTATCTAATTCATCTAAATTATAACCGATCGCTAATTTGGCAGCAATTTTTGCAATAGGATATCCTGTTGCTTTACTAGCCAATGCCGAAGAACGCGATACTCTTGGATTAATTTCAATCGCTATAATTTCCTCTTCATCATCTGGACTCACAGCAAACTGCACATTACAACCACCAGCAAAATCTCCGATACTACGCATCATGTGAATGGCCATATCTCGCATTTTCTGAAAGGTTTTATCAGACAATGTCATTGCAGGTGCTAGTGTGATAGAATCACCTGTATGAATTCCCATAGGATCCATATTTTCAATGGTACAGATAATAACCACATTGTCGTTTTTATCTCTAAGTAATTCTAATTCGTACTCTTTCCAGCCAATTAATGCTT
Source organism: Winogradskyella marina (assembly GCF_015645385.1). Lineage (GTDB taxonomy): Bacteria > Bacteroidota > Bacteroidia > Flavobacteriales > Flavobacteriaceae > Winogradskyella > Winogradskyella marina. Next base: position 80,459 of record NZ_JADOET010000003.1, read on the forward strand.
TATCAATCATGACTTCGTGAATTGGAGACACCTCCAAACCGCGTGTTAGCATTTCATCAAAATCTTCTTCTTTAAAAACAAAAGAAGCACCTTCTCCACCTAAAGTATATGAGGCTCTAATAACCAAAGGAAAACCGAATTCTTGTGCAATTTCCTTTCCTTTTAAATAAGACGTCGCCGTTGCTTGAGGTGCCATACCAACACCAATTTTAAGCATAAGTTCTCTAAATTGCTCTCTATCTTCAGTAATATTAATCGCATCAATATCTACACCTATAATTTCTACTCCAAAATCTTTCCAAATGCCTTTTTCATCCGCTTCAATACAAAGATTTAAAGCTGTTTGTCCTCCCATTGTTGGAAGTACAGCGTCAATTTGTGGGTGTTCTTTTAAAATCTGAATTAATGATTTTGTTGTTAAAGGCAACAAATACACATGATCTGCCATTGTAGGATCAGTCATAATTGTTGCTGGGTTAGAATTTATAAGAATTGTTTCGATTCCATCTTCTCTAAGTGATCGCAATGCTTGGGACCCTGAATAGTCAAATTCACAAGCTTGCCCAATAATGATAGGACCTGAACCGATTAGTAAAACTGATTTTATGTTGTTATTTTTAGGCATGTTATTGAGTGTTTAATATTGAAATAAAATAAACGTTATTAATTTGGCTGTGCAAAAATAGTTAAGAATAGGATACAAAAAAAGGCGTTACACCTAAGTAACGCCCTAATATATTAACAATTGTTAATCATTATTTTTTATGTCTTGCTTCTGTAGATACAGACAATTTCTTTCTTCCTTTAGCTCTTCTACGTGCTAAAACTTTTCTTCCGTTAACAGAAGCCATTCTTTCTCTGAAACCGTGCTTGTTTTTTCTTTTTCTCTTTGACGGTTGAAACGTTCTTTTTGGCATTGTCTTATATTTTTAATAAACTAATAATCTTTTCTGAAAATTGAGACCTCTCTCAAAACTGCGTGCAAATATACAACAAGTTTTTACTTTAGCAAGAAGCAAAAGAAAAATTTTGTATAGAATTTTAACTCTTAGATTTTATTATCTTTGCGCTCTGCAAAAATACACATAAAACACATATATATGTTTAATAAAAATCTAAAACTAGTCATCGCCGCATTAATTATAGGTTTTGGTATCTATCAATTTACTGAAGGTTACATTGGTAACGGCATCATGTACCTATTGCTTTCTACGATCTTCATTTTTCTTTATTTTAAAAATGAGTTGATTTTACTCGCCTTTTTAAAGCTGAGAAAGCAAGATTTTGTTGGTGCTAAAAAATGGTTAGATAAAATTAAAAATCCTGAAGCAGCTTTAGTAAAAAAACAACAAGGGTATTTAAATTACCTTAATGGTATTATGGTTTCTCAAACCAATATGAATGAAGCTGAAGGGTATTTCAAAAAAGCGATTAGTTTAGGTCTGTCAATGGATCATGATTTAGCTATGGCAAAATTAAACTTAGCTGGAATAGCTTTTTCTAAACGCAGAAAACCTGAAGCTCAAAAACTTTTAGCCGAAGCACAAAAATTAGACAAAAGAGATATGCTTACCGATCAGATTAAGATGATGAAGCAGCAAATGAAGAAAGCTTCAATTCCGAAGCAACAATACGGTCAGCCAACATCTGCAAGACAAAACCGCAGAAGTAGAAGGTAGTTTTTTTATAATAAAGGTGCCATTAAGCGCGCAGTAGCTTCAATAAGTTTGGTACGTTTAGAACGTTTTTTCCAAGATTCTAGTTCTAACTTTTCGCAGTGTTTTAAATCATCTGTAAAGAATTGAGTAAGTTCATTACTAATTTTTTTATCATAAATTAAAGCGTTGACTTCAAAATTAATATTGAAGCTTCTGTAATCCATGTTGGTTGTTCCTACTGTGCTAAACACACCATCAACTACCATCGTTTTTGCATGAATAAATCCTTTGGTATATTGATACACCTCAACTCCAGCTTCTAAAAGCATTTGTAAATAAGAGTTAGTTGCGTATTCTGCAATCCAAGAATCTGAATTTTTAGGAACAATTAGCTTAACTTCAATATTACTTCTTGCAACAACTTGAAGTGCCGTAATTACTTCGCTATTAGGAATAAAATATGGCGTTGTAATATAGACATAATCTTCAGCATTGGTAATCGCTACAAAAATTGCTTCCATTATATTAGACCAATCTGTATCTGGTCCACTTGCTGCAATTTGAAGCGGTACTGTTGCTTTACAATGATGCTCAGGGAAATAGGTTTTAGAAATTTGTATTTCGGAATCACTTACAAAGTCCCATGTTGTAAAAAACAATATTTGTAAAGGCTTAACAGCTTCACCAACTATTCTAATATGTGTATCTCTCCAATATCTATCGTTGTTTGCATTAACATACTGATCCGAAACATTAACACCACCAACATAGCCTATCTTTCCATCAATCACAACAATTTTTCGATGGTCTCGATAATTCATTTTTCCAGTTGAATTAGAAAATCGGACTGGCATAAAGGCATGCATTTCAACTCCACAATCGTTTAGCTTACGCTTCATTTTAGATGATATAGAACTTCCAACATCATCAATAACGATTCTAATTTCGAGACCTTCCTTTGCTTTTTTACATAATAAGTTGAGAAGTTCTGTTCCAATTTTATCATCCTTTATTACAAAATATTCAAGGTGTATGTGGTTCTTAGCTTCCTGTATATCTTTAAATAAGAGTTTAAATTTTTCGTCGCCATTTTTAATAAGTCTTACATCATTATTTATGGTAAGTTTTGACTTTTCGTTATTATATAACAACGGAATCAGTTTCGACTTTTGATCGAGTAAATCATCTACTTCGTTAATCGCTTTGGTATTGAGCTCTAACGCATCTTGAATTTTCTTAACAATAGATTGATTTAAAACGTGTTTTCTAGAAAATATTTTTGTTTTTCTGTATTCTTGACCAAAAAGATAATAGACTATTATACCCACAAAAGGTAATGCTAACAGCCCAATAATATAACTTAAGGCTTTGGTTGGATTTAGTTTTTTAAACAGAATTGTTACTACGGCAGATAAGGCAATTGCGTAGTTTAAGACAATTAAAATTTGCCAAGTATGGTCTTTTACAAAATCCAATGTATTTATGGTGTGGTGTTAGTACTATAATAGCCTTTTTCTGGTATTTCTATTTTATATAACTTTCTCGATCTGTTATTTAAATGTGGCTCTCTTAACCATGGGTTATGAAGTTTTAATATTTTATAGTTAATATCAAATTGCTTTGCAAAATTCGCAAAATCAACCACAGCAGTATCTACGTCCACTTTAAAAGTTGGCACGGCTTTATACAAGTGTGTTTTGTTGAAATTAAAACCATATTTCTCAGGATGAGATAAAATTTCTTTTAACGCTACAATCCTAAGCACATATCTACCTGTTTCTTCGCCTAATAATAAATCGTAATAACCAGTAACATCTTGCGCTTTTAATCGTCTTGAAATCCCTGCATTTCCGGCATTATAAGCAGCAGCAGCTTTGGTCCATGTTCCTAAGTTTTCTTTTGCCTTTTTTAAATAATCGCACGCGACTTCTGTAGCCAATTCTAAATTGTAACGTTCATCTACATTAGAGTTTACTTCTAATCCATTTTCGCGACCTGTTGCAGGCATTATTTGCCAGATTCCACTTGCTCCTGCTGGTGATTTTGCTGTTTGAATTAATCCACTTTCAATGACTGCCAAATATTTAAAATCATCTGGGACTCCATTTTTCTTCAAAATTGGCTCTATAATTGGGAAAAATTTTTGAGCACGTTTAAACATTAATAAACCGTTAGATTGCCAATAGGTATTAACCAATAATTCTCTATCCATACGCTCGTAAATATCAGGATCTTCAATAGGAACGGCTTCACCTGCAAAGTTTAAATTCTCAGGCATTTCTAATGCGTAAACATTATAATTATTTACAATAGGATCTTCTGTTCCTATTAAATTATCTTGTACTGCTGTTTCATCAGGTGACTTTTGCATAGAGAAAATAAACAAGCCTGATATGCCGACTACACCTAATAATGCTAAGCTATTTTTTATAATTTTCATGTCTTTATATTTATTTGAATGTCGTGACTTAACTATTATCAATCATCGCTCAGATTAACAATGCTTTAGAGTACGCACTTTTTATTAGTTTTCTTTTTTATAAATGTAATCAATCTTACAACAGGATTCAAACTCAATCCAAAATTAGTTTTGGTAAATTTTCGTTAAACCATTTATATTTATTAATAATCATAATATGTGTTCCGCCTTTAATTACAATACAGTCTCCACCACAAGAATGTGTAAAAATCATATCATTATCACCATGAATATAAATTGCATTAGGATGCGGATTCTCTTGCTCCCAACACACTACCTGTTTTATAGACCAATCTAAATAGGTTTTATCACTCACAGAAAGGTACTTCTTATAGAGATCCACTCGCTTTTTTATAGTTTCACCAAAAGCATATTTAGCTAATAAATCTATATTTCCTAATAAAGACGTTGGCAAAATCTTATAAGCTTTGGTTATTTTCAACAATTTTAATCGTTTTGGCAGCTCGTGATGCGATTTAACACTAGAAACAACTATTAATTTCTTGAGGCTTAAAAACTTGCTCATTTCCTGAACCAAAATACCACCAAAAGATACACCGAGCAAAACTATATTATTGTGTGTAATACATTGACACATCCGTTTTGCATATTGCTCTAATGTTTCGGTTTTATTAGGTATTTGCCACTCTAACCAATGAATTTGAAAGTGATCTTCTGGCAATTTTATATGTTCAAATATGGATGGATTTGCAGCCATTCCTGGCATCAAATAAACATGTATCAATTGGTCACTCATTGGTCTTAAAACTTTTATTTTGAACGTCTTAATTAACTACAATTCTAGGTTTTTAACCTCGACAAGGCAAAACTTTCGTTGATTTTACTTACCTTTGCACAGCAAAACTATATAAAATATAGTATCTACACCGCCAACCGCTGAATTTAATATAAAGAAATTATGACAGAAACTGCTGAACTGACTGACAATGACTTCCTGCGTCAATTTGAATTAAAGGTTGAAAACGACATGGCTATTATTGAGTATTCTTTGCAAGAACGAAAGATATTCTTAACCAAAATGGTTATTCCTGACACGATAAGGTCTGATGAATTTGAACAAGATTTTATTGATTTAGTCTTTGCAAATATTAAAGAACGAAACATTAGTGTGGTACCAACAAGTCCTGAAATCGCAAAATTTGTAAGACGAAACAGAAAATATAAGCGTATGCTTCCTGTAGGTATTCGTATATAACTCTAGATGTTAGATATTAGACAATATAAAAAAATCCGAAACGTAATATGTTTCGGATTTTTTTATGTCTAATTTTTAAGTTTATTGTTTGGTATAAACAAGTGTTAAATCTTTAGTTTCTAGTACTTCTGTAAAATCTTCATTATAAATATCTACAGCATTTTTATAAACCGTTGTTAAGGTATTTTGTTGCAACACATAAACTCTATCTGAAATTTTAATAGTATCCTCATCTGTAATATTATATTCTGACGCAAAACTTATAATTCCCTCTGTATTACAATCTGAATTAATTCTGTACACATTGGTAGTGTCTTCTTTGTAGTATTGTAATGGGTTAGAAAACTCGTTTCCAGAAAAAACAGAACCATTATTTTTAAAGGTTAATGTCTCCTCTTTATTACAGTCTATTTCCTTAGTGAGATTTGTGTTAGATTCACCATCTTGGTTAACATCAAAAGGGATATCAACAGTTCTTGTAGTTAACAACCATACACCAACAATGTCATGTTCACTTTCATCTGAACACGATGTTGTCATACCAATTATACAAATGAGAAAACAAACTGCTAAAATCTTATTCAATGTGGACGAATTTAATAAGACCAAATATAAAACGAAATACGGTATTTGTAGAAAAATTCGTGTGATTAAATATAAAAATTAAGCTATTTTAAGGCTAATTCCTTTAGAAATTCAAAACGAACCAAACCATCGTCATCAATTTTAGTTAATTTCACGTTTTCGAGTGTATTTACTAATTCTGGATTCCAAGGTGCTTTTACTTTTACATAATTTTCTGTAAAGCCATGAATGTAACCTTCTTTGTTTTCGCTTTCAAACAATACAGTTCGTTCTGTGTTTAATTGTTTTTCATAAAAAGCACGTCGTTTTTTAGCTGATAAGCCTCTTAACATTTTACTGCGCTTTGCACGTTTTGCTTTAGAGACCACATTTGGCATTTCTGCAGCTTCCGTATTGTCGCGTTCTGAATATTGAAACACGTGTAAATACGAAATATCTAATGCGTTCAAAAAGTTATACGTTTCAAGAAAAGCATCGTCTGTTTCACCAGGAAAACCAACAATAACATCAACACCAATACAAGCGTGTGGCATCACTTCTTTTATCTTAGACACTCTATCTACATACAGTTCCTTCATGTAGCGACGCTTCATCTTTTTTAAGATGTCATTACTTCCACTTTGTAATGGTATATGAAAATGAGGTACAAAAGCTCTAGAGTTAGACACTAAATCTATGGTTTCGTTTTTCAGTAAATTTGGTTCAATTGAAGAAATTCTTAGGCGTTCTATGCCTTCAACTTTATCTAACTCTTTAACCAAATCTAAAAAGGTATGTTCGTGCTTTTTATTCCCGAACTCCCCTTTTCCGTAGTCTCCAATATTTACTCCAGTTAACACAATCTCCTTAATCCCTTTTTCTGAAATTTCTTTGGCATTCTGTAATACATTCACCATTGTATCACTACGAGAAATACCTCTTGCTAACGGAATTGTACAATACGTACATTTATAATCGCAACCGTCTTGAACTTTTAAAAATGCTCTAGTTCTATCACCAATAGAATAACTTCCTACGTAGAAATCGGCATCTTCTATTTCACACGAATGCACTTCACCAAAATCGTTTTTAGTTAGGTCATTTAAGTAATCTGTAATTTTAAATTTCTCCGTTGCACCCAAAACCAAATCTACTCCGTTCACATCGGCTAATTCTTCTGGTTTTAATTGCGCGTAACAACCAATAGCAGCAACAAAAGCATCTGGGTTACTTTTTTGAGCATGCTTAACAATAGTTTTAAAACGCTTGTCCGCATTCTCGGTTACCGAACAGGTGTTAATCACATATATATCAGCCGTTTCTTTAAAATCTACACGATCAAAACCTTCATCCTTAAAACTTCTAGCAATTGTAGAGGTTTCAGAAAAATTAAGTTTACAACCTAATGTATAAAATGCGACTTTTTTTGTTGGATTCATTCTTGTACTTTTACCAAGTTGGCAAATTTACAACATATAAGTTATATGCTAAAACTTACACCATTCTTATTCAATAGATTACTTATTACAGTCGTCATTTTCACGGTATGTTCTTGTACTTCAAATGAAAACGAACATCCAGATCATCTTGTTTTTAGATATAACGAACACAAAAATATAGGTTCTCTAGATCCTGCATTTTCAAAGGATTTAGCAGATATTTGGGCAACACACCAATTATTTAATGGTTTAGTTCAGATGGATGATCAATTGAATGTAAAGCCGGCTATTGCTAAAAATTGGACAATTACAGATAGTGCAACTACTTATAATTTCACCCTTAGAAACGATGTGTTTTTTCATAAACACGAAGTGTTTGAACAAGATTCCACAAGAAACGTTACAGCTTCAGATTTTGAATATAGTTTCAATAGATTAAAAGACGAAACGATAGCCTCACCAGGAAGTTGGGTTTTAAATAAGGTGACTAAATTTTCAGCCGTAAATGACTCAACGTTTCAAATTAAATTGAAGCAACCATTTCCAGCATTTTTAGGGTTACTTACCATGAAATATTGTTCCGTTGTTCCGAAAGAAATTGTTGAACATTATGGTAATGATTTTAGATCGCATCCTATTGGAACAGGGCCTTTTAAATTTAAACGATGGGAAGAAAATTTAAAATTAGTTTTTAGACGAAATAATCATTATTTCGAAACAGATGCAACAAACCAACAATTACCTTACCTCGAGGCTGTTGCTATAACGTTTTTACCAGACAAACAAAGTGAATTTCTTCAGTTTGCCCAAGGTAATATCGATTTTGTATCTGGATTAGACGCCTCTTATAAAGATGAAATTTTAACCACAGTTGGCCAGTTAAAAACCAATTATAAGGACGATGTGAATATGATTCGTGGTCCATATCTTAACACTGAATATTTAGCGTTTTATATGGAAACTAAAGTTAATACCATTCAGTCTTTAAAATTGAGAAAAGCAATTAATGTCGGTTTTGATCGCGATAAAATGATGATGTATTTGAGAAATGGTATAGGTATTCCTGCAAGTGGTGGATTTATTCCTAAAGGTCTACCTGGTTATGATGATACAATTGGTTTTACCTACGATCCTGAATTAGCAAAACAATTAGTTTCTGAATTTAAAGCTGAAACAGGAATTAATGATCCCGAAATTACGCTAACTACAACAAGTAATTATTTAAGCTTTTGTGAATTTATTCAACGCGAACTTCAAAAAACAGGTTTGTTAGTTAATGTAGATGTTATTCCACCATCAAGTTTAAAAGATGCCAAAGCCAATGGACAAGTAGATTTTTTTAGAGCCAGTTGGATAGCCGATTATCCTGATGCAGAAAATTATTTATCACTATACTACAGTAAAAACTTTGCTCCAAATGGTCCTAATTACACCCATTTTAAGAGTGCTGAATTTGATAAAATGTATGAAGCGGCATACTTAGAAACAGACTCCGAACGTCGGATAGAGCTTTACACAAAAATGGATTCTCTTATTATGGCTTCTGCACCAATAGTGCCTATGTTTTATGATGAAGTTGTTCGGTTTACTCGAAAAAACGTAAGCGGATTAGGAATTAACGCAACCAATTTACTGGAACTGAAATCTGTTAAAAAATCAGAACTTAAAAACTAAAAACAGTAAAACGCATCAAAACGTAAGACACATTAAAAATAGTAGTGGTATTAATCTTTTCTATACTGTTTTGTTTCTTCAAAAACATGATTTAAAATCGCTTTATCAATTTCTGTAAAATCTTCTTTTCGTCTTCCCATCACAACTTCGGCAACTTCAAAGGCCTTCACAGTTTTATATGTTACAAAGCCTTTACTTCCTCCCCAAGAAAAACTTGGCACAAAATTCCTTGGAAAACCACTTCCAAAAATATTAGCACTTACGCCAATAACAGTACCAGTATTAAACATTGTATTAATGCCACATTTACTATGATCTCCCATCATTAATCCGCAGAATTGTAATCCGGTTCTTGCAAAGCCTTCGGTTTGGTAATCCCAAAGTCTAACTTCGGCATAATTGTTTTTTAAATTACTGGTGTTAGTATCTGCACCTAAATTACACCATTCCCCTAAAACAGAATTTCCTAAAAAGCCATCATGTCCTTTATTTGAATATCCAAAAATCACTGAGCTACTAACCTCTCCTCCTACTTTACTATGTGGCCCAACGGTTGTTGGTCCATAAATTTTACTGGCCATTTTTAAAGTCGCATTATGACATAAGGCAAAAGGGCCTCTAACGATAGAACCTTCCATGACCTCAGCATCTTTTCCTATATAAATTGGTCCAGAACTTGCATTAAGTGTCGCAAAATTTAAAGTTGCTCCTTTTTCGATAAAAATATTTTCTGGATTAATAGTGTTTATGGTCGCGGGAATTGGTTGCGACTGTCGATCCTTAGTAATTAGATTAAAATCTTCAATTATGGCTTCACCATTTAAGGCAAAAATATCCCAAGTGTGTTCAATTTTTAATAGCTCACCTTCAAACTCTATGGCTTCAAAGGTTGAAAAGTCGTTAACCTCTTCTCCTTCTTTAACGAAAAAGGCGATAACGTCTTCACCTTGAAACAACGCTTGATTATGCTTTAGGTTTTTTACAACTGCTACAACTTCGAGATTTGGTAGAAAAGACGCATTAATCATAATATTATTTTCCATTTCTACCATAGGAAACTTGTCTGCTAAATAATCTTCAGTAACCGTTGTTGTGGTATACTCTATATAAGATTCCCATTTTTGGCGTATGGTTAAAATACCTACTCTTAAATCTGCTACTGGCCTTGTAAACGTAAACGGCAACAGGTTTTTGCGATAAGGACCATCAAATAATATGTAGTTCATTGTGCGGTTTTAAAGTTAAAGCGTATCTTAGAAAGCTACTCTTCTCAAATGCATCTTAATTGTTATATCAAAAATAGCATAAATGCTTAAAATAAAAAAGCCTCTCTGATATCAGAAAGGCTATTTATATACTTGTATACAAAGCTTATTTTTTAAACTTAGCATATTTATTTTTAAACTTATCAATACGACCAGCTGTATCTACTAATTTAGATTTACCTGTATAGAATGGGTGAGATGTTCTAGAAATCTCCAATTTCACTAATGGATATTCAGTACCATCTACATCGATAGTTTCATTTGTATCTGCTGTAGATTTTGTTAAAAACACCTCTTCGTTAGACATGTCTTTAAACGCTACTACTCTATAATTTTCTGGATGTATTCCTGCTTTCATCACTAAATGCTTTAAATATATTCGATTTTTCGAGGTGCAAATTTAACCAATTTTTATAAATCTACAATCTTTTTGATAAATTTTATTTAGTAAATATATGTAACATTTATGTAACTTTGACTACTAACTAGTTAATTAACCAAAAACCTAACCATATTATGGACAAATCTTTGAAGTCTTCAGCTGTTAATAACGGCTTATATTTAGCACTTATACTGTCATCTTTTACTATAATCGGCTATGCTGTCTACCTTGATTTATTTACGCAATGGTGGTTTGGTATTGGCCAAATGCTACTCGTTATTATTTTTGGAATTGTATCTTCAATAAAAGCAAAAAAACTCTTAGGAGGTTTTATTAGTTTCAAAGATGCTTTTACTGCTTTTTTTATAACAATTGCTATAGGTATCTCAATACCTGCTGTTATAGGTTTCGTTATTTTTAATATTGTAGATGCCGAAGCTGCCACAATATTGCAAGAAAAAATAATAGACAATCAATTAGCGATGATGGAAAGGTTTGGTGCACCACAACAATCTATAGATGAGGCTATGGCGCAAATTCAAAAAGAAGAGAGTTTTTTCTCTATAGGAAATACTATAAAAACTACTGCTTATCAACTTTTAGGTTTTAGTGTTATAGGTCTTATTGTTGCCGCTGTTACAAAAAAGAAAGATCCGCACGAAGCTTAAATAATTTCTTTACATTTGAAATGTAGAAATTAGACCTAAACCCTATGGATATATCAGTAGTAATTCCACTACTTAACGAAGAGGAATCTTTAAAAGAATTACACGATTGGATAGTTTCTGTGATGCTACCTAATCAATTTTCTTACGAAATTCTTTTTATAGATGATGGTAGTACTGATAAGTCATGGCAAATTATCACTGAACTAGCAGAAATTAACCCAAATGTAAAAGGCATTAAGTTCCTTAAAAATTTTGGAAAATCACAAGCTTTACATGCTGGCTTTGCTAAAGCTGAAGGTGATGTTGTTATCACCATGGATGCGGATTTACAAGATAATCCTGAAGAAATTCCAGAGCTCTTCAAAATGATAAAAGCTGATAAGTATGATCTTGTTTCTGGCTGGAAAAAGAAACGTTACGATTCTTATTTTTCTAAAAATTTACCTTCAAAATTATTTAATTGGGCAGCAAGACGAACTTCAGGTGTTATTTTAAATGATTTTAATTGTGGTTTAAAAGCGTACAGCAACATTGTTGTGAAACATATTGATGTCTACGGTGAAATGCATCGTTATATTCCTGTATTGGCAAAAAATGCAGGTTTTACTTCTATTGGTGAAAAAGTTGTACAACACCAAGCACGTAAATATGGCCACACAAAATTTGGAATGAATCGTTTTATAAACGGTTTCTTAGATTTGATAACCATTTGGTTTATTTCTCACTTTGGAAAAAGACCTATGCATTTATTTGGTGCACTTGGTGTTATTATGTTTTTTATTGGATTCTGTTTTGCGACCTATTTAGGAATAGATAAATTGTTTCTAAATCCAACAGGTCGACTCATAACAGAACGTCCGCAATTCTACATCGCCTTAACGACCATGATTATTGGTTCGCAATTATTTATCGCAGGATTTTTAGGCGAACTTGTTCTGCGAACTAATCGTAAGCAACAACGCTATTTCATAAAAGAAAACTTGAACTTGTCTTAATTAGGCTAATTTTATTGCACCACAAGACACACTCAATCTATTGAATTGTTTATTTTTGTTAATAAATCCATTTTATCCATGATACATATTAAACCTGAAATTTTAGAACGCGTAAACTCTTGGTTAACACCAACATTTGATGAAGATTCTCAAAAGGAAATAAAGCACATGATTGCGTCTAACCCTAAAGAATTAGAAGAGAGTTTTTATAAGGATCTAGAATTTGGAACTGGTGGTATGCGAGGTATTATGGGACTTGGCACCAACCGAATCAATAAATATACGCTAGGAAAAAATACACAGGGCTTAAGTAACTATTTAAAACAATCCTTTCCTAATGAAGACATAAAAGTTGCAATTGCATATGATTGCAGACATAATAGCCAGACCTTCGGAAAGCTAGTTGCAGATGTATTTTCTGCCAATGGCATTAAAGTTTATTTATTTGAAGAACTAAGACCAACACCAGAATTATCTTTCGCCTTAAAGCATTTAAATTGTCATTGTGGTATTGTTTTAACAGCATCTCATAATCCGCCAGAATATAATGGATATAAAGTGTATTGGCAAGATGGAGGTCAATTAGTTCCACCACAAGATTCCGCTGTAATAGCCGAAATTAATCGCTTAGATTATTCTGAAATTAAGTTTGAAGCTAATTCCGATTTAATTCAATATATAGGAAAAGACGTTGATGATGTATTCATTGATGCTTCCGTAAAAAATGGAAGTTTTGATACATCGGAAGCTGCGAGACAAGATTTAAACATTGTGTTTACCTCTCTACACGGAACATCCATTACAGCGATACCAGAAACCTTGAAACGTGCTGGCTATACAAATGTTAATATTGTTGAAGAGCAACGTGTGCCTAATGGAGATTTTCCAACGGTTGTTTCTCCAAATCCAGAGGAGCCTGCAGCATTAAAAATGGCCATGGAGTTGGCCGAAAAAGTCAATGGTGATATTGTTATTGGTACAGACCCAGACTGTGATCGTTTAGGTGTAGTTGTAAGAAACTTAGAAAATGAATTAGTAATTCTTAATGGTAACCAAGCCATGTTATTAATGACTAATTTTCTATTAAAACAATGGAAAAAAGAAGGAAAAATTAATGGTAATCAATTTGTAGGTTCTACTATTGTTTCTACGCCAATGATGTCTGTTTTAGCAAATGCTTATGATGTAGAGTGCAAAATAGGACTTACTGGGTTTAAGTGGATTGCTAAAATGATTAAAGACTTCCCAACAATGAATTTTATTGGTGGAGGTGAAGAAAGTTTTGGGTTTATGGTAGGCGACTTTGTACGCGATAAAGATGCTGTTACGTCTACCCTTTTAGCTTGTGAAATTGCCGCTCAGGCAAAAGCTAATGGTAAAACCTTATACCAAGAATTAATCGATATGTATATTGAACACGGTTTCTTTAAAGAGCATTTAGTTGCTTTAACAAAAAAAGGAATTGAAGGAGCACAAGAAATTAAGCAAATGATGGTTGATGCTAGAGAAAATCCACTAAAAGAAATCAACGGCGAAAAAGTAGTGTTAATTGAAGATTATCAATTGTCTATTTCTAAAAATCTACAAACCCAGGAGGAAACCACTATTGATATTCCAAAATCTAATGTCTTAATTTATTATACTGAAAATGGTAGTAAGATAGCACTACGACCAAGCGGTACAGAACCAAAAATAAAATTCTATATAAGTGTAAATGCTGACCTTGACAATACGTCAGAATTTGCAAAAACGGAGCAGTTATTGGGAGATAGAATTGATGCTATCCTCAAGGATTTGAATTTGTAATTAATGGATTATATAAAGAAGTTATCTCGGTTTATTGTTCCGTATAAACGATATGGTTACCTCAACGTTTTTTTTAATGTTCTATATGCCTTATTTAGTACATTAGCAATGGTATCATTAATGCCTATGATTAATGTATTGTTTGGTGAAACCGAAAAATTAAACACAAAACCTGTATATAATGGTATAAGAGATTTAAAATCTTATGGCGAAGATTATTTAAATTATTTTGTAACAACAACAAACGAAAGTGATGGTCCTCAACAAACCTTACTTTATATGATTATCTTAATCATAAGTTTATTTTTACTTAAAAATATTTTTAATTATTTAGCGCTCTTTTTCATTACTTTTTTAAGAAATGGCGTTTTAAAAGATCTCAGGAATTCAATTTACGATAAAGTAATGACCTTACCTATCTCTTATTATTCAGAAAAGAAAAAAGGAGATATTATTGCTCGAATTTCTGGTGATGTAAATGAGGTAAAAAACTCTTTATTAGCCATACTAGAACTCATTGTAAAAGAACCCTTAACCATTGTTTTTGCTATTGTAACAATGTTTACAATTTCAATGAAACTTACAATATTTGTGTTTCTATTTATTCCAATAGCTGGATTGATTATTTCTAGAATCGGAAAAAGTCTAAAGAAAAAATCGAATCGTGTTCAAACAGAGCAAGGTGTGTTTCTTTCAACATTAGAAGAAACTCTGAGTGGCTTGAAAGTGATTAAAGGGTTTAATTCCGAAAAACGATTTAATACCAAGTTTCAAGAATCTACAAATCGGTTTTACAATTTCTCTAATGTATTAATGAACCGTCAAAATTTGGCGTCACCTGCAAGTGAGTTTTTAGGTATCGCAACTATTGCTGCGCTTTTATGGTACGGAGGCAGTATGGTTTTAATAGAGAACAGTCTTTCTGGAGGTGCATTTATAACCTATATGGCTTTAGCGTACCAAATTTTAACTCCAGCCAAAGCCATCAGCAAAGCTAGTTACAAAGTAAAAGCTGGAAATGCAGCTGCAGATCGTGTTCTCGAAATTTTAGAAACACCATCACCTCTTGAAGATAAAGTAGACGCAATTTCAAAAACAGATTTCAATTCAGAAATAAAACTAGACAATATTTCTTTTAAATACGACGATGACTTAGTCCTTAAAAACTTCACACTTCAAGTTCCAAAAGGAAAAAGCGTAGCTTTAGTTGGGCAGTCTGGAAGTGGAAAAAGTACAATTGCTAATCTTGTGACAAGGTTTTACGATGTAAATGAAGGAAGTATTTCTATTGATGGTGAAAACATAAAAGACATTACCAAATACTCTCTTAGAAGCCTAATGGGATTAGTAACTCAAGATTCTATTCTATTTAATGATAGCATTAAAAATAACCTTCTCTTAGGAAAAGAAAATGCTACTGACGACGAAATCATTGAAGCTTTAAAAATTGCCAACGCTTGGGAGTTTGTTAAAGACTTACCTCATGGTATTGATACTAATATTGGAGATTCAGGTGGTAAATTATCTGGTGGTCAGCAACAACGTTTAAGTATCGCAAGAGCTGTGCTTAAAAATCCACCAATTATGATTTTAGACGAAGCCACTTCGGCTTTAGATACTGAAAGTGAACGATTAGTACAAGATGCGCTTGAAAATATGATGAAGAACAGAACATCGGTTGTTATTGCTCACCGATTATCTACCATCCAAAATGCAGACCAAATTGTAGTAATGCAAAAAGGAGAAATCGCAGAACAAGGCACCCATTTAGAACTTATGTCTAAAAATGGAGTTTATAAAAAGCTCGTTGAAATGCAGAGTTTTGAGTAAAGGTTAGATATCTCTTTAAAATCAAATAATTACGACGTTTTACAAACAAAAAAAGGATGCATATTTAAAGACATCCTTTCTTTTTTTGGTTATCAGGTTTGGGGAACCGATAACTACCAAATAGGTTAAGCTGTGACAAACATATAATAAATAATAGTATCCGACAAGAAAAATATGTATTTTGTCGTTTATTTTTACTCTTTGTCGATTTTATTTGTCGTAAAA
The DNA here is from genome assembly GCF_015645385.1 of Winogradskyella marina. Classification (GTDB taxonomy): domain Bacteria; phylum Bacteroidota; class Bacteroidia; order Flavobacteriales; family Flavobacteriaceae; genus Winogradskyella; species Winogradskyella marina. The sequence continues at coordinate 96,660 of NZ_JADOET010000003.1, forward strand.
CACTGACTACCAACAACAACTAAATACCACATAATTAATAAAAAAAAGAGCCAATTAAACTTTTAGTATTTTACAGGGTCTTACTAACAAAGAAATTGACTTGATAAACGAATCGGAGTTTATAACGCGTTTAAAAAACCCTTTAACCAAAGAAGCCGCATATAGAGAATTATTACAACTCTATAAAGAACGCTTGTATTGGCATATTCGTAAAATTGTAATTAATCATGATGATGCAGATGATGCGCTTCAGAATACATTCATAAAAGTGTATCGTAGCATTGATAAATTTAAAGGCGAAAGTCAATTATTTTCTTGGTTATATCGTATTGCTACAAACGAAGCAATCACATTAATAAATAAAAATGCGAAGCGCTTACAGATTAGCAATGAAGAGCATCAAACAAGAGCGATTAACAATTTGCGTGCAGATGTATATTTTGAAGGTGATGACATTCAACTAAAATTACAAAAAGCAATCGTAACCTTACCAGAAAAACAGCAACTGGTATTTAATATGCGCTATTTTGATGATTTAAAATATAAAGATATGGCTGAAATATTAGACACAAGTGAAGGAGCTTTAAAAGCTTCTTATCATATTGCAGCTAAAAAAATTGAAGCCTTTTTAACCTCAGATTAAACCATTTAGACAATTTGAAGTCTTATTGATAGAAAACAGATTAAAAGATTTCCGAAATAGTAGGAAAGACAACATGAAAAAAAATAAGTTACATAACATTACAACCTCAGGTTTTAAGACGCCAAAACATTATTTTGAGTCGTTTGAAGCTGATTTTTTTGAACGCTTAAATGAAAAAGAAGCTATTGAATCCTCAGAAAAGTCAGGTTATTCTGTTCCTGAAAATTATTTTGATACCATAGAAGGTAAAGTTTTAGACCAACTTCAAGATAAACAAGAACCACCTGTAATTCAATTAAAACCAAAACGCACACTATATTATCTCACTGGTATAGCAGCGAGTATTGTACTCTTATTTAGTTTAGTGTTTAATACGGATACTATTACTCTCGACACAATAGAAACCTCAAGTATTGAAACGTTTTTATATCAAAACGAATATAGCAATGATGATTTTGCAACATTGTTTAATTCTAATGATATTTCAGAATCAGACTTTATTGACGTTAATATATCAGATGAAACCCTAAATCAATATTTAGAACATATAGACCCAGAAGATCTCATTTTAGAATAATAATTATGACCTTTTCAAAGAAAAAATACGAATTCAATATTGTAAATAAAATTGCCATGAGTAAAACATTACAATTAATACTGCTAGCTTTATTTGTTTCTGCAAATGCATTTGCACAACGGATAGATAAAAACAAGATTAAAGCTTTAAAAATAGCTCATATTACAGAACAAATGAATTTAACTGAAGCTGAAGCTCAAAAATTTTGGCCAATCTATAATGCTAATGAAGATGCAGAAGATAAGTTAAAAGAACAATCTACAATTAGACGTAAATCCATAAATCCTGATGAATTATCAGAAAGTGAAGCTAAATCACTGTTGTTGAATATGGAAAAGATTGAAAAACAAAAAGTAGAATTACATTCAAAAATGCTTAGTGAACTGCTAGACGTTCTTCCGGCTAAAAAAATCATTAAGCTATATCAGGCTGAGCGTTCCTTTAAACAAAAGTTGTTTGAAGAGTACAAAAAACGTCACGGAGGATCGAAACGCAATCGATAACAAAACATCAAAAAAGGAAGCCATAACGGTTTCCTTTTTTTATTCACTAAAAGTCAATTTACTAATTCTACCTTTTCCTGCTGCGTAAGCCACGGAATCATTTAAAAACCGAATGGTATAAAAGCCTTCATCACTTAAATGTTTCCAAGTATCACCTGAATTATTACTGTAATCAATACCTTTAAATCCAACAGCGACTAATTCTTTTCCGCGACTATTAGGAATATATTGTACACAACTTCTATAACCTGGTCCTTTTCCGTTAGCGACAACTTGCCACGTTTTTCCACCGTCGCTGGTTCTAATCTTATTGCTTAATGCATCGTTAGGCTTGGTATAATCACCTCCAATCGCGAATCCAATATTGTCGTCGTAAAAATCTATAGAATATATACCAGTGGTTTCTACACCTTGAATAATTGGTGTTTCATAAACTTCCCAAGTCTTTCCTCTATCTGGTGAATACATCACTCGACTAGCTTTTCCACCTGTCGCAACCCAAGTATGGTCGCCAACTATAGCAATATTAGTATCGCTCGCTGCAAAAGCCGCTTCGCCTTCTTTGGCTTTTGGTAAATCATCGCAAGATAATTTTGTCCATGTTTCACCTCCATCTCTTGTAATGATGATACTCATACAGTCTTCTGTTGGGTCACCAATAGCAATGCCCTCTTGGTCATTCCAGAAATCCATGGAATCGTAGAAGGCTTTTGGGTGATTTTCTTGGTAGACTATTTCTCTATTATTAGAATTATATTTAGTTAAAATAGCAGGACTTCCAGCTGTGATAGTAAAAAGTGCATCATCATTTTTTTTAATACCTCTTAATTCATAACCAGTTGTGTCGCTATTCATATTTCTAAAAATGTTTCCATCATAATTATGAGTTAGCTCTTCATATCGTTTAAAAACATTAGAGCCATTCACTAGAGAGTCTAGTTCTAATAAATTCCAATTACCTGTATAGCCATCCGAACCAGCAAACCATATCCTGTTATTTGAAATTTCTATTGCCCTAACATTCAATATTGAATCTTGTAGTAAAGATTCAATTTGAACCTTAGAAATATTCCTAACTTTTATTGGTTCTTCTATTTTACAAGAATAAAACCCAATAAATAAAATGCAAACGATAAATAATCTCATACCCTTCAATTTTCCCTAAAAATAGAAAAGCTTAACAAAATAACAGTTATTCATTCTAACAAATAAACAAATGCTTACCTTTGCACGTTCGTTTTTTACGTACACAACTAAAAAACTAACACTGCATACTGAATACTAAAACAATGAGATTACATAGAAATTTATGCTTTGCCGTAATTGACGGCTTACACCTTATCTTTAATGAAGGTGAATACGCAGACAAAGTCATACAACAATTATTAAAACGCGATAAACGTTGGGGAAGCCGAGACAGAGGTTTTGTTGCTGAAACGGTATACACAATCGTACGTTACCAAAGACTTTATGCTGAAATTGCGGATGTAAAAGCACCATACGACAGAGATAATTTATGGAGACTATTTGCGGTTTGGGCAACACTAAAAGGTATTAAATTACCAGATTGGAAATACTTTACAGAGACTCCAACCCGAAAAATAAAAGGGCGTTTTGACGAGTTGTCTAAAATCAGAAAATTCCGCGAATCTATTCCAGATTGGATAGATGAATTAGGTGTGGCTGAATTAGGCGAAGCTGAATGGACAAAAGAAATAGCCAAACAAAACGAGCAAGCTGATGTTGTTCTTAGAGTCAATACGTTAAAAACGACTAAAAAAGATTTACAGCTCAAGTTAGAATCTGAAAATATTGAAACTGAGGTTTTACCAAATCATCCTTCTGCATTAAAATTAAAAGAACGTGCCAACGTTTTTGTTACAGAAGCTTTTAAAAATGGTTGGTTTGAAGTGCAAGATGCATCCTCACAATTAGTTGCCGATTATTTAGACGTAAAACCAGGCATGAAAGTCGTAGATGTTTGTGCTGGTGCAGGCGGAAAAACATTACACTTGGCATCCCTAATGGAAAACAAAGGTCAAGTCATTGCCATGGATATTTACGAAAGTAAATTGAAAAAACTCAAAATTAGAGCACGTAGAAATGGGGTTCATAATATTGAAATGAAAGTCATAGATTCTACAAAACCGATTAAGAAATTACACGGAAAAGCCGATCGATTATTAATTGACGCACCTTGTTCTGGATTAGGAGTTTTACGACGTAATCCAGATGCCAAATGGAAACTCCAACCAGAATTCATTGAGAATATTAAACAAACGCAAGCTGAAGTTTTAGAACAATACTCTAAAATGGTTAAGTCTGGCGGAAAAATGGTGTATGCAACCTGCTCTGTATTGCCATCAGAAAATCAGAAACAAGTTGAAAAATTCTTGACGTCAGAAGCAGGAAAAGAATTCACCTTTGTAAAAGATAAAAAAGTATTAGCCTACAAATCTGGTTTTGACGGATTTTATATGGCATTACTTGAAAAGAAATAACCCTATACAATTTACTTAAAAAAACACGACAAATGAAACACCTATACCTTCTATTTTTACTTGCTACAAGTATTACATTTGCTCAAATTCCTTCAAATTATTACGATAGCGCAGATGGATTAACTGGTTTTGAATTAAAAACAGAATTAAAATCTATTATTACCAATGGTCATAACGATCAAGGTTATGGTGGATTGTATACTGGTTATGCAACAGTATATGTTGACAATATGGAAGAAAGTGGTTATGAAAATGATGGATCACTTTTAATGTATTACACAGAAAACCCAAATGGACCAGACCCTTATTCTTTTTTCCTTGGGACTAACCAATGTGGAAATTATAATTCTGAAAATGATTGTTATAATCGTGAACATATAGTACCACAAAGTTCTTTTGGAAGCGCTTCACCAATGAAAAACGACATTTTCCATGTGGTACCAAGTGATGGTTATGCCAATGGTAAACGCAGTAGTCATCCTTTTGGAACCGTTGACTCTGCAACATGGACATCTTTAAATGGATCTAAATTAGGATCAAGTAATGTACCTGGATATTCAGGAACAGTTTTCGAGCCGATCGATGAGTTTAAAGGAGATATCGCTAGAGCCATACTTTATTTTGTAACACGTTATGAAAATGGTGTTGATGGTTATACCAGCTTTGATATGTTTAATGGAACTGAAAATCAAGCATTAGAAAATTGGGCAGTGGATATGTTATTAGATTGGCATTACAATGTAGATCCTGTAGATCAAAGAGAACGCGATAGAAATGATGCTGCTTATGATTTTCAAGGCAATGCAAACCCATTTGTTGACCACCCAGAATATGCAAATATGATTTGGAATCCTACTCCAGATACTGAAGCGCCTACAAACCCTACGAATTTAGTAGCTTCTAATCCAACTGACAATTCTATTGCTTTAAGTTGGACAGCATCAACCGATAATATTGGAGTGGTTTCTTATGATGTTTATATGGATGGAACTTTTTCATCTAACACTACAAATACAACAGCAACAATAGCTGGACTATCACCTGAAACAGAATATTGTTTTACTGTAAAAGCTAAAGATGCTGCTAATAATACTTCTGGGTTTAGTAACCAAGATTGTGAAACAACAACTGATAACGGAACTATTGGTTCGGACTGCCTCACAGAAACTTTTGAAAATTTAGAAACGAACATCGGGTCTTATTCTGACGTAACTTGGACTGGCGACGATGGTGGTATTTGGAATGCAACAGAGGCTAGAACGGATCAAACCTTAAATAATGCTGCGATTACCATTAGAGATGGCGCATTAACATTACCTACAACCTCTGGAGGAATTGGATCATTAACCGTAACAACAAAACGTGTTTTTAGTGGAGGTGATGGAACATTCGATGTAAATGTAAACGGAACATTTGTTGGAACAATTGCTTATGGTGTCGACGAACAAACAATTACAATTCCAAATATAAACATAGAAAATAATGTTTCTGTAGTTTTCGATAATAATAGTGGTGCTGGAAACAGGGTTATGTTCGACGACCTGTCTTATACGTGCTACTCAGAATTAAGTATTGAAGACTTTGACATAGATTCTGTAAAATTATTTCCAAATCCGGTTAAAAATAATCTAACTGTAGATTTAAAATCAAACGTAGATACTAATATCGAAATTTTTGATATTCTTGGAAAGCGTGTATTAAAAAATACGATAAGTAAAACAAGCACTTTAAATCTTCAAGCTTTAAATAAAGGAATTTATATTGTAAAAATTACACAAGGTAATTCTAAGATCACTAGGAAACTTGTAAAGCAATAGTTTTCAATATAGCAACAAAAAAGCAGCTAATCTCTGAGCATAGTCTAAGTGTAGCTGCTTTTTTTATGTTTAAAACTTGTTGAATACTTCGCAATTTGAAATTCAAATACTATAGAGAATATCACAAAATGAATTAACTTTGCATTTTATTTTTCACATCTAACATCCCATATAAATGATTCATTTCTTCGGAAACCAAAACAGTAAGGTATTTGCTGTTCAAGCAACAAAAGAATTATCAACAGCAACCATTTCTAAATTGACATGGTTATTTGGCGACCAACCAAAAATAGAACAAGCATCAATCGATGCTTTTTTTGTTGGACCAAGAGCAGCAATGATTACACCTTGGAGTACAAATGCTGTTGAAATAACCCAAAACATGGGAATAGAAGGCATTCTAAGAATTGAAGAGTTTTCTTCAATAACTGAAGACTTCAAAGATTTCGACCCTATGATTTCTGAAAAATATCAACGTTTACATCAAGAGATCTTTACTATCGATATTCAACCTGAAGCCATTCTTAATATTGAAAACATTTCAGAGTATAACCAGCAAGAAGGCTTATCATTAAGTGACGAAGAAGTAGCATATCTTGAAGGTGTGTCTAAAAAAATAGGACGACCTTTAACGGATTCTGAAGTCTTTGGATTTTCACAAGTGAATTCAGAACACTGTAGACACAAAATATTCAACGGCACATTTGTAATAGATGGTGAAGAAAAAGAAACGTCGCTTTTCAAATTGATTAAAGAAACATCGAAGCAAAATCCTAACGATATTGTTTCTGCATACAAGGACAATGTCGCGTTCATAAAAGGCCCTGTTGTAGAACAATTTGCTCCTACTCGTGCAGATGTTCCAGATTATTATACGACTAAAAATTACGAGTCTGTAATTTCATTAAAAGCAGAGACACACAACTTTCCAACAACTGTAGAACCTTTTAATGGAGCTGCAACAGGTTCTGGTGGAGAAATTAGAGATAGATTAGCTGGCGGAAAAGGTTCTTTACCATTAGCAGGAACAGCGGTTTACATGACCTCCTACTCTCGATTAGAAGAAGAGCGACCATGGGAAAAAGCATTTCCTGAACGCAAATGGCTGTACCAAACTCCAATGGATATTTTAATAAAAGCCAGTAATGGAGCTTCTGATTTTGGAAACAAATTTGGACAACCGTTAATCTGTGGATCTGTTTTAACTTTTGAACATCAAGATCAAAATGGTAAGATTGGTTACGATAAAGTGATTATGCAAGCTGGTGGTATTGGTTATGGAAAAGCAGAACAAGCATTAAAAGACACACCTCAAGAAGGCGATAAAATAGTCATTCTAGGTGGAGATAATTATAGAATTGGTATGGGAGGAGCTGCGGTTTCCTCAGCTGACACTGGTGCTTTAGCTTCAGGAATTGAACTAAATGCTGTGCAACGTTCTAACCCTGAAATGCAAAAACGTGCTGCAAATGCTGTTCGAGGTATGGTAGAAAGCGATGAAAATCATATCGTTTCTATTCACGATCATGGAGCTGGTGGACACCTCAACTGTTTATCTGAATTGGTTGAAGATACAGGTGGAAAAATCGATTTAGATAAATTACCTGTAGGTGATCCAACCTTATCTTCTAAAGAAATTATTGGTAACGAATCTCAAGAGCGTATGGGATTAGTTATTGGAGATAAACATTTAGAAACTTTACATAAAATTGCAGATCGCGAACGTTCTCCAATTTATGATGTCGGAGAAGTTACCGGAAAACACCGTTTTACTTTTGAGTCTAAAACTACTGGAGAAAAACCAATGGATTTAGCCTTAGAAGATATGTTTGGTAGTTCTCCAAAAACCATCATGAATGATGTTACCGTTGAAAAAAATTACAACGGCATTTCATACGACACCTCTAAATTTTACGATTATATAGATCAAGTAGTACAACTCGAAGCTGTAGCTTGTAAAGATTGGTTGACTAATAAAGTGGATCGTTGTGTTGGTGGTAAAGTCGCCAAACAACAATGTGTTGGCCCTTTGCAAATCCCTTTAAATAATGTTGGTGTAATGGCACTTGATTTTAAAGGCAAAGAAGGTATTGCCACAAGTATAGGCCACTCTCCTATTTCTGGATTAATTAACCCAATAGCTGGTAGCCGTAATTCGATTGCAGAAGCTTTAACGAATATCATTTGGGCGCCTTTAAAAGACGGTTTACAGAGTGTATCATTATCTGCAAACTGGATGTGGCCGTGTAAAAACGAAGGTGAAGATGCTCGCCTATATGAAGCGGTTAAAGCCATTTCAGAATTCTCAATCGATTTAGGTATTAACGTACCAACGGGAAAGGATTCCTTATCCATGAAACAGAAATATCCTGATGGTGATGTGATTTCACCTGGAACCGTGATAATTTCTGCTGCCGGAAATTGTAATGATATTTCTAATGTCGTAGAACCTGTGTTCCAAAAAGGAAAAGGATCTATTTATTATATCAACGTATCTCAAGATTCTTATGAATTGGGTGGAAGTTCTTTTGCGCAAATCAACAATAAAATAGGAAATACAACACCTAGTGTAAAAAGTGCAGCTTATGTTAAAACTGTTTTCAATACGATTCAAAATTTAATAAAAGACAATAAAATCGTTGCAGGACACGATGTCGCTTCAGGTGGATTGATTACAACCTTATTAGAAATGTGTTTTGCCGATACTAATTTGGGAGCCGAATTAGATATTACAAGCCTCAACGAAAAAGATGCATTTAAAGTGTTATTTGCCGAAAATGCAGGTCTTGTTTTTCAATCTGAAGATGACACCATTGAAACAGAATTATCTAACGCTAACATTGATTTCCATAAATTAGGAAACGTTACTGAAAGTGATGTTTTAGGAATCATAAACGGAAATGAAGTTTTTACCATGACAGTTTCGAGATTAAGAGACATGTGGTTTAAGACCTCTTACCTACTCGATCAAAAGCAAACCGCGAATGGTTTAGCAAAGGATAGATTTGATAATTATAAAAATCAGGCTTTAGATTTTAAATTTCCAACGCATTTTTCAGGAAAACTACCTGTCATTTCGAGCGAAGCTGAGAAATCTCGCCCAAAAGCAGCAATTCTGCGTGAAAAAGGATCAAACTCAGAACGAGAAATGGCTAATGCTATGTATTTAGCTGGTTTTGATGTTAAAGATGTGCATATGACCGATTTAATTTCTGGTAGAGAAACCTTAGAAGATATTCAGTTTTTAGGTGCTGTTGGTGGTTTTAGTAATTCGGATGTTTTGGGTTCTGCAAAAGGTTGGGCTGGAGCCATTAAATACAACGAAAAAGCAAATAAAGTTATTAGCGATTTCTTTATAAGAGAAGACACGCTTTCTGTTGGTATATGTAATGGTGCACAACTTTGGATGGAACTCGATTTAGTAAACCCTGAACACGAGACACACGGTAAATTAACTTATAACGATTCAAAAAAACACGAAAGTGGCTTTACATCTGTTAAGATTCAAGAAAATAATTCGGTGATGCTATCTAGTTTAGCCGGAAGCACTTTAGGGGTTTGGATTTCACATGGAGAAGGAAAATTTAACCTTCCATATGCAGAAGACAAATATAATATTGTTGCCAAATATGGTTATGCAGACTATCCTGCAAATCCAAATGGTTCTGATTTTAATACGGCAATGCTTTGTGATAAAACCGGAAGACATTTAGCTACAATGCCTCATATAGAGCGTTCTATTTTTCAATGGAATTGGGCATATTATCCGGAAGGTAGAAAAGACGACGTAGCTCCTTGGTTAGAAGCATTTGTGAATGCAAGATTATGGATTGAAAAAAATTCTTAATTTTAAAACCACAACCAACTTATTTCCTTATGGTGGCTAAAGCCCTAAAATTAAATAACATTATTTGTGGTATTTTTATCATTGTTTCACTTCAATTAGTACATGGCCAAAAACAAGATGTCAATATTGAAGCTGTTAATGCAATAAAACAAAACATAAATCAATCTAAGAAAACCATCCAACTTAAATGGATGGATAGTCTTTTAACTTTAATTAGAGATACCAAAGGGTTTAAATACGACTCTATTGCAAGAGAAACTATTGACTTCTCCATACAGCTAGACTCCTTTAATTTGGCTGCATATCACACTGCAAATCTTATTAATTATAATAATAATTTTGTAGGCAACCCAAAAGAAGGCGTCAGTTTATTTAATAAATATTTTCCCATCTTAGAAACGCATATATCGCTTCGTAATAAAGCAAGTTTATATATTGATTCTGGAGATAGCTATTATTATATAGGTAAAGTTGACAAATCTATAGAACATTACGATAAAGCTATTTTTTATGCTGACAAAGACAACAATCAACGTATTAAGGCTTTTGCAATTTTATACAAAGGCTATGCCTACAATGACGAAGGCCAATTTGTTGAAGCTTCTAAAACGCTAATCAATGCTGTTAAAATTTTTGAAAACGTTAAAGACACATTCAACATTATTGGAGCTAAAAATTCTTTAGGAATAGTCTATAGCAAGAATGGGTTTTTAGAAGAAGCAAACACAGAACGTAATGAAGCTTTGGTCTTAGCTAAAAAAACCAATAGCATTGGACAAATTGCAACTTTAGAAGTAAATGCAGCTGCCGATTTTCGTAAAACAAAAGATTATGAAAAGCAGATAAAAAGCCTACAAACTGCATTAGCAGCTTCTAAACAATCAAGATTTGCAGATGATTTATATCCCAGAATAGTAAACCCTCTTATTTTGGCTTATGTAAATACAGACAGTCTTGATAGAGCGAAATTTTACTTAAAGAAAATAGAAAATTCAGATAAAAATTATACCCAAGGTGTATATGAGTCGAGCTATATTAAATCTAAACAACAAATTGAATTAGCAGATAAGAACTATAACCAGGCATTGCAACTTGGTACAACCTATTTAACAATTGTAAACAACAGTAACAATGTAAATAATATTGAACATGCTGAACGTTTTCTCTCTCAAGTTTATGATTCCTTAGGTAACGATAGCAAAGCTTTCTTTCATTATAAAAATGCGAAACACATAGAAGATTCCATTTATAACATACAAAAAACTAAAGCTTTAAGCTATTACCAAACACTTTATGAGACTGAGAAAAGAGATGCCATGATTAAAGCCCAGGAATCTGATATTTTATTACTCGATTCTAAAAACAGGGTTAAAAATCAGTGGCTAATATTTGGATCCTTAGGTTTGCTAGGCCTTTTCAGTATCGTTTATCTTTATCGTTCAAAACAGTTTTTAAAGAAAAAAGAACAACTTCAAAAAGTATTTGCACAAGATTTATTACGAAATATTGAACGCGAACGCAGTCGCATATCTAGTGAATTACATGATAGCATTGGGCAAAGCTTGTTATTAATAAGAAACAAAATAGTGCTTAATGATGATATTGAAAATTCAAATACGTCTTTAGTAGATAATGCCATACATGAAGTACGCACCATTTCCCAAGATCTACACCCTTTTCAGTTTGAAAAATTAGGACTTATAAAATCCTTAAAATATCTTATTGAAAAACTACAAAACAATTCAAACATTTTCTATTCAGAAGATATCGATGAGTTAAAAGATGAAATTCCTATAGAACAAACCATTTTTGTATACAGAATGATACAAGAATGTCTTAATAATGTAGAAAAACACTCAGAGGCCAAAGCATGTCAATTAAATATTGAAGAAGTTGCTGATGCCGTTACTTTTGAAGTAAAAGATAATGGTGTTGGATTTGACCTTACCGAAGGTATCGATCAGCTAAATAGTTTAGGGATGCAAACTTTAAAAGAACGCGCCAAAATTATTAATGCACAGTTAAGTATCTCATCAACCAAAGGCAAAGGCACCACTGTAATTATTAAAGTTCCTAAAAAATGAAGCCTACCGTAATTATAGCAGATGACCACCCTTTACTATTAGAAGGCAATAAACTTTTTTTAGAAAAAAACTGGTATAATGTAATCGCCACAGCAAATGACGGTAATGATGCTTATAACAAGATTATAAAACTACAACCAGATGTTGCCATTTTAGACTATGACATGCCAATTATTGATGGTCTTGAGGTCGCAAAAACCTTAAAGTCAAAAAACAGCTCTACTAAAATTATTATCCTCACTTTACACAAACAAGAAAGCATTATTAAAGAAATTGGAAAATTAATTGATGCTTATATTTTAAAGGAATCTGCTTTAAGTGAACTAGAAACCTGTTTAAAAAAAGTATTGAATGATGAAAACTTTGTGAGCCCAGCACTAGAGGACAAAGTATATTTAAAATCTGGAAATACAGATATTTCATCCTTAACAAAAACAGAACTAAAAATATTGAAATACTTGGCCTCTAATCTAAGTAGTTCTGAAATTGCTGAAACTTTATTTATTTCGAAACGAACAGTAGAGAAGCATCGCAGTAATATTATCTCAAAACTCAAATTAGACAAAAGCCAGAATGCTCTTGTCATCTGGGTTCAGAAACACCAAGAACTCTTCACTACGTAGACCTACGTATTTTAGATTCTAATCTAGCAATATACTTTTATAAGAAAGAAACGTATTATGCTGGTTAGACACAAACTTCCATTTAACCATTGGCTCCTAGACATCTATAGCATTGATCTGAAACCTCACGTAGACAGTCATATTATAGTGCCTAATGGGTATTCATATATACTTTGTATTGCCAAAAATAAAGTTTCAATAAATTCAAAAAACATCACTAAAGACACCATAGCGTGTTTTAAGCCTACGCAAAAAGTTGTGTCTATTGATTGCCATAAGCCAACAACGGTTATTGTTGCAAAATGTATTCCTACATATGCTGGATATATAATTAATAATGAACAAAAACGCATCTACAATTTAAACCATCTCATTTCATCAAAACATTCCAGATGGTCCAAACAATTGTTTAATTCCAATTCAGACCTTTATTTGCGTATACAGCTTTTTAATTCAATATTATCTCAACTCAATTTTAAAACCATACATAAAACCATACTAGACAATATTGTATTATATATTCACGCCTGTAAAGGCAAAATAAGTATAAAGGAACTCACACAGCGTTATTCTTGCAGCGCGCGATATATTCAGAAACAGTTTAAATCTATCATTGGTATTACACCGAAAGTTTATCTAAACCTTGCAAAACTCTATTACACTTTATTAGAATTGGAAATTACAATTAAAAGCGAGGCAGATGTTACAATACTTAATTATTACTATGATCATTCACATTTCTCAAAGACAGTAAAGTCGTTATTAGGCGTAAGTTACTCTAAGTACAAATCTTCTAAATCCAATCTAACATCTGTTTTACTATGTGAAGACTATTAGCCGATTATGTTCGCATTCATACCACAGAACACCGGCCAAAAGACATATTTTAACGACCAATTACAAAATTTTATAAGTTTAATCAGTAGCTACGTAGACCTACGTATATGTTTAGATACATCGGTCTACTAACTTGCAACCAAATTTAAATCTAACCTATTATGAAAAAATTTACGCTCCCAGAATGTTGGTCATCCAGATTATATGGCATCTATTGTCGCGAAAAAAATCCCATTATACATTTGGTAATGCTATGTTTTACAGCTTTTCTATTATTGGCAAGCAATCAAGACCTTAATGCACAAGCCCTCACCTTCAACCCCAACCCAATAGACATGGGTAATATAGAGGTTGGTCAAATGTTTGAAGCTTTTGTCGATATTTCAGATTCTGATCCAGTAGCTGAACCCAATGCAAATTACATATCTAATGTTTTTATTACCAATGACACAGCAGGCATATTTGTTAGTGGCAATTATTATTATGATGATAATGTAGGTTTTGGAAATCTAGGTGTTGGCATAAACCCTATAAATGAAGGTACATATACCGCAACATTAAATGTAGAGGTAGATGAAACAGACGGCACACAAATCTATCAAATACCAATTACGGCCACAGTTATACCAGCTTCATACCCAGAATTAACAGCCTCTAACTTAGACTTTAACACCATACATGTTAATACTAATACAACGCAAGATTTGATTTTAAGCAATAGCGGAAACGAAGATTTGGTAATCGACAACTTTAATCTCGATAACTCATCCGATACTACATTTACATATACTCAACCCAGTACGCCATTAACCATAACTCCTGGCAACACCTATACAATTCCTATAACTTTTTCACCTTTACCATTAGACGGTGGCTCTACCGGAAGCGTATTCAATAGGTCAACAACCCTTACCATAACTAGCAACAACTATTTTGAATATGAGACAGCTATAAATGTTACAGGAAATGTATTCCCAAGTAACCCAGTAGAAACAGACACTGACTTTGGCAATGTTGAGATTGGACAAACCGTATCCGGAAGCAATTCCATTACCAATAACGGTGAAGGTGAACTTTTTATAGACAATGTTTATTTCGATACTTATCATATTGGCGCAGATGCAACGGCAGATTTTTCGTTAATAAATCCACCGACATTTCCAGTAATTTTAGCTCAAGGCCAATCACTTACCGTTGATATCGAGTTTACTCCAAATGATTTAAGTTTCAGACGTGTGTATATGCGTTATGCCGCTAGAAACCATACAAGTTCAGTAATAAGTCCTACTATTGAAGGTGTAGGCGTGCAGTCAGAAATTTCATTTCCAACTGATATTAATGCAGGGAATGTGCGTAAAGGAGAATCTGAAACATACACCTTAGAAATTCAAAACCCTGGCACACTAGCGACCCAAATTTCTTCTTTAGAAATCAGTGGTACAAATGCTGATGTTTTTTCTATTACTGATAGTAGCCCACAAACCATACCTGCTGGTGGTTCTGTAGATTATAACGTTGAATTTTCAAGCGATACAGCTGGTGGCAAAACAGCACAAATAAATTTTACTAGTAATGTCGATAGCAGTCCACATAGTATTAATCTTTTGGCAAATATTACCAATTCCAAATTAAGGGTAAGTCCTGCAGAATTAGAATTCCCAGAAGTTTTGGTGGGCTCGTCTACTACTCCATTAACCGTAACACTCTCTAACGAATTTGGTACAGATGCTGTGGAGATACAAAATATTGTTTTGCCTAGTTCAGACTTTACAGTGAGTGGCATTACGACACCATTAACCATTGCAGCTGGAGGTGAAAGCAGTTTTCAGGTACAATGCAATCCACAACAAACAGGAAATGTTTATGCTCCATTGATCGTAGAAAGCAATGACGATAAAGCTTCAATTGGCATTAACTTAATGGGTATTGGTGTTACTCCAGAAATTCAGTTAAGTAGAACTCAAATGTTTTTCTTAAACACCGCATTGTATAGTAATGGTCGTACCGAGATACTTTCAATTCAAAACAACGGCACTGGCGATTTAATACTTAACGATGCTAACATTGTAAACAGTCCTGGTTCATTTGGCCCCATTCAGTTTGAATTATCATCACCCCTTACCCTACCAGTAACTGTACCACCCAGTGAATCTTACATTATTCCTGTAAAATTTAATCCATCAAATATTGGAGGTTATACGGGGAGATTAAACCTAGCTACTAATGATGGCGACATAGGTATATTTTTAAGTGGTACAGCTATTGCACCTAGTGCCCATGTTGACAAAAATGAAGAATTTCCAGAGAATATAAGGATAGGTGAAAGTATTACAAGAGCATTTACAATAACAAATAATGGTGTAGGTACTTTAGAGATCTCGGATTTTGAACTTGTAGAAGTGGGAATTGATGCCGATGACGAACCCGATTTCACTTTGGATATCACGCTGCCATATTATATTGCTCAAGGACAAACTAGAACCTTACAAATTGTCGCCAACCCAATATCTACAGGCTATAAGAATGTACAGTTAGAACTTACTACAAATACCGTTTCTGGAGCCATAACGGGTGATCCTTTGTTGTGGTCTTACAACGTTTTAGATCTCGCCTATTTTGAAGGCGAAAACGTTAAACAAATGACAGATGCTGGCATTGGAGAAACCTCATATACACCATATACTATAACCAATACTGGTGAGGCAACTATGGTGGTATATGGTGAGCATGCAGCTTTATATCAAGCTGGAGGAACGTTCACAATACCAAATCAATCTGAGCTACCGACAGAATGGAATTCATACAATAACTTTCCTTTTACTTTAGACCCTGGAGATAGCAATGATATTATAATTGCATATTCACCTTCTACAACCTCTGCATATGGTGAAATTGCATTAAAAACCGGACCAGTTTTAAATAACGCTAACGAAGGTGGTTTTGAGTATTCTGCAATAATTAAAGCATCTGGTGGTGCATTATTACCTGCATTAACAACAATAGAAGCACAACCTATCACGTTCCCGCTCACAAGTATAGGAAGATCTAACTCAAAAATCGTTACCATAAAAAACACTGGAACAACCGACCTTATTATAAATAACACCTATGGAGACGGTACTTATATGTTTAAAGACCAAGGTAGTTTAACCAATATTACCTTGGGTGTTGGAAACACTATGGATTTTGAAATTTTATTTAACCCTAGTGACTTAGGTACTGTAGAAGGTTATTTTGGTTTCGATACTAATGTACAAAGTCAATTTGTAATTGTAAATGCAACTGGTGAAGCTAAAGAACCTGATGAAATCGTGGTCAACGGATTAACTTTTGAAGCAGATACGAAAATAGATTTGGGAGACGGAAAATACATTCTAAGCGGAAATGTACACGCGGGAAAAATGGAATTTGGTGGAGATGTAACTATAAATTTAGGCTCTAACAATGTAAGTTGCCAATGTAAAGTTTACACCACAAATATAACACCTGTAGGCGAATATGGCGGAGCAGAAGTCGATTTAATGGAAGGAGATATTACTTTTAAAGTAGAACAATCAGAAGATGGTACTCCGTATATAAATGCAGCCATCGATTCTGGTTTAACAGGTGTAAATACATTTTTAAATTTGGTAGACATTCCTATAGAATTTTCAAAGTTTGAACTCATCACAGGTGATGATCCTGGTATTGAGGTTGGTGGGTCATTAGATCTACCTGCTGATATTTTTGGTCCCGATGTAAACGTTACCATAGATCGATTGCGAATTGTTGAATCTGGAGTGAATATTGAAGGCTCTTCAAGTATAAGTGGAAACCCAGCCGTAAAGGTTCTTAATACTTTTGAGCTTCAAGAAGCAGGAGTTAACTTCAATACGTTCGAAAACTCATTTGGAGGGAATGCAGCCATAAAGCTTTCATTATTAGGTAAAACAACTTCTATTGCTGGAGGCGTACAGATCATTAATGGTGGTTTGGATTCGGTTTCTTTAGAAGTAGAAATCAGTCCAGGCATTCCTTTAGCAAACACAGGATGGGAACTTTCTGGTGGTAATGGATTTATTAATGGTATTCAAGTACCTCCATTGTCAATCGGTTTAGGTGTAGATTTAAAGCCTATAGCACCTATAGACATTCTTAAATTAGATAATATGCAATTGGCATATACCTTTGGTACATCATTAGAGGCTAGTGGTACTATATTGGTCCTTAATCAAACTGTAGGTGGAGGAAGTATCTTAGTAAACAATTTAGGATTAACAGCAGAAGCTTATGTTAATTTATACGGTGTATTTAGAGGTGATGTTTCCTTACTTGTAGAAAACAGAACGTCTGGTCTTTTTGCAGAAGCTATGGCGGATATGTCGCTTACCATCCCTGAAATACCTGCTGCAGATTGCGCGATATGTGAAGCCGTAAATGGCTATTTACCATATACTATTGCAGAACTTAAAGCAAAAATCAACAACGATAGATTTAAAGCAAGTACAACCATTGCAGATGTGTTAACTCTAGATATAGGAGTTGAGTTTGGTGGTGATGTTAAAGTAGGCGGAAAGTTTGGAATAATTCCTTTTGGCGACAGTGGGAGATCTGCAGAAAACAACTTTTCGGAATTCTATATCGAAAATGATGAAAATGCAAAAGCAATAAATGAATTAGAAGGTGGCAGTTTAGTAGTTGCTTCTCGCGATAGTAACTCTCAAATACCATTTAACTTGTCACAAAACTACAGCAACGTTATTGTGCGAATAGAAGGTGATAATGCATATCCAGATGCCACATTAACCTTACCCGATGGCACTGTAATTACACCTATATCTGCAGAAACCAATGATGCTTTATATACCGAAAGTAACGAAAACTTTAGAGTGTTTTATACACTAAAAGACACTCAAATTGGTGAATACGAAATTAATGTTGAAGGAGCTGGACCTTATGAAATCGATTTATTTGGTGCTGGATTTGCACCAGAAATAGAAATTACAAGCGTAAACTATGACAATAGCACTAAAGATGTAACCATTACTTGGAACGATCAAGATTTAGATAGCGATGCAGTTATAGCACTCTATTACGATATTGATGGTAAAGGTGCTAATGGTAAGCAAATTGTAGGTGGTATATCTGAAAACGATACTACAAACCAATATACCTTTAATGCGTCTAATTTAATTAGTGGTACCTACTTTGTTTATGCAAAGATTGAAGATGAATCTAACCCAGCAGAATATGCATATGCAACAACCACATTTACTGTTATAAACGAATCCCCTGTAGATACACCAACATTAATTGGTGCCTTAGAAGATAATGTTTTTAAACTTGCTTGGAACCCTGTAAATGATGCTGATCACTACGTCATGTATATCGATGAAGAATTGGTAACACGTTACAGTAGTAGCCAAGGTGTTGGTGATGTAACCGCTTTCGATTTTAAAGATATTGCACCAGGACGTTCGTATAAATTTGGTGTAACTGCAATGCGTGAAGAATTAGATGGTTCATATACAGAATCCAATTTATCTAATATTATAGAATTTGAATTTATAAGCCCAGATGTTAACAACATTCCAAAGTTAGAAACTGAAAGCTTAGCTCCTGTAACAGATCCTTGTAGTCCATATACATTTACGGTTAACTATTCAGATCCTGATACTGGAGATATTTTAGAATTAACAATGCCAACGCATCCAGAGGGTATGACTTTAGCAGGAAACACCATAAACTGGACTCCAACCGCTGATCAAATTGGTAAACACCAAGTCATCTTAAATGTTGCCGACGATAAAGGAGGTGTTGATGAAAAAAGCTTTGTAATCACAGTATTTAATGCTAATTCAGCGCCAACTCCAGATTTAAGCGTACTTCCAGTTGCTGAGGCAGCATGTAGCGTTACACTTAATGCGCCTAGTGCTACAGACGACTGTAGTGGTACTATTACTGCAACAACAACTGATGCGACAGCCTATACGCAACCTGGCGACTATATGGTAACTTGGGTTTACGACGATGGTAATGGCAATCAAACTACACAACAACAACGCGTAATTGTAACAGATACTGAACTTCCAACAATAGCGTGTCAGCATATAACTGTGGCGTTAGATGAAACGACTGGTTCAGTAACTATACTTCCAGAAGATTTAGATAATGGAACTACTGACAACTGTGCAGAAGTTGAAGACTTAACATTTAGTCTTTCGGAAGATACATTTACGGCAACAGGAGTTTACGATGTTACTTTAACAGTAGAAGACGAAAACAACAATTTAGATTCCTGTGTGGCGCAAGTTACTGTAGAACCATCATTGAGTATAGATGAAGCCACGAAATTAGATGGCATTAAACTGTATCCAAATCCAAATAGAGATGGCAGACTTAATCTTGAAATTCCAGATGACATCAATCTTGAGAAAATTGAAATTTATGATGCTATAGGTAGAAAAGTGATGGATATTAACCACATTGAAAATTATATCAATATAGATAATCTATCATCAGGCAGCTATTTGATTAAATTTTCTTCAGCAATAGGAAATACAACTAAAAGGATTAGTAAATTGTAATATTAATTCAATAATTAAAAAGGTCAAGGTAATTTTATCTTGACCTTTTTGTATTTATGATGGTGTGATTAACTAAACTTAGTTTAATATTCCAAACAAAAATGGCAGTCTTTAACGTGTAAATTGTTTTCATTTATGTAGAGATTATTGCTTTAAACAATTGGTTCAACCTTCTGGTTAACCGTATAAATATCTTTTTAATAATAAAACGATACTGTTATCAAACTAATAGTTAAACGCATGCTAGTACGTTACCATTTTCTTGATTCAATAAATAATTCCTAATTTATTATCACCTACGATATTAATTATATAATTTTTAACTTTAATTTTTATATTTTCGTAATCACTTACTAAATAAGCGTCCATAAATATGACAGAAGTAACACGACTTTTTGATTTCCCCTACTACCAATTAAAACACAAACCAACGTCTAATGCGCTAGTTACCAAATACAATGGAAAGTGGGAACCGACTTCAACGCAAGAATACATAGATAAATCCAATGCAATGAGCAGAGCTTTATTGCGATTAGGTGTTCAGAAGAATGATAAAATTGCAGTTATTTCAACTACAAATAGAACAGAGTGGAATATCATGGATATTGGAATTCTTCAGCTCGGTGCACAAAATATACCGATATACCCAACTATTAGTGCTGAAGATTACGAGTATGTATTAAATCATAGTGAATCTACGTATTGCTTTGTTTCCGATGAAGTAGTCCTAGAAAAAGTTCGAAAAGTACAAGCGAATACCAAAATAAAAGAAGTGTATTCTTTTGATCATATTGAAGGCTGTAAACACTATTCCGAATTGTTAGAACTCGGAGAAGACCACAGCAATCAACCTGAAGTAGAATTAAGAAAAGATGCTGTAAAGTCAACCGATTTAGCAACTATAATTTATACGTCTGGTACAACAGGAAAACCTAAAGGTGTTATGCTTTCTCACTGGAATATAACAAGTAATGCTTTAGATAGTTCACCTAGAGTGCCATTAAAAGAAGGAGAAACGCGTGTTTTAAGCTTTTTACCAATTTGTCACATTTTTGAACGCTTGTTAATCTATGTGTATCAATATGCAGGAACTTCCATTTATTTTGCAGAAGGCATTGATAAAATTGGTGAAAATGCCAAAGAAATTAAACCAAACTTAATGAGTGTTGTTCCGCGACTACTCGAAAAAGTTTTTGATAAAATTATGCTGAAAGGTGATGATCTTTCTGGCATAAAAAGGTCATTATTCTATTGGGCAGTAAGTTTAGGAGAACGTTGGGAACCTTACGGTGCAAATGGAGCATGGTACGAATTTCAACTAAAAATCGCGGATAAACTTATTTTTAGTAAATGGAGAGAAGCACTTGGTGGAGAATTAGGAACAATGGTTTCGGGAAGTGCAGCGCTTCAACCGCGACTTGCTCGAATTTTTGGAGCAGCAAAAATGAGAGTTATGGAAGGTTACGGCTTAACAGAAACATCACCTGTGATTTCTGTAGGTTTATATAGAGATAACATGTATAAAGTTGGTACTGTCGGAAAAGTAATAGACAACGTAGACGTAAAAATTGCTGATGATGGTGAAGTCTTAATAAAAGGCCCAAATGTAATGATGGGTTATTATAAAGATCCTGACAAAACAGCTGAAGTAATGACAGGAGACTACTTTCACACAGGAGATAAAGGAGAAGTTGATGCCGATGGTTTTTTAAGAATCACAGGTCGAAAAAAGGAAATGTTTAAAACCTCTGGTGGAAAATATGTCATTCCGCCGCTCTTAGAAAATGATATGAAACAATCGTTGTTTATAGAGCAGATTATGGTTGTAGGTGAAGGCGAAAAAATGCCAGCAGCTTTAATTCAACCAAATTTTGATTTTATTCGTGATTGGATTGACCTGAAGCAAAATAACGTAGGCAAAACTGATGTTGAGATAGCTAACTCAGAAATTGTGATTAACCGTATCCAGCAAGAAGTAGACAAGTATAATAAACACTTTGGAAAATGGGAACAAATAAAACGTTTTGAACTTACGCCAGATGCTTGGTCAATTGAAGGTGGACACCTTACCCCTACCATGAAAATGAAACGCTCCATAATTAAGGATATTTATCAAGATCTTTATGACAAAATCTATCGCGTATAATTATAAGTCATTTATTTAACGATCTTAATAAAAGAAACAGCCGCAAATAATAATTGCGGCTGTTTTTTTTTAAAACAATCTCTAATTTGTTTTTTTATAGATGAAACAATTAGTGCTACTAATAGTACGACCAGTCAATATATTGATATATTCACAAAATTTACCCTCTTAAACAGCGTAATATTCAGATTAGAAGATTTATTTTTAACATAATGAAATAAATTTTCAAAAATACTATGCGTGCATAGTATTTTTTTACTATCTTTGGTTTTCAAATACAATCCATGAAAGATAAAACCATTGACTATGTCTTAAGAACCACATGGTTGGCAGTCAACAAAATGTACAACGAAGAAGCCTCCGCTTTTGGAACAACTATGGCAACTGGGTTTGCATTGTTAAGTATTGATCCTGAGAAAGGAACACCTTCAACGTCCTTAGGTCCAAAAATGGGAATGGAAGCCACAAGTCTTTCCAGAACCTTAAAAACCATGGAAACAAAAGGTTTAATAGTACGTAAACCAAATCCTGAAGATGGACGTGGTGTACTTATTTTCTTAACGGATTTTGGTCGAGAGAAAAGAGAATTATCAAAAGAAAAAGTGCTCACTTTTAATGATACTATAAAAAACAACGTCTCACCAGAAGAACTGTCAAATTTCTATAAGGTTGCCGAAATCATTAATAATATGATTTCTAACAAACAGATATATAATAAAAACGAACACATTTTAAAATAAGATGAGTAAACGAAGAATTAAAAAAATAGCAATTATTGGATCTGGAATTATGGGAAGCGGTATCGCTTGTCATTTCGCCAATATTGGTGTTGATGTTTTATTGTTAGACATTGTACCACGAGAATTAAACGACAAAGAGAAAGCTAAAGGTTTAACTTTAGAAGATAAAGTTGTGCGAAATAGATTAGTAAACGATGCTTTAACAGCCTCGTTAAAATCTAAGCCCTCACCTATTTATAGTCAAAAATTTGCAAATCGTATTACTACAGGAAACATAGAAGACGATATTGCAAAAGTTGCTGACGTAGATTGGATTATGGAAGTTGTTGTAGAACGACTAGATATTAAACAACAAGTTTTCGAAAAGCTAGAAAAACACCGTAAGCCAGGAACCTTAATAACTTCTAATACGTCAGGTATTCCTATTAAGTTTATGAGTGAAGGACGAAGTGAAGATTTCCAGAAACATTTCTGTGGGACTCACTTTTTTAATCCTGCACGATACTTAAAATTATTCGAAATTATTCCTGGTCCAAAAACAGATCAGGCTGTATTAGATTTTTTAAATGATTATGGCGAAAAATTCTTAGGAAAAACGTCTGTAATCGCTAAAGATACACCTGCTTTTATAGGCAATAGAATTGGGATATTTAGCATTCAAAGTTTATTTCACACGGTTAAAGATTTAGATCTCACTATTGAAGAAGTTGATAAATTATCAGGTCCTGTAATTGGTCGTCCAAAATCTGCCACGTTTAGAACTGTTGATGTTGTCGGCTTAGACACTTTGGTTCACGTAGCTAACGGTATCAGAGAAAACTGTCCAAAAGACGAACGTATAGAATTGTTTGAATTACCTGATTTCATCAATACCATGATGGAGAATAAATGGTTAGGTAGTAAAACAGGGCAAGGGTTTTATAAAAAAACTAAAGATGATAAAGGTAAAACCGAAATTTTATCTTTAGACCTCAACACTTTAGACTATCGCGAAAAGAAACGTGCAAAATTTGCTACATTAGAACTTACAAAAACAGTTGATAAAGTTGTTGACCGCTTCAAAATATTAGTAAAAGGAAAAGACAAAGCAGGCGAATTTTACAGAAAGAGTTTTTCAGCCTTATTCGCTTACGTTTCTAACCGAATTCCTGAAATCACCGATGATTTATACAAAATCGATGATGCCATGAAAGCTGGTTTTGGATGGGAACATGGTCCTTTCCAAATTTGGGATGCTATTGGAGTAGAAAAAGGAATCGAGATGATGAAAGCTGAAGGTTTAGAGCCTAACGCTTGGGTAAATGAAATGATAGCTTCCGGAAATTCTTCTTTCTACACCGTTAAAGATGGAGCATCTTACGCTTATGACATTCCTAAGAAATCACAAGAAAAAATTCCGGGTCAAGATGCATTTATCATCTTAGATAATATCAGAAAAACCAACGAAGTATTTAAAAATTCTGGTGTTGTCATTGAAGATTTGGGTGATGGTATACTTAACGTAGAGTTCCAATCTAAAATGAATACCATTGGAGGCGATGTACTTGCAGGCTTAAATAAAGCCATTGATTTAGCGGAAAAAGATTTCGCCGGATTGGTAGTCGGGAATCAAGCCGCAAACTTCTCAGTTGGCGCCAACATTGGCATGATTTTTATGATGGCTGCAGAACAAGAATATGACGAGCTAAACATGGCTATTAAATATTTCCAAGATACCATGATGCGCATGCGATACTCGTCCATCCCAACGATATCTGCACCTCACGGCATGGCTCTAGGTGGTGGTTGCGAATTATCATTACACGCCGATAAAGTAGTTGCAGCAGCCGAAACTTACATGGGACTTGTAGAGTTTGGTGTTGGAGTTATTCCTGGTGGTGGCGGCTCTAAAGAAATGGCCTTAAGAGCATCAGATACCTTTAAAAAAGGCGATGTTCAGTTAAATGTATTACAAGAATATTTCTTAACGATTGGAATGGCAAAAGTGTCAACATCTGCTTATGAAGCTTTCGATTTAGGATTGCTTCAACAAGGCAAAGATGTTGTCGTTGTAAATAAAGACCGCCAAATAGCAGTTGCCAAACAACACGCTAAATTAATGGCAGATATGGGTTATACACAACCTGTAAAACGCGATGATGTTTTAGTTTTAGGTAAACAAGCACTTAGTATGTTTATGGTTGGAACAGACTCCATGGAAGCATCCAATTACATTAGTGAACACGATCGTAAGATTGCTAATAAACTAGGCTATGTAATGGCTGGTGGAGATTTATCTGAGCCAACAAAAGTAAGTGAGCAATATTTATTAGATATAGAGCGTGAAGCTTTCTTAAGTTTATGTACAGAACGTAAGACTTTGGAACGAATTCAGCATATGTTGACTAAGGGGAAACCGTTGAGAAATTAAAAAAGTACTAAGTAATCAGTATTAAGTATTAAGACTGAAACTATAGATAAGTTCAACCAATCTATAAAAATGTTTAGAATCTTGATATTAAATTCTGAAAAACAAAATACTTACAATCTTAATATCAATTACCATGCACAGATTCGAAGAGTTAAAAATATGGCAAAAGGCAATGGACATTACAGAAAATTGTTATCGGGCAACCGATAGTTTTCCAAAAGAAGAAAAATACGGATTAACATCACAACTAAGACGAAGTGCAGTTTCAATTCCTTCAAATATTGCTGAAGGTGCAGGACGAAATACAAATGGAGAATTCAAACAGTTTTTAGGAATTGCGAATGGTTCTTCTTATGAATTATTAACACAATTATATTTATCTAAAAGATTAAACTTAATTACGGAAGAAAAAGTAAGACCAATTATAAATGAAGTTGTACAAGTAACTAAAATGAGTTACGCTTTACAGAGAACGCTTAATAAGTCTTAATACTTAATTCTAAAAATCTTAATACTATTATGAGCAAACAAGCTTACATCGTAAAAGCATACAGAACAGCCGTTGGTAAAGCACCTAAGGGCGTGTTCAGATTTAAAAGAACAGACGAACTTGCAGCAGAAACCATCAAATACATGATGAAGGAACTGCCTAATTTAGATCCAAAACGCATCGACGACGTCATTGTTGGTAACGCTATGCCAGAAGGTTCGCAAGGTTTAAATATGGCGCGTTTAATCTCTTTAATGGGGTTAGATGTTGTTGATGTGCCAGGCGTAACCGTCAACCGTTTTTGCTCTTCGGGAGTTGAAACAATTGGAATGGCAACAGCAAAAATTCAAGCAGGAATGGCAGATTGTATCATCGCTGGTGGTGCAGAAAGCATGAGTGCTGTACCAATGACAGGTTTTAAACCCGAATTAAATTACGATGCCATTGTAAAAGCAGGGCACGAAGATTATTATTGGGGCATGGGAAACACGGCTGAAGCCGTAGCTCAAAAATTCAACGTGTCTCGTGAAGACCAAGATGAATTCGCCTATAATTCTCATATGAAAGCATTAAAAGCACAAGCTGAAGATCGTTTTCAGGATCAAATTGTACCTATAGAAATAGAACAGACTTATATAGATGCCAATGGAAAAAAAGCAACAAAATCATATACAGTTACTAAAGACGAAGGCCCAAGAAAAGGCACAAGTAAAGAAGCCTTAGCAAAACTTCGAGCTGTATTTGCAGCAGGAGGTAGTGTAACAGCCGGTAACTCTTCTCAAATGAGTGATGGTGCTGCTTTTGTTATGGTCATGAGCGAAGACATGGTAAAGGAATTAGGTTTAGAGCCAATTGCCAGAATGGTGAACTATGCAGCAGCAGGAGTTGAACCTCGTATTATGGGAATTGGCCCAGTTAAAGCCATTCCGAAAGCATTAAAACAAGCCGGTTTAAAACAAGATGATTTATCACTTATTGAATTGAATGAAGCCTTTGCTTCCCAATCCTTAGCAGTCATCAGAGAATTAGATTTAAATCCAGATATTATAAACGTCAATGGTGGTGCCATTGCATTAGGTCACCCATTAGGATGTACAGGAGCAAAACTATCAGTTCAATTGTTTGACGAAATGCGTAAGCGCGATATGAAAGGTAAATATGGTGCAGTAACCATGTGTGTTGGTACAGGTCAAGGGGCTTGTGGGGTGTTTGAGTTTCTTTCGTAAAAAGAAATTAGAGATGAGATGTTAGAAATTAGAGCTGAAGCATGAGTATTAGAAAGCGACATAATCATCGAAATTTAAAAATTTGGCAATTAGGCACAGAGATTATGAAAGATGTTTATGATTTAACTTCAACATTTCCGCAAAAAGAAGATTTTAGGCTAACTTCTCAATTAACGGGATGTGCAGTATCAATGCCCTCTAATATCGCTGAAGGTTCTGCACGAACCGATAAAGCTTTTAGCACTTTTTTGGATTATTCATTAGGCTCTTCATTTGAGCTAGGAACACAATTAATAGCGGCTTTACATGCTAAATATATTACTGAAATACAATTCGAACAATTAAACAATAAAAACAACGAATTTCAAAGAATGACAATTGGGTTTATGGGAAAACTATAGCTGTCTAACCTCTTAATTCTAATCTCTCATTTCTTAGATAAATTTGAAAAGACTAAAACTAATAAAATTATGGCTGAAACACAAAACAAAGACATCCTTCGAGGCGGTCAATTCCTAGTGAAGGAAACCAACTGCGAAGACGTCTTCACTCCTGAGGATTTTAGTGAAGAACAAAACATGATGAAGGAATCCGTAATGGAATTCAACGAACGTGAAATCATAGCACACAAACCAAGATTTGAAGCTAAAGATTACGCACTCACTGAAGAAGTAATGCGTAAAGCTGGAGACATGGGCTTTTTAGGTGTTGCCGTTCCTGAAGCTTATGAAGGGCTTGGAATGGGATTTGTATCTACGGTGTTAACTTGTGATTACATCTCGAGCGGAACGGGTTCTTTTAGTACGGCTTTTGGTGCACATACAGGAATTGGTACCATGCCAATTACCTTATACGGAACCGAAGAACAGAAGCAAAAATATGTTCCTAAATTGGCTACAGGCGAATGGTTTGGTGCGTATTGTTTAACGGAACCTGGAGCTGGATCTGATGCCAATTCAGGTAAAACTACGGCAGAACTTTCTGCTGATGGTAAATCGTATAAAATAAACGGTCAAAAAATGTGGATCTCTAACGCAGGTTTCTGTCGTTTAATGATTGTTTTTGCACGTATTGAAGATGATAAAAATATAACAGGTTTTATCGTTGAATATGATATGGACAGTCCAAACGGAATTACTTTAGGTGAAGAGGAACACAAATTAGGAATTAGAGCAAGTTCTACACGTCAGGTATTTTTTAATGATACGGTTGTGCCTGTAGAAAACATGTTAGCAGGTCGTGGTGAAGGTTTTAAAATCGCGATGAATGCACTTAATGTTGGTCGTATAAAATTAGCGGCTGCTTGTTTAGATTCTCAAAGACGAATTCTAACGACTGCTGTGCAGTATGCAAATGAGCGTAAACAATTTAAAACACCAATTGCAGACTTTGGTGCTATTAAAACCAAATTAGCTGAAATGGCTGCAAGTGCGTATGCTGGTGAATCTGCTACGTATAGAGCAGCTAAAAACATTGAAGACAGAATCGCGTTACGTGAAGCTGCCGGAAACTCTCATCAAGAAGCAGAATTAAAAGGAGTTGAAGAATACGCTATTGAATGTTCAATCTTAAAAGTTGCAGTTTCTGAAGATGTACAAAACAGTGCCGATGAAGGCATTCAAATCTTTGGTGGTATGGGATTCTCTGAAGAAACACCTATGGAAGCGGCTTGGAGAGATGCGAGAATTGCTCGAATTTACGAAGGAACTAATGAAATCAACAGAATGTTATGTGTTGGAATGTTAGTTAAAAAGGCCATGAAAGGTCATGTGGATTTATTAGGTCCTGCGCAAAAAGTTCAGGAAGAATTAATGGGTATTCCTTCTTTTGAAACACCAGATTATTCTGAATTATTTTCAGAAGAAAAGGAAATGATTGCAAAACTTAAGAAAACATTCTTAATGGTTGCTGGTGGTGCTGTTCAAAAATTTGGACAAGATTTAGAAGAACACCAACAACTACTTATTGCTGCTGCAGATATCTTAATTGAAATCTATATGGCAGAATCAGCCATTTTAAGAACTGAGAAAAATGTGAAACGCACGAGCGAAAAAGAGCAATCTGCTCAGATCGCTATGGCGAAATTATATTTATATCACGCTGTAGATATCGTTGAAGAAAAAGGAAAAGAAAGTATTATTTCTTTTGCCGAAGGCGATGAACAACGTATGATGTTAATGGGATTGAAACGTTTTACGAAATATCAAAACTATCCAGATATCGTAGATTTACGTATTGAAGTAGCGGAAAAAGTAAAAGCAGAGAATAAATACTGTTTCTAAAATTTAGTTAAGTTGAATGGTAAAAGCCAATTCTTCCCCTTTCATGATTTGGGTTGAATTGGCTTTTTTATTTTTATTTATTGTTTCTAATTTCTAATAAGCCATCAAAAATGGATTGTGCAATTTTTATTTGTTGGTCTTTATCTGTAAGCACTACTCTATCACTTTTATTCGTCATAAAACCTAATTCTAAATAAACACCAGGAACAGAAGTGTTTCTTAATAAATATAAATTTGCTTTCTTGATTCCTCTACTTGAAAAATAATTCTTTTGATGTTCAACTAAAATGTTAGCATATTTAAGACTTGTATCACTATGCTCATTTTCTGAATTGTAATAGGCCTCTGTTCCGCTTATAGATTCATCATGATGTGCATTACTATGTAAACTTAAAAACAAATCTGGATTTTTAATATTTATAAATTCTGCACGTTCACTTAATTCTAAAAATTCATCTTCATGACGTGTTAATATAATTTCAACATTTTCATCACTCAATGAAGCTAGTACATTTGAAATATTTAATACAACATCCTTCTCTAAAATACTATCAGATAAATTACCCGGATCTATTCCACCATGTCCAACGTCGAGAACAACCACAAGGGGTGCTTTTAAACCTTTGTAAGAACTAAACACAAAGATGCCTGCAAATAATAAGATTACAGAAGTAATTTTTAGGGTTTGTTTTAATACTGATGATTTTGATTGATGTAACATAATAATTCGATTTTTGATTTGAATGAAATTAAATCCGCTAGTTAAAGGAATGCGGTATTCCTTATGTCCTAAATTTATAATGGTATTAGAATAATTTTCAATGTCAATACCTGAAGAGACTGATTTATCATCAGCAATATATTCGTGATTTTGAAGTACAGCTTTTTTGTACAACCATACAAATGGATTGAACCAAAATGCACAAATAATTAGTTCTATCATAATGATATCTAAGGTATGCTTTTCTTCAAAATGCACTGTTTCATGTTTAATAATGCTTTCAAAATCTTCCGTATTTAAAACCTGATTTTCACTAATAAACATATAATTAAAAAAGCTCGATACCAGTTCAGAATCATTATTCTTTATTATTTTGAGCTTTCCAATACGTTTATGCTTCCCCTTGGTCAATTGATATATTTCAAAACTATTCTTCAAAAATCGAAAAACAAGAAAAAGACTAATTGCTATATAAATATAGATCCAAATGCTTGTTGATGGACTGACCGTTTCAACCTTTTTATAAGTAACCTCGTCAATATTTTGAGATACGGCAACTGAATCTGAAAATGACTGAATAGGAATCTCTGTAATACTCGGAATTGTCTTGAATATTTCAATCTCTAATAATGGTGCCAACAAACAAAGTACCAAAGACCCCAAAAGAAAGTAGCGGTTGAATTGAAAAGTTTTCTGTTTTCTTAGCAACAAGAAATAAACTGTATAAGAACAACCTAAACTAATAATTGTATACATAAAATAACTGATCATTTACCTTTCTTTTTAGTCATTTTTTCATTTAATAATTCTTGAAGCTCTTGTAGTTCTTCCATTGACAAATCAGCATTTTTAGTAAAAAACGAAGCGAATTGCGCTTTTGAATCGTTAAAAAAATGTTGAATCATTCCATTAACTTGCTTTGTAAAATAATCGTTCTTTTTAAGAATTGGATAATATTCTTTGTCTCTTCCCAAACGGTTAAACCCAATATAATTTTTATCTGTCATCCGTTTTAATAATGTTGAAATTGTTGTATAAGCTGGTCTTGGCTCAGGAAATTTCTCAACAATATCTTTCATGAATCCTTTTTCAAGCATCCATAAGTACTTCATAATCTGCAATTCGGATTTGTTTAACTGTTTTATATCCACAAATATAGTTTTAATACTACAAATGTAGTAATAAATTTAAATGGTGCAAATCATCCGCAAAATTTCTATCTTTAAAAAAAAATGATTCGTTATGCGCTATCTCTTAATTTCTATATGCTTCATACCATTTCTTAGTTTTTCACAATCCAACACCGAAATATTCCTATTTGATATCAATACTAAGCATTCAAAAATTGAAATCAGTAACGGTAAAAACCTTTCAAACAATAAAGGTTACGATAATCAACCTTCGTTTGTAGATGATCAATCTATTCTATTTGCTTCAACTAAAAATGAACAAACAGATATATTAAAATACAATACATTAGATTTTTCTAAAACGTGGATCAGTTCTACAGAAGGAGGAGAATACACACCATTACAGATGCCGAATAAAAATGGTGTATCTGCCGTTCGGTTAGATAAAGACGGAAAACAACGTCTATATGCTTATGATATGATTACAGGTGAATCCACTGAACTCATTAAAGATGTCGTGGTGGCTTATTATACATGGTTCAATGAAAGCATAATTGTTTCCGCTGTCATAGAAAATGACGATTTAAATTTATATGTTCATGATATAAAAAATGGCACCAATAAAAAATACGCTTCTAAAGTTGGGCGTTCATTTCATAAAATTCCAAACGCTAACTTAGTTAGTTTCATTTCAAAATCGAATAGTAATTTATGGCAAATTAAATCCCTTAATCCTTTAACAGGTGAGATAAAGCTTATCGCTAACACAGTAAAAGGTGTAGAAGATATATGTTGGTTAAATAGCAAAACTCTTCTATCGAGTAAAGGGAGTGTGCTATATAAGCTAACGCTTCAAAAGGATTATAATTGGAAAAAAGTTAAAGATGTATCTGATGATGGAATTGAAAATATTACACGCTTAGCTGTTAATTCAAAAGGTTCAAAATTATTGCTGGCTGGTGATGTCGCAGAAGATTATAGTCTATTAAGTATTATGGATTCAAAACTTCAATTAATTGAAGATCATGCAGCACAAATTGTTGACAAACATA
Source organism: Winogradskyella marina (assembly GCF_015645385.1). GTDB lineage: Bacteria > Bacteroidota > Bacteroidia > Flavobacteriales > Flavobacteriaceae > Winogradskyella > Winogradskyella marina. The sequence continues at coordinate 128,855 of NZ_JADOET010000003.1, forward strand.
TTGATCCTTTTAACAATCGAAATTTAAAAGAATTTTCAAACGCTTTTAATATCAATGTTATTGTAAAGAGTTTTCCTGCTGAAATCATGTATTATGGTAGAGATAACCTCATAGAACATTACAAATTATTTTATGAGAATAACGAGAAATCAAGCGTTAAGGTTGTAAATAGAATGACATTAAAAAATGTGGTTATAGATGAAGAACTTGTTACACTTAATAATACCACAAAAAGACAAGTTACCATTTATGAAACAGACGATGATGAAATAACCACAATGACATTTATTGAAAATTCTAAATTAAAAAAGAAGCAAGAAGTCTTAATAAATGAACAAATAGAAATGTATAATAAAAAAGATGTGAAGCCCTATGGAAGAACATTTTCTACTGATGTTAAGGTTTATAATTTTCCGCATGAACTCTCAATAGATGGTAGACCTGCTTTACGCGATCAGTATATTTCATTAGTAGAAACAACACCCAATTTATATGCCGAAATCGTAAACAGAATAATAATTGGAAACAAAGTAATTGACAAAATAAAAACAACTATAAACGATACCATTGAATATACCGTAGCGATTTATGAAATTGAAAACGGATTGATTTCTGCTGTCACTTATATAAAATAACTTTTTCACCAATTAAAACCAGCCATTCATTACAACTAAGTACCACTACATGAAACAACTACTCATCCTGCTACTCGCCTATTCATTAACCTCTGCAACACAAGCCCAAAACGTTTTAGAACCAAAACTAGAAAACATCGCATGGATTTCGGGTACATGGCATGGCGAAGCTTTTGGAGGCCTAGTAGAAGAAATTTGGAGTGAACCTTCGGCTGGCAGTATGATGGCAAGTTTTAAGTTTATAAATGATGGCAGAGTGTCTTTTTACGAAATCGAAGTTATTAGAGAGGTAGAAAACACATTGTTACTTCAATTAAAGCATTTTAGATCCGATTTAAAAGGTTGGGAATCTAAAGATGAGACCGTTGATTTTCCATTAATAGAAATCACAGAAAATAAAGTGGTTTTTGAAGGTATGGTTTTCGAAAAAGTAAGTCCAACCGAAATGAATGTCCATGTTGATATCGAAGAAAACGGAAAAACAGAAACGGTTACATTTAATTATAAAAAGCAAGTAAAAGAACCAAAACACATCAATCAACTGAACATTGTAAAAAAAGCAAAAGTAAAACCTATAATTGATGGCAAAGCAAATGATGCTATTTGGTCTGATACCGTTTGGTTACCTTTAGATCAATTATGGCTTGGTGACCCTTATACCGAAGATGACTTTTCTGGTCGTTATAAATTATCTTGGGCAGAAGACGGTCTTTATCTTTTAGCTGAAATCACGGACGATGTTCTTGTAGATAATAATCCAGATCCATTAGAAGCATGGTGGGACGACGATTGTTTAGAGATTTTTATAGACGAGGACAATAGTGGTGGCGAGCATCAATACAACCACAATGCTTTTGCCTATCATATTGCTTTAGATGGAAATGTGGTAGATATGTCAACAAAAAAAACGGGAAAACTCTATAATTCTCATATCGAATCTAAACGAATTACAACCGGAAACACATCTATTTGGGAGGTGAAAATATCTATTTTTGATGACAGTTATAAAGATGATGCAAAAAACACACCATTAAAGTTACAAGTAGGCAAAGTGATGGGATTCGCTCTAGCCTATTGCGATAATGATACGAGTAAAACACGAGAGAACTTTATAGGTTCTGTTTATGTCGAAGGTGAAGATAAAAATAGAGGTTGGATAGATGCTAATATTTTCGGAACTTTAAAACTAAGAAATTAAAACCTTATGAAATATTTATTAGCCCTTATTGTCCTTGTGTTCTCATTCACATCACATGCCCAAACCGATCAAAAAATCTACGATATAATTGATGCGGTTTCAGAGCAACGATTAAAACAAGATGTAAAAACCTTAGCCGATTTTGGAACGAGACATACCCTCAGTGATACTATTTCAGATACAAGAGGTATTGGAGCCGCACGTCGTTGGATAAAATCTGAATTTGAAACCATTTCAAATGATTGCGACAACTGTTTAGACGTTTTTTATCAGAAAAATTTAGTTAAAAAAGGAGAAAATCAACGTATCGTTAAAGATGTTATGGTCGTTAATGTGGTTGCCATACAGCGTGGTACTAAATATCCCAATCGGTTTATTATAATGAGTGGTGATATCGATTCTAGAGTTTCAGACCCTATTGATTTCACATCAGATGCGCCAGGTGCTAATGACAATGCTACCGGAATGGCAGGAGCCTTAGAAGCCGCACGTGTTTTATCACAATATCAATTTGAAAATAGTATTATTTACGTTGGACTTTCAGGTGAAGAACAAGGCTTATTTGGAGGAAAAGGATTAGCTAAATATGCCCAAGAGAATAATTGGGACATTATTGGAGTGTTGAATAATGATATGATTGGAAATATTTCTGGTGTCGATGGAGTGATTGACAATAGAACCTTCCGAATTTTCTCAGAACCCATTACAACAGCTGAAACAGATCCCGAAGCATTAGCAAGCCAAGCAAGAGCACGTCGTTTTTATGGTGGAGAGGTTGATGGTATTTCACGTCAGTTAGCACGCTATGTATATGAAACTACTCAAACATATATGCCAGAAATGAATCCGATGCTAGTCTATCGTTTAGATCGATTTGGTCGCGGCGGACATCACAGACCTTTTAATGATGCCGGTTTTGCTGGTATTAGAATTATGGAAGCGCACGAAAATTACACACAACAACATCAAGATATTAGAACTGAAAATGGAATAGATTATGGTGATACTTTTGAGCATGTTAACTTTCCATATTGTAAAAAATTAACTGCAGTAAATGCCATCACTATGGCAAGCCTTGCCTCTGCTCCACCGTCACCAACCGAAGTGAGTATTGGAGGTATTGTTGAAGCATCTGCAAAATTAAAATGGACGGAAGTTGAAGGTGCTAAAGGCTATAAAATATACTGGAGAGCGACCACTTCACCAACTTGGGATCATAGTCGCTATGTTGAAGATATTACTGAATTTACTTTAGATGGTATTGTTATTGATAATTCTTTTTTTGGAGTTGCGGCTGTAAGTGCTAATGGCCATGAAAGTGTTGTGGTTTTTCCGAATAAAATTTTAAGATAATAGTTCTGTCAATCCTGCTCAGGTATGAATCTAAAAACCATATTATACATATGTTTAAAAAACTAATATTCTACACCCCAGAAGTGTTCTTAATCATTTCAGTTTTGTATTATTGGTCTTTAACTGCTCATACTTTAAATCCTATGGCCATTGGACTATTGGCACTTCTTATATATCAAATTATCAAGAAAAATATTACACTCGGCTTAATTATTTCATCTGTATTTTTCTGCCTCTCCTTAGTCTTAATATTAGCATTATTTTCAGAATTATCAGAATTTAATGGAATTACACAAGATTGGAACGACCTCGTTATTTTTGGTTCCATATATCTTGGAATAAACTTAATACTGGCAGGATTTATGTTCTTTAAATATTTGAAATTAAAAACCACTAAAAATTGAAAAACAAGTTACTCATAGTTTTTGTTCTGGCATTTTCAACATTACAAGCCCAACTACTTCAAAATAAGAAAACGTTCACCAAACAAGACACGCTAAGAGGAAGCATCACTGCAGAACGCGAATGGTGGGATTTAACCTATTATCATTTAGATGTAGACATACAACCTGAAGAGAAATACATTTCTGGAAAAAACCTAATTACCTATAAAGTTTTAAGTCCTCATACCGTAATGCAAATCGATTTGCAGAAACCATTAAAAATCACCAAAGTGATGCAATATGGAAAATCACTAACATTTAAACGAGATGGAAATGCATACTTTATAAATCTTATTTCCAATCAGAATATTGGAGAAGTCCATACCGTAGAAGTATTCTATGAAGGTGAACCAAAAGAAGCTAAAAATGCACCTTGGGATGGTGGATTTTCTTGGAAAAAAGACAACAACGGCAAACACTTTATAGCTACGTCTTGTCAAGGATTAGGTGCAAGTGTGTGGTGGCCAAACAAAGATCACATGTACGATGAAGTAGACAGTATGCTCATCAGCGTAACAAATCCAAAGGGTTTAATGAATGTTTCTAACGGTCGACTTAGAGAACTAGTTGAAAATGATAATAACACGGTGACATCGCACTGGTTTGTTAATAATCCGATTAACAATTATGGTGTGAATGTGAATATTGGTGACTATGCTAATTTTTCTGAAGTTTATACAGGTGAAAAAGGTGATTTAGATATGGATTATTGGGTCTTAAAAGATCATCTAGAACTCGCAAAAGAACACTTTAAAGACACACCAAAAATGATGGAAGCGTTTGAGCATTGGTTTGGTCCATATCCATTTTATGAGGACAGTTTTAAACTCGTTGAAGTCCCTTATTTAGGTATGGAGCATCAAAGTTCAGTAACGTATGGCAATCAGTATAAACAAGGGTACTTAGGAAGCGATTTATCTGGCACAGGTTGGGGCTTAAAATTCGATTTTATCATTATCCACGAAGCTGGCCATGAGTGGTTCGCCAATAATATTACCAATAAAGATATTGCAGATATGTGGATTCATGAAGGCTTTACCTCCTACTCAGAAAATCTTTTTCTCGACTATTATTACGGTAAAGAAGCTTCTGCCGATTACGTGATTGGCACGCGAAAAAACATTCAAAACGATAAGCCTTTAATTGGTCATTACAACGTTAACAATGAAGGCTCTAGCGATATGTATTACAAAGGTGCAAATTTACTTCATACACTTCGTCAATTAGTTGAAGATGACGATCAATGGAGACAAATCCTTCGTGGTTTAAATTCTGAATTCTATCATCAAACAGTGACTACAAAACAGATTGAAGATTACCTCAGTAAACACACAGGTATTGATTTAAGCGCATTTTTTAATCAGTATTTAAGAACCACTAAAATTCCCACTTTAGAATATATAATTGATAACGGTGAGTTAAAATACCGTTGGACAGATATTGTCAGTGACTTTGACATGCCAATTCAAGTTGGCATTGATGGAAAAACGCAATGGTTGTTTCCTAAAGCGGAATGGCAGACTAAAACGATTAATGCTGATGAGATTACCATTGATCGCGATTTTTACGTTTACGCAACTAAACTATAGAAAAGACCTATCAGGTTTTAAAACAAAAGATTCCGTTTTCTCGGGAAAAGAACAAGACGTACAAGGTTGGTTAAAATTGCCGTTCAGTAAATATTTTAAACTTCGATTGTATTATTTGAAATTTCTCGGTAACGTTCGACATGACAGTATTTAAATGTAACAAATGAAATTACCTGAACTCTATTTTAAAACAGATGCCGAATGGCGAGAATGGTTACACAACAACCACGATTCCATAAAAGGAGTACACTTAATTTTCTTCAAAGTAGAACACGAAAATGATTCCATGCGATGGGAAGAAGCCGTAAAAGTAGCCCTTTGCTATGGTTGGATAGATTCTACAGTAAAAAGTCTCGGAAACGGAAAACGGAGACAATACTTCTGTCCTAGAAACCCTAAAAGTGTTTGGAGTGCGGTAAACAAAACTTACATTAAGGAGCTACAAAAAGACAATTTAATGCACCCAAAAGGTATTCAATCCATTAAGATTGCTAAAGAAAATGGCAGCTGGACGGCTTTAGATACTGTAGAAAAGGGCATTATTCCAGAAAACCTCAAAAAAGCATTTAATAAAAATAAAAACGCCTATAGCAATTACCTCAACTTTGCACCTAGTTATAGAAAAAGTTATTTATATTGGTTAAACCAAGCCAAACGCGAACAAACAAAACAAAAAAGAATCGAGGAGATTATTAAACTGTGTGATGCTAACATCAAAAGTCGAGGTGTTAGGTAATTATTCAACACGTTTTAAACCGTCAAAATCAACAACTTTTATTTGTTTTCCGGTCGTAGAAATCAACCCTTCTTTTTTAAATTGAGATAAAATTCTAATAGCAGATTCCGTTGCTGTTCCTACAAGATTAGCGTAATCTTCTCGAGATAATATAACGCTTAAAAAACCACCTTCATCAACATCAAACGTGGTATGTAAATAAAGTAGTAAATCCGCTAAACGTTGTCTTACAGATTTTTGAGCCATATCTACAATGATATTATCTGCAATTCTTAGTTCTTTAGCCATTTCTTGTAGCATATCTAAAGAAAAACTAGCATTTCTAGTTAAATCGTGAAGAATTTCACGTTTAGGAATAAAACAAACTTCCATATCATTTACAGCAATAGCTGTAAGGTTAGATTTCTCATCCGACACCAATGAGCGTTGGCCTAATAAATCACCTGTAACAACGAGTTTTACTATTTGGTCTTTACCATTAGCACTCAACTTTGTTAACTTACAAATACCGTCTTTTATACAGTACACACCATTAATACTTTCACCTTCTCTAAATAAAACTTCACCCTTAGTGATGTATTTTGAAGTTTTACAACCAGATAATCGAATTAAGTCATCTTTTCCTAAAGCTCTTAAAGCGTTAAACTGTTTAATAATACATTGTTGGCACGTGCTCATAGTATAAAACTCTTAAATTCAAAGTTACTTAAAACATGACAAATATCATATATTTTAATAAGTAGTTTTATGACTTTTGTGACATAAAATTAAGCTTCACAATTAATTTATTCTTATTTTGAAGTTTAAAATATTTGTCAGGTAAATAAGAGCATATTAAGAATGAAAAACGAAAGTTGTTTTCACTGTGGTGACGACTGCGGTAATCATGTCATTTCATTTCAGGAGAAATCATTCTGCTGTAATGGTTGTAAAACTGTTTTCGAAATTTTCAACGAAAATGACTTAACCTGTTATTACGATCTACAAAATTCACCAGGAGCCATTCCTAAGGAAATAGAAGGTAAATACGATTTCCTTTCTCAAGAAAATATTATCGAGAAGCTAACAGAATTTAGAGATGGTTCTATTGAAGTTGCAACGCTTTACATTCCGCATATTCATTGTAGTTCTTGTATTTGGATTCTTGAAAACCTCAACAAACTCAATCCAAATATTTCAGATTCTCAAGTTAATTTTGGCAAGAAAACCGTAAGAGTTACGTATAATTCTGATGCAACCAACTTAAAAGCCGTAGTCTTATTATTGAGTTCCATTGGCTATGAACCGTATATAAGCTTAGACGATTTTAATTCTGGTAAAAAACATATAAATCGCAGTTTAATTTATAAACTTGGTGTGGCTGCCTTTGGCTTTGGTAATATTATGTTTTTATCATTTCCAGAGTATTTTGAGGTCAATGAGTTTTGGTTAGAACAATACAAACCATTTTTTCGATGGTTAATGTTTGCCATGTCTTTACCAATTGTTTTTTACTCGGCTCAAGATTATTTTATATCGGCATATAAAGGTTTAAAAGCAAAGCTTTTAAATATTGATGTGCCTATTGCCTTAGGTGTTGCAGTATTGTTTATTAGAAGTACTATCGAAATTATGTTCGATATTGGTTCTGGATTTTTTGACAGTTTAGCTGGCTTAATTTTCTTTCTATTAACTGGAAAATTCTTCCAACAAAAAACCTACAACTTCCTATCTTTTGAACGCGATTATAAGTCTTACTTTCCAATTGCTATTACTAAAATTGATAACAACGGTCACGAAAACTCCATTCAGGTTTACGATATAGAAAAAGGAGATCGTATTTTAATTCGGAATGAAGAGTTAATTCCTGTAGATGGTATTCTTATTAATGGAAAAGGGAAAATCGATTACAGTTTTGTTACAGGAGAATCGCAAACCATCTCAAAACAATCTGGAGATAAGTTGTTTGCAGGAGGGAAACAAACCAACGGAGTTATTGAAATGGAAGCTCTTAAATCGGTTGAGCAAAGTTACCTTACACAACTTTGGAGCAACGATGTATTCAACAAAAACAAAGAGGATGGCTTTACCAATATTACAAATACCATCAGTAAACATTTTACAATTACTATTTTAACCATTGCTGCCATTGCTACGACATTTTGGTTGCTTGTAGATCCTAGTAAGGCCATGAATGTATTTACAGCAGTGTTAATAATTGCGTGTCCTTGTGCTATTGCATTGTCTGCACCTTTTACATTTGGTAATCTATTACGGATTTTTGGCAAAAAGAAGTTCTATGTCAAAAATGCTACAGTAATAGAACAGTTAGCACAAATAAACACAGTAATTTTTGATAAAACCGGCACCATTACTTCTAATAAAAATAGTAATGCTGAATATGATGGTGCATCGCTTTCAGATTCTGAAAATCTCGTTTTAAAGAATTCGCTTCGTGGTTCTAACCATCCTTTGAGTAGAACCTTATATGACATTTTAAAAGAAAACAACATTATTACATTAGATACTTTTGAAGAACACATAGGAAAAGGTATTGAAGTAAAGCACAACAACCTAAACATGAAAATCGGTTCGGCAAGTTTTGTTGGTAATCCTGATGAAAATGCCGTTCTAAATACAACTGTACATGTCAGTAGCAATGATGTTTATAAAGGGAAATTCACCTTTTACAACAGTTACAGAAAAGGAGTTTCAAAATTATTTAATCAATTAAAGCAGCAATTTGATTTGGTTATTTTATCTGGAGATAATGAAGGAGAGCGTGAGAACCTAACAAAACTATTACCAGCAAAAACCAAATTAATTTTTAATCAAAAACCCGAGGATAAACTCGATTTTATAAAATATCATCAATCTGAAGGTGCCAAAGTACTCATGATTGGTGACGGATTAAATGATGCTGGAGCGTTGGCCCAAAGTGAAGTTGGTATTGCTATTTCTGAAGATGTCAATGTGTTTTCACCAGCTTGCGATGCTATTTTAGATGCTTCAAAATTTGAACAATTATTTTCATACATCTCAGCTTCAAAATCAGCTATAAAAATTATTAAGTGGAGCTTTGTATTGTCATTTTTTTATAATATAATAGGGTTATATTTTGCTACAACAGGACAGCTAGAACCTGTAGTTGCGGCAATATTAATGCCTTTAAGTTCAATTAGTATTGTTATATTTACAACAATCGCCACAAACCTTTTAGGTAAACGATTAGAATGAATCAAAATAACAAAATATGACAAATGTCATGTTTTAAAAATAGGCTCAACACTACCTTTGAGCCATAACTTCAGTAGGTATGAGTGTTATTTATATTTTATTATCCGTTAGCGTCGTTATTGGCGTTACTTTCTTTGTGCTTTTTATTTTGGCAGTAAAGTCGGGTCAATATGATGATGACTACACACCATCAGTACGCATGCTTTTTGAAGACGAACTAGTAAAAGAAGAACCAAAACCAAAGATTAAAACTAACAAGTCCAATTAATTACTATGGAAGTACAACAATTCTATTACGATAATAAGATCGTAAAAAATTTCCTATATGCTACAATATTTTGGGGTGTAATAGGTATGGCTGTAGGATTACTACTAGCATTTATGTTTGTTTTCCCAAACATGATCGATGAAATTTTTCCAGGAGGCGTCTCATGGTTAAGTTTTGGTCGATTAAGACCATTACACACTAACGCTGTTATTTTTGCTTTTGTTGGAAATGCCATTTTTGCAGGTGTTTACTACTCTACACAACGATTGCTAAAAGCAAGAATGTATAATGATGTCTTAAGTAAGATTAATTTTTGGGGTTGGCAAGCTATTATTGTTGCTGCTGCAATTACCTTACCATTAGGATACTCTACTTCTAAAGAATATGCCGAATTAGAATGGCCAATTGATATAGCTATTGCTGTTGTTTGGGTCGTTTTTGGATGGAATTTAATAGGAACCATGGTAAAACGAAGACAACGTCATTTATATGTGGCGCTTTGGTTTTATCTTGCAACTTTTGTAACCGTTGCTGTACTTCATATTTTTAATAGTTTAGCGCTTCCAGTGAGTCTTACTGGCATGAAAAGTTATTCTGTTTACGCAGGTGTACAAGATGCCTTAGTGCAATGGTGGTATGGCCATAATGCGGTTGCCTTCTTTTTAACAACACCGTTTTTAGGACTAATGTATTATTTTGTTCCTAAAGCAGCCAACAGACCCGTTTATTCTTATAGATTATCTATTATTCACTTCTGGTCATTAATCTTTATCTATATCTGGGCAGGACCTCACCACTTATTATATACAGCCTTACCAGAATGGGCTCAAAACTTAGGTGTTGCATTTTCAGTAATGTTATTAATGCCGTCTTGGGGAGGTATGATAAACGGACTTTTAACCTTGCGTGGTGCTTGGGATAAAGTACGTACTGATCCTGTTTTAAAATTCATGGTTGTCGCATTAACTGGTTATGGTATGGCGACTTTTGAAGGGCCACTTCTATCGCTTAAAAACGTAAATGCGATTGGTCACTTTACCGACTGGATTATTGCACACGTACACGTTGGTGCCTTAGCTTGGAATGGCTTCTTAGCCTTTGGTATGATTTATTGGTTAATTCCAAGACTAGTAAAAACAAAATTATACTCAACTAAATTAGCGAATCTCCACTTTTGGATTGGCACCTTAGGTATTATATTCTACGCCTTACCATTATATGTTGCTGGCTTTACACAAGCAACTATGTGGAAGCAATTTGACCCAGCAGGAACTTTAAAGTACGGTAACTTCTTAGAAACTGTAACGGAAATTATGCCAATGTACTGGATGCGTGCCATAGGTGGAACCTTATACATTGCAGGTATGTTAATTCTTATATACAATGTTTACGTTACCATCAGAAAAGGAAGTGCGGTAGAAGATGAATTAGCAGAAGCACCAGCATTAAAACGTGTATCAAAACACAGAGCTGCAGGTGAAGGATGGCATACCGTTTTAGAACGTAAGCCAATAAAATTAACAATTTATGCAACCATTGCTATTTTAATTGGTGGTATCGTACAAATTGTACCAACGATAATGGTAAAATCTAATATTCCTACATTATCGAGTGTAAAACCTTATACACCTCTAGAATTAGAAGGTAGAGATATCTACATAAGAGAAGGTTGTGTCGGTTGTCACTCTCAAATGGTACGTCCGTTTAGAAGTGAAGTAGAGCGCTACGGCGAGTATTCTAAAGCCGGTGAGTTTGTTTACGATCATCCATTCCTTTGGGGAAGTAAACGTACAGGACCAGATTTACATCGAATCGGCGAAAAGTATTCAGACACATGGCACTTTAACCACATGTATGATCCTCAGGCCATGAATCAGAATTCTATTATGCCTACGTACCAATGGCTAATAAGAAATCCATTAGATAAATCTCAAACTGAGGAAAAAATGGAAGTGATGGTCAACTTAGGAGTTCCATACACAGAAGATGAGATTGCTAATGCACAGCAACACATGTTAGAACAAGGGACTCAAATTGAAGAAAACCTTTATACTGATCCCGATTTTGTAGAAGCCTATGAAGCTGATAAAGCTGCTGGTGGTGATGATTTTGTTGAAATGCGTAATCGAGAAATTGTAGCCTTAATTGCATACTTACAACGTTTAGGAACAGATATTAAAGTTACAGATCTAGAAACACCTCAAAATTAGAATTATGCTAAAATTTGTAAAAAACCATATGGACAGTATTTCTGGAATAGAAGTATTCCCAATTATATCATTACTTATATTTTTTGGCTTTTTCGTCATCCTTTTTTGGTGGGTTTTCACTGCTAAAAAAGATTACATCAATAAAGTCAGCAATATACCATTAGAATTAGATAACCAAAACGAAACAGAACTATGAGAAACACTATTCCATCTTGGTTAAGAGTACCTGTTGTATTTTTTACCCTCGTATTATTAGTAGAATATTTTGTAGAATCTGGTGACCAGCCAGCTTTTATAGAACAACCCGTAGTTTTGTTGTTTCTATTGTTAATACTACTTGTATTAATTGCAATCGAAGCTATTTCAGGATCATTAAAAAATATTCTTTATCAAAGTTTAGATGAAGCAGGTAAAGCACGTTATGATGCTAAAGCTAATGAAGAATCTAAAGTTGTTGCCTGGATAAAAGAAACGTATAAAAAATCTTTAGGTTCAAAACCTATTCAAGAAGAACATGAAATTATTCTCGACCACAATTATGATGGTATTAAAGAATTAGATAACGATCTTCCGCCATGGTGGCTTTATGGGTTTTACGCGTCTATTATTTTTGCCGCAATCTATTTAGTGAAATATGAAATCTTTGATGGAGAAAATCAGTATGACGAGTTACAAACCGAGTTAGCAGAAGCTAAAATAGCCATTGAAGAATACAAAAAAACAGCTAAAAATTTAGTAGATGTTAACACTGTTGAGCTATTAACGGAAGAATCAGATTTAAATGCTGGTAAAACAATTTTTGAAAATAACTGTGTAGCATGCCACATGCCAGATGGTGGTGGCGGAATTGGTCCAAACCTAACAGATGAATATTGGATTTTAGGAGGAGGTATAAAAAATGTATTTAATACAGTGTCTGAAGGAGGACGAGCTGGAAAAGGAATGGTGCCATGGAAGAATGATTTAAAACCAGTAGAAATGGCGCAAGTATCCAGTTATGTATTACAATTCCAAGGTACAACACCCGAAAAGCCTAAAGAGGCAGAAGGCGAAATTTGGAAAGAAGAATAATTGCCTAACAAAATTAAAACCACGTGGAAACACCAAATAACGAGTCGTTTAGAGACACCATTGGCACATTAACCGAAGACGGTAAACGCGCTTGGGTTTACCCTAAAAAACCTAGTGGTAAACTTTACAAATACCGTAAATACGTTAGTTATGGATTACTCGCGTTTTTATTGGCGGCACCGTTTATAAAAGTAAATGGAAATCAGTTTTTATTACTAAATATTCTTGAACGACGCTTTAACGTGTTTGGATTACCGTTTTGGCCTCAGGATTTCTATTTAGTTGTGATTTCAATGCTTATTGGCGTTGTATTTATTGCGCTATTTACGGTGAGTTTTGGACGTGTGTTTTGTGGATGGATTTGTCCGCAGACCATTTTTATGGAAATGGTTTTTCGTCGTATTGAGTATTGGATAGAAGGAGACAGAAACAAACAACGAAAATTAGATAAACAAGAGTGGAACGCTGAAAAAATCAGGAAAAAAGGATTTAAGTGGTTCATATTTTTAATTATTTCGTTTGTAATTGCTAATGTGTTTTTGGCGTATTTAATAGGCAGTGATAAGCTAATAAGCTACATTACTGGTAATCCGTTAGATCATTTAGGCACACTTTTTCCACTGCTGATTTTTACGGCAGTCTTCTATTTTGTATTTGCCTGGTTTAGAGAACAAGTCTGTATTATTGCTTGTCCTTATGGCAGATTACAAAGTGTACTTTTAGATAATAAATCTATCGTTGTCGCTTACGACCATAAACGTGGTGAAGCAGAAAACGGCAGAAAGAAATTTAGAAAAAACGAAGATCGTGAAGCTTTAGGACATGGTGACTGTATTGACTGTTTGCAATGTGTAAATGTATGTCCTACCGGAATTGATATTAGAAACGGTACACAATTAGAGTGTGTTAATTGTACTGCGTGTATTGATGAGTGCGACCATATTATGGAAAGTATTAATCTGCCAAAAGGATTAATTCGTTATGCTAGTGAAGATGAAATAGAAAAGAAAGAAAAGTTTAAACTAACCGCAAGAATGAAAGGCTATATAGCCGTTTTAACCATTCTAATCGGATTATTTTCTGGCTTACTATTATTAAGAAATGATGTTGAAGCTACTGTACTTAAACTTCCTGGCCAATTATACGAACACAAAGAAGGCACTATTATAAGTAACGTTTACACGTATAAATTGGTTAACAAAACCACTAGAGACATTAACGACATTAGTTTTAAACTAAGAAAATTCGATGGAACAATTAAGATAGTAGGTGTCACAAATAATTTTATGGTTCCAGCGCAAGACTTAGCAGAAGGTACTTTGTTTATCGAAATTGATCAAGGTGATTTATCTGGCGACAAAAACAAATTAACTCTAGAGGTCTATAGTAAAGACGAGTTAATTGAAACCACAACGGTCAACTTTTTAGGACCACGTAGTTATAATTAACTTAGCATGAAGATTGAAGTTGGAAGCGTGACGTTGAAGCCTTTTATAGTATTGACCTAGCAGGTCTGAACAGATAACATAATTTATTAATCGCAAGATTCGATAGCTACCGGAATCAAAAACCATGTAGGTTTAAAAAAAACACATCCACTGCGCACAGTGTGACAGTTAATATTAAAATATAAGATCCTGAAACAAGTTCAGGTAATCAAAATAAAATTTGCCATGAAAATAAATTGGGGAACAGGAATAGTTATCGCATTTGTAGCATTCATTAGCTTTATCATGTACTTTATTATCACAATGAGTACAGATGCTAAATATGATTTTGATTTAGTAACAGAAGATTACTATGGACAAGAATTAGAGTTTCAAGAAGACTTAAATAAAGAAGAACATTCAAAAACATTAAAAACAAATATCACTTGGAAAAAAACAGAAGACGGTATTAACCTCGTCTTTCCTAAGGATATTGATTTTAAAAACATAGAAGGTAAAGTGTTCCTATACAGGCCATCTAATAAGCAATTTGATTTTGAAATACCAATTTCATTATCTAACCACAATTTGCTCATACCTGACAAACGTTTATTAGGTGGTCGATGGAACATTACTGTAGATTGGACATACAACACCGAATCTTATATCTATAAAACTGAAATCACCTATTAAATTTCTTTGTTGTCTTTTCGAGCTGAGTCGAGAGGACATTTAACCAAAACCTTATAAATAGGTCTTTTTCCAATAATTATCGGAAGCATTCCAATAGAGAAAAATACATGTTAGCATCAGCATTCATATTAGGATTATTAGGAAGTTTACACTGTGTTGGCATGTGTGGTCCTATTGCATTTATGTTACCTGTAGATCGCTCAAACTCTCTTAAAAAAGTCAGTCAGATTGCTATTTACCATTTTGGTCGGATTTTAGCTTACAGTATAATAGGATTGGTTTTTGGCTTACTGGGCAAAAGCTTTTCATTGTTTGGGCTACAACAACAATTGTCTATTGTTGTTGGGGTTTTAATGATTATCATTGTGCTTTTACCACAAAACATCACAGGAAAATTCACGCTTACAAAACCATTATATAAAATTATTTCTAAAGTAAAATCATCCTTAGGTTCAGCTTTAAAAAAGAAAACAGCAGATACGTTTTTAACTATTGGTTTTCTCAACGGATTTTTACCATGTGGCTTAGTGTATATGGCAGTATTTGGCGCTGTTGCCACAGGCAGTTTAGCTGAAGGCAGTTTTTACATGGTTTTATTTGGGATAGGAACAATTCCGTTAATGACCACTGCTATTTATTTAGGTAAGTTTCTTAACAGTACTATAAAACAACGCATTCAAAAAGCGATTCCTGTTTTTGTCGTAGTTATAGGAGTGTTATTTATTCTTCGTGGCTTAGGCTTGGGCATACCTTACCTCTCTCCTGCTCCAATTGTTGAAACAGCAGCAAGCGCTATTGAGTGTCATTAAAATATAAAAGATTTCCTACAAAGTGGTCTAATTATTGATATATTCGCTACGGACCAATTACAACGATATAACCATGAAAACAAGCCTCTTATTATTCATTTTTAGTCTATCTATTTTAACAGCTACAGCACAAGATGCTAGTGTAGAACAATCTACTTATGGCATCCAATTTGGGTTTTTAGGATTTTGGGGACATAACGAATCTAAACTTTCAAATTCTATAGCCTTACGCTCTGAGCTGGGTATAGATGCAGGTTTTTATAGTAACAGCTTTATTGGAAGTAGTGGTTTTGTCCTGGTACCAGCAATTACTTTTGAACCGCGTTGGTACTACAACCTTAATAAACGCGTATCCAAATCGCGACGAATAGATGGTAATAGCGGTAATTTTATTGCTATAAAAACCACATATCATCCAGATATCGTTATTAATTCTGTCGCTAATAATTTGAATTTTATTAGTGATATTTCTATTATTCCTACTTGGGGAATACGACGTAACGTCGGTAAACATTTCACTTATGAAACTGGTATAGGCTTAGGATATATACACTATATTAAAGAAGAAAACGTCTATTTAAGTGATTCTGATGGTTTCGCTATAAACCTACATTTAAGAATTGGGTATCGTTTTTAAAATCAAGGGGTTTTTAATTTTTATTTAGACTATTAAAGCTTTTGTTTTATTTTAGTTGTCCAATCAATTTAATAATGACCACAAATAACCAACCACTAAGTCCTAAAAGTGTTTTTAAAAACATAACGTTTATACATATTGCGTTCTGCGCAACTATACTTTTATTTGGTACTGTAACGTTCTTCACTACAGAAAACGCCTTTTTAAATGTATCTGACGCTAATGATATTTTCCTTTATCTAGTTCCTGTATTTGCTATTGCTGCAGCCGTTTTAAGTGTTACTATTTTTCAAAAAAACCTAAATCAGGTTCAAGAAAAACCTGCAATTCAAGACAAATTAATTCACTTACAAACTTCTAAACTTATACAATATGCAATGATTGAAGCACCAGCGTTTTTTGGTATTGTTATATTTTTAATGACTTCAAATCTCATCTATTTAATTATTTCTGCTGTGCTTCTAGCGTATTTAGTAATGCTAAAACCTTCAGCTTCTCAAATGAAAGAAGATTTAAAACTCAATGCTGAACAAGATCAAGAATTTAGACGTTTAATGAGATAAATAAAAAACGCCAAAGAAAAAACCTTTGACGTTCGTTTAGGCGATATTATAAACACTAACTAACCAATAATATCGACTACTATATCTTAAATGTCATCACAGGTAAGGTCGAATGATTTGCAATATCCTCTGACACACTACCTTCAAAAAAATTAGATAATCCTTTTCTACCATGTGTAGCGACAGCAATTAAATCTGCTCCAATAACATTAGCAAAATTTAGAATACCAGCTTCTATAGAATAATCTGAAACAATATTAATGTCCTCTAAATGTCTTAAATCACCATCTGCCTTTTCTAAAAAGTGAGAGACACGTTTATCTATTTCCGAAGAACTTCTAAAATTGCCATCGGGTGAGTTTACATATACCAAATGCATAGAAATACCAAGTGCTTTAAACGTTTCTTTTGCTTTTAAATAAGGCGGAATTGCTTCTTCTGTAAAATCACTGGCAAAAACACCATTTTCAAAATCTAATAGAATAGGATTATGCTTAATAACCAAAACCGGAATATCTGAAAACCTTACTACTTTTTGAGTATTAGAACCAATTAACACTTCTTTTATGCCGCTAGCCCCTTGTGACCCCATAACTATTAAATCGGCATTTTGCTCTTCTGCTACTTTATTGATCTCGCTCCAAACTTTAAAATGCTTCACAATTGGTATCACATTAACATCTTTTAAATACGGTTTATCTAAAAACGATTCAAACTTTTGTTCGGCTAATTTTAAATAGAAAATAGCTTCTTGATTTAATGCTTCGCTTGCAGATGAAATAACAGCATTAGACAATTCTAACATATGTAACACAATGAGTTCAGACTCAAATTTCTGTGCTAAACCTGCTGCAGCTTCAAGCGCAAATTCCGAATGTTCTGAAAAGTCTACAGGTACGATTATTTTTTTCATTTTTTTTCGATATTAAATGGTCATTGAAAACAATTGAGTTTCAGGTTTTTTGCGTTGTAATAACAAATCGAAAGCCATACATATATTTCTAATAAAGGCTTTCCCTTTTTCGGTGACAACAACGTGTTTTGATCCAAATTGCAATAAGCCATCCGATTCAAATTCTTTTAGTTTTATGAGTACTTCTGGTAATTCTTTAAATACTAAGGCGTCATCTGTCCAAGCCGTTTCAAAATTACACATCAGATTTAAGATGTGTTTTCTAATGATAAGGTCTTCCGTATTTAAAATATGACCTTTAAACACCGGAATGATATCCTGCTCTAACAAACGATAATACTCCGTATTCGATTTTACATTCTGAGCAAAACCATACCAACTATCGCTAATAGAAGACACTCCCAAACCAATCATAGCTTGTGTTTTAGAAGCCGTATAACCCATAAAATTACGATGCAAAGTTTTATTTTCCATCGCTTTATATAGTGAATCGCTTTTTAGGGCAAAATGATCCATACCAATTTCAACATACCCTGCAGCTTCAAAATGTTGTTTGCCTGTTTCGTATTGTTGACGTTTAGATGCTGGTGTTGGCAAATCGGCCTCACTAAAACCACGTTGTCCGTTTCCTTTTATCCATGGCACATGCGCATAGCTATAAAATGCAATACGGTCTGGCATTAAGGCTTTTGTTTTCTCAATGGTTTCAATAACATCTGCTTCGGTCTGAAACGGTAAACCAAAAATAATATCGTGCCCAACAGAGGTGTAACCAATGTTACGCGCCAAATCTGTAGCCCGTTTTACGTTTTCAAAAGGTTGAATTCTATTAATGGCTTTTTGTATGCTAAGGTTATAATCCTGAACGCCATAACTCACGCGTCTAAACCCTAAATCATATAAGGTTTGAAGATGTGCTTCTGTCGTATTATTGGGATGGCCTTCAAAACTAAATTCGTAACCTTCAGCGAGTTCAGCGTTTTCTAAAAGTCCAGAAATTAATATATTAAGGTTCTCTGCTGAGAAAAAGGTTGGTGTACCTCCACCGAGGTGTAATTCTTTTATTATTGGTTTTGTTTCTAATAATGCCAAGTACAAACTCCATTCTTTTAAAACCGCTTGTATGTAAGGAGATTCTACACTGTGACGTTTTGTAATACGCTTATGGCAACCACAAAAAGTGCACAAGCTTTCGCAAAAAGGCAAGTGAATGTACAAACTTAAACCTTCGGTAGCGTTACTTTCTTTAAAAGCACGCTGTAGAGATGCTTTCCAGTTTGCCAACGAAAACGACTCTAAGTTCCAATACGGAACCGTTGGGTAACTCGTATAACGAGGACCTGCAACGTTGTATTTAGTAATTAAGGGTTGGCTCATAACTATAAGTTTAGAGGCAAAAGTAACCGTATCGTTACTCTTAAAACATGATTTATATCATACAGGTTAAAAATTTCTAGTTAAGTCGTACGTGTTACTTGCATTAACGCAGTTATATCATTAATTTTACTCAAAATAAACAAATCATGAAAAGCATAAAATTCTTATCACTTTTAATCTCTATTAGCTTAGTTCTTTCATCTTGTAAACAAGAAAAAAAAGAAGCCGATACTAAAGAAACTATAGAGAACACTATTAAATATGTTGTTAAGTCTGAAGCTACCAATGTAAAATGGACAGCTTATAAAACAACCGACAAAGTTCCCGTAGCTGGTGAATTTGCAACGCTCAATTTTGATGACAAAGAAGGTGCAACACCAGAAGCTGCTTTAAATAACTTAGAGTTTTCTATTCCTGTAAGTAGTTTATTTACTATGGATGATATTAGAGATGAAAAGCTAAAGAACTCATTTTTTGGTGTGATGTTAAATCCTGAATTTTTAACAGGAAAAATTAAATATGCTAACGAGGCCTATTCTGCCGAAGTTACAATGAATGGCGTTACTAAAGACCTACCGTTAGAAGTAAATATTACAGATGAAAGACGTGTAAGTATGAAAGCTACCATGAATCTTGAAGATTGGGACGCATTAGGGGCTTTAGAGTCTTTAAATAAAGTTTGCTTTGATCTGCACAAAGGTGCTGACGGAGTGAGTAAAACCTGGGAAGATGTCGCAATAGAAGTAAGTACTTATTTACGCGACAAGTAAACCCCTTTTAATTTTAAAATCTGATAACCGTAT
This sequence comes from Winogradskyella marina, assembly GCF_015645385.1. Lineage (GTDB taxonomy): Bacteria > Bacteroidota > Bacteroidia > Flavobacteriales > Flavobacteriaceae > Winogradskyella > Winogradskyella marina. The sequence goes on from NZ_JADOET010000003.1 coordinate 148,796, forward strand.
TTTAACTATTATCAAATGAATTAATAATAGTTGTGATTGAGCATCTAAAGCACTTTTTACTTCATTAATTTGTGTGCATTGATTGATAATCATTTCTATCTAACGTAATTTTAAAAATTAGCATTGAACCAAGTTCAATTAGTGATGATTAATAAACCATCCGTTAGGAGAATTTTTAACAGCAATAAATAATTTAATAAAGTATATTATGAAAAATTTAAAATTAATTATATTTTCTTTTATTGTATTATCTGCAGCCACAGCGTGTAAGGACACAAAAAAAGAAAATGAAACGGTAATTGAAACCGAAGTCGAAGACATCGAAGAAGTTGTAACGACACCAAAAAAACTATCAATAACCTTATCACCAAAGAGTGGAAGTAACGTTGAAGGCACAGTTAACTTTTCTGATAAAAACGGAATGGTAACTATGGTTGGTACAGTTACCGGTTTAGAAGAAGGTAAACACGCTATTCATATTCATGAAAAAGCAGATTGTTCTGCTGATGATGGTACATCTTCTGGAGGTCACTGGAATCCTACAGGTCAACCACATGGTGCTTGGGGAGATGAAGCTGGCTATCACAAAGGAGACATTGGAAACTTGGAAGCTAATGCTAACGGTCGCGCAACTATAACCAAAACTACAGATGAATGGTGTATTGGTTGTGGAGATGAAACCAAAGATATTTTAGGTAAAGCCATTATTGTACATATAGGTGAAGATGATTTAAAAACGCAGCCTACAGGAGCTGCAGGTGCACGTATCGGTTGTGCAGGTATTATTGAATAACTCCTAAAACATATTACATCAATTACATTGTTAGAACAATTGCGGCGATTTTCTTCCCCATTTCTGCGAAATATTCTAAGTAAAATCGCGAATAAATGGAATTAGAATTACTGGTAAAACAGTTTCAAGATAAAAACCATGTAGCTTTTGAAAAGCTTTATGGGATGTACCACAAAAGCATACATGGTGTCGTTTACAATATCGTTAAAGATACGGCTATTGCAGACGAGCTAATGCAAGATGTTTTTATAAAAGCGTGGCATAAGGCCGATACTTACTCTTCAAAAAAAGGGCGTTTTTTTACATGGATTCTTAACATTGCTAGGAATGCAGCGATTGATAAAACACGGTCTAAGGCATTTAAACAATCTCGAAAAAACCTGAATACGGATTATTTCGTAGATATTATAGCCAGCCATGATAATTTAGATAACAGTACGGATGCCATTGGTATTAAAACCTTTGTAACGCAATTAGGCGAAAAATGTAAAGCCGTGATTGAACTCCTGTATTTTAAAGGATTCACACAAAAGGAAGCTTCGGAAGAATTACAAATGCCATTAGGTACTATTAAAACAAGAAACCGAAATTGTATTCAACAATTAAGAGATATGGTATTGTAATATGGATATAAACGCTTACATAGAATCAGGTATTTTAGAGCTATATGTAGCCGGAAAACTTCCTGAAACAGAAAATGAAGAGATCTATCAACGCTTAAAACAACACCCTGAGTTGTTACAAGAAGTTGAAGCAATAGAAAGCGCTGTGGTTAAATTAACCGCAGCAGCATCTCCAAGAGCAAAAGGCTATGCGTCTATTAAGGCAAGGTTAAACGCTGAAGACTCTAAAGTGGTAGAACTACAACCAAGAAAGACTAATTGGATCAGTTATACAGGTTGGGCTGCATCTATCTTGTTGGCAGCTGGTTTAGTTTGGACATTAAACCAGAACTCAGACCTAGAGCAAGAATTGCAAACGGCTGACATAGAAAACCAATATCTCGAAACACAAATAGAAGATGCCAGAACCGATTTGGCAGCCACTAAAAACCTATTAGATGTTATTAGAGATAGAGAAATTATTGCCGTACCACTTGGTGGCCAAGGAGAGTTTGCTACTAGCTTTGCTAAAGTATATTGGAACAAAGCAAACAATACCATTTATCTCGATGGAGAAGGATTACCAAGTGCACCAGAAGGGAAAGTGTGGCAAGTTTGGTCCCTTACACTAAATCCGTTAACACCAACAAGCTTAGGAACAATAGACGATTTTAATACCGACGACAATAAAATCTTTACCATTGCCAACACTAATGAAAGCCAAGCATTTGGTATCACTTTAGAACCCGAAGGAGGAAGCGTGTCACCAACTATGGAACAACTCTATACACTTGGTGTCGTAAATACCGAATCTTAATAAAAATATTAGAAACTTAAAAAAACCACCATGTGACAACTTGGTGGTTTTTTTTGTGGCTGCTAAGTTACTTATCGTAGAAAAAATTGATTTCTTTTTGTTAGATTTACGATATATAATAGCGTAAAAACAAACCTTATCCCGAGAATGTAATTGGGTAACGATGTATTTTGCTGTTATAATTCACGTTGTGAGCAATATGAGAAAAACGCTATCGATACTTATTTTACTTCTGATTTTATCGTGTGATAAGTCGGAAAACAAAACGATTGACTACGGAGCGTTTGAAATAACAGTTCCCAAAAGTTGGTCGGAATATGAAATAAAAGGAATTGACAGCTATGTTAGCGGATTGATAACAGACAAAAACGACACGCTGATTTTTGATTTAGGTTGGTACTCACCTGATTTGACTAAAAACCCAGAGGTGTTGGTATTTGAGCAATCTGAATATGCAGAATTTAGCGACAAGCAAAAAAAGCAATTAGAAAATGTAAAGCATTTAGTTATCGAGGACTTTCTAACCGCTGAATATGACGCAAAAGATTACTTTAAGTACGAATACAAATTGGACAGTATTGACTGCTTTGTAGCTAAATTTATAAAGCCAAAAAATAAAGGATTTGGAGCAAGCGGAATTTACATTGACAACTTAAAAAACGGTAGACCGAATTCTAACAAAACAAGTTTGAGTTTTTATGGAAACAATCTATCTGACTCAACGCAAACTGAATTTTTTAAAGCATTAAAAAGCATAAAACTGACTGAATATTGTGAATAAAGTACTGCTCACAACAATGTATAACCGCAATTACGGCGGATTCGACTACGTCCGAATCCACTCGGAATTGCTAACGTCTGTGCTAAACCGAAAATTAACGCATATTAACCCGTAACTGACGGTTATACGAGACCGTTGAGTACAATTATGACGAACAGTATTTTTCATAACGAAGAGTTTGAGATAAACGGAATTTCTGTGCCTGAATTTGAATTAAAAAGCGGAAATCTAATCCGAATTTATATTCCGAATTTCAATCTTGAAAACTTACCATTAGGTTTTGACTTAACTATCGAATTGATAAAACGGTTCCAAAATCAAAAAACTGATTTTCCTTGGGCAAAAAACTACCGACAAAATACTGTTACGGAATTTTTAAACCCTTTGACTGTAAATAAATATCTGATTAATAAAATGCAGATTGACAAACTTACAGCAAGAAGAATCGCAGAAGAAATCGGAATTAGTTTAAATGAGAAATTTGAATATTTGAGCTTCAAAAACAAAAAAGCACTAATCATTAAAGCCTGTTTTGAAAAAAACGATTCTATCCTTTTAGATTATTATGGAGTTGACGCAATGGGAATTGAGTTTTTGGAAAATTTAATTAATACTGAAATAGAAAAAGGTAAATCTGCAATCGCTTTTGACAATTTACAATTTGCGAACGAAAAAGAACCTTATGAAAATATTAAACCGATAAAAATAACTGTACCCAACACAGTATTAAAATAATTGCTATTTTAGGCTTAAACAAAGATCGTTGCTCTTTTGTTACGTCTGATTTTATTTCCGAAAATCCTCGCACACAAAACCGCAACTTTTCTTATACATAAACGTTGGCAAACATTAAAACGAACCTCTGTACTAAAGCGTAAAATTTCAGTCAATAAAGAATGAACATTGAAAATATCTTAAATAAAATTGGAGAAACATATCATCCTATTACCAATGAATGTCAACAAGAGTTAATTGCGAATTCAAAAATTGTAAGTTATAAAAAGGGTGAGATTGTAGTTCGTGAGGGACAATTTTCTAAAAAAGCCTACTTAATTGTAAAAGGTTGTTCAAGAGCATATTATTTAAAAGACGGAAAGGACATTTCTGACTGGTTCACTTTTGAAAATGAAATAATGGCTGCAATTATCAGTTTTTTCAGCGAAGAGCCAAGTCCTCATTATGTTGAATTTATTGAAGATTCCGTTGTCCTTGAATTTTCAAAAGATACAGTGGATTGCCTTTCAAAAAAGCACCACGATTTTGAACGTTTTATCAGTAAAGTTGTGACTCAAACTATGTTGGGACTCTGTGAAAGATTATACACAATTCAGTTCAACAAGGCAGAAGAACGATATAAACACCTTTTAAATATTTATCCAAATATAACCCAAAGAATACCTCTTACGCACATTGCATCATATTTAGGAATTACACTTGAAACATTAAGCAGAATAAGAAATCCAAAAAAACGAATTTGATTTATATCAAATGATACATCTTCCATTAAAATAAACTTTGTAAAAAAGTTTAAAAATGGAAGAAAACAACAAACAACTAAAGTCAATTTGGGGAAAATGGTGGGAACCTATTAGAAAATGGTTTTATCCTACTTGGCTTATCTACGAAACCACCGTTCGCTTTTATGACTATTCAGAAGCCATCTATCTTTTTTTTATCGCACAAAATTACTTGGGAGAACTTAGCTCACAAATCTTAGCTGTGCTTTGTAGCATTACCACTTTTGCAATTTGTAGCTTCTTTTTGACCGTTCCTGCTACTTTCATACTCTATAAATTCTTCAATACAGAAACTTTATCAGGAACACAATTTGAATCAAAAATCAAAAAATATCTCTAAGTAGATGAAGAAAATACTCATTATAAACGGACATCCTGACAAGGAAAGCTTCAGTTTTGCACTTTCAGAAGCCTATAAAATAGGAGCAAAAAAATCAAATGCTGAAATAAAAGAAATTAATATTCGAGAATTGAATTTCAATCCAAACCTAGAATTTGGATATAGAAAACGGACTGAACTAGAACCAGATTTACTAGATGCACAAGATAAATTAAAATGGGCAGACCATATAGTTTGGGTATATCCTATTTGGTGGAGCTCTGTCCCTGCAATGATGAAAGGCTTTTTAGATCGGATATTACTTCCTGGGTTTGCTTTTAAAAAAAGAGAAAACGCATTGCTTTCGGATAAGTGCCTAACAGGTAAATCTGCCAGAATAATTTGCACAATGGATCAACCAACTTGGTTTTACAAATTTGTTTATAAAAGCCCTAGCCACAATGCAATGAAAAAAGGAACATTGCATTATATTGGTGTAAAAAAAGTGCGAATTACAGCCATTGGACCTATACGGCTTTCTACAGAAGAGTTTAGAGCTAAATGGTTGAAAAAAGTTGAAAAATTAGGGCAACTGAACAAATAGTAATTTCTGATTTAAACATACGGATAAATAACGTTTGCCAACAACGTATAAAATTCATTGCTAGTTATAGCCTATTTACGAAAGTCCTTATGTACTTTATAGCTGTCATTTATTTTCTTACTTTAGTGTTTAACACATGCAACTAGACATACACAAACACGGTATGTGCAAGCAAAAAAACAATCTTGCTTATCCAAAAACAGAATTTAAATGAAATATTTACTTTTATTAATTCCTTTATTTATTGGTTGTTCGGTAACGAAAGAGAAATCGGAATACCAAAGTCTTTTAGATTATGAAGGCAAATACGAGTATGTTGATAATACGACATTAGAACTTAAAGCTTCGGCGATGGACACCACGCTTTATGCTGTTATAGATAATGCAAAATATCCTTTAAAATTTATTGCTTTGGATAGTTTTATAGATATGCAAGGAAGTTCTGTAATTTTTGAAAGGGACAACTCAAATAAAGTAATAAACTATAAGACTGACGGTCATGAATTTAAGTTACTTACAAGAGCTATTGATAAATCGAATATGTTTCCGAGAAAAGAACTTTTCGATAATCCAGAAAATTACGTGTATAAGCAACCGATAGAAACTGATGATGGACTTTTAACGGGCAATTTGGACGATGAATTTAAAAACCCCAAACTTATAGTCGATATGGTCAAAGAAACCATTAAAGGTAATTTTCCCGATGTCCATAGCATCTTGATTTATAAAAACAACACATTAGTACTTGAGGAATATTTTTACGGTTATGATGAAAATACACCACATCAATTAAGGTCTGCCACAAAACCACTCATTGGCGGAATTCTCGGCATAGCGGTTGACCAAGGATTTATAAAAAGCGAAAAAGATGAACTATTACCCTATTTTAATTCTAAATATTCAGAAATTACCAATTTAGACAAAAGAAAAAAAGAAATTACAATAGAAAATTTCTTAATGTATCGCCACGGAATGGATTGTGAAAACAATAATCCTGCAAGTAAAGGAAATGAATTAAAAATGATGCAAAGTAAAGATTGGGTAAAATACACGCTCAATTTACCAATGATTGAAGAATCTGGTAAATCATCATCTTATTGTACAGGATGTGCTTTGACTTTAGGCAGTTTAATAGAAATAGCAACAGATAAGAAAATTGAGGATTTTGCAAAAGAAAATCTTTTTGAACCTTTAAATATTTCAAATTACAAATGGACTTTCGAACCAAATCAAACGAGTAAAGACGATTTTAGTCAAACGTATTTTACATCAAGAGACTTAATTAAATTAGCAAAATTATTTAAAGATGGTGGTAAATGGAAAGGCAATCAAATAATATCAAAAAGTTGGATTGATAAAACATTTAATATGGACAAAGGTGATTACGGTTATCTGTGGGAACATAAATATTTTATAATTAACGGAAAAACATATAACTCATATTTAGCTTCGGGTAATGGCGGACAAAAAATCAACATTTGGCCTGAACTCGATATGATTACAGTATTTACAGGTGGAAACTATAATTCTTATCAATTGTATGGTAAAAGTACACCGCCAAACGAAATGATACCTAACTATATATTAAAATCCATGAAGTAAAGCCTGCAAATAACACCGTATAAAATTAATTGCTAGTTTTAGCTAGCTTACGAAAGTCCTCGCGGTCTTTCTTAGTCGGTAATTATTTACTAAATAAGTTGTTTGAAACACGATACAAAGAAAATGACCCAATCTGAATTTATAATTTTAAATTTTAAAGAAATAAGGAGAAGAAGTATAAAACTTTGGAATGGACTACCTGAGAAATATTATAATTGGAAACCTGACGAAAAAGCAATGAGTGCGTCAGACATGATAAGACACGTTTTGGAGGCTGATTATGGATGGAACCTTATTATTAATCAAGGTGATATGACGAATTATAAAACACCTTGGAAAAACCGACCATTCATTAACCTTACTGATGAACTTGAATTTGCCGAACCGTATAGAAAAACATTTATAGAACGTGTAAGGCAATTTTCGGATACGGAATTAAACGAAACCGAAATCATTCATCCTGGGAACGGAGAAAAGAAAATACTTGGAACATATTTATTGCGGATTGGATATCACGAATCAGTTCACGCAGGACAATTTTTGTCGTATTTAAGAGCAATGAAAATTGAAAGACCAAAAATATGGGATTGAAAAAACATTACAGCCAACAATGTATAAGCACAATTCCGCGTGGATTCGGACATAGTCATATCCACGCGGAATTGCTAAAGCCTGTGATTAACCGAAAAACAGTAACTTTAAACCCGTAACTGACGGATACACGAGACCGCTCTACGTAATTTAACAAAATTACAAACTAGAAAAATTAAACAAATTTTATAAAAAAACTATTTTCCCAATTCTTGCAATTGGACTTATGACCAAAGGGCTTGGAAAAACAATTATTGGAGAATATTTTGCTTGGTCAGAAGAAGATGCGAATTGCTGCCCAAGCGGAAATGGAACTTTTGAATATAATCCGACTGAATTAACAACTGAAATTAAAAATTAACACGAATAAAAACTGCGTAGAACAACGTGTGTAATTAATGGCTTGTTTGAGCTTGCTTACAAAAATCCTAACAGATTTTCTGTTTAGTGTTTATTTACTAAACCACACAACTAAACATACATAAACGGAAAAACCCAACAAAATCAACATATTGACAAGAATGTCGTACAAATGTCGCAAACAAACCGTTATCAAAATGATAGATTCATAAGTAGTTTTGTCCAAACAATAAATCAAAATTAATTATGAACGAAATCGGAAATAAAATTAGAGAAGTAAGAAAGAAAAAAGGACTTTCTCAAGAGGAATTGGCTGAATCTGCTAAAGTGAATTTAAGGACAATTCAACGAATTGAAAACAATGAAAGTGAACCACGTGGAAAAACCTTGAATTTGATTTGCGAAGCTCTAAACATAAATACAGAAGATATTTTAGATTACGGAAAACAAACGGATAAAAATTATTTAATAGTTTTTCATCTTTCAGTAATAGTATTTTTGGCAATACCAGTTGGAAACATAATTGTTCCTCTCATTTTATGGATGAACAAAAAAGATAAGATAATTGGACTAAAAGAGATTGGAGCAAATCTTTTAAATTTTCAGATAGTTTGGTCTGTTTTTACTTTTATTTCTATAACGACTTTTGCTCTATTTAAACTAATGCATTACGGAACTTATGAAATTCTATTTTATATATTTATCGCACTTTATGCTTTGAATATCATATCACCGATAACTTTTGCTATTAAAACGAACAAAGGACATACGGAAAATTTATATCCGAATATTATTAAACTGATAAAATAACTGGTGGTTACATCGTATATAATTTAATGCTGGTTCTAGCCTACTCACAAAATTCTAATGGATTTTCTATCGGTTTTTATTTGCTAAATTAGGTACTTAAGCCACGCAACAAACCATATATACAAACACCTTGTACGCAAATAAAAACCAATGTTCATGAAAAAAATTTCTCTTTTATTTTTATTAATTACTTGCATTAGCTGTAAAGGCATAGTTTTCAATACGGCACTAAAAAAATATGGTGCATACGATGAAAAAATTGAATTAATAAAATTAAAAAGTGATTCTAAAGAGATTATATTTTTTCCAATGATCCATGTCGGAACAAAAAATCTTTATGAAGATATTAAATATAAAATTGATTCCTTAAACCAAAAAGGGTACTATTTCTATTATGAAAATGTAATTGCTCATAAAAAAGAAGACACAATTTTAAGGAAGGTTAGAAAATTGAGAAATATCCCATTTACAGAAAATGGCTATACTGGTTCAATAGATTCATTATTAAAAAAGAAGTTTAAATTTAAACTAAAAAAAGAGTTAGTCAATCAACCTTCTAATAAAGAATTAGGTCTTGACTCTTTAAATAGTCGTAACGTAGATACGACCTTAAAAGATATGGTAAATTACTATGAAGAAAAGTATGAAGTTATACATTTAGAACCTTGTGACTTTGAAACCTCTATATTTCAAGAATCAACTTGTGAAAACAAGCTTAAAGATAAAAAAAAATACGATGACACAGTTGTTGAATTTAGGAATCAAATTGTTGTTAATGAAGTTGCAAAAGAAACAAAAGTGAAAATTGCAATAATTTACGGAAAAGGTCATTTTAGTGGTATTCTAAATGGTTTAAAAGAAACAGATAATACGTGGAGAATTTTAAATAAGGACTAAAACTACGCACAACACCGCGTTTAATTAATTTGCTAGAGTCTTCCCTACTCACAAAAATTCCTTCGGAATTTTAACGGGTTCGTAAAAGTTTACTAACTTAGTTGCCTAAACCACGCAACTAAACGTACACAGACATTTTGCCTGTAATATAAGAATTGGAACGCATTACAAAAATGGAAAGAAAAAAATTAGTTATCATAATTAGTATTATTCTACTTTTATTGATTGGTTCTATTTATGCTTATATGAATGCACTTGGTTCAATGTGGGTGCTCAATAAGCCAGATGAAAGTCCTTATTTTATAACTACTGAATCCATAACTATTAAAAATATACCTTTACCAAAAGGAACGAAGATTACATATAAAAAACGTTTTTTTTGGGAGAAATACGAGCAAGAAAAATTACTAAATGAAGAGAATGTTACTGATATTTCTTTTAAGAAAGGAGTTACAATAGATTGGGGAGGAGTCCCGATAACTTCTATTCATAAATTTTATAACTCAAAAATGAAAGGGTTTTCTGTTAATGCCGATTTCGATAAGCTGAATAATACTAAAAAAACACAATTTTCTAATTTATGGTTACGTTGTAATGATAATTTGGGAATAACTGTAGAGAACACAAATGATTGGTCTTTTAACAAAAAAAACATTCTGGATATCGAATCTTGCGGTGTAAATAATCAAAGGTACTTTAAGGAAGATAAAAATCAACAAAGATTTTTAGATGAATTGTATAGTCAACTAATGAAAATAAAAGATTAATAAAAATTACGAAATGTCAATAACAAAAGAATCTGAATTAATCGGAATGAAAAAAATTAGTGAAGTTGTTGGAACTACACTAAAATTAATGAGGGAATATGCTAAAGTTGGAATGTCTACTAAAGAATTAGATGAATATGGAGGTGAAATTTTAAAGAGTTATGGTGCTAAATCTGCCCCTTATGAAACCTATGGATTTCCTGGTTATTCTTGTATAAGTATAAACAAAGAAGCAGCACACGGAATACCATCAAATAAAAAGATTTTGAAAGAAGGAGATTTAATTAATATTGATGTCTCTGCGGAACTTAACGGTTTTTGGTCTGACAATGGTGGCTCTTTTGTTCTTGGAAAAGACATTTATAATCACCAACCGCTTGTAGATGCTTCTAAAAACATTCTACGTAAAGCTATAAACAATATAAAAGGCGGAGTGAAAATTTCTGAAATTGGATATTTAATAGAAACTGAAGCTAAAAAGTCAGGGTTTAAAGTTATTAAAAATTTGGCTGGCCACGGAGTCGGAAGAAGTTTACACGAAGAGCCTGAAAATATTTTAAACTACAGAGTTAAAAGTAACAGAGAACGATTCAAAAAAAACACCACAGTAGCAATAGAAACTTTTATTTCAACAAATTCAACTGTTGCTGTAGAATTAAATGACGGTTGGACTTTAGTAGGCAATAAAGGTGGCTATGTAACTCAACACGAACAAACGATACTGGTAACTGATAAATATCCTGTCATTTTAACAGAATCGAATGAAATTTGGAATTAAATAACTGGCTTCAACAGCGTGTATAATTTATGACAAACCAAAGAAACACCTAGGCCATAATATCTAAGCAGAATGCTGAAAATAAATATACTGAGAAAATAAAACTGAAAGAACAAACGATAGAATGAAAAGGTACAAATTTAAAACCTCCAAAAAATTAAAAACAATACATCGTAAAATGATAGTAAATTTTGGTGCGGAAAACATAAGATATGAATACGAGCATTATTATTTCGATATTAAAGCTGAAAAAGTAGAAAGTATTCAAGCACATTTTAAGAAAATTGGATTAGCACTATTAGCCGTTTAACTAGAAGTCTCTAAAATAGATGCTGAAAACCACGAAACATAATGCCGAAATTTCATTAGGTTCGTAAAAGTTTGCTAACTTAGTTGCCTAACCACGTAACTAACCATATACAAGAGCGTTAGCGAACATTAAACAAACAATAATGAAAAAAATCATTTTTCTATGTCTGACGATTCTTTTTATAGGATGTAAAGAGCAGTCAAAAAAAGAAGACGTTAAATCAGTAGACAAAAAAGAAATTGTAAAAAAGAAACGACCTGTTGCTTTAGAAGATGGTAAATTTTTTGAAGTTGACGGAAAGAAAATGTTGTATGGTGGAGAATTGGAAAATCAACATTTCGACATAAGTGACTATTTACTTAAAGATGAACAGTTTCATTATGGAATTGGTCGTGAAAAATTTCCAGCCTTATTAAAACCAGAATTTATTTCTGTCACAGAAGCTAACCAAGTTTGGGCAGACAGTACAAGATTTTTGCTAGCACAATCTGGTAATGAGATTAAAGCTTACTCTGTTAAAGACCTTACTAGACACGAAGTTGTTAACGACGTTCTGGATGGTAAACCTATAATGGCGGCTTATTGTATATTGGCTGATTTGGGTGCTATTTATGAGCGAAATTATGGAAATAAAGAACTAACATTTGCATTAAGTGGATATACCTACTATGATAAAGAAATATGGAATGGGTTAGATGGATTTGTACTTTGGGATAGAGAAACAGAAAGCTTGTGGTGGCCATTGATTGGTAAAGCTGTTTCTGGTCCCTTAAAGAATGTAAAACTCATTGAGATGGATAACGACAAATGGAGCGATACGACTTGGGAAAACATTCGAGATAATTATCCAAATGCGAAAGTTCTAAAGTCAGGACAGGACTTTGAAAGACCTACTGAATGGAAAAAGATAGAAGATGTGTCTTCTATAATTGAAAACTTTAGGGCATAACCACGCCATGATATCATACGCTAATCCGCTAGGCAACATTTGACCAAAAATTGATAAGTGACATCAAAATATTGACCATTTTATTATTTGCTACAATGTCTTCTTGTGGCCAATCTGATACATCTGACAAAGATTTAGCAAAAAATAAAGTGATAGCATTAAGTCCGCAGAAAGAAAAGCAGAAAGAAATAATAAATGAACATCTGAAAAACGGAGCGTGGAAACACGAACTATTTTCAAGAGAATGGCAAGAAGAAATTGACAAAGGACTTGCAAAAGATAGCACTATCGCATATTTATGGCAACAAAAGGCAATGCCAATGTTCAAACAAGGAAAATATGAGGTTGGAGTGGACTTTATTGATAAGGCTGTAAAATACGACAGACAAGGGTGGCAAGATTATCGAGCATTCATAAAATGTATTTTTGCTAAAACGTATAGAGATGCGATTACAGATTTTAAAGATTGCAAAAAAAGGTTTGGATATAGCTATGTTATGGACCATTCCTATGACTTTTACATTGGGCTTTCCTACTTACAATTAAATGAATTTGAAAAAGCGGAACAGATTTTTAAACAAGATTACGAATACCAACTAAAAGATAAAGGCAAAGATTGGCTTCACCATTTAGACTTGTTTTATTATGGTATTAGTAAATATGAGCAAAAAGTTTATTTAGGAGCAATTGAAATTTTCGACAAGGCTTTAGAAATTTACCCTAACTTTTCAGAAGTCCAAATTTTCAAATCGGATTGTTTAAGACGAATTGGAAAAACAACAGAGGCACACGAATTACAGAAATTAGGAGAGATTAATGGTCGAAATGGAAACACAATAAACGAAGACAATGTGATTTATGAAAAGTATCCATATCAAATAAGATGGTACTAAATAAAAAACGTTACACAACCACACAACAAACCATATACAAAAATGTTAGCTTGCATTTAAAACCAACATCTCCTTATTGAACACTATAAAAACAAAAATTAAAGACGTATATGTTCCATTTTTAATAGTTTCGATAGGAACAATTCTTTTTTACAATATATTTCGTTGGACTTTAGATATCAAACTCGGAATTCTACCCTTAAAGGAAAACCTATTGAATTTTTGGATTCCTTTCGCTCTTCCTTGCATTCCAATACTTATTTGGTTACGAAGAAGAATTAGAATTTTAAATGTTAGAGGCAAAACAGATAACGGCTATTTTGCATATCAATTTGCTATGGCCGTAGCAATCGCTGTGCCATTAATAATAAGTCAACACTACATTGAGAAAAATTCTTTTGACTTAAACGAAATACCTTCAATAGCAAAAGTTAAAGAATTAAAAAATGAAAAATATTTTAAAATAAGCTCATTTGATATTGACCATAACTCAAGCCTTCCATATGTAACTGCGAGAACTTCTGGTCGAAATAATGATAATCTAAACTTTTACTTATATCTCGCCTGTCCTTTTAAGGAAACGAGTTCTATTTGGTATGGAGTTGAGTATAAAAAGAATTTAAGTAATCGTATTAATGAACAAAGAAAAAAATCAGAATACAGAACTTTTTTAAATACATCAGAACAAGAATTTAAAACATATAATTTTCACGATGTAGAATATTTTGAACGACTAGGATATTCAGACGACAGAGATGGATTTATAGAAGCAATACAAAAAAGAAACGCTAATCTAAACGAAAAGGAACAAATAATACTTGTACCTAAAAAAGATGTTTTTGAAGAAAGACTTGGTAATTCGTTTTCCTGGATTTTTGGGTCTTTTGGTATCGGAGCACTAGCCCTTTTAGTAATGGTAGTAATTCCTAAAATTGACGAAAAGGAATTAAACGATTTTAAGAAAAATAAACCACTAAAAGAAGATCATTTAAAAGATCTGATAAGCCTTTTAAATCCAATAGGCGAAAATAAAGCTACAGCAATTTTATTACTTCTAAATATTATTGTATTCCTAATTATGACCTTTAACGGACTTAACATCGTTTCTCCTACACCAAGAGAATTACTCGAAATTGGAGGAAATAGACGATTTGAAGTTATGAATGGAGAATATTGGAGATTATTTTCTTCTTTATTTATTCACGGTGGACTCTTACACTTGTTTATGAATTTAATCGGACTTGGACTTGGCAGTAGTTTGTTGGAAAAGGCTCTAGGTTCTTTAAAACTTATAATTATCTACATTGGTTGCGGAACACTAGCAAGTTTAGCGAGTATTTATTGGCACGAAAATACAGTTAGCGTTGGAGCATCTGGAGCAATTTTTGGACTTTATGGACTGATTTTAGCTTTTACCGTTTTCAAGATTTATCCAGATTATATGCGTGGAATGACTTGGATGTTGTTGGGACTTTATGCTGGAGTAAGTCTGCTATTCGGGTTTTTAGGAGGAATTGATAATGCAGCTCATTTTGGCGGATTAATAAGTGGATTTGTAATTGGAGGTATTTTAATATTAATAGATAAAGACGAACTGAAAAAAAATCTAAGCTATTAACGTGTATAGTTCATTGCTAGTGCAAGCCTACCTGCGAATCCCTAGCAATCGGGACGCTGATAGTTTATTCCGATAATAATTTTCTTAATATCAGTTTAAAAACTACTGAACGCAAGCCTTGTGCTTTTCAATATATAAGACATTGTTTTTCACAACCTTACAGCTTAACGAACGTTATATAGCATAAAAGGTTTTAACTTGGCCTGTGATTTAGGGATTTATACGTACAATTACATCTCGCTATATCAATAAATATAATTAACTTCGTTTCTCATAATTTTTCTGATAAGAAACCTTTGTTATATCCTGATAAATTTATGGATAGGACTTATGAAAATTATGATATTACGAGTTAGCCGCAAGTTTATAATAACATTCACAACTATTATTTAACCATGATTAATAAGATTAAAGAGTTAGAGAAATTATCACGTCTTTTAGACCCTAAAGAAAGCATAAGAGAACAATGGAACGCTGAGGTTTTAGAGTATTCCAATACATTCATAAACAACTTAGACACTTCAAAAGCTTTTATTCAGTCTAAAGAAAATGGAAAGGCTATCTATAATTTAGATATTGAAGAGCAAGCAGTTGAATTAACCTCATTATTAGATAGTACAACAAAAAATATTGACGGCGTAGGTATAAATCCTGCCTCTGGCGGACACATGGGTTACATTCCTGGTGGTGGACTTTACCCTTCTGCGCTTGGAGATTATATGGCAGCCATTAGCAATCGTTATGCTGGAGTATTTTATGCTGCACCAGGAGCCGTTCGTTTAGAAAATATGATTATTAAATGGATGTGTCGCCTTATGGGTTATCCTACTACTGCCTTTGGGAATTTAACTTCAGGTGGATCCATTGCTAACTTAATGGCCTTAGTAACAGCACGTGAAGCTTATAACCTTAAAGCTAGAGATTTTGAAAAATCTGTAATTTATCTTACAAAACAAGCACATCATTCTATATTAAAAGCCATCCGAATTTCAGGATTATCTGAAGCGCAATTAAGATATATACCTTTAGACAACAACCTAAAGCTTTCCGCAGAACATTTAGAAACGGCCATTATTGAAGACAAAGAAAAGGGGTTGATTCCTTTCTATATCAATGCTTCATTTGGTACCACCAATACAGGAACAATTGATCCTCTAGAAGCCATTGCAGAGATCGCTAAAAAACACAAACTATGGTTTCATGTCGATGGAGCTTATGGTGGTTTCTTTAAATTAGTTAAAAAATTAGATTCAAAATTTAAAGGCATAACAGAAGCGGATTCCATAACTCTAGATCCGCACAAAACACTTTTTCTTCCTTATGGAACAGGTGCTGTACTCATAAAAGACAAAGAGAATTTATTAAAAGCCTATCACTGTCTAGCGGACTATATGCAAGATACTGTGGGTAAAGAAGATGAAATTTCACCTGCAGATATATCTGCCGAACAAACAAAGCACTTTCGAGGGATGAGAATGTGGCTGCCATTAAAATTATTTGGCTTAAAACCTTTTAGAGCAGCATTAGAAGAAAAACTAAACCTCACAACATATTTTTATGATGAAATACAAAAATTACCTGGGTTTGAAGTAGGCCCAGAACCAGAACTTTCTGTGGCTATTTTTAGGTACGTTCCTAAAGATGGAGATGCAAACGTATTCAACAGAGAGTTAATTGAAGCCATTCAAACTGATGGACGTATATTTCTATCATCTACGAACATAAATAATGTCTTTTGGATACGAATAGCCATTGTTCAATTTAGAACGCATCTTGAACAGATAGATCTTTTACTCGATATTATTAAAAAATACATAGATGATACCTCAACTGAATTAAATTAAACCAGTGGCTAACAGTATATATAATTTCTTGCTAATCCTCGCCTACCCTTCGACTACGCTCAGGACTGGCTTACGAACCCCGATTTTCTAGTCGGTTTTTACTTAGCTGTTGCGCAAACAAGTGTGCTAAATTGCGGGTTTAAACACGTCACTAATCATACACAAATACATTGGCTACAATATAAAAAACGATATTATGAAACATGATCTTGCTGCAATGAACTCTTTGGATATTTACTTATCAAATCTGACCAATGAGGAATACGACAAAATCAAACATAAAATTGGTACTAGAAAATCAAAATCGATGCCATTATTGAGTTGGGATATTTATAGGGATGGTTATCATAAACGAATGACTGAAGCCAAAAAGAAAATTGAATTGGAAAAAGTTCTTTCTTTTGCAAAACAATTTAATTGGCAAAATGACCTTGAAATTGCTTTTGCTGAGAATGATTACGAAGCCTTGATTATTACTGATATAAATCAGAAAATAATATGGGTAAATGATGGTTTCACGTCTATGACTGGTTATTCAAAATCATTTGCTCTAAACAAAACACCGAGGTTTTTACAAGGCGAGAAAACCTCATTAAGAACTAAAGCAAAGATTAAGTCTAAAATTGAACTTAACAAACCGTTCAAGGAAGTCATAGTCAATCACCGAAAAGACAAATCAATTTACAAATGTGAGGTAAAGATTATACCGCTTTACCACAAAGAAACAACGCATTTTATAGCATTAGAAAAACAAGTAGTATAATGGACGTAGAGCAAAAAATAAAAAAATCAAGGTCGAAAATCTTTAAAGCGGTTTTTCCTAATACAACGAATCATTACGACACCCTTTTCGGAGGCACAGCAATGCAATTAATGGACGAAACGGCGTTTATAACAGCAACAAGGTTTAGTCGACAACAAATGGTTACTGTTAGTAGTGATAAAATTGACTTTAAAAAGCCTATTCCTGCAGGAACTATTGTGGAACTCGATGGATATGTTACCCACGTAGGACATACAAGTTTAAAAGTGAGAGTAGATATTTTCGTAGAGGAAATGTACACCGATTTCCGAGAAAAAGCAGTATCCGGAGAATTTACATTTGTTGCGATTGACGATAATAAGAAACCAGTAAAAATACTATAGCTAAAAACGTATATCAGAAACAGCGATTCCACCTATTAAACAATTAAATTTCAATAAGTTACAAACCCTTATTACATTGAAAATATAGGGCTTAAAATCTGCTGTTTTTCATATACAAAACAGTGGCCTGTAATGCAGCTAAACTAAAGCTCTATTCAATAACGTAACGCAACAAACACAAAATTATACTTAAAAATAATTCGAAATACCTATTAAACCTTTTAAGATTACAATAGTCAAAAAAGCATGAAATTAATAAAATGCTTCGGGTTATTTATAGTTCTACTTTTCTTATTTTCTTGTTTTACTGTTCAAGAAGAACAAGAACCTGACTCTAATGTTATAGACATTCCTATTTCAACAACGGACTATAGCACAGTGAATAATTGGTATTTTCATCCCAATCAACCTTTAAATTTTTTAGAATCTTATGATTTAGATATTGCAGTGATTGATGAAAGTTTAAGCCTAAGTTCTACCATTGAGATTAATAATAACGCCACCACAAATACAGGTATTGATGTATTTTGGGTACATCCAACACATCTTGATAATCCACCACTAATTCCAAGCACAGTAGCTATTGATAATCAAGACACAAATTATATTGGTCTAACCATTTTAGCTCAAGGAGCATTATTGGCAAAATATGGTCGCTTTTATGCACCAAAATATAGGCAAGCTACACCTGCATCTTTCCTAAGTGCTTCTCATACAGAAGAAGAAAGAGCAACAGGTTTATTAGAAGCCTATTCCGATATAAAAGCATCTTTTCAAAATTACTTAGACAACCATAATAATGGTAATAAGATTATTCTTGCAGGACATTCTCAAGGGTCGTTTCTTTTAGCCATGTTAGTGAGAGACCTCTTTGACACTAATCCAGAACTACGAGAAAAATTAGTAACTGCTGCATTAGGCGGCATGGGCTACGTTTATGGGTTAGATAATTCAACATTAGGTGGTTGGTGGGAAAACATAGGACTCTGTACTACCACCAATGAGTGTGGTTGTGTTCATTACTGGAGAAGTTATGAAAATGACCAGACCATACCAGAACCGATTACAACCTTTCCCTCGTTTAGTGAAACTTTAGTAAATAGCGGATTGGTATATCGTACAACTCATCTGAATAGTGATACGTTTTTTCATGATAATTTAATTTTTAATTCGCAAAATAATCCAATGCGTTATATCACACCAGGTATTCAGTATAATTTTAGTAATGGCGCAAATTTTGTAGCTTTTGATGATATGTATACGGCGCGATTAAAAAGAGAATCTAATCATAGAATAGGCTTGGCTGTAAATTACACCCCAAACATTTCGGACCAACGACCTAACGAATTAGAAAATTTACAAAGCCCTATTATCTTTACCGAGGGCGATTTTCATATGAAAGATTATCATATATATATTTGGGCTTTGATGCAGCAAATCGATGAAAAACTTAATGCTTGCTTTTAAAAAACTATTGCAAATTTAAGCGTGTATAATTCATTGCTAGTTATAGTCTACTTCCAAAAATTCTCATGAATTTTCTATACGGTATTTAGCACCTAAATTAGTTGATTCAAACCTGCAAGAGACCATATATAAACATGTTTGAAACAATTTGATAAAAACCGTAGCAAATACGAAATTGAACGATCAAACAAGAAAGTTACAGATTTAGAAATTCTGACAACTATAAACGGACATATATGTAGTTAGAATTTAAAACTCAGAGTAGTAATCATTTGAGCATTTGTAGCTGGTGTATCTTCAAAAGGAATTATAAACTAAACACATACGATGCACATCAAAGTACTACAAAAAAAATAGCATCGCCTTATAAAAATAATACCTAAACGTCAACCACTTACAAAACCACACACGAATTTTACATTTTTAGTTCATAACGCACAGGGTCTATTTAAGTTCAATTTATTAAATTAGGCGCTGAAACAAGCTGCGCCGAGCACCAAGCACAGGCGAAGCCAACCAACTCTATCAATCATAAACTTATTACAAAATGAAATTCTTTATATGTATTACACTGTTACTTTTACCCTTATTTGCTTTATCTCAAATAACCCTTAATCAAACAGATGATTTTGAAGATTACACCACTAAAAACTGGACTAAAGGAAACAATTCAACAATACCAAACCAAAACATTTTAACCGACGGACCTAACGGAACTGATGATAAATTTTTAAGAGTACAATCTAATGGCGGAAACGGATCAGATTCTAAATTAGTTACCTTCAATAATGCGCAATGGCAAGGAGATTATAATGCTGCTGGCGTGACTTATATTTCTATGGATGTTAGAAATTCGGGTTCAGAAACCCTTTTTTTACGATTAGCTTTTGAAGGCTTTTCAACCAGTAGAAGATTTAGTTCTACCAATCCTATAGCGGTTATCCCAGGACAAGGCTGGCAAACTATTGTATTTCCTATTGACGAAAATTCATTAACCAATATCACAACCTCTGGTCTTGGGTACAATAGTACGTTTAACGATGTTAGAGAATTTCGAATACTTCATAACGATGCACCAAGTTGGGAGGGAGATCCTATTGAAGCTATATTGGACATCGACAATATTACAGCGAGAAATGACGATATGGGCTTAGCTGATACAGGTGAACCCAAAATAGCTTTAAGTCTTATTGATGATTTTGAAGGTGTAACCACTGAAAACTGGACCAAAGGAAACAACTCCACCGTACCAAACCAAAACATTTTAACCGATGGACCTAACGGAAGTGATGATAACTTCTTAAGGGTACAGTCTAATGGTGGTAGCGGTTCAGACTCTAAATTAGTTACCTTCAATAATGCGCAATGGCAAGGAGATTATAATGCTGCTGGCGTGACTTATATTGCTATGGATGTGAGAAATTCAGGTTCTGAAACCCTTTATTTACGATTAGCATTCGAAGGCTTTTCAACCAGTAGAAGATATAGTTCTACCAATCCTATAGCGGTTATTCCAGGACAAGGCTGGCAAACAATTGTATTTCCTATTGACGAAAATTCATTAACCAACATCACAACCTCTGGTCTTGGGTACAATAGTACGTTTGACGATGTTAGAGAATTTCGAGTGCTTCATAACGATGCACCAAGTTGGGAGGGAGATCCTATTGAAGCCATATTGGACATTGACAATATTACAGCGAGAAATGACGATATGGGCTTAGCTGATACAGGCGAACCCAAAATAGCTTTAAGTCTTATTGATGATTTTGAAGGTGTAACCACTGAAAACTGGACCAAAGGAAGCAACTCCACCGTACCAAACCAAAACATTTTAACCGACGGACCTAACGGAACTGATGACAACTTCTTAAGAGTACAATCTAATGGTGGTAGTGGTTCAGATTCTAAATTAGTTACCTTCAATAATGCGCAATGGCAAGGAGATTATAATGCTGCTGGCGTAACTTATATTTCTATGGATGTGAGGAATTCGGGTTCATCAATTATTCTTTTAAGATTGACTTTTGAAGGCTTTTCAACCAGTAGAAGGTTTAGTTCTACCAATCCTATAGCGGTCATCCCAGGACAAGGCTGGCAAACTATTGTATTTCCTATTGACGAAAATTCATTAACGAACATCACAACCTCTGGCCTTGGGTACAATAGTACGTTTGACGATGTTAGAGAATTTCGAATACTTCATAACGACACACCAAACTGGGAAGGAGATCCTATTGATGCCGTATTAGACATTGATAATATTCAAGCGAGAAATGAAACGCTTAGTGTAGTCCACATTGAAACACCGACTCAAAACATTAACGTGTACCCTAACCCATCTGCAGATTTTATTCAAGTCAATGGTAATTTAGAGGCATTTGAATATTCAATTTATGACATTTCAGGAAAATTAGTATTGAGAGGAAAATCTAACAATCAAACTCCTCTTGACATTAGCAATTTAACGAAAGGCACCTATTTCCTAACTATAGGAGCTTACGATACGGTTAAGTTTCTTAAGGAATAGGCATCTTCTTTCATCGTTTAAGCACAAGTTGAAAGCACGAAATGAAAATCGATAAAACCTCTTAAGCACCACAACACCGTTTATTATAGTGCAAAAAAAAAGCGACCTGAATTTCAGGTCGCTTTTTTTAGTAGCACTAGTTTTAAGAATAACTACTTGGTAACAATTGTTAACTCATCAACAATATGCTTTGCATTAGAGTACTTATCAATTAACCACAATACATATCTAATATCTACATTGATAGTACGTTGTAAATCTTTATCGAAAATAACATCACCAGCCATGGCTTCAATGTTACCATCAAACGCTAAACCAATCAATTCTCCATTGCCGTTAACCACTGGAGATCCCGAATTTCCACCTGTAATATCATTGTCGGTTAAGAAGTTTACAGATAATTCGCCACGTTCATTCGCATAACGACCATAATCTTTCTTTTCAAAACTATCTAACATGCTTTGGTCTAAATCAAACTCACTATCATTAGGTTTGTACTTATTAATCATACCTTGAAAAGTGGTATAATTATTCACTTTAGCATCGTTGCGTTTATCGGCTGGTAAAGCTCTCACTTTTCCATAAGATAATCGTAAGGTAGAATTCGCATCAGGATATTGAATATCACTCAATCCAGATTCACGTAAGCCTTTTACTAATAATCTAAAAGACGCCTCAAAATCATTTGTTGGCTGCTCTAAAGATTCAGGTTGTTCTCTATACTTATCCAATAATTGATTCGATAATTTAAACATAGGATCATTCTCAAGAATCGCTTCATCAGGATATTGTAAAAACGCTAAAGCACCTTCTTTTGAAGAAAATAAACTCAAATCAAAAATAGCATTGGTATAGGCTGTAAAGTCATTGTCATTTTTTTCTCCTACCTCTGCAACTAGTTCTGGTAAGGAATAGTTAGATTTTGAAGCCAACAAGCCTAATTGTTTTGCTAGAATTTCTTTCTCTAAAGGTAAGTGATAATCTTCATAGTTACTTTCTATATAAGCCTCTAATCGTGGTAAAAGGTTTTTACGTTCAGCTTCACTAGCACCAACATATTGTTTTAATGCCGATCCTACTCTATACGGTAAAACAGCAAATTTACTAGAACGTAAAATACCTAATAAATAGTTGGTTTGTCTCGCTTTTTCATTCGTTAAGCTATAATAATTATTGATGTTTTTAATCACATCACCGTACATCGCTTTGTTAGCTTTTTTATTCGCCCACTTATCAAATTTAGCTTCAGTTTTACTCTTCTTCTCTACGGTTTTATGCTCCGTTAAAGCGTCAATCATTCCACCTCTATTCTTCCAATAGTTAGCAATACCTGCATAACCAGATGCATACATAAGGTTAACAGACTCGTCTGCATCCATGTATTTTTTCATCACATCCATACTTAATTTTGAACCTTCAACCCAAGCAGGATACGCAAATTTTATGTTTTGCTCAACACCTTGTGCTGGCATCCATCGGTTAGTACGACCAGGATATCCTAAGATCATAGCAAAGTCGTCTTCCTCTACTCCATCAATATTAACGGGTAAATGATATTTTGCATTTAAAGGCACATTATCTGTAGAATATTCGGCTGGTTGCCCTTCAGCATCCGCATACACTCTGAATAATGAAAAATCACCAGTATGTCTTGGCCATTCCCAGTTATCAGTGTCACCACCAAATTTACCTACGTTTTCTGGAGGTGTTCCTACCAAACGCACATCTTTATAGTCTTCGTAAACAAAGTAGTAAAACTCATTACCTTGGTAAAACGAACGTACAGAAACGGTGTATTTACCACCTTCGCTATTTTCTTGTTCTATTTTAGCAATCTCTTTGTTCAATGCTGCTTCACGTTCTTTTTCGCTCATGCTGTCATTAACTTGCGCCAACATACGTTTAGACACATCGTCCATACGCACAAAAAAGCGAACGTATAAGCTTTCTGGCTTTAATTCTTCTGCTTTAGAACCTGCCCAAAATCCATTTTTTAAATGGTTTTGTTCTGCAGTAGATAATTCTGCAATAGCACTATAACCACAATGGTGATTTGTTAGAACTAAACCACTATCTGAAACGATACTAGCGGTACAGCCTCCATTGAATTGCACAATAGCATCTTTTAAACTTTGATTGTTAATACTATAGATTTCTTCAGGAGTTAATTGTAAACCCATTTTTTGCATATCGCGATGATTTAAACGCTCTATATGCATTAGAAACCACATACCTTCATTAGCCATAACAGACGAAAATGAAATAATAAAGGCAATAATTGTAAGGGATAATTTCTTCATATTTTTAGTTGTTTTTATATGGAGATAAAAGTACTGAAAATTTAAGGTGAAATAAAACGAGTAATATGTTAAAACCGTGTTATTTTTAAGGTTTTGAGAACCCCTTAAATCATAAATTGATTCATACTATATTAATTTCTGAAACGTATTTATTTTATACCAAATAAAATACGTGACTTTACGTATATAGGACCAATTTATTTTAGGTAATTTTAAAGCCTAACAAAACATAAAAATTATTGATATCTGGAAAATAGGATGAGATATTATGATGTGCTTTGATTTATATAACACGTTGTATACCATTTATGAAAACAATATTTAGAACATTTATTTTAATATTTTTATTCTTTAATCAAATAGGATTTTCACAAGAAAACAAAAAATGGATTAAGGCAACTATATTCACTAAAACTGACACCATTCAAGGATTTGTTAAAACAAATAGCATTTCTTTTGATAGTGTTAAGTTCAAGAAGAATCTGGATGATCCCACTGAACATCTTACACCTGAATTAATTGAAGGATATCAAACCGCAGATTATCTATACCAAAAAAAATTCATTAAAAAAATTGGAAGTTTTGGTTATTATAAATTTGGTAAATTAATAGATAAAGGCAAGTTTAATTTATACGAAACTACAGAACAATACTCAAGTTCACAAAACTCTATTCTGATATTAGAATTTAACAATCAGATTATTACTTTCAAGTTTTATACTTTTCAAAAACTTAAAAACAAGAAAAAAATTGCCAAAGAATTGGATGGTTATCATCTATTGCAAAATATAGTTTTAAAAAGGAAATTTGACTATAATAGCTTTATAGAAGAAATTAAAAAACTGAATTCTAAATAAAAAAACGGTATACAACACGGTGTCTAATTAATTGCTTTGGTAAGTGCTTATCTGTAAAATTCCTTCAGAATTTTATCGGGTTCGTATTTGTTTACTAAATTAGTTGCTTAACCACGAGACTAACTATACACAGCAACGTTAGCAACAATTTAAGAACAACCAACAAACTTCTATTCTGAATTTCAACATTTTAGAAAATAAATAAAGAAAAATATTGCGAAACCGAATAGTTGCATGTAAATTAGCAACCGAATGATTGCGTAATTTGAATTCAATTTTATGAAAAGAGACATTTTTCAAGCCATTTCAGACCCAACAAGACGAGCAATTTTATTGCTAATAGCTACACAGGCATTAACACCAAACGCTTTAGCAGAGGAATTTGACGTTTCAAGACAAGCAGTTTCAAAGCACATTAAAATATTAAACGAATGTGAATTGTTGGAACAGCAGAAAGTAGGGCGAGAAATTTTCTATCAATTAAAAATCGACAAAATGAAAGAAATTGACAATTGGCTGGAACAGTTCCGAAAAATATGGGAAGACCGTTATAATCAACTTGACAACTTATTATTAACAATGAAAAATAAAAAAAATGGAAAATAAGACTAAAACAGAATTTATCGTAGACAGAGAAAGCAACACGTTAACAATTAAAAGAGATTTTGCAGCAAAACGCGAACTTGTTTGGGATTGCTACACGAAGAGTGAATTTTTGGAAAAATGGTTTGCACCAAAACCTTTAACTGCCAAAACAAAAAAAATGGACTTTAAAGCTGGTGGACATTGGCTGTACGCAATGATAGAACCAAATGGAACGGAACATTGGGGAAGGACGGATTTTACCGAAATTAAACCAATCGACTATTACAAATCTTTAGATGGATTCTGTGATGAGAACGGAAACTTAAATCCAGACATGCCAAGGGCAAAATGGCTCGTGACTTTTACCGATTTGAACGAAAAATCAAATGTTGAAACTGTAGTATCTTATAATTCACTTAAAGAATTAGAAACCGTAATCGAAATGAGAATGAAAGACGGATTAAGTTCAACTTTAGAAAGATTAGATGAATTATTAGAGTCTTTAGCCAAACAATAAAAAGGTATAACGCACAAAAACTATTGCTAACAAAGTATATAAAACCGTTCCCAATTATCAAAAACCGCAACTTTCCTAATCAATCCCAACCCAATTGACAGAAAATCAAAAATAAAAGTTAAACTTTTTTTTAATTCTAACCGATTGTTTAGTTTTGTCCTGTTATAAAATATAAAATGCCAAGAATAAAGAAATATAATGAATCTGAAGTAATCGAAAAAGCTATGAACTTATTCTGGCGAAATGGTTACGAAAACACGTCTATGCAAACGCTTGAGAAAGAAATGGGAATTAATAAATTTTCTATCTATTCAAGTTTTGGTAACAAACACGGTTTATTTCTTGAAAGCTTAAAGAGTTATCGTAAAAAAATGAGCTTCATTTTCGAAGAGTTTGAACAAGCTAATAATGGTATTGAAGATATTAAGAGTTTCTTTTATAATTCAGTGAACGTCTGTACACAAAAAGGCTTTGAAAAAGGCTGTTTGTACACCAATACCTATCATGAGTTTGCAGACAAGCAAGATAAAATAGTTCGTCTAAAAATAAATGCATTTATGTCCAATTTAAAAGAACTATTTACCGAAAAGTTGAGAATAAATTCAGGCAAAGATGAAGAAACCATAGCCAAACAGGCTAATTATTTAGTATTAGCAAAACACGGCTTAGCAGTAGCTGCAAGGGTAAATACCCAAGAAGAGATAGAAGATTATATTGAAATGACCTTCAAAAATTTATAAACATTTTTTTTAATCTATAACTAAACGATAGTTTAGTTATAGACAACAAATTATTATGAAGAAATTATTATTTATAACCAACATCTTAATGGCAGTTATCTTATCGAGATTTGCTATTTCAAAATTAGCAGGATGGGAGATTTCAGTACAAGCATTTATAGAAATGGCAAAGCCTTTAGGTATTGACCCTACATTTTTTAGAATAGCAACAGGAATACTAATTACGATTGTAGTGATAGGATATTTTTTAACCGCAATGTTTAGTTTACTAAATAAAGTAATTAGAAATAACGCTACAGTTCCTTTTACAAAATGGGCAACTTACACCAATATTCTTGGTTTTCTTACAATGATGGGTGCACTTATAGCCGAGTTTTCATTAAGAGTACAACCAAAATCGTTACTAGTATATATTGCTATTGGCATTGTACTAGTATCAATAGCAAACATTTTAATTATAAAAAAAGCAATAAAAACAGAATCTTAAAATTTAAAAACATGACAACATTAAAAATTCACAACATCGAAACAGCACCAGAAGGTAGCAAAGCGTTATTAGAACAATCTCTAAAGCAAAATGGAATGATTCCAGGTTTACACGGAGTATTAGCCGGAGCACCAGGAATATTAGAGGCATATCAAACCTTGCACAAACTGTTTACACAATCTTCATTTAACAACGAAGAATTAACTGTGGTTTGGCAAACCATAAATGTAGAGCACGAATGTCATTATTGTGTACCTGCACATACAGGTATTGCTCATATGATGAAAGTAGATTCATCTTTAAGCGATGCCTTGCGAAACAAAACTGCTATGCCAACCGAAAAATTACAAGTCTTACACGATTTTACTTTAAAGATTGCGCGTAACCGTGGACACGTAACACAAGACGATTTGGATACGTTTTACAAAGCAGGTTATGAAGAAAGACAAGTTTTAGAAATCATATTAGGTTTATCTCAAAAAGTGATTAGTAACTATACCAATCATATTGCAAATACACCTGTAGATGCACCATTTCAAAAATTCGCTTGGAAACCAGAAACTAAATAATCACCTCATAACTAGAACATTAAAGTTAATAGTTTGAAAGTGTCTTTTTTAACAATTTAGTAATAAGGATGTTGAAAAATTCAAGCCCTTTAAAGCAACTTATGAATGGGGAGCAAGAATAATGGGAATACAACCAAATGAAGCAATGTTAATTGCAGCACATGGTTGGGATGCTGGAGCGTCGCACTAGCAGTCGACAAGAACAGCAAATATTCCCATTATTAGCACCCAAAAACCGAAATTGTAGAAACAGATTTACAGAAAATAGCAGACATATTGATTAAGTATTAATAGTTGATTGAAAAACAACTAGATACAACAACATGTATAAAAAATAGCAGTTAAGAACAAAATTCAAAGTTTGGTTCATTTCTGCTATCTTTGTTTTTAAACTACTACGTTTCACACACACATTCTCTGCAAACAATAAACATCCGTAAAAATTATGACCACACTCTTTATAAAAAATATGGTTTGCAACCGTTGTATTATGGCGGTAAGAAATGAATTAGATAATTCAGGAATTGAACCTGTTGATGTACAATTGGGAGAAGTAATACTTGAAAAAGAACTCACAACATAAGAAAAAGAAAAATTCAGTAAAGCCTTGATGGCATTAGGGTTTGAATTGATTGATGACAAAAAAAGTCGCCTAATTGAGCAGATTAAAACTATTATCATCGACTTAGTGCATCATCAGGATAATGAAAATAAAACCAAGCTTTCAGAAATGTTAAGCAGTAAACTCTTGCACGATTACAACTACCTATCCAACCTATTTTCTGAAGTAGAAGGTACTACTATTGAAAAATATTTTATTGCTCAAAAGATAGAAAAAGTAAAGGAGCTATTAGTGTATGATGAATTGTCTTTGAGCGAAATCGCATTCCGTCTCAATTATTCAAGTGTTGCTTATTTGAGTAATCAGTTTAAGAAAATAACAGGACTTTCTCCCAGTCATTTTAAAAACATACGCAAAGATAGAAGAAAGCCTTTGGATGAAGTTTAAGTAAATCTTACAAATCATTTGCAAAATTCCACAATAGAAAACCAATCCATTATTGCCAACTTTGTATTGTAATTTGAAACAGTCGATATTATGGAAACAACAAATAAAAATACAGTTACGCAGACTTACCCTGTCTTAGGAATGACCTGTGCTTCTTGTGCGAGTAGTGCAGGAAGTATCGTAACACAGCAGGAAGGCGTGGTAAATGCATCTGTCAATTATGCGACGGGTAATCTCAAGGTTGAATATCTCTCCAACGTAACCAATTCAGAAAAACTACGAAGAGCAGTTCAAGGTGCAGGATATGATTTATTAATTGAAGAGGAATCCAAACAGCAAGAATCCCTTGAAAGTATACACAAAAAGAAATTTAAAGCACTCAAAAACAAAACCATTTGGGCGGTCATTCTTTCTTTACCGGTTGTTATAATAGGAATGTTCTTTATGGAAATGCCTTACGCGAATGAAATTATGTGGCTGTTTTCAACACCTGTTGTATTGTGGTTGGGTAGCGATTTTTTCGTAAATGCGTGGAAACAAGCCAAACACGGCAAAGCCAATATGGATACCTTAGTAGCATTAAGTACAGGTATTGCCTATGTGTTTAGTGTGTTTAACATGTTGCTGGCAGATTTTTGGCATCAAAGAGGCTTAGACGCTCACGTTTATTTTGAAGCCGCAGCCGTCATTATCGCCTTTATATTGTTGGGAAAATTATTGGAAGAAAAAGCCAAAGGCAATACCTCGTCTGCCATTAATAAACTCATGGGTTTACAACCAAAAACGGTTATTGTTATTCAAGCAGATGGAACAGAAAAACAAACACCCATTGAAGACGTTATTGAAGGAAATGTCATTTTAGTAAAGCCAGGTGAAAAAATTGCAGTTGACGGTATGGTCGTTTCGGGCAATTCTTATGTGGATGAAAGTATGTTGAGTGGAGAGCCGCTTCCCGTATTAAAAAATGAAAACGAAAAAGTATTTGCAGGAACGATAAACCAAAAAGGGAGTTTCCAATTTAAAGCTTTAAAAGTCGGTAAGGAAACAATGCTTTCCCAAATCATAAAAATGGTGCAAGATGCACAAGGCAGTAAAGCCCCTGTTCAGAAATTGGTGGATAAAATAGCAGGCATATTTGTGCCTGTGGTAATGAGCATTGCATTACTTACTTTTATCGTTTGGATGATTTTTGGCGGTGACAATGCCATTGTTCAGGGATTATTGGCAGCCGTTACGGTATTGGTTATTGCTTGTCCATGTGCATTGGGACTGGCTACACCTACGGCAATTATGGTAGGCGTTGGTAAAGGTGCCGAACAAGGCATTTTAATTAAAGATGCTGAAAGTTTGGAGTTAGCCAAAAAGGTAAATGCTATCATTTTAGACAAAACCGGAACCATTACCGAAGGTCGTCCGCAAGTTACAGATATCCAATGGTTGCATAATGATAACAGCACAAAAAACATATTGTTAAGTATTGAAAAGCAATCTGAACACCCATTGGCAGAAGCAGTTGTAAATTATTTGGCAGAAGTCAACCCAACGACACTTTCCAATTTTGACAGTATTACCGGTAAAGGAGCAAAAGCAGACTATTCTAATGAAACCTATTACGTAGGAAACAAAACGTTGTTATTTGAAAATAACATCAGTATTCCCAAAGAATTGCAACAACAAGCTGATAATTGGAGCAAACTATCCAAAACCATAATTTGGTTTTCCGATAGTAAACAAGCGCTTTCGGTAATTGCTATTTCCGATAAAATCAAAGAAACATCTGTACAGGCGATTAAAGAATTGCAGGATATGGACATTGATTTGTATATGCTTACAGGTGACAATGAAGCCACGGCAAAAGCCATTGCCAAGCAAACAGGCATTAAACATTACAAAGCAGAAGTATTGCCACAACACAAAGCCGAATTTGTAAAAGAATTGCAAGAGCAAGGAAAAACAGTCGCTATGGTGGGCGATGGTATCAATGACAGTACAGCTTTGGCAACAGCAGATGTAAGTATTGCTATGGGAAAAGGTTCAGACATTGCAATGGATGTGGCTAAAATGACTATTATTTCTTCCGATTTAACCAAAATACCACAAGCTATCAAACTATCTAAACAAACCGTAGCGACGATTAAACAAAATTTGTTCTGGGCCTTTATTTATAACCTGATTGGGATTCCGATTGCAGCCGGAATTTTATACCCCATTAATGGTTTTTTACTCAATCCGATGATTGCAGGTGCTGCTATGGCAATGAGTAGTGTAAGTGTGGTAAGTAATAGTTTGCGATTAAAATGGAAAAAGTAATAACACAAATGATAAATAAATTTTTCAAAACAAATAAAAACATGGAAAACCAAGAGTTAAAATTCAAAACAAACCTCAATTGTGGAGGTTGTGTTTCAAAAGTTCAGTCTGATTTAGATAACGCAGAGGGTATTTGCAATTGGAATGTGGACACGGACAATACAGACAAAATCCTTACTGTAAAATCAGAGGGTATTAGTGAAGAAGAAGTCGTTGCTATAATAAAAAGTAAAGGCTTCAAAGTTGAGGCGTTAAAGAAGTAAGTCGCTTTTAAATTATTTTAAAAATAAATTTTGCGAATTAAAAAAGCCAGCAGAGACTATTGTGAGTATGCAAAACCGTTCTCAGTTAAAAACGTTACACAACAAATCATAAGTTTTAGATTAATGTTGTTGTCTAAAAGCAGATGGACTAACACCTATGTGTTTTTTAAAAAATCTTGAGAAACTACTAATTGAATCAAACCCTAATATAAAGGCTAATTCTTTAGTTGTTATTTTACTTCTAACAAGTCTTCGTTTGGCTTCTGTTATTTGTCTCTGCTGTATAATTTGCTTTGCTGTTAGATTCAGTTTTTCTTTTAAAATTTGATTTAAGCGCTTTAAACTAATCCCTATTTCATTGGCATAAAAACTAGCTTTTGTATTTTCTAAAAAGTGTTTTTCCATTAATTCTAAAAATTGAAAAACTCTTTTTTGATTTAAATCCTGTTTTAAAAAATTATTATTTTGATATCTAATTAAATGCAACAACAACACTTTCAATAAGGTTTTAAGCATTATATGAGACATTTCATTACTATAAAATTCATTTTTAAGTAATTGAAATACGTTGCTTATCTGTTTTATTTTTGATGCTTCTGTTATTTCAAATTGCGGATATTTATTAAAAAGCGAAAAGACATCTAAGGCATACTCAATATCATCTTCATCTATAAGTTCGCGTTCAAAATTTAATAAAATGCCTTTATTATTTGTAAATCCATCCGTATTAAAAACTTCGTTTAATGGTTTAAAATGAACTTTTAAATTACTTTCTGAATTAAATTCAAAATAAATACCCATAGAATTCGCTGAAAGTAAAGCTGAGTTATTTCGAAAGTTTTCAATGATTTGAAAATTTTTACTAAAATGTTCTTTATTCATCTATTTTTAAGGTCTACCTCAAAAATAAGAAGAATTTATTTAGTTAGTTTTTCTTTGATTCCTTTTGAAACATAATATAAACACCCACTCCAATCATTAGCGTTAAGCCAGCTGACATAGCATATATTACGGTATAATTATTTGATACATATTCAATAAATGTAGAGAGAAATTGACCACCAAAAACACCCATTGAAAATAACCCCAAATTCTTTCCTTGATTCTGAATTGTACTTGCTTCTAGCATCATATGGTTTAATAACGGTATTGTAAACCCAAATCCTATACCAATAAAAATTGCGGTTAACACTAAAAAAAGCACGCTTCCTGATATTGCTAATACTAGATAACCTAGCATAAAAAATAAGAATCCAATAGCAACGGTTTTACCATCACCAAATGCTTTTACCATTTTAGGCATCTGACTAGCTGTTATAATTGCTATGACAGAAATAAAAGCCATTAAATAACCTGTTTCAGATTCCGTAAAACCGAAAGTTTCAGGTAAGTATAATGGTAAGGTTACAAAACCAACAAAAAATGACATCATAGCTAAAAATGATACTATAAAAATGAGTGTTACTTTTGTATTTTTAGGATGGGTTGTTTGCTCAACTTTATTTTCAATAGACTGGTTTTCAGGTTTTGGTAATGATAACGCTACTAAAATTAAACATAGCAAACCAATCAGATAGATGTAAAAAGGAAATTGCCAATTTATTTCACCTAAAAGACCTCCAACAGCCAAAAACACCACACCTCCTAACTCTATAGACATGCCCTGCCAAGCAATCATTTTCATTCGTGCTTCACCTCTAAAAAACTCTGCTATATAAGCTGTAACGGATACTTGTATTGCAACTGTTGCTGCCCCTAATAATATTCTGTCAGCAATCAATATATAATCATTAGTTATAAATGCGCCCGCAAAACCTAAAATAGCGTAAGGTATAAGTCCTAAACTCAATAATTTAAGAGTTCCTAATTTATTAAGTAATCTTCCTATAATAGGCGCAAAAAGCACAACTCCTAAAGAAGGTAATGTAATTAGCCAACTAGGCGAAAACCCTAAATTTTTATGTGCTACAATTCCAGATAATGAAGGAGCAATAACGGTTCCAACCATAATGGTTAAACTACTAACAAATAGTAATGTAAAAATCCCGAAGTTTGATATTTTTTTCATGCTACAAAATTCAAACTAATTTCACCCAATGTGTTTACCGCTTTTCTAATATACTTTGCAAAAATGGAAATTGAGAAAAAGTAATGTCAACAACGAGAATAAGCCACTGCTAGTTATAGCCTACTTACGAATCCCGATAGCTATCGAGTCGCGGAAGTTCTACCTGTGATTTATTTGTTAACTTTAGTGCTGAAACTACACAACGAAATCACACACAAAATCGTTAGCACTTTAGATGAAAAACCTGTTCAATATAGTAATTGCAGTTTTAGGAATTTACATTTCAAATGGGCAGCCAACTGAATTGGGTAACAACTTTCTTAAAAAAAGTGATACTATTTCATTTAAGAGTGTAGGTTTTAATAATTATCGTGAAATTATTTTATTACACAATGCTGATTTTATTAGAATAGAAAATAACATTAGTGATTATGGAGGGAAAAGCACATTTGAAAAACACTATGGTAAATATGAATTGTCAGATTCAATTCTAAGGCTAAAACCAGAGAGAATTGAGTTGAAAACTTATACTGGCAAACCTGAACAGAAAAGCTTTACAGAAGTCATTGATTATAATTTAGATTCGGAAAAAAAAATAACAACAGTTTTTATACTAAAAAACTACAAGAGCTTCCAGTATTTGATACCTGCAGAATATGATATAAAAAAAGTAAGAATTGAAAAATTATCAGATATAATTCGCAAAAGATTGTTTTCAAGAAAAATAGTAAATGAAACAACAGACTAATCCAAAATGTATGGTTGAATAAAGTTAGGTTTTGACGCAACCATTAGATCATGTTTGCATCTATCTTAAAAGCCACCAACCAACACCATTATGAAAAAACACCTTCTACTTTTAATAACCATAGCTTTATTGTGTGCTTGTTCTAACGATGATATCGTGTCTTCTAAAATAACGACCATGCGTGTTAATCATTATCAAAATACTGCGATGGCCTTAGACCCCGTTTTATCATTACTTGTACAATATGATGATAACATAGGAACAGAAGGCTGGAACAACCTTTACACTACCATTGATGGATTTGATTATGTTCCTGGATATATGTATGATATTTCTGTAAGAATTGATCAAATCGGCAATCCTGCTGCTGATGCTGGCTCATACGAATACACACTTCTAGAGGTTATCGCAGTACAAGAGGTGCCAACTGAAACTGAATTTGAGATCATTTTAAAACTAAACGACTACGTTTTTATTACTACCGATTCTGGTTATCAGTTATTAAATCAAATTGATATCGATTGTAATACCTTATGCGATGATCTTAATGTAACTTTAGAAAGCCAAGATATAGTTGTAGGAACGTTTAAACATCTAGACGATGGTGATATTCAATTGCTTGAAATTGAATAAACTTAAAAGTAGATTAACATTTAAGCTACCTTATATTCATATATTATAAAAACAAGAACACCCACTCTTTCGAGCAGGTGTCTTATCTAACAAAAAAACTCAAAAAACATCATGAATACCTCATGACACGATAAATCTAAACCTAACCTTAGATTCATCTTTTTTGCTAGCAACCAATCAACTTAAACTTAATCTGCTTCCCCACAAATTAAGTGGTTGAAAGCTTTTTAAAACCTATAACTAACCGTTCCTTTTAAAAAGAAAGGTGTACCAGGTGTAAAATGTATTTCTTCAACAGACTGTGCTTCATTCTGTAATCGTGATTCTGTTGCGAATTGAGTTTCATTCCAATCCACATCAAACAGGTTTTCTATAGCAATACCAAAAGTGATGTTTTGTAAACTGTAATTCACGTTAAAATCCGTTACCATATAGCCTTCTGCAACAATAGAGTTATCTTCGTTTGCTGCTCTATCATCTAAATATCTAAATCGTAAACCTCCTGAAAACCCGTTAAGATCATCCACCGACAAACCACCAACTAAAGTAAAGTCTGGCGCCAAAGGAATATAGTTTTCACCTTCCGGATCATCAACACTTCTCGCATTAGTAAGTGTTGCATCTGTATCTAAAAACAACCAATCCGTTAACTGATAACGCAAACCTAAATCCAAGCCGTAACGTCTCGTTTTGCCACTTGGCTCTACAATACCTGCATCACCCACGTAAACAAATTCTTGTTCTAGAAATAAATACCATAACGCAGAATTCACCACTAATTTTGGAAAGGGTTTCCAAACCGTTCCTAAATCAGCTCCATAAGAACGTGGCAAAATATCCTCGCCTCCATTAGCAACCACTACTCTAGTATCGTTGGAATGAAATCCTAAACCTGATTTTAAATACAACTGTAAATTATCTTGTGCGTTATAATAGAAATTCAACTTCGGACTTATAATCGTTTTAGTTTCTGATAACGTTTGATAATCGGTTTGTAACGCATCATTATACATAAACTTAAAATAGTCTAAACGTAACGCTGGTGCTACTTTAAATCTTCCAAACTCGAATTCAGCATTCACAAAAGCATCAATATTGGTTTGATTAATATCACCAAGTTGAATGTTTTCAAGCGTAGTACGTCTATTTAATGTTCGAGATAATTCTATATCATCAGCAATATCGTGTCGTAAGCCTAATCCGGTTGTTAATTTCAATTCTGTATCACCTAAAAATGTGGTATGTGAAATAGCGGTATTAGCTCCAAAAATTTGTCGATCTTCCTTCTGAAAGATTTGGTCTCCATTTACAGGATCTTCTAAAAAGAACGTAAAATTAGAATACAACTCAAATGCATAATGTGAATAAAAAGCATTTGAAGTCAACGTGGTACGATCATTAATGTACTTGTCAAAAGTGACGTTAAGATTGGTACGTTCTGTTTGTCCACCTTCTGTATCATCAATAGCTCCAAATCTTGAAATATTTCCATTGTCCACTTCACGCTGTGGAATTTGCCCTGAAGCATCCCAACGGCTTGTAAAATGTGAAGCTGTCAACGTCAGTTTATCATTTTCTGGTGAAAACATCACGTATTTACCAAAGAGGTTTAAGCGGTTAAAATTTTGAGGAGAATCATAAGGACCATCGGTAGCAATATATTCCATAGCAACATAGGCGTTTTGGTTGGTTGTGTTTTCTAGTAAATTGAATAAACCAACGGTTCGCAAACTATTAAACTGACCTGCCGAAAATGAAATCTCACTGTCTTTTAAGTAATCTTTAGTTTTAAAATTAACGTAGCCAGCCGTATTAAAATCTCCTTCTTGCGCATAATAACCACCTTTACCAAAATCAATTTTATTTACCGTTTCTGGAATTACAAAATGCAAATCACTATAGCCTTGACCATGTGCATGAGATACCATGTTCACTGGCATGCCATCGACTGAAAGGGAGATATCAGTACCATGATCGATATCAAATCCACGAAGAAATATCTGTTCAGCCTTTCCACCTCCTGCATGCTGACCAATAAATAAACCAGGTACTTTTCGCAGGACTTCCTGTGATGAATTTACAGGCGTCACATTTAAGTCTAATCTCGAAATTGTGCTTACCGTATTTAACTCTTCGGTAATCATCATTTCATCTAACTGAAACGCTTTTTCTTCAAGAATAATTTGAAAATTATCGGCAGATTCTAAAAGAATAAACCGCGTTTTATAGCCTAATAACCCGATTCTTAATGTATCACCTAATTTGGTATTGGTGATTACAAAGACTCCATTTTCCGAAGTGTGCGCATGAGATTCTGAGTTTTGATTATAAATATAGGCAGCTTCTAAAGGCTGATTTAACTCATTAACAACATGTCCCTTAATGTTTTGTCCATATACGGTAAAGACAAAGCAACTCATTATAAATGTTAATATACTGATCTGTTTCATTGGTTTTCTTTTGAGAATTATTTTACAAATTAAGCGACAACAAACATAAATATTCTGCTGTTATTTTGTAGGAATTATAGCTGTTTTATCTTTTCAACCATAGTCGGTCCTAACTCATAGATACTAGCTAGAAGTTCTACTTTAAGTGGCCGAACTTCCTCCGTTTTACCTGCTGCTTTATAAATTTCAGCGACATGATACAATACAGCTGGCTCAAAGGTTTTACCGTCTACAAATTCTTCAATAATTTGATTCGCTTCTATAATATCACCTAGCTTAAAATAACTCCACGCTAATAAATCATAAGATTGTGGTGTTGGCCTGTTTTCAACTTCTTGCATGGCAATTTCTAAAGCACGTTCTGGTATTAATAAATCATCAGAATACACCATCACATTATAGTTGTTATACATGTCTCCGTACAATTCATTTTTCACAGCCTCTTGATAATTTGTTAATGAAGCTGCTTTCAATTTTAAATCGTCATTAAATTCTGCAATCTCTGCTTTTAGTAAATCGTAATCTGGAGTATTGTGATACGAGGTAATATGATTTAAGATGTTTAAAGCTTCCGTTGGATTCTTCTCATGAGAATACACAATCCAAGCGATGCCTTTTTTAGCATAAGCATTATCAGGATCTAATTCTAAAGCTTTCAAATAATAAGCATAGGACTTATCAATGTCACCTGCATGACCATAAAAGTCTGCGATGTTAGTGTATGACCATAGTTTCATACC
The DNA here is from genome assembly GCF_015645385.1 of Winogradskyella marina. Classification (GTDB taxonomy): domain Bacteria; phylum Bacteroidota; class Bacteroidia; order Flavobacteriales; family Flavobacteriaceae; genus Winogradskyella; species Winogradskyella marina. The sequence goes on from NZ_JADOET010000003.1 coordinate 187,067, forward strand.
TTTTAAGTTAGAGTCTTCAGCAATGGCCATGGCTTTTTCCATGTTTTCAATGGCTCCATCTAAATTGCCTTTATGATCTTCTAATTTTGATAAACGAATGAGATAATCAAAACTAGAGGTATTCTTTAAGTCTTTTAAATAGGCTTCTGCATAGATGTAGTTTCCTAATTCTAAATGTACATCGAATAGCATTTTTTTTGTCCCATTAAGTTTTGCACCATTAGCTTCTGCTTTTTTAAGTAGCACTAAAGCGTCTTTAAAACGGTGTTGTGAAATGTAATTTGCAGCTATATTTTTTAAGAGTCCTGCATCACTATCTTTAACAATGGAGTTGGCTTCAAGAAGATCCTCTTCAGCCTTAATTAAATAGTCAATGTCACCTGTAACATTAAACACGTCTGTACTAGCATTTGCACGACTGATTAAATAGGAATACGTACTAGAACTATTTTCAATTCTATTAGTCCAAAATTCGACATCCTCTAAAAGTTGGGTTTGGTCAATTTGGGTGGTGAGGTATGGGCTATAATCGGCTTCATTTGTAATTTTAGAATCACAGCTAAGCATGATTAAACCGATGAATATGGGAAGTATAATCTTGAGTTTCATAATATGTTTTTTGAGTTTTGTTAGTTGATATAGCTAAGTAGTACTTAATTAATAATCTAAAATGAGATCTTTCGACCTCATTCTAGTTTACTAATCAATCACTTACCAAGGAGACGCTAAGTAAGGAAAAGACGTCAAAAATTCTTTGTCATTAGACGCGACGTTATCACTTACTAACCCAGGGAATTCTGGATTTGACAAACCTTCTTCACCTCCAAAAATTAATATCAATTCTACATCGATAACATCATCGGTTAAATTTCTACCAGTTAAAATATTTGTACCATCAAAAAATGTTGTTGGATCATCTAAAGAAACTGTAAGAACATCAGTTGCTAAGACACCTGTAAATTGTGCTGCTGTAAAACCTAAAGCATTAGCATCATCTGGATTTGCAGGATCGTATGCAGGACTCAACGTTTCTAATTTTGTTTGAAACGCACTTTGGAACATCGCTCCCATATTTGATGGAATCGTCGTGTTAAAAGCATCTTTCATCCCGTCATTTACAAATACGGTATTAATTGCTGGTCGTCCCATTTGGTCTTCCTGAATATAAGTTCCTGTAAAGTTTGGACCTGTTGGACCTGTTACATTATCGTCGTCGTTACTACAGTTCATAGCTGTCATTGATGCTAAAATTGCAACTGCAAATAGTTTTATATTATTGAATTTCATGTTATTTAAATTTTAGTATTAATTACTATCATTTGAATCCTTTTGGTGTTGAATGCAATATGCTTCAACCTAAAACCTCAAGATTTTCAGAATGACTCTTTATTTTTAATTATTGTTTTCTTTTAGATTCTACCCACGTATTAATCGTACCTGATCCACCTATCATAGATTTTGGCACCTCAACTACAACAGATAACACATTAGACCCTGCAAACGTATCATCACCCGGACTTGCAAATCCGGAAGCATCACCAGCAATAATTTCTGTGTATTTGTTAAAATCGAAAAAGAAAGGATCATCTCTTGGTCCTGCAAAAAATTTCATACCTGCAAATTCTTCAACCATTGCAGTTTCCCCATAATTAGTAATATCTACAACACCTGCATTCGTTGTTGTTGAAAGAATTGTACTATTTAAACCCGTTGACGCTGGAGCCGTTGGCCCAAAGAAATACATTTTACCATCTCTTGGTGTGGCTTGGATGACTAAATCCTCTACATTGTCTCCATCGGTATCAATATTAAACTCCAATAATACACGTTCATCAAATGAAGCCGCTGCTGTATTACCAGGAGTTAAAAGTCCTTGTACGTTGGCAACCAATACCAAATTTGATGTGTTTTCACCTATAAAGGCATAAAAGTCTGTGATATCACTTGTACCACCTTGTACAGCCGGAGCATCGATGTGATCTGCTGCAATAGCAACGAATGTTCCAATTCCTAAAATTGCTGTTGCGATTAAAATTTTTGTTTTCTTCATAATTTCTGAGATTTTGTTAGTTTTATTGTCTCTGGTCTACCTACGAAAAAATACAAATAGCGGTTTTGTTAAAATTTTGTTAATGAAATAAATTGAGGTTTTTCAGGATAAAAATTTAACTTTGCCTACTCAAATCGTACCGTATGAATCCATCAGCTAATGGCTGGATAAACAAATTACTTAATCAAGTTTCTGAAACGATGTATTCTGAGACTGAGTATGATGTGTTTTATAATAACCTAAAACATGCTGGTTTCATATATGGAAGTAATATTAAGGTCGTACTAGATATCGTTAAACCCTTTGAACTTAGTGAGGAAGAACGCTGTAAAACCAATTTACTGCTTACCTTTTACTACATCTTTAATAAGGAAGCGACAGAGGAACAATTTACAGACAGTCTTATTAGATATTATAAAGCTATCAGTGACCAAAAGCGTTCATTTTTTGAAGAGTTATTTGGTAACAATAAACCCGATTACTTATTAGAACAAGTGATTCATAAACGAATTCATATTGATGATAATTTTATTTCTAAAAGCTTTAGTTATTTTTTAATTAATGCCCTTCTGTTTGTTGATGTTTTAGGGTATCAAAGGTTTTTAAAAAATGAAAATAAGATTAGAGACTATGTCACCAATCTTGAATCGGCATTAGAAACCATTGTATTCTCGGTAATTGAAAATAAGACCGAAAAATCTGAATATGATGAAAACCTTATTAAGTTGTTTGAAGGCTCTATTCGTCATAAAAATGCTGAAAGCTTTACTTATAATGACGCTATTGCTTTAATTAATCAACCTTTAGAGAAGTTCTATATTATAGATTTAGTCTGTATGGCATCTTGGACAGATAAAGTTATAGACCGAGAGGAACGCGATTTTTTAGAGCAACTAAAAATAGATTTAGATGTCGATCATACAGTTATAGTACGATCTGTAAATGATATTAACCTCTTTTATGACGAGCATAAGCACGACGTTTCGTTTTTAACTTCTAAAAATCTAGCACAGAGTTTTTATAATAATAGTAGTAAAGTGGTTTCAAAACTAATTAAGCGAAACAGTAAACGTTTAATTAAAGAATTATCGGAAAGTAAAGAAGCTTTATACTTATTAACCCAATCGACGCAACGCAGCCTTACTGACGAAGAACAAAAGAAAGTTCAAACACAACTCCTAGATATCTTTAAGTCTATACCGAGTTTAGCAATATTTATGTTACCAGGTGGTATGCTACTTCTACCCTTGTTTATAAAATTTATACCTAAGTTATTGCCATCGGCCTTTGATGATAATCGGATAGAGGATTCTGAGAAATAGAGGTTAGACAAAAAAAAGAAATGCTCGCGAAGACGCAAAGTCGCAAAGAAAAAACAATTTAGAAGTTAGAAAGTTAAGTGTATGGTATTAGCTATTGTTTTTTTTAAGATATGTATCAATGAAATACACTTTATACCTTTTCATTTTCACACTATGTGTAAGTTGTTCAGAAAAACAACCTACAGAATTTGAACTTGTAACTGAATATTTCGTAGGTTTTAAAACGTCTAATTACGAACAAATAAAAAATGTAATATCAGATACACTTACTACAATATCTGGCGATTACACAACGGTGTTCACACCTGAGACGTATTATCAGCAATTTCAATGGGATTCTGTTTTTAGACCTGAATACAAATTGATTTCAACTGAGCAAAACAACAATAAATTTATTGCGACAATTTCCATAAGTTGTTCAAAATTTGAATTTCTGAAGAATAATCCCATGATATGTCGACGTAAATTTCAATTTCAATCTGGAAAAATAACAAATATTGAAGAGCTCGATTGTAGCAATGTGAACTGGAACATTTGGGCAAAAGAAGTAGAAACCCTTGTCAGGTGGATTGAGAATAATCATCCAGAATTAGATGGTTTTGTTCATGATTTAAGCCTGAAAGGTGCTCAAAATTATTTAAAAGCGATTGAATTGTATAAAGAGCGTGTGATAGAATAAAAAAATGAAGACAAAAACGATGTAATGTCTATGTCTTCCTATCATTATTTTCCTTTAGCATTAATATAACTAAGAACCGCTTCTTTCGTTGTGTACCAATTACGACCTTCTTTATGTGCATCAATTTTGCCTTGGCGCGCTAATAAACTTACGTATTCTTGGCTGTAAGGCACCTCTGGTTCTTCAACAATATTAGAAATAGCCTGATAGTCTTTATCAGAACCTGGAATAGCACTCATATATATGTTTAACGACCGTTCACAAGCTTGAGCCATTAGCAACATCAGTTTGCTATAATTACCATTATTAGCTTGGTTTAATGCTGCATAATACTTAGCGCTATCATTGGTTAAAATAATAGCTGGTGGAAAACCATGACGCATTAATAATAAATTCATAGCAAGCCGAATGGTACGGCCATTACCATCAAAAAATGGATGAATCCATACAAACTTATGATGAAACACCGTAGCCAACTCAATAGGATTGAGCCCTTGTGGATTTTCATTGATATAACTTATTAGTGAATCTAAATACTCTGAAACTTTACGAGCATTAGGCGGCACAAAATTAGCACCAGAAATACGCACACCTGAGTTACGCAAACGACCAGCATAATCATCTTCTATAGAACGCAGAACCAAACCATGAAGCTCTAAAATATCTTTAGCATTTAAGACATAATCATCTCTAACTAATGCATAAAACTTATGAATTGCGGTTTCATGATTTTTAGCTTCAAAATGCTCTCGAAGAGATTTCCCTTTAATAGTAACACCCTCTTGTAACACCATTTGAGTTTCACGTAAACTAAGTGTATTACCTTCAATACTATTACTATTATAAGTCCATTCTATAAGAAGGGCTTCCTTAATATTTTGCAATACAATATTGGGCAACGGTCTGGCAGCATTTAAAACCTTAACCTTGTCTAGCAACCTATTAAATGTTGCGTCTAAATCTTTGCGATATATTGTGTTAACGTCCCACATATCACAAAGATACACTTTTTATCGGATAACTACAAAAATGAATCTATCCGATATTATTCTAACCAGTTTTTAAAATCCTTCACGCGTTCTCTAGCCACAATAATATCCTGCTCATTAAAACGGTTTAGTTTTATTTGAAGTCGGGAATTGGTATAGCTCACCATATCTTTTATCGCATTGATATTCACATAGAATTTTCGGCTCACTCTAAAGAACACATCAGGTTCTAATTCGGCTTCCAATTCATCTAAAGTCGCGTCTAAAAGGTAATTACGCCCCTCAGACGTTGCAGCATACGTGCCTTTGTTCTCACTATAGATACATTCTATATCTTCAATATTAATCAACTTTAAATGCTGACCAACTTTTACTGAAAAGCGCTTTTTATATTCGCGCTCAATCGGATTGACTAGTAGGTTTTTTATATCATTAAAATCTAGAGTGACCGACTGTTTTTGAGGAGTTCTTCCTTTGTATTTTTGAACAGCTGTTTTTAAATCCTCATCATCAATGGGTTTTAATAAATAATCAATACTATTGAGTTTAAAGGCTTGTAAGGCATATTCATCGTAAGCGGTTGTAAAAATTACGGCCGATTTAATATCAATAGCATCAAAGATTTCAAAAGACAAACCATCACTTAATTGTATATCTAAAAAAATCAAATCGGGATGCTCGTTATTTTGAAACCATGCAATAGATTCTTCAACAGAATGTAGCATGGTTTCAGCATTCATATCTAAAGCTTTTAACATGCGTTGTAACCGTCTTGCAGATGGTTTTTCGTCTTCTATAATAATTACATTCATTGATTTAATATTTCTAATTTATGATTAACCACTAATTACCTTATTCCCAAAACGTGGTTTCTTTTTCTTTGTTCTTCAGGAATTCTTCTGTTTTACGATCTTCCCAACTCTTTTTAAATAATTTTTTGTTTTTAAAAACATTCAATCCGTGGATAATAATAAAGACTGTCCAAGCGACAATAACACTTAAATTTAAGCTTATGATGTTGTTTTTATAAGGACCTGCAACAATATATAAATTATACAACAGAAGTGCTACAGCGATTAGGTAACATGCCAAGTGAATGTAAAAAAGTTTAATTCTCCTTACTTTATTCTTAGCTCTTATTAGCTGCTGTTTTTCTTCGTTAGTCATTTTCTATGTTTTACTGGCTATTTTGAATGCTTCAAGACGTATAAAAACCTATTCCCAATTCTGCTCTTCCTTTTTCATAAACTCTTCAATTTTTCGCTTTTCCCATTTCTTTCCAAATAGAAAATTGGTGCCAAAAACGCCTAAGAAATGAAATGCCAATCCTATTCCCCAAAAAAGAGCTGTTGCATACGGTCCAAAGCTTAAAAATCCTGCACTAGAATTAACACCTATCAGTATAATTAGAAACAAATTCACAATCACATAAGCCGCCAAATGCCAGTAAAATCCAACGATAGCATCTACTTTTTTCTTGGCTCTTAAATAGGCTTCTTCGTTTCTAAAATCTGTGGTTTCCTTAGGATCTTCGTAGGACTCTATATGATACTTTTCCATAACTCTTACTTTTTATTGTGTTCAAATTCTTCATTCATAAACTGCTGTATCTTTCGTTCTTCCCAATCGTCACCTACAATTCGAGGCAATCCAAATACTGAAAACGCATGTATCGCAATCACTAAGCCCCAAACTATCCAAGAAGCGTATGTTGAGAAACTAAAAAAAGCCTCTTCAAATGTTTCTCCACTGTTTGTATTACTCATTACTTTAACTGTTGTAATTATTGTGTTAATTACCATGTAAACAGCCAAATGTGTATAAAAACGTTTTAGCTTTTCAACTTTATTCTTAGCTTTTCTAAAGCTTGATGTGTTTACTTCCATAGTTTTATAATTTATTTCCAACGTCTTGTTTCCTCTTCTTTACGCATGTACTCTTCAATTTTTCGCTTTTCCCATTTGGCTCCCAAAGCTCCATCATCTACAAATACTCTATACGCCTGAAAAACTAAACTTAAACCCCAACCAAATGCTGGAAACCAAAACCACTGAATGGTCATATAAGAATACTTATACCATATAAATACTAAAAAAGGTATGACGCATACGTATGCAATTAAACTGTAGTAAAAACCTTTTAATTCCTCTACGCGTTTGCGAGCTCTTACATAATCGTCGTTAAGTCGCTCTTGTGATTTTTGTACTGTTGTCATGATTGATACTTGTTTTGTGAGCATAGGAATCGCAACTGCAAAATCCTTTTCTCGTTGATTGATGTGTACTTTTTTATTAGAAAGTAATTGGTACCGTTGCTTTATGTTTTCTAAACCAACTCCACTACTCTTCTTTACAATTTGTTTGGGTTGAAGATTATTCATCACCACTAAATGATTGCCATCTTCATATATTTTTACATGTAATGGTTTACTCGATGTGACCATATTATGTTTTACCGCATTTTCTAAAAGCAACTGTAGTGACAATGGCACTACTTTACTTTCAGGATTTGAAGCTTTATCGGGAATTTCGAAAATAATGCTATCCTCAAATCGCATTTTTAAAAGCGACATATAGGTTCTGGCAAAGTTTAATTCCTCGTCAACGGTTACTAATTCTTTATTTTTCTGTTCTAAAACATAACGATAGACTTTAGATAACGACGTTGTAAATTTTTGAGCATTATCTGGATTTTCTTCAATTAAACTCGTGAGCACATTTAAACTATTAAACAAAAAATGCGGATCTAACTGATTCTTTAAAGCATCGAACTTAGCACTTGCTGTACCAGCAATAACCTTCTGTTCTTTTATCTTATTCTTTTGATAGCGATTATAGAAATAAACAATATGGAAAACAATCACAATGCTTAAGGTGATCCATAAACCAAATGAATAGGCTTTCCATGATTCTTTTTCTACAAACGCATTAAAGTCATAACCGTAATAAAACACTGAAGTTCCTGCTCGTAATAGAAACAAACCAACTAAGGTGATACATGTGCTACCAATAATACCAATAATGATACGCTTAACGTAATCACCTTTGGTCCATGTTCGTCTTTCCATATAATCAAAAAACGCCATATTAGAATACCCTAAGACGAAGGCATATAATTGATAAAACCCAAATTGAATTAAAAAGTCATTAAAGGAATCGTATTTAAAACCATCTGATAAAAGGTTCCCAATTACAAATACCACACAGCCTATGGCGAATGTTAGACTAATTTTTTTTAATGACTTCATATAAGTTGTTATTAAGCTTTACAATCTTTAGCTACTGCTACAGCACGTTCTTTTCCCCAATTTGGATGAAGCTTGCTCTTTGGCTTAAAGGTATTAAAAAGTTCAATGGATGCTTCTATGGCTTTACAATAAGGTGCTGTATCTTTTCCAAAATATTTAGCGCTTCCCATAGCCCATTCCGCTTTACCAAATGCTGCTCGTGGATTTGATGGATCTAAGGCTAACGCTTTTTCATAAAGCTCGGCAATTTTTGCACTATATTTCATACCGTAGGTCATCCCATCAAAAGCTACCCAATTAGAATATACCTGTGCTTGCATCACTAAAAGCTCTGCGTTGTTTTCACTTATAAGCATTGCTTCATCTATATGTTTTTGTGCTTTATCTAACTGTGCTTTTAAAACCGTTTCGTCTTTTGCTCCCCAGCTTTTTAAACTGTTAATTTGAGCTATATAATAATGTGGCAACCATTGTTTGGGTTCTGCTTTTGCAATGCGCTCAAACATATTTTCGGCTTCATCTGTTTTATTGGCTTGCCATAAATCAAAAGCTTTGGACATGCCTTTTTCAAAATTGGTTTGTGCTTGTGCAATTCCTGTAGTTATAAATAATATGATAAATAAAAAGGTTCTCATGGTGTTAGATTTTAAAATTATAGATGTATTGTGATTGATTGATTTTCTTTTAATTCAAATTTTGCATCTTTCCATCTTGGTGGTCCCATAATGCCTCTTGCATCATTAGAACAGCCATAGTCTTCAGATGGAAATCCGAAAAAATTGGTGTCTAATTTTCCATTATCATTTTCATCATGAAACATAGAAACTGCATAAGTGCCTTTAGGAATATCTTTAAATACAACTGTACAAGACCTATCTTTGATATCGCTTACTTCGCCTTTATATGATTTATCCAAAAAATTAGTTGCCGTATCATAAAGTGCAATAAACATTTTACCATCATTGCTTTCTGCACCTTCAACTTTTACGGTAATGGTATAATTATTTTGAGCTGACGCTTGAAAACTCAGTAACGTTACTAAAGACGAAATGATGATTCTTATAAGTGTATTCATGATAATTGATTTTGTTTGATACAAATATCGAATACAAGTGTTGGTTTTAAAAACTGATTTTACTGAATTGTTATTTTCTAATGATGAATTGTCTTTTTTTTAAAATAAAAGTGAAAAAACAGTAACAAATAGTAACATTTTTATACTAATAAGCTAAATATCAACCTTAAAACCAACCAATAATGAAAAACAGACTATTTATAGTTGCATTAACACTGGTATCTACATTAGTGTTTTCTCAAACTGACAAACGTTTAAAAGGCATAGAAAAACAATTCAATTCTGTATTAGAAAGCACAAAAGCACCTGGTTTTGCTGTAGCCATAGTAGAAGGCGACAAAATTATTTATGCCAAAGGGTTTGGATATTCAGATTACGAAAATAAAATTCCTGCAGATGCCAACACACTTTTCGCTATTGGATCCTCAACAAAAGCATTTACCTCTGCACTATTAGGATTACACAGAGAGGCAGACCAATTAACTTTTGACGATCGTCCGAGACAATACATTCCGGAATTAGAATTTTATAATGATGAAATGGATAATACCATCACCATAAAAGATTTAATGCGTCATAGTACAGGTTTGCCAAGACACGACGGTTCCTGGTATTTTTTCCCGAGCCATAGTAAAGACAGCATGGTTGCAAAAGTAAAATATCACGAACCATTTACCGGAGTTCGCGAACAATGGTATTATAACAATTTTGGGTTTTTGCTTCAAGGTGTGATTACGGAAAGAATTACTGGAAAAACATGGGAAGAAAACATTGAGAACAAATTCTTTAAACCTTTGGGTATGAATCGTTCAAAGACCACCATAGATGGTATGAAAACAAGTACCAATGCAGCCTTTGGTTACGAATTAGACAAGGATAGAAATATCACAAAAATGACATACTTCGATATTACTGGCATGTCACCTGCCGGAAGTATTAATAGTTCTGTTAATGATATGAGTCACTGGTTAATGACTTGGATTAACGACGGAAAATACAAAGACCAACAAATTATACCAGAAAACTATATAAAAGAGGCTATGAGTTCTCAAATGATTGTTGCAGCAGGACTACCTTCTAAGGAATTACCAGATGCGCAATTCGCCAACTACGGTTACGGTTGGTTTTTACATTCTTATAAAGGCCATTACATGGTAGAACACGGCGGAAATATTGACGGATTTTCAGCGAGCGTGGCTTTATTTCCATCAGATAGTTTGGGTATTGTGGTTTTAGCCAATCAGAATGGTTCTGCTGTACCAAGATTAATTAGAAATATCGCAGCAGATTATATGCTAAACGAAGCGAAAACCGAATGGGCAAAAAAACATAAAGAAGACACTGAAAAAGCATTAAAAATGCAGGAAGACGCTAAAGATGATATAGAGATTTCTAATGTAAAAAACACAACTCCATCACATACGCAATTAGACTATACTGGCTCTTATAAGCATAATGGTTACGGTACTTTTGAAATTAAGTCAGAAAACGATTCCTTATTTACTGAACTCAATGGCATAAAACAATATTTAAACCATTATCATTATGACACCTTTGAGTTTATTGATGTAAAAAACGGAAAAGTAGATACCACAGCGATTGGTCATTCAACTAAAATAACCTTTAGCACCAATGTAGCTGGCGACATAGATTATGGAGGCATAGAACTTGAAGGTTTATTAGATCCTATAGCTTTTAAACGCACACCAAACACCATTGCGGTAGATGCTGAAACTTTAGAGCAATATGTTGGCGATTATGATTTAATGGGAACAGAAATTAATGCCTACATTAAAGACGAAAACGTACTCTATGTTTTTATTAAAGGACAACCCGAATATGCGCTTATCCCAACCGCAACACATAAGTTTAATTTTAAAACACTCGAAGGCTTTAAAATTGAATTCATAGAAAGTGACGACAAAAGTATTAATGAGGTAAAATTTATTCAGCCCAATGGTACCTTTGTGGCAAAACGGAAGCTAAAAGAGTAATGCATACGTAAGGTTACGTCTAAATAAATTGAATTTATTCCGTAATTTTAATTTTTTACAACTAGTAACTAAAACTCCTGTTATACAGAGATTAATATAGGATATCGGTTGTAAAAGACACTGTATTACTAGTTGGCAACAATTTGGAAGTGATTCGTAATTGATGTATATTTACACCAAACAATAAAATTATGTCAAGACAAAGTATATCATTTACAGAACCTAACGACGAATGGCTGAAAGCACAAGTCAATGGAAAAGAATATTCAAGCAAAAGCGAATTAGTAAACGATTTAATTAGACAAGCGAGAAAACAACAAGTCGAAATTGATTGGGTTCGAACTAAATTGGAAAAAGCTGAAAATAGCGGATTTACAAGCGAATCGAAAAATGAAATTTTAGCTCAATCAAAAACTTTATTGAATGGCTAAATATCGATTAAGTAACGAAGCTAAAAAGGACTTAATCCGAATTCATCACTATGGAGTTAAAAAATTTGGAATGACTCAAGCGGATAAATATTTTGAATCATTCTTTGAATATTTTGAAATTATTTCCCAAAGGCCTTTTTCATTCGAGTCGGTTGATTATATAAAAAAAGACTACAGAAGATGTGTTTGCGGAACAGATAGTATTTACTATAAAATAAATAATGACGTTATTGAAATAATGGCAATTATCGGAAGACAAGATTTAAACGACATACTGTAATCTGAATAATAAAAACTGTTGCCAACACCGTTTATAATTTATTGCTAATTCTAGCCTACTCACGAAAATCCTCACGGATTTTCTATTCGGTTTTTATTTACTAACTTAGTTGCTTATCTACGGAACTAACCACACACTTAAACATTAGCTATAATGCTAAAAAGACTATGAACTACTTTTTAATGATTGGACCTTGGCAATTAATTTTAATCTTAATTACTGTATTTATTATAATTATACCAACGGTTATTGCACTAATTGATATTCTTAAAAATGAATTTTCTGGAAACAATAAAATTGCATGGGTTTTAGTGGTTTTACTCGGGAATGTTTTAGGAGCGCTTTTATATTTTATTATTGGAAGAAAACAAAAATTATCTGCAACGTATAATTAGAGTTTGACTTAAAAATTCTATGCTAAACGTTGTAGCTAGACTATGTAAACAATTTGAAGCAACAACTGTATTGCGTACTCACACCTGAATTAAAAGCTGGTTTGTACTTAATGCGATAATAGCATTTACTTTACATTCTATGAGCCGCCTACAATAGATAAAACAGCACCTAAGCCTTACCGAAAAACAATTTCATTCCGTTACTGCATCTAATGATTTACATGAAATTAAGTTATTTTAAGTAAATGATAATTACTTTGAATTTCCTAAAAAACAACTTTGGATTATAGATGGAGGAATTGAGTTAAAATTTAGGAATACGACGTTTAGTCTAGCTTGGAATCCAGACAAAGCATCGTTTATTTTTGAAAACAAGAAAAATGCAACTAATTTATACGTCGAGGTAAGATTACATTTATCTTTGAATTATAAAAACATCTAATATGGCATATGAATTATCAGCTTAATTCAATTTTAACCTGTAGCCATATGTAAGGAGGAGAGATTAACAAAGATTGAACAAAAATGAAAAATCTAGCAACACTTATATTGTCAGTTTTATTGATAAACTGTCAGAATAACACTAAACAAGAAAAAGAAAATTCTATAGATATTCATACAACAGCAGACAGTTTAACATTATTTGGAGAAAATGTAATTTCAACACCATTATATCAAAGAGATTTAGCAATTTCCCCACAAGGAAATGAGCTTATCTATACATTGGGTGATTACAAACAAAATAAACGATGCTTAGTTGTCATAAACCGAGAAAACGATAATTGGAAACAGGCTGAAATTCTAAATTTCTCAGGAAAACACCAGGATATAGAACCATTTTATACCAACAATGGAAACAGATTGTATTTTGCATCAAACAGACCTATTTACAATGATAAATCAAGAGACGATTATAATATTTGGTATAGTGACCGCATAAACGATAGTTGGTCAGACCCCATTGCATTAGATTCAATTATTAATAGCAGAAACGATGAGTTTTTCCCTTCCTTAAGTAATAATGGAAATTTATATTTCACAGCAACAAGAGATAATGGAATCGGTAAAGAAGATATTTTTATTTCTGAATTTATCGATGGAGAATTTCAATCACCAAAACCATTGCCTACTGAAATAAACACACTATCATTTGAATTTAATGCCTACATAAATCCAGAAGAAAATTTGATTATTTTTAGTTCATTTGGAAGGTCTGATGGTTATGGTGGCGGTGATTTGTATATAAGTCGTAAAGACAAGTCAGGTAAATGGACAAAATCTAAGAACTTAGGAGAGTTAATCAATTCTGATAAATTGGATTATTGTCCGTTTGTAGATTGGAAGTCACGTAACCTCTACTTTACTAGTGAGAGAAAAACACTTAACAATAAGAAAATAGAAAATGTTGGGGAGCTAATAGAGTTCTCTAATAGTCCATTAAACGGATTTGGTAATATCTATAAAATAGGGTTTGACAAATTAGAGTAACAACGTTAAACGTTTTATAACAGCATTAATCTGTGCCTATTTTTAAGACAAAAAGATTAAACACCTACAGGCGTTTAGATCATCAGAATGTTTAAAAAGCAAATTTTTAACTAAATTGTACCAATAAAAAAAGACCATCAATTAAGACAGTCTTTTTTCAATATAATATCATGTTTTAGCTTAAAACATATCTCTACCAGCAAAATGGAAAGCGCTTTCAATAGCTGCATTTTCATCACTATCACTTCCGTGAACAGCGTTTTCTCCAATAGAAGCTGCATATAATTTACGGATAGTACCTTCTGCTGCATCAGCAGGATTAGTTGCACCAATTAAGGTTCTAAAATCTTCAACTGCATTTTCTTTTTCTAAAACAGCTGCAACGATTGGACCACGAGTCATATATTCTACTAACTCTCCAAAAAATGGACGTTCGTTATGTATTGCATAAAATTCCTCAGCATCTGCTGAAGTCATTTGTGTTAATTTCATTGCTACGATTCTAAATCCTGAAGCTGAAATTTTTTCTAATATTGCGCCAATGTGTCCTTTTTCAACAGCATCTGGCTTTAACATTGTAAATGTTCTGTTAGTTGCCATGTATTTTTTTTTAATGAGGTGCAAAAGTAATATATTTTAAAGGAAAAACAATACTAATATTTTTGCAAAATCTTCTGTTGTAGTACATTGTTTTCACCTCGCATTTCCATAGACACTGTTTTAGAATCAAAGTCAAATTTTAACAGTCCAAAACTCTCTACTGAAACGACCTTCTCAACTCTATATGGATTTGGTTCTCCACTAAAACCACGATAAGCATGGGTTAATCCGCTTGATGTAAAATCGATTAAAGGGTAATCTAGTCCCTCTATTTCAATTTTAGAAAACTCTGAAATATGTCTATCGCCAGAAAGCAAAATAACACCTTTGGCATTCGATTCTACAATTAAGGACTTTAATTTATCTACTTCATGCGGAAAATTTCCCCAAGTTTCAAAACCATGTTCGCTAGATAAAAACTGAATACTACTTACTATAATATTAAAATCTGCTTTCGATGTGGTTAATTCTTTACTTAACCAATCCCATTGTGCTGTTCCTAAAACAGTACCTTCTCCATACGTGTTTGGTTGGTATCGTTTCTTTGAACCTTTTGCTTCAGTAAGTCCCGATCTAAAATAACGTGTATCTAAAACAATAATATTTAGCGTTCCTTTAGGAAGATTAATGAGTTCTGCATGGTAAACACCTGCTCTTTTTCGTCGTATATCGTTTTCATCAACCTCTAAGAAATCTAGCATTTCTATTTGACTCTCACTTTTAGCACTAAACTCTTCGCCTCCATCATTTAAACCATAGTCATGGTCATCCCAAGTTCCAAAAATCTTGGCAGATGCTTTCAACGTCATATAACCTTCTGTTTGCGATTGTGTTCTATAATTCTTTCGAAGCAAATCCATGTTATCCGTATCTGCATAAACATTGTCGCCACCCCAAATCCAAACGTCAGGATTATGCTCTAAAATGGGTTTCCAAAGTTTGTTTTCTAGCTTTTGATTATCACAAGATCCAAAAGCGATTGTATAATCAGAAAATACGGTATTCTCAGAATCAGCATTTTTTTCAACAGCAACGGTTTCTGTAGGTTTACAGCCAAAACTAAGACTAGCTATAAAACAACATATAAGAAATTTAGAGTAATTCATATTTTATTATTTTTGGCGTTAAAGATACTCTAAAAACCATTTACATAAATTTATGCTTATGTTATTAAATTGTATCTTCGCGCACTATGACAAAAGAACAAATTTTAGAATTAAAAACACTACTAAACACACCAAATAACATTGTTATTGTACCGCATAGAAATCCCGATGGAGATGCCATGGGTTCTACACTAGGTTTATATCACTACCTTAAACAATACCAGCATAATGTTATAGTAATTGCACCAAATGACTATCCCGATTTCCTAAAATGGATACCAGGAGAAGAAACTGTTTTAAAATTTGAAACGCAACAAGAGGACAGCAATACACATATTGAAAACGCCGACATTATATTCACATTAGATTTTAATGCCTTTCATCGTGCAGGACATCAAATGGCAGACGTTTTAGAGCAGTCATCAGCAATTAAAGTAATGATAGATCATCATCAGCAACCAGACGACTATGCTAAATATATGTATTCTGATGTACGCATGTCTTCAACCTGTGAAATGGTTTATAATTTTATAGAAATGCTTGGCGATGACGCAAAAATCAATGCCACAATAGCAACCTGTCTTTATGTTGGAATTATGACAGATACAGGATCTTTCCGTTTTCCGGCAACCACCAGCAGAACGCACCAGGTTATAGGAAATCTAATTGAAAAAGGAGCCGATAATTCTCAAATACATAATAATATATACGACACTAATAGTTATAGTCGTTTACAATTATTAGGTAGAGCCATGCAGAATTTAAAAGTCATTCCAGAATTAAGAACCGCATATATAACGCTGACTCAAGCTGAGTTAGACGAGTTCAATTTTAAAAAGGGAGATACAGAAGGTTTTGTTAATTATGCATTATCACTAAAAGGTATTATTTTTGCAGCCATCTTTATTGAAAGTCAACAAGACCAAATTATAAAGATATCCTTACGAAGTAAAGGTGAGTTCTCTGTTAACGAATTTTCCAGAGCACATTTTAATGGTGGAGGTCATACCAATGCTGCTGGAGGACGAAGTGAAGACGATATGCTAACAACAATAAATAAATTTATTAGTATATTACCGCAATATAAACAAGATTTGAGCCAATGAAACCCCTAAATTGGTATCATTAAAATATGAAAATATGAAAAACCTACTCATACTCACTATTGTACTGTTACTGTGTTTCAGCTGTAAACCGCCAGAAGCAAGACTACCAGAATCCGTTCAATCTGGTTCTTTCTTAAAAGCGTCAGCAGAACGCAATAAAAAGCTTAACGAATTAGAACACGAACAAATTCAAGATATAATAAAGAGTAATCCTGATAAAAATTACATCGCTTCAGAAAGTGGTTTTTGGTATTATTACAATACTAAAATGGAAAATGATACGATTCAACCACAATTTGGAGATGTCGTTCAATTTACATTTGATGTTTCAAATATTGAAGGAGATGAAATATATGCCAACACCAATAAAACCTATGTAATGGACAAGGAAGAATTGTTCACAGGGTTGCGTGAAGGTTTAAAACTCTTAAAACCTACTGAAACAGCAACATTTATATTTCCATCTCAAAAAGCCTATGGTTATTATGGAGATGAAAGTAAAGTAGGAACTAATGTTCCATTAATTTGTGAAGTAACTTTAAACACTATAACTAAAAGAAATGATTAAAAATGCACTAGCAACACTTGTTGTATTATTAGTATTATCGAGTACATCTTGTCAGGACAAATATCCCGATTTAGAAGAAGGACTTTATGCCGAATTTATAACCTCAAAAGACACCATGGTAGCGAAACTCTTTTATGAGAAAGCACCTGTAACCGTTGCAAATTTTGTGGCTCTGGCAGAAGGAAACCATCCTCTAGTAAAAGAAGACTTTAAAGGAAAACCTTTTTATGATGGCTTAACGTTTCATCGTGTGATGAACAATTTTATGATTCAAGGTGGTGACCCAACCGGAACAGGTTCTGGTGATCCAGGTTATAAATTTGAAGATGAACTTGTCCAAGAATTAAAACATGACAAACCAGGTATATTATCTATGGCAAACTCTGGTGTTAACTCTAATGGAAGTCAATTTTATATTACTGAAAAAGCAACACAATGGTTAGACGGCTATGATGCTAATGGTATTTTAAAAAACTGTGATAACCCAAGAGTATCATGCCATGCTGTTTTTGGCGAATTGGTAAAAGGGCTTAATGTGCTCGATACTATTTCTAATGTAAAAGTTGCCCCTAGAACTAACAAACCACTAGAAGACGTTGTAATTAATAAGTTAAACATTATTAGAATTGGTACTACAGCAAAAAAGTTTGATGCACCAAAAGTGTTTACTGAAGAATTACCTAAAATCAAAGAACGTGCTGCAGCTGCAAAAGCAGAAGCAGAGAAAAAAGCAGAAGCTGCAAAAGCAGAAGCGAAAGCTAAAGCGGATGCTGCAAAAGTTGAGTTCTTAAAAAAGAATGAAGAATTAAAAGGCCGTAAAATTGAATCTCCAACAGGTATGGCAATGATATTTACACATGAAAGCAATGGTGAAAAACCAAATGCAACGCAACGTGTTAATATTGATTGTGCTGGTTATTTAGAAAATGGAGAGCTCTTCTGGACGACCTTAAAGGATGTTGCTGAGAAAAATGGCAAATACGACGAAGGGTTTGATAAAGCTGGTCGTTATGTTCCTTTTGATATGCCATATAATGAAACAGCAGGTTTAATTGCTGGGTTTAGAGAAGCTATGCTTAACATGAAAATAGGTGATAAAGCTAGAGTTTTTATCCCTTATTATTTAGGTTATGGAGAAAGAGGAAATCCACCTGTTATTCCAGCAAGAGCCAACTTAATTTTCGATATTGAATTGGTAAGTATAAAGTAGTTTTATAATTATAACATATAAAAAAGCAGCTATTCGGAGATTTGAATAGCTGCTTTTTTTATAATGAATTAGACCTGTCAGGTTTTAAAAACCTGACAGGTCTTTTAATGTAAATTAAGCTTTAGGAATGTTTTTCAATATTTCTAATACAAATTCCCAATACTTCTGAGCAGATGAAATTTGTGCTCGTTCATCTGGCGAATGTGCTCCTTTAATATTTGGACCAAAACTAATCATATCCATTTCTGGGTAATGCGTGCCTAATATACCACATTCTAATCCTGCGTGACAAGCAGCTACATGTGGTTTCTCACCATTATTTAAGCGTTCATAAATTGGCACCATCACTTTTAAAATCGCAGAATCCATATTTGGTGCCCAACCAGGATAATCACCAGAAAGTTCTACTTCACAACCTGTTAATTCAAAAGTTGCACGTAATGTATTGGCTAAATCTAGTTTTGTACTTTCTACAGAACTACGCGTTAAACAACCAATTTTAATAGCACCATCTTTTACAATAACTCTAGCAATATTATTAGACGTTTCTACCAATCCTTCAATATCTGGACTCATTCTGTAAACCCCATTATGTGCCGCATACAATGCTCTAGTTAAACCTTCTTGCACACCTAGATCCATTATTTTTTCTGGAGTTTCTGTTTTAGAAACAATGACCTCTAGATCTGGTTCCATCGTTTTAAATTCTACTTTAAGCATATCTGCATTCTCCTTCATTTCAGCTTCAAAAGCAGCTTCATGCACAGCATCAATAGCAACGATTGCATTGCTTTCTCTTGGAATTGCATTGCGTAAACTTCCTCCATCAATTTCAGCAATACGAAGTCCAAAATTTTCAAAACCATCAAATAATAAACGGTTCATTAATTTATTAGCATTTCCTAAACCTTCATGGATTTGCATACCTGAATGACCACCTTGTAAGCCTTTTACTGTAATAGTATAACCAGTTTTAAACTCAGGTGTTTCCTCTTCTTTATAATCTCGAGTTGCAGTCACATCTACTCCACCTGCACAACCTACTCCAATTTCATCATCTTCTTCGGTATCTAAATTTAAAAGAATATCGCCTTTAAGCAAACCACCTTTTAAACCTTTAGCACCTGTCATTCCTGTTTCTTCATCAATAGTAAACAAGGCTTCCAAAGCAGGATGCGCAATAGTATCACTTTCTAAAATTGCCATAATTGTAGCAACACCTAATCCGTTATCAGCTCCAAGTGTTGTGCCTTTCGCTTTAACCCAATCTCCTTCAATATGCATGTCTATACCTTGCTCATCGAAATTAAAAACCGTATCATTATTTTTTTGATGAACCATATCTAAATGCGATTGCATTACAATGGGCTTTCGGTCTTCCATTCCTTTTGATGCTGGTTTGCGAATAATAACATTACCAACTTCATCTTCTATGGTTTCTAAATTGAGAGACTTTCCAAAATCTTTCATAAATTGAATGACACGCGCTTCCTTTTTAGAAGGTCGAGGCACAGCATTTAAATCTGCGAATTTATTCCATAGTTGTGTAGGCTCTAGGGCTCTTATTTCTGAACTCATAAATCTTGTTTTTAGATTTGCAAAGGTACAAAATCCATTTATCTCTTTTGGGGCATTCTAAACTTGTTTCAAATACAAAAAACAATGTTACTCTAACAACAATATTTTACAATTACAGTAGTGGCATTTCAATAGATTTCTCAACTTTTGTAAGAAATTTATAGATTCAATCTGTATATTTACAAGTTGAAAACATTGGTAAAACAGCACACAATATGAGACACTTAAACACTCCAGAAAATCACAGACGTTATATTAAAAAATTCACAGGATTACACCTACTTGCGATAGTTTGTGTAATGGCAAGCTGTGCGCCTAAAAGTTCTGATAAAAACTATGTTTCCGATGTTTACCAAACATCACAAGCTGGCGACAACCTCAAATTAGTAACTAGTGATGCTATTAAAACGTCCACTGATATAAAAAAGGTGACTTTAGAACTACATCCTGAAGAAGAATTTCAAAAGTATTACGGTTTTGGTGCTTCCTTTACAGAATCTTCAGCATGGAATTTAGCGACCATTCCTGTAGAATCTAGAAAAAATGTTTTAACCAAACTATTTAGTCCGACAGAAGGAGCTGGATTCACACTTACAAGAACACATATTAATAGTAGTGATTATTCTAACAATCATTACACCTATATTGAAGAAGGTGACGAAGATCTTTCAACCTTTAGCATACATGAAGACATGAAAGGTTTTACTGGTGACGAAAACGACCAAGTACGTGGTATTGAACTTGTAGAACCTGGTTACGATATTATTCCAATGATTTTAGAAGCATCTAGTATTCCTGGTGCTGATTTTAAAATTATCGCTTCACCTTGGAGTCCACCATCTTGGATGAAAGCTGGTGAAACAGCGAAAATGACTAACGGAAGTTTACTACCAGAATATTATGGTCTTTGGGCAGAATACATGTCAAAATATGTATCAGCTTATAAAGAACAAGGCATTGATATTTGGGGAATTACACCTCAAAACGAACCACTTCACGCTCATGATGCACATTGGGATAGTAATGGGTTTACACCAGAGCAAGGTCGTGATTTCTTAAGAGATCACCTTGGTCCACAATTGGTTAAAGATGATCATCTTAACCTCGATGATTTAGAATCTGGCTTACGTGTTCTCATTTATGATCATAACAAATCTACAATGAACGACTATGTCGCAAAAACGTATGAAGATCCTGAAGCTTCAAAATATGCTTGGGGAACTGCTTTTCATTGGTACACAAATTCTGAGTTAAAAGAAAACAACTGGTATGCGGAAGAGTTAGCTGAATTACAAAAAAACTGGCCAAACAAAGCCATGATTCATACCGAATCAAGTATTGATATAGACAAGAATGATCCTATTGGTCAATATTGGAGAGAAAGTCCTGATTATGCAGGCATGTTTGTACCGTTTGAAACTTACGCTAACGACATTATTACAGATTTAAATCACGGAACTCAGGGTTACATTGAGTGGTGCAGTATATTGAGTCATAAAGGCCAACCTAATCCTTACGATAATTTTAATAGTGCTCCAGTACTCATCAACCCTATTACAGATGAAGTTATTTACACACCGCTTTATTATTTACTTAGTCATTTTAGTAAATTTATTCGTCCTGATGCACGCCGTATTGCCTTAACAGGTGAGAATGTAAATGGACTGATTTATACAGCAGCTAAAAATCCAGATGGCTCAATCGCTGTGGTTGTTTATAATAATAAAGAAGAGCCTTTTGACGTATCACTAACCATAGAAACTGAAACTTACACCACTCAAATTGCACCAAGAGCTATGCAAACTATTCATTTGCGAAGTGATATAGAAAAACAATAAGTTTAGTATATAATAAGGGGTTGGAAAACTCATATAGTTTAAATTGAATTTCGTTAACAACACAAAAATGGACAAACACGACGAAACATTTGAAACTTGGAATAATATTGCATCTATTTATCAAGATAAGTTTATGAACTTAGACTTGTATGATGATACTTATGATTATATCTGTGATTCCATTACAGTGTCCAATGCAAAACTGTTAGAGATTGGTTGTGGTCCAGGAAATATCACAAAATATCTATTATCCAAAAGACCTGACTTTGATATTCTAGGTATTGATATTGCTCCAAATATGATTGAATTTGCGAAAAAGAATAACCCAAGGGCAAATTTTGCTGTTATGGACAGTCGTCAAATTAACACGCTTCCCACTAAATATGATGGAATAATTGCTGGGTTTTGTTTACCATACTTGTCACAACATGAAAGTAACAAACTAATATCTGACGCATACAATGGATTAAACGAAAACGGATTAATTTATTTAAGTTTTGTTGAAGGAAATCCTAAAAAATCCCATTTTAAAGTTAGTGATTTCGGCAGAGTTTATTTTCAATTTCACAATTTAGAGGATTTAATAAATCAATTGAAAAAATCTAAATTTAACACTATAAAAACCTTTAATATAAAGTTTAAAAAATCAGAATCTGAATTTGAAACACATACAGTACTTACTGCAAGGAAGAAAAAGATGACATAGCTTTGAAACACTTCGATGGAAACTTTAGCTATTAAAAATAGCGTTCCCTTTATTAAAAAATAAAAACCGCAATCCAAACTTTTCTCTATTTTTGAGTCATGCGTAAAAACAAAAAACTAATCCTTGTTCTTTTCTTCATCCTTCAGGTGCTTTTTATATCTCAATTAAAACACTTTCCTGAATTTGTTGAGCAATTTTACAGCAATGGACTTTACGTGTTTTTATCAAAATTATCGCGCTATGTTTTTGGCTGGATTCCATTTTCTATTGGCGATATCTTTTACACTTTAGGAAGCATCTACCTCATAAGGTGGTTTATTGTAAACCGAAAACGCATTATTAAAGACACTAGAAATTGGCTCTTAGACATTGGAGCTACCTTATCCATTGCCTATTTTGCGTTTCATATACTTTGGGCATTTAATTATTATAGACAACCACTTTATAAATCACTAAATCTTGAAGCCGATTATACCACAGAACAGTTGGTTACCTTTACAAAACAACTGATTCAAAAATCGAATACATTACAACTTCAACTAGCAAAAAATGATACGCTAAAAGTTGAGATGCCATATACGAAGTCTGAAATATTAAGGAAAGTAAAAGACGGATACAAAACACTTTCTGAGCAATATCCACATCTTGAATACCATCCTAAAAGCATTAAAAAATCTATATATAGCTTACCGCTCACTTATATGGGTTTTTCGGGTTACTTAAATCCATTTACAAATGAAGCTCAGGTAAACGGTTTAATTTCATCGTACAAATTTCCAACAACGGCTTGTCATGAAGCAGCACATCAATTAGGCTACGCAGCAGAAAACGAAGCTAATTTTATAGGTAGTTTAGCAGCCATTCATAATGATGATATGTATTTTAAGTATTCTGGTTATACGTTTGCGCTTCGCTATTGTTTAGCAGAAGTTTTTAAACGAGATCCAGAACTTTATGATGCAATATTAGCATCTGTAAATACAGGTATCTTAAAAAACTACCATGAAGTCCGATTATTTTGGGAAGCTCATGAAAACCGAATTGAACCTATTTTCGAAAAAACATTCGATAACTTTTTAAAAGCCAACAATCAATCTGCAGGCATGAAGAGTTATAGCTACGTCGTTGCGCTTTTGGTTAATTATTATGAAGACCAACCTTTATAATACCTACAATTTCATCACATTTTCAGCATTGAAGTAAACGTTAAAATTTTCAAATTCAATTTTTCTTTAATGTGAAATTCCTATCTTTAAAACTCAATCTAACTAACCAAAATATATGATTAAAGTACATTTACGACTGCTCATTTTTATGTGCAGTTTTTCATTATTTGCACAAGACTATTTCCCTAGCAATTCAGGCGTCATTGCAAATAACTCAAACTACACGGCATTTACAAATGCGACGATCCATGTGTCACCAACTGAAACCTTAAACAATGCAACGCTCTTAATTAAAGAAGGGAAAGTTGTTAGTGTTGGCACATCAGTAAACATTCCGAAGAACACTACAAAAATTGATCTTTCAGGAAAAACCATTTACCCTTCCTTTATTGATATGTACACCACGTTTGGTGTCGAAAAACCAAAACGAGGAGGCAATGGTCCACAATATGGAGCGAGTCGAAGTGGCTACTACTGGAATGATCACGTTATGCCAGAACAAGATGTAATGGCAAGTTTTAAGTACGATGCAAAATCTGCATCAGAACTTCACAAATTAGGTTTTGGAGTTGTAAATACACATATGCCAGATGGTGTTGTCCGTGGCACAGGTGCTTTAATTGCACTGAACAATAATGCAGACAATGCGATGCGTATTGTTGACGGTAAAACAACGCAACATTTATCATTTAGTAAAAGTGTAACATCTCAACAACGCTATCCATCATCGATTATGGGAAGTATGGCATTATTGCGTCAAATGTATGATGATGCAAAATGGTACGAAGCAGGTCATGTAGACACTAAAGATTTATCGCTTGAAGCTTTAAATAAAAACAAGAATTTACTTCAAATTTTTGAAGCAGGAAGCAGAGCTAATCTTATGAGAGCTGATAAAGTTGGAGATGCTTATAACATACAATATACTATTGTTGGAGGTGGTGATGAATACGAACGTATTGATGACATAAAAGGAACCAATGCCACCATTATTCTACCAATAGATTTTCAATTGGCTTACGATGTAGACGATCCGTTTTTAGCAAGCACACTCTCTTTAAGTGATATGCGATCTTGGAATCAACAACCACACAACCCAAGATTATTGGCCGAAAATGGTATTAATTTCGCACTAACCACTCATGGTTTAAAATCGAATAAAACATTTTCTTCTAACTTAATGAAAGCTGTAGAAAATGGATTATCTAAACAAAAAGCATTAGAAGCTTTAACTACAGTTCCGGCTGCATTGTTAGGAAAGTCAGATGTTTTAGGAACCTTAAAAACAGGAAGCTATGCCAACTTCTTAATTACCGATGGAGATATTTTTGAAAAGAAAACAAAACTCTATGAAAATTGGGTTCAAGGAACAGCACATGTTATAAAAGACATGACTGTAAAAGACATTGATGGCGATTATACCTTTAAGTTAGCTGGAGAATCTTATAAACTTTCAATTTCTGGAAGTACAGGCAAATCAAATGCTAAACTTGAAAGCAATAACAAGAGTTTAGGCACAAAATTAAATTACTCAGATGATTGGGTAAATCTTACATTTAAAACGCCAGACAGCACTAAAAAAGAATACATTAGAATTGTTGCTAATGCTACAACTAATAATTCTTTAAACGGAAAAGCTATTTTACCAAATGGCAATGAGCTAACTTTTGTAGCGAACAAAACGAATAGCTCAGCGTCCTCAAGTGATCAAGGTAAGGACAAAAAGAAAGGAGATACGTCTAGCGATGCACCATTTATGAGTCCTATTACGTATCCGAACTTAGCCTACGGGTTTACCGAAAAACCGAAATCTGAAACGCTCTTATTTAAAAACGCAACAGTTTGGACCAACGAAAGTGAAGGTATTTTAGAAAACACCGATGTTTTAATTAAAGATGGTAAGATTTCAAAAATTGGAAAAGACTTATCAAACAACAGAGCAACAGTCATCGATGCCACAGGAAAACATGTAACAGCTGGTATTATAGATGAACACTCGCATCTTGCTGCAGCTTCTATAAACGAAGGAGGACAAAATTCTTCTGCAGAAGTAACCATCGAAGATGTATTAGACGAAGAAGACATTGGTATCTATCGTAATTTAGCAGGAGGTGTCACCTCTATTCAAGTTTTACATGGTTCTGCAAATCCAATAGGTGGTCGTTCGGCGATTATAAAATTAAAATGGGGAGAAGCTGCAGACGATTTAATCTACGAGGAT
This sequence comes from Winogradskyella marina, assembly GCF_015645385.1. Lineage (GTDB taxonomy): Bacteria > Bacteroidota > Bacteroidia > Flavobacteriales > Flavobacteriaceae > Winogradskyella > Winogradskyella marina. The sequence goes on from NZ_JADOET010000003.1 coordinate 213,116, forward strand.
TCTCCTAAATTTATCAAGTTTGCTTTAGGTGAAAATGTAAAGCAGTCTCGAAGTAGAACAAACTCACGTTTTCCACAATCTCGAATGGGAGTTGAACAAGTATTTGTAGATTATTTTACTAGAGCAAAAGCATATGACGACTTAAAGAAAAGCGGTAAGCCGTATCGAAAAGACACGGAAATGGAAACCCTTGCAGAAATTCTGAATGGGGAGCGTTTTATCTCATGTCACTCTTATGTACAGAGCGAAATAAATATGCTAATGAAAGTAGCGGATCAATTCGATTTTACAATCAATACATTCACGCATATTCTTGAAGGTTATAAAGTAGCTGATAAAATGAAAGCTCATGGAGCTGGAGGTTCTACTTTTAGTGATTGGTGGGCTTATAAGTACGAAGTAAATGACGCCATTCCTCACAATGCAGCAATTATGCATAATGCTGGTATAACTGTAGCGATAAACAGTGATGATCCTGAAATGTCGCGTCGTTTAAACCAAGAAGCCGCTAAATCTGTGAAATATGGAGGAGTAAGCGAAGAAGAGGCTTGGAAGTTTGTAACGTTAAATCCTGCAAAACTTTTACACCTTGATAAACGCGTAGGTAGTCTGAAAGTAGGTAAAGATGCCGATGTTGTATTATGGTCAGACCATCCATTATCAATTTATGCTAAGGCTGAAAAAACCATTATTGAAGGAGTTACGTATTTCGATTTAGCGCGCGACAAGCAAATGCGAGAAGCTATTAAAAAAGAGAAAAGCGAACTGATAAACTTAATGCTTCAAGATAAAAACAAAGGCTTAAAAACGCAGCCTGTGAAAAAGAAAGAAGAAAAAACAATGCATTGTGATTCAATGGATTCACACTACTAAAAAACAGTTATAAATGAAAAAATTAAATATAATAAACAGCGTATTGTTTTTGTTGTGTATCACATTTGGATTCGCACAACAAACACCTGCGCCAAAGCAAATAAAAGATTTTGCTATCGTCGGAGCTACCGCTCACATTGGAGATGGAACGGTAATAGAAAACAGTATTATCGTTGTTAGAAATGGAAAAATTACAACAATCGGACCCGAAGCTACAACACCAATCACTAGACAAGCAATGGATTTTATCGATGGTAAAGGCAAAGATGTCTACCCTGGATTTATTGTTGCAAATGGTACGTTAGGCTTGGTTGAAGTTGATGCTGTAAAAGCATCTGATGATCTAGAAGAACTAGGAACATATAATCCACATATTAGAAGTATTATTGCCTATAACACGGAATCTAAAATTATAGAATCTATGCGACCTAATGGAGTATTATTAGGACAGGTTGTTCCCAGAGGCGGACGAATTTCGGGAACTTCATCTGTAGTACAATACGACGCCTGGAATTGGGAAGATGCAGCTATTAAAATGGATAATGGCATTCATGTAAATTGGCCAAATAGTTTTAGACGTGGCCGTTGGTGGATGGGTGAAGATCGTGGATTAAAACCAAATAAGGATTACGCCAAACAAGTTAAAGAGTTATCGGATTATTTTAATGAATCTAAGAGTTATAATAAAGGAAGTAAAACAGAACTTCATTTACCTTTTAATGCATTAGCTGGAATTTTTGATGGTTCAAAACGCTTATACATTAATGCTGATGACGAAAAAGGAATTACTGACGCTGTAAACTTTGCGAAATCTCATGGGGTTTCAAAAATCACGATTGTGGGTGGCTATCAAGCTGGACAAATTGCTGATTTCTTAAAACAAAATGAAGTATCGGTACTTTTAAAACGTATACACTCTAGACCAGAATTAGAAGATGATGATTATGATCAACCTTATAAACTAGCAAAGAAATTAGTCGATGCAGGTGTCTTAGTGGCATTAGAGCCAAGTGGACAAATGGAGCGCATGAATTCTCGTAACCTTCCATTTTACGCTGGTACTACTGTAGCACATGGTATAACTAAAGAACAAGCCTTACAATTAATTACTCAGAATCCTGCCAAAATATTAGGTATTGATGATAATTATGGCACGTTAGAAGTTGGTAAAAGTGCAACACTATTTATTAGTGAAGGTGATGCCTTAGACATGAGAACCAATCAACTAACACACGCATTTATTGACGGTAGGCATCTCAGTTTAGAAACGCACCAAACGGAACTTTGGAAACGGTATTCTAAGAAACCTAAACAAGTGGATTAATATCTATTAATTTACCTCAGCACGTTTACGTAACATCTTAACACAAAAAAAGCGAGCCATTTGGCTCGCTTTTTTATGTTTATATCTGTTGATTATTCAATCACCTTAGCGTCTTTAGGTTTTAAAAACATGGTGTTATCAGGTGCTTTTTCTGAAATTACAACATCAGTAAATTCAACAGTATTTCGTTTTTCGGTTGGTAAGTTGTTTTCATAATTGTACCAATCTATACTTTTCGGTAATACCAAGCCATTAATAGTTTGCCAATTATTATATCTTATGAAGTGAAAATCTGGACTTGCTTCTGATTTTCCAAATGTTACCGTATACCCTAACCATTCCATTTGTCCTGTTTCGGCATCATAAAATATCTTGTATTGATCATCCGAAGATTCCCCAACACCAGCTTCATAAGAAATTAAAACACCTGGATATGTCTTTCCTTCAAAAACTAAAGGCTCAGTTTCTGTATAAGAAATACCATCATCTCCTAATACAAACGGCATCGCATAGAAATAGAACATTAATCCTTTATAAAATTTTGGTTTGCCTTTATATTCTTGACCATCCTTTTCGTTAACCCAAAGTGTTTCTCCATCAAAACCTTGTGTATACGTTGGTGTGTCAATAATTTCGGCTCTCGTTTTTAAATTTTCAGTCATTACCTCTTTTCCTTCGGGTTTAACTATAGAAAACGATAGGCTATGCATTTTATTCCACTGATCAATACCTCCGTGGGCGTCAAAAACTTTAGTTATGGATTCTGGATAAATACTTGTACTAACATCTTTAGAGATCAATTCTTTCACTTCTACATCTGCTGTAGATTCTGATTTTGTTTCATTTTTGCAAGCCACAGTAATGGCAGCTAAAAGGAATACGTAAATTACTTTTTTCATAATAAGGTTTTAAGTTCTATATTTTGACGAAATTAAATGTAAAGCATTACAAAAACGATTCAATTCATATAACCTTTTAATCCTTTTAAAGCGTTTTTATTCTTTTCACAAGGATCTGATTCTTGGACAGTAAACTTAAAAATAAAAGACCACCTTTTACAGGTAGCCTTTTAATTCTTTTTAAAGTTTAAAACAATCTAATACACAAGCCCTAATAGCATATCTGAAAATGAATACGAATTAAGAATTGAACCTGAATTTGGACTGTTTGGAATTTCAAGTTCCCAAACGGTTGAATTTTCTTGCGCGTTATTGATATATGTCCCATTACTTAATACTAGTAATCGATCACCACAGTTATTATACGCTAAATTTACAGACTCGGGATTAAAATCTATATTTGATACAATGGTACTTTCTACAACAGACCCACTTGTAAAATCCCAATGTACTATAGAACGTTGTCCATTTTCAGATTTTGGTAAAAACAAGCCTCCTGTTTCTGGATCTATTTCAATATCACTATACATGGCATATCCAGCGGATGTATTCGCAAAAATAGAACTTAATACCGCTCCAGAGGTGGATACATTATAGAGTTGGTGATCTACTAAAAACAGTAAACTTCCTGATAAACTCGCAACGCCATAAGCTTTATTACCTACGGTATCATTATAAAATTCATTCGGACCAATAGAAGCTCCCTGTCTTACAGCTGTTCCCGTCGCAGATATTGTACATAAGTATATGCCTGAGGCATCAAATTCTAAAGCGTATAACTGATTACCTACATAGACAGGTGCTCCGTAACTTGCACTTGGACTTATATTAATTTCATCAATAACACTCGGAGTAGCCACATACATTTTTTGACCTCCGTTAAATTCATCAATAAAATAGAGCGTTTCGTTAGTACGATCAAATGCGGGACGATTACTATACAAATTATCACTAGTTAATGCACTCGACAATACTTGAATTCCAGGGTTAGCCAGATTGGCTGTGGTATTTTTTATAAAGTCGATTTGTCCAGTAGGACTGCTCCAATTACCACCAATTTGTAAGCCATAGAAATTATAATCTAAGCAAGGTTGAGGCGTATTACCACTATCATCTGAACAGCTATTAAAAATGAGTGCTAATATGAGAATAAAGCTGTTTCTTTTCAAAATTTTAAATGTTTTAGTTTTCATGATTTTTATGTTTGGTTTATAGTATGATATCAACTCAACAATAAAATTGTTACCCTAATTCATAAAAAAAATCAAAAAATAATTAAAACCAGCTGTAGAAACATGCTCCAATTATATATTTTTATATTGAAACTACAGTGATGTGCACCTAATCATGTATGGCCCATCGCAGCACTGTAAGGCCTGGTTACTAACACCAACAAGACTACCACAATTAAACTCCAATATTCATTCTTAAAAAGTTAAATTTGCATCTCTCAAATTTAGATTAAACCCGATAACTATGCGTAAATTTATCTCTAGCATTCAAAATCCATTTATAAAGCAACTCATAATTCTTAAAGAAAAGTCTAGAGCTCGCAAAAAATCTAATCAATTTTTAATTGAAGGGAAACGTGAATTATCTTTAGCTATTAAAGGGGGTTACACTATTGAGTCTCTTCTGTTTTTCACAGATTTGTTTTCAGAAAGTGAAGCCAAAGCCATGGAGCAACACGGTATTGAGACTATTGAAATTTCTAAAGAGGTCTTTCAGAAATTAGCCCATAGAGATACCACCGAAGGCGTCATTGCTGTGGTAAACTCCAAAACGCATACCCTTGAAGATTTAAAACTCACCTCTAAAAACCCTTTAATTTTAGTGGCCGAAGCTCCTGAAAAACCAGGTAATATTGGCGCCTTGTTGCGTACCGCTGATGCTGCAAATGTAGATGCGGTTATTATTGCAAATCCAAAATCAGATTTATACAACCCAAATGTTATTCGTTCTAGTGTGGGTTGTGTGTTTACTACCGAAATTGCTATGGCCAGTTCCGAAGAAGCCATTGCATATTTAAAAAAATACAATTTCAATATTTATGCGGCTATATTACAAGAATCAGAACCGTATCACAGTCAAGATTACACCTTACCAACAGCGATAGTCGTCGGTACCGAAGCCACAGGTTTAACAGAAGCATGGAGAACAGCTGCTACCAAAAACATTAGTATTCCCATGCAGGGTGAAATAGACTCTATGAATGTGTCGGTTGCTGCAGGAATCCTTATTTTTGAAGCCAAACGACAACGCAATTTTAAATAACTAAGTTTCGTCAGTTCGCGTGATTTTCGAGAAACGCGATGATTGTATCGAGAACCATTGTATATTTTAAGCTTCTCGATACAAAATTTCAAAAAGGAAATTTCACGCGATGTGACAAAATAGTTATAACACTAAAACACAAATTCCAGAATGCTACTGATTAGAACTTGGCATTTGGGATTTTAAATATTGGAATTTTTATTTTTTATGACGGCACAAACCCTATTCTACATCATCATAGCTATTATCATCATCAACTTTGTAAAAGACAAAGTGCTCGATGCCATAAATGCCAAACATTACAACGACCCAATCCCGGAAGAACTCAATGATGTTTACGACAAAACGGAATACGAAAAATCGCAAGCCTATAAAACCGTTAATTATAAATTTGGAATTTGGACGTCCCTTTTTTCATTCATTTTAACGCTAGGATTTTTGCTCTTAGACGGTTTTGAGAACGTTGATAACATCGCCAGAAGTTATTCTGACAATCCCATTATCATCGCCCTAATTTTCTTCGGAATTATTATGATTGCCAGTGATATTATCACCACACCTTTTGCTTATTATAAAACCTTTGTAATTGAAGAAAAATTTGGATTTAATAAAACTACAAAAAAGACCTTTGTTTTAGATAAGTTTAAAGGTTTACTTATGATGGCAGTCATAGGTGGAGGTCTTATAGCTCTAATTGTTTGGTTCTACCAAATTACAGGCGATCAGTTTTGGCTATATGCTTGGGGTATTGTAACTGTATTTACGGTCTTTATGAATATGTTTTACTCCAAACTTATTGTTCCATTATTCAATAAACAAACACCTTTAGAAGATGGCGATTTACGAAACAAAATTTCCGCATATGCAGCATCCGTAGGTTTTAATCTCGAAAAAATATTTATCATCGATGGTTCAAAACGAAGCACTAAAGCCAATGCGTATTTCTCTGGCTTTGGCAACGAAAAACGAGTAACACTTTATGACACTTTGGTCAATGATTTAGACGACGAAGAAATCGTTGCCGTTTTAGCGCACGAAGTTGGTCATTATAAAAAGAAGCACATTATTTTTAATTTAGTCACCTCTATCCTACTAACTGGATTAACGCTATTTGTTTTATCCATTTTTATTTCAAATCCATTATTATCAAATGCTATAGGAGTTGAAAAACAAAGTTTCCATGTGGGTTTAATTGCTTTTGGCTTACTCTATTCACCTATTTCTGAAATTACTGGTTTAATCATGAATTATGTTTCGCGTGTTTTTGAATACCAAGCCGACGACTATGCTAAAAACACGTACAAAGCAGAACCACTAATTACATCCTTAAAGAAATTATCTAAAAATAGCTTAAGTAATTTAACACCACATAAAGCCTATGTATTTATGCATTATTCGCATCCTACACTATTAGAGCGCGTAAGGAACTTAAAGAAGTAAATTCACAATTTTATAACATCATAGAACCACATTTATTTCTAACTTTGATGCAAAGAAAATCTAAAACATGACAGAATTAAAGAATAAAAAAGCCATAATTACAGGAGGGAGCAGAGGTCTAGGAAAAGCCACAGCTATTGCATTTGCAAAAGAAGGTATCGACGTTGCCATTACAGGAAGAAATGAAGCCGTATTAAAAGATACTGTTTCAGAATTAAAAGCATTTGGTGTAAATGCCATATATGCTGTTTTTGATGTTAGCAACTATGAAGCTGTACAAAAAGGCATTAAATCATTAATTGACAACTTAGGCGCTATAGATATCTTAGTAAACAATGCAGGAATTGCAGCATTTGGCTCATTAAATGATATGCCAGTTAACCAGTGGAACCAAATTATACAAACCAATGTTATGGGTATGTATTATGTGACAAAAGAAGTTCTTCCTCATTTAATTGAAAAAAATGAAGGGGATATTATTAACGTCTCTTCTACTGCCGGATTAAATGGTAATGCTACAACATCAGCTTATTCTGCTTCAAAATTTGCGGTTATTGGCATGTCACAATCTTTAATGAAAGAGGTTCGAAAAAATAACATAAGAGTCTGTACATTGACGCCAAGCACAATTGCTTCAGACATGTCTATTGAATTAGGTATTGCTAAAAAAGATTCTGAAGATCATGTATTGCAACCAGAGGATTTTGCTGAGTTAATTGTGTCGGGTTTAAAACTACCGCGAAGAGCAATGATGGCAAATGCATCTTTATGGTCAACTAATCCATAAGTTACGACGCTTTTTAACCTTAAAAGTTAAAAAATAGCATTCACCAAAGCAACACCATATTTTTTTCAATAATCAAGAATAAGTATTTCTAATATTTCACGTGAAAAAAATATTGCTCATTAGCAATGGTTTTACTATTTTAGTTCTATGACTGATGAAGCTATAGAAAAAGAGAATAAAGCCATTGCCAAAGCTTACAAAGAATTACTAAAAGTAAGCTACCAGACTTTAAGTGCAAAAGACAAGAAATTAATTCGTCATGCGTTTGAAGTGGCTGTTGATGCGCACAAAGATCAACGACGCAAATCTGGTGAAGCTTATATTTTTCACCCTATCGCAGTGGCAAGAATCGTGGCTCAAGAAATAGGAATGGATGCTACATCTATTGCTGCAGCTTTACTTCACGATGTCGTTGAGGACAATCCGGATTATACCATTGATGATATTGAACAATTATTTGGAGAAACAGTTGCCAGAATAGTTGATGGCCTCACCAAAATATCATCGCTAAAAAAAGACATGGATGTGTCTTTACAAGCCGAAAATTTTAGAAAAATGCTCCTTACATTAAATGATGATGTAAGAGTAATTATTATAAAAATCGCTGACCGTTTGCACAATATGCAAACTATGGATTCTATGCGGTCAGACAAGCAGGTTAAAATAGCTTCGGAAACCTTATACATTTATGCTCCGTTAGCCCATAGAATTGGGCTCTATAATATTAAAACTGAACTCGAAGATTTAGGCTTAAAATATACAGAACCTGAGGTTTACAACGATATTCTTGAAAAAATAAAAGATAGTAAAGAAGATCAAGATGCTTATATAAAAGCATTCTCTAAAGTGATTGAAGACTCACTAAATACAGAGGGATTAAACTACGAAATTAAAGGACGTCCAAAATCTATTTTCAGTATTCGTAGAAAAATGGTCAAACAAGGAGTTTCCTTTGATGAAGTCTATGATAAATTTGCGGTTCGAATTATTTACAAATCAGATTTAGCTAACGAGAAATTTTTAGCATGGAAGATATATTCAATCGTCACAGACCACTTTACTCCTAACCCAATACGTCTTAGAGATTGGATTTCATCTCCTAAATCTACAGGTTATGAAGCGCTTCATATTACCGTTGTAGGTCCAAAAAGCCGTTGGGTAGAAGTTCAGATTAGAAGTGAACGCATGAATGAAATTGCAGAAAAAGGCTATGCGGCACACTACAAATACAAAAACGCAGATACAAAAGAAGACAATTTAGATTTGTGGATTAATCGTTTGCAAGAAGCTTTAGAAAATCATGAAGCTGATGCCGTTGATTTTGTAGAGCAATTTAAACTCAATTTATACTCCAAAGAAATTTTTGTGTTTTCGCCTAAAGGAGATTTAAAATCGCTTCCTAAAGGAGCAACTCCTTTAGATTTTGCATTTAGCATTCATACCGAAGTTGGTATGAGAACGCGTGGTGCTAAAGTTAACGGCAAACTTATGCCTTTAAGTCACGAGCTTAAAAGTGGAGATCGAGTTGAAATTATGACATCCGATAATGCTAAACCAAATGCTAACTGGCTAGATTATGCGACCACAGCTAGAGCGCGAAGCAAAATAAAATCGGCATTAAATGAAGATACAAAGTTAATTGCCCAAGAAGGTAAGGAAATCTTAAGACGAAAATTAAAGCAACTTAAAATAACTCTAAACGAAAATTCAGTTAATGAATTAGTCAGTTATTTTAAACTGAGTACGTCATTAGATTTATTTTATCGTGTAGGTATTGGCACCATTGATAACACCAAATTAAAAGCCTTTGCCTCCTCGCGTAGTAATGCGTTTGTAAGTTATTTTAAAAACAAAATATACAAACCAAACGTCCCAAAAGACATTCATAAAGAGGAAATCACTTCTAAATATGATATGCTCGTTTTTGGTAAAGAAGAAGAAAAACTCAGTTACACATTGGCAAATTGCTGCAACCCAATTCCTGGAGATAAGGTATTTGGATTTTTAACTATAAACGATGGACTTAAGGTTCACAAAACAAACTGTCCTAATGCTGTGAGTTTACAGTCTAACTACGCCTACAGAATTATGCAAGCCAAGTGGATAGATTCGTCTCAACAAGTGTATACCTCGCAGATTATTCTATCTGGTATCGATAATTTGGGGCTTGTCAACGATATCACCAAACTCATTTCAGGAAACATGCATGTGAACATGAAAAGCATTAGTTTTTCAAGTGATGATGGTATATTTACGGGTAAAATAACAGTTCAAGTAAAAAATCAAGCGATGCTTAAAAAGCTTATTGATAAGCTTAAACAAATTAATGGAATTGACAAAGTAACGCGTGTATAAAGGTTATCAACTATTATTTAAAACTTGTTCATTTCTTTCAGTTTTAATCGCCAACTTTATAATTCATATCCTATAAAATTTGTGTAAATTTGCGCTTTAATTATGAATGCAACCACAGAAGAAAGTAATCAGGAAATTGTAAAACGTGTTTTTACACAATTCCTTGAAGATAAAGGTCATAGAAAAACACCTGAGCGCTATGCTATACTTCAAGAAATTTACGATAGTAAGGAGCACTTTGATATAGAATCTTTATATATCAAAATGAAAAACAAAAACTATCGTGTAAGTAGAGCGACGCTTTACAACACTATAGAACTACTCTTAGAGTGCGCCTTGGTACGCAAACATCAATTTGGGAAAAGCCAGGCACATTACGAAAAATCATATTTCGATAAAAATCACGATCATGTGATTCTTACAGATACAGGAGAAGTGATAGAATTTTGTGATCCACGCATTCAATCCATCAAAAAAACCATAGAAGAGGTTTTTGACATTCAGATAACTAATCATTCACTATATTTTTACGGTAACCGTAAAAAAGACGACTAACTCAAATTTAAAATGGCAGTAGATTTACTACTTGGATTACAATGGGGAGACGAAGGCAAAGGAAAAATTGTCGATGTATTTACCTCTAACTACGATATTATTGCACGTTTTCAAGGAGGCCCAAATGCAGGTCACACCTTGGTATTTAACGGCAAAAAACATGTTTTGCATACGATTCCATCAGGTATTTTTCATGAAAACAAAGTGAACCTCGTTGGTAATGGTGTTGTAATTGATCCTGTTATTTTTAAAAAAGAACTCGATAAATTAGCAGAGCAAAATGTGGATTATAAAAAATCCCTTTGTATTTCGCGAAAAGCACATATTATTTTACCTACGCATCGCTTATTAGATGCTGCTAGTGAAGCTTCAAAAGGAAAAGCAAAAATAGGATCTACGCTTAAAGGTATTGGCCCAACTTATATGGACAAAACCGGTAGAAACGGAATTAGAGTTGGTGATATTGAATTATCAGATTGGAAAGACAAATACAGAGCTTTAGCAGACAAGCATGAAGCGATGATTGAATTTTACAATGTTGATATTCAATACGATTTAAAAGAATTAGAAGCCGATTTCTTTGAAGCCATTGAAACCTTAAAAGGTTTAAAATTTATTGATTCTGAAGAATATGTTCACCAAGCGCAACAATCTGGAAAATCCATTTTAGCAGAAGGTGCGCAAGGGTCTTTATTAGATATTGATTTTGGTACCTATCCATTTGTAACATCATCTAACACTACAGCTGCAGGAGCCTGTACAGGTTTAGGTGTTGCACCAAACCAAATTGGAAAAGTTTACGGTATTTTTAAAGCCTACACTACTCGTGTTGGTTCAGGTCCTTTTCCAACAGAATTATTTGATAAGGACGGGGAAACCATGGCCAAAGTAGGAAACGAATTTGGAGCAACTACCGGTCGTGCAAGACGATGTGGTTGGTTAGATTTAGTCGCTTTGCGTTATGCTTGCCAAGTTAATGGTGTTACCGAATTAATTATGATGAAAGGCGATGTACTTTCTGGCTTTAAGACCCTTAAAGTATGTACAGCTTACAACTATAACGGTGAAACTATTACGCATTTACCTTATAATATTGAAGAAGAAAATATCACTCCTATTTATACCGAAGTAAAAGGTTGGGAAGCAGATTTAACAGGTATGACTGAAGCGTCGCAATTGCCAGAAAATCTCAATGCTTATGTTGAATTCCTAGAAAAAGAATTGAATATCCCAATTACAATTGTATCAGTAGGTCCAGATCGTAAGCAGACTATTGTTCGCAAGAAAATATAATTAGACTTAAATAAAATATTGGTTTTTTTGTGAAATTTATGGTAAAGATCTAGTGTCTTAACTTTAAACTATTTCACAGAAAAACCAATATTTTTATATACGATTAAGCTTGGTAAGCTATATATTTCTGTTAAAAAAAACGTTAACACGTACTAAAGCAAATCTAATAAGTGTTATTTTGTAAAAAATATATGTCTTTGAAACGATTTAAATATCTCTTACTTTTCATTTGCTTGCTATCTGCTTTTTTTAGTTTTGGACAAGAGCAGCAGAAAATTACTGTAAAATATTCAGGTAGTACGTCATCGTCGCCAGATATTAAAGACGGTGCATTAATATTTCTTAGAGACAAGTCTAAACAAGTCCATTTTATTCACAAAGGAGCAGATCTTTTTTGTGATAAGGCTATTTATTATGAAGATCAAGACTTCATAGAAGCCTTTAGTAACGTAGAAATGAAGCAAGGCGACTCTATTAATATGGTTGCTAAGTACCTAGAATACAGTGGAAAATCTCAATTAGCTATTGCGAGAGGAGATGTCGTTTTAACAGAACCACAATCTGTACTTAAAACCGATACACTTTATTTTGACAGAATAAAACAACAAGCCTACTATAACACAAAGGGCACCGTTGAAAGAGACACCTCTGGAACAATTACAAGTCAAATAGGGCGTTATTATATGAATGCCAGTAAGTATCAGTTTATTCAAGATGTTGTTCTTGTTAATCCAGATTACACCTTAAATACCGAACGTCTTGATTTCTTTACAGAAAACGGATTTGCTTATCTTTTTGGACCATCGACCATTGTTGGTGAAACGAGTAAAATTTATAGTGAACGTGGTTTTTACGATACTAATAATAATATAGGTCATTTTCAACGGAACGCAAAAATCGATTATGATAATAGAACTATTGAAGGAGACAGCCTTTACTTTGATAGAACCAAACGTTTCGCTTCTGCCACCAACAATATTACAGTAACAGATACGCTTAATAAGAGCATCGTAAAAGGCCACTATGCCGAAGTTTGGCGTGCAAAAGACTCCATGTACATTACCAAACGTGCCTTAGCGATAACGGTCCAAGAAAGAGATTCTGTTTATATACATGCAGATACTTTAATGGTTACTGGCAAACCCGAAAACCGCATTACACGAGCATTTTACAATGCCAAATTGTACAAAAGTGATATGGCCGGAAAAGCAGATTCCATTCATGTCAATCACAAAGAAGGGCTTACACAACTCATTAATTTAAGTAAATTTAGTTCTGGTGATGCCTTTGCTATCAAACGAAAACCAGTACTTTGGAATATTGGTAATCAAATGACAGGAGATACTATTCATTTAATTTCAAATCCAAAAACCGAACAACTAGATTCTTTAAAAGTGTTTGAAAATGCCTTTTTAATAAACCGAGACACCATTAGCGAAGATGGTTATAACCAAATAAAAGGCCTTCGATTAATAGGGTTATTTGAAAATAACGAACTCTATAATGTTGATATCATTAAAAACGCTGAAACCATTCGCTATTTAAGAAATGATGATGGTGAATTAATAGGTATTCAAAAATCGAAATCAGGAAGTATTAATGTTCAAATTATTGATAAAGCCATTGATGAGGTTCGTTTTATCAATCAAATTGATGGCAATATTTTCCCTGAATCTGAATTCCCAAAAAATGCGAGGAAGTTAAGAGGTTTCGATTGGCGAGGTGACGAACAACTACTTTCGGTAGATGATTTATTTAAAGACGATCCTCCGTTAGATTTACCTGTAATTAAAGGTTTAGACGATTATGTTCCGCCTGAAGCATTCATTGACGACAACGTTACCGAACGCATAGAGGAAGCTGGTAAAGACACTCCAGAAAAAGAGAATAAAGCGGCTCGTAACCTTCCTAAAAAGACAGAAGTAAAACCATTAAAATCAACAATAAAAAAGGCCGACTCTACTAAGACAAAACCTTTAAACCAAATTATCAAAAAAGAAGGGCAGTAATTGAAATCCGAGTTTCTAAAATATCAAGCACAGACCACACCACATCCTTTAGCGATGGAAATAAGTCATGCCAAAGGTTCCTATATTTATGACACCAAGGGGAAATCTTATCTCGATTTTGTTGCTGGAGTTTCGGCTTGTGGTTTAGGTCATTCGCACCCTAAAGTTGTAACAGCAGTAAAGGAACAATTAGACAAATATCTTCATGTTATGGTGTATGGAGAGTACATCCAAAAGCCAGCATTAGAATTAACAAAGTTATTAGCTAAACATTTACCTGCACCTTTAGAATCTACCTATCTCGTAAATTCAGGAACCGAAGCTATTGAAGGAAGTTTAAAGTTAGCAAGACGTTTTACAGGTCGTTCAGAAATTATTGCTGCAAAAAACGCTTATCACGGTAATACATTAGGCTCATTAAGTCTTATGGATTACGAAGAACGAAAGCAACCCTTTTTGCCATTAATTCCAGACATTAAGCATATTGAGTTTAATGCTATATCAGACTTAGAAAAAATCACAGATAAAACTGCTGCAGTTATCCTCGAAACCATTCAAGGAGGAGCAGGATTTATTGAACCTACAGATAACTATTTAAATAAAGTACAACAACGTTGTAATGCTGTAGGTGCTGTTTTTATATTAGATGAAATTCAACCAGGAATTGGTAGAACCGGAAAATTATTCGGATTTGAAAACTATAACTGCCAACCCAATATTGTTGTTACAGGCAAAGGTTTAGGAGGTGGTTTACCTATTGGTGCTTTTACGGCTTCTAAACAAATGATGGATTGTTTAAGTGACAATCCTAAACTTGGTCATATCACAACTTTTGGTGGTAATCCTGTAGTTGCTGCTGCAGCTTTAGCAAATTTAAAAGAAATTACAGAATCTCAACTTATACCTAAAACCTTAGAAAAGGAGCAATTAATACGAAAACACCTTCAACATAAGCACATCAAAGAAATTAGAGGTCGTGGATTAATGTTAGCCGCAATTACAGAAAATGAAGCACTAACAAGTAAAGTTATTTTGCAGGCACAAGACCAAGGATTAATCTTATTTTGGCTACTTTTTGAACCTAAAGCCATCCGAATTACCCCTCCTTTAACCATTTCTAACGAAGAAATAATAGAAGGATGTCATTTAATAACTTCCATACTAGATAAGATTTAATTTCACTTACACAGCTCCAAACCACTAAATACAAATAACTTAAGCGCATTTACATAAACAAACATTTAAATGTTAATTAATTTGTTAAGAACATTAGTTTAAAAATCTATGTAACGCACAGGATAGCTGTATTTTTATTTCAGCGAATTATTAATCAATTTATGCAGTACAGTCAAGACGACGAAAACTTTCCTCTCACTCGATTTGAGTCCATGTTAAAGACCAATAATATATTGTTCTTTGACTCTAACGAGTTTGAAAATATCATTCACCACTATCTTGAAAATGGCAAGATTGCATTATCTAAACGTGCCATTAAGTTAGGATTAGAACAACACCCTTCTTCTATTAATTTAAGATTATTTCAAGTTGAAATATTAGTGATTGAAAATAAATTTGAAGAAGCAGATGATTTATTAGATAGACTTCACAACCTTGAGCCTACCAACGAAGAAATTTTTATTCAAAAAGCCAATGTTTTGTCTAAACAAGATAAACATCAGCAAGCCATAGACACCTTACTTGTTGCTATTGAAATGTCTAGCACACCACATGATGACGCAGATTTACATGCGTTAGTTGGAATGGAATATTTATTTTTAGATCAATTTGAAAATGCAATTATCTATTTTAAAAAGTGCTTAGAAAGTGATACTTCAGATTATTCGGCATTACATAATATTGTGTATTGTTATGATTTCTTAAATCAGAATTCTGAAGCTATAGAGTATTTAAATTGGTACTTAAATACGAATCCGTATTGCGAAGTTGCATGGCATCAATTAGGACGACAATACTTAACAATTAACGAATACGCTAAAGCCAATTCTGCATTAGATTTTGCCATAATTTCAGATGATACTTTTGTTGGCGCATATATTGAAAAAGGTAAGGTCCTCGAGAAACTAAAAAAATACGAGGAAGCTATTGAAAACTACAAAATTACATTGGCATTAGAAGATCCAACATCTTTTGCTCTATTACGAATTGGTAAGTGCTACGCTAAACTTGGTCACGATGATTTAGCCATTCAGTTTTTCAAAAAAACAATAGATGAAGATCCTATTTTAGACAAAGGTTGGATTGCAATTACTAAGTTTTATATGAAGCGCTTAAACTATCAAAAAGCGTTGTACTACATAAACAAAGCTGTGATAATTGATGGTGAAAATGTTAATTACTGGAAGGTTTATGCGACCATAAACAAACGCCTAAATTTCCTTGAAGAAGCAGAACGTGGTTACAAACGCACTTTAGAATTAGGTAATTACGAGTTAGACACATGGCTAAACAGGTCTGATGTGTTAACGACTTTAGGCGAATATGAAGGTGCTATTTTTAATTTAATTCAAGCTTCAGAATTTTATCCTGAAAATGCAGAAATAGAGTACCGACTAGCAGGTTTGTATTTTTTAGTTCACCAAACTGAAGAAGGACGTTTTCACCTAAAAAATGCAACGCAACTTAATATTGACTATAACTTTATTATTTCAGAGTTGTTTCCTCAACTTACAGATAGACCCATGATTAAAGCTATAATTTCAGAAGGTAAAAAGGCGTCAAACTAAAAAAATCCATACCTTAGCATTTCATATTTTTTATAAAATGCAAAGACGATTTATAGACTACTTAGTTATCACTTTTAAGGGTATTGCAATGGGAGCAGCAGATGTTGTTCCAGGAGTTTCAGGAGGAACTATCGCATTTATTTCTGGTATTTACGAAGAACTTATTGAAAGTATAGACAAGGTGAACCTTGGAGTTTTTAAAGTGTGGAAACAAGAGGGTTTTAAAAGAGCTTGGAATTCCATAAATGGTAACTTTCTATTTGCACTCTTTTTTGGCGTTGCATTTAGTATATTGTCCTTAGCCAAATTAATAAAATGGCTATTACATAACGAAACTATCTTATTATGGTCCTTTTTCTTTGGGCTCGTTTTAGCTAGTATTCTTTATATTGCTAAACAAATTAAAGGCTTGTCTATTAAGTTGATTATTGCCATTATTGCGACGTCAATTTTATCGTTTTACATTACTGAAGCCGAACCATTTGCGTCACCAGACAGTCCATTTTATCTTTTATTTTGTGGCTTTATAGCTATCATTGCTATGATTTTACCTGGAGTTTCAGGGGCATTTATATTACTTATACTTGGTGCGTACCAAACCGCAATTGACACTATTAATAATTTAAGAGACGGAGTATTGACTGGTAACATGGATCTTTTTAAAGATGCCTTGCTAAAATTTGCATTACTTGGTGTTGGTGCCATTATTGGAATTAAAGTGTTTTCGAAAGCCTTAAATTGGATGTTCAAACATCATAAAAATCTTACATTAGCCATCCTAACCGGATTTATGATTGGGTCATTAAATAAAATTTGGCCATGGAAAGAAGTTTTAAAAACACGTGTTAATTCTGAAGGAGAAGTAGTTACCTTACTCGATAGAAGCATTTCACCAATAGCGTATGCCGGAGATAACGAATTAGTAATGGCCATCATTTTTATTGTTATCGGTTTTGCTACAATTCTAATTTTAGAAAGTCTCGGTAAACATAAAAATAACGTGTAATGCAAAGCACCAGATCGTTTAAAGACCGTGTATTCCTGGTCATTAAAGGGTTGGCCATGGGAGCCGCGAACAAAGTTCCAGGTGTTTCTGGTGGTGTTGTTGCATTTGTAGCTGGTTTTTATGAAGAGTTTATTTATTCTCTTCAACGCGTAAATAAAACCGCTTTTAAACTCTTATTTAATGGCAGATTTAGTAGCTTCTATCGCTATATCAATGGTAAGTTTTTGGGCTCGCTATTTTTAGGAATGATAGTGAGTTATTTCAGTGTTTCAAAAATATTAGATTATCTTATTGTGCACTATGAACTCTATGTTTGGAGTACTTTCTTCGGCATGATTTTGGGTTCAATTTATTATATATCTAAAGATTTTAAAGAGTGGAATAGAACAACATTACTAGCTTTAGTTCTTGGTGCCATCGCTGGTCTTAGTGTTAGCTTTTTAGATCCAGCAACAGAAAACGATAACTTATTTTTCGTCTTCTTTTGTGGTATTATAAGTGTTTCTGGAATGACCTTACCAGGATTTTCTGGGTCTTTTATTCTTATACTTTTGGGCAATTACGTATTACTCTTAGTGGACTCTGTAAATGCTCTTTATGATACGATGATCGATGTTTTTAGTGGTAATTTTGATTTTATATATGATGCCTATCGTATACGAATGTTAAAAGTTTTAGCGGTATTTACACTAGGTTCAGTAGCTGGCTTGGTTACTTTTTCACATATATTAAATTACATATTAAAACATTATAAATTCATTACTTTGGCTACCATCATGGGATTTATAATTGGCTCACTTGGAGTTGTTTGGCCATGGAAAGAAACCATATATAAAACAAATTCGGAAGGCATAACAATCTTAGATTCTACTGGAAAACAAATTATTGCCAATTATCAACGGTATTTACCTGAATTCAACAGCCAAACTTACATCGCAATTGTTTATATTGCCCTTGGAATCCTCATAGTTTTAGGATTAGAATGGTATGGAAAACGCACAAGACAAATTAAAGCTTAAATTCGGACTCGTCGGTAAAGATATCTCTTACTCGTTTTCGAGAGGATATTTTAAAACCAAATTCGAAACTGAAAATTCGCAAAATACATACGTTAATTTCGATTTACAATCTATAGACGAGCTTTTAGTAATTATAAAAAACACTTCAAATTTAAAAGGGCTTAACGTTACTATTCCCTATAAAGAACAAGTTATTCCCTTACTAGATAAACTGGATAAAAAAGCTGAAGAAATTGGAGCTGTGAATACCATTAGGTTTGCTAAAAACAATCAGTTAATTGGCTACAATACTGATTTTTATGGTTTTAAAAACTCCATACAACCACATCTAAAATCACATCATAAAAAAGCTTTAATTTTAGGTACAGGAGGTGCATCTAAAGCTATTGCATACGCGCTTAAAAACTTAGAAATTCAGTATGACTTTGTCTCACGATCGCAAAAGAAAAACGTCACCTATTTGTATTCGGATCTAACTAATGCTATAATTTCAGATTATACAATTATCATCAATTGCACACCTATTGGCACATATCCTAATATCGATCAATGTCCAGATATTCCTTATGATGCTATCTCTGAAAGTCACATATTGTATGACCTTATTTACAATCCTGATCAAACAAAATTCTTAAAACAAGGTTACCAAAATGGAGCCACAACCATTAACGGTTTAGAAATGTTACGACTTCAAGCCGAAAAATCCTGGGAAATCTGGAATAAGTCTTAAAACACAAGCTCTACAAGCAATTCCTTTGTAGTTATACTACTAGTTAGTATCTTTAACAATTATAATAAATATTTTGACATATGTCTGAGAATGATAACCTGCAGAATGCAGATGGAAAAAAAGAAGTAGAATCAACAGATACTACTCCAACGCAACAAGCTGAAATTAAAACGGAAGCAAAATCTGAAACTGAAGGAAATGATGTTGACAACAACAACGTTGAAGCCGAAGTTAAACAAGATTCCGAAACAGAATCAACTGATAATGAACCTAAAAGCAGTACAGAAGCAGAAGAGGCTGCAACTGAGAACGCATCTAAAACGGATGCCGCTAAAGACAATCATGTTGATGAAATAGAAGCATCCAATGCTGAAGACGCTGAAGACGAATCTAATGCTGAACGTCATGAAGTAGAAGAGAAAGATTATCATGCTATGTCTATGGATGAGTTAAATGCTGAAATCAGCAGACTCTTAAAAAACCATAAAATTCAGACCATTTCTAAACATGTTAATGAAATAAAAAGTGAGTTTAATGCTAAATTCAGTGAACTTCTAGAAGAAAAAAAGGAAGAATTCATTGACGATGGTGGTAACGAAATAGACTTTTATTACACTAACGACGCCAAGAAACAATTCAATGCTCATTATAAAGAATACAAACAAACAATAAACGCTTACTATAAGGAGCGCGAGCAAAACCTAAAACAAAATCTTGATAATAGATTACAAATTATTGAAGATATCAAGGGTTTACTTAGTGTTGAAGAAAATATGGGTACAACCTATAAAACCTTCAAGGAACTTCAGGAAAAATGGCGTAATGCAGGTCCAATTCCAAGAGACAAATACAATAATGCTTGGAATACTTACCACCATCATGTAGAACGTTTTTACGACTTTTTACATCTCAATAATGATTTGAGAGATATGGACTTTAAGCATAACTATGATCAGAAATTGAAAATCATAGAACGTGCAGAAGAGTTAGCTGAAGATGAAAATACTAACCGTTCGTTTAGAGAACTACAAGTATTACATAAATTGTGGAAAGAAGAACTTGGACCCGTTGGCAAAGAACATAGAGAAGCTATTTGGGAACGCTTTAGTAATGCAACCAAGGCTATACATGATAAGCGTCAGGCTTACTTTGCAGACATGGATAAGGCACATGAAAAAAACCTTGAACGAAAAGAGGAAATCATTGCAAAAATCACTGCAATTGGAGAAGACAAAGCAACGTCACATAGTGCTTGGCAGAAAAAGATTAAAGAAATTGAAGCTTTAAGGGATGCCTTTTTTAAAGCAGGAAAAGTACCTTTAAAAGTCAACGAAAGTACTTGGGCAAAATTTAAAAACGCCGTTAGAACTTTTAATCGTGGTAAAAACAGTTTTTATAAAAACCTAAAGAAAGATCAGTACGACAATCTTAAAAAGAAAAAGGAACTAATTCAAATTGCAGAAGACAATAAAGATAGTGATGATTTTGCGACGGTAACTCCGTTGATGAAAAAAATTCAAAGCGATTGGAAAAAAATTGGTCATGTTCCAAGACGCGATAGCGATAAAATTTGGAAACAATTTAAATCTGCTTGTAATCATTATTTTGATAAAATGCATGCTGAGCGTAAAGCTAAAGACCAACATTTATATGAAGCTTTTGATAAAAAAGTAAAACTTCTAGATGGTTTAAAAGCATTGGAGCTTTCAGAAGATCCAAAAGCCGATATCAAAACATTACAAGATAAAATTGCTGAGTGGAAAGACATTGGGTACGTACCACAAAACAAACGTTATATCGACGGTAAATTCTACAAAGCGATTGACGATAAGTTTGACAAACTAAAAATGGATAAGTCGAAATTAGAAATGATTAAGTTTGAAAGTAAACTTGAAAATTTAGCGGATCCAGAAGACACACGCTTATTGGACAACGAACAAAATTTTATTCGCAAGCGTATTAGTGATATTAAGTCTGAAATTAATCAATTGGAAAATAATTTACAGTTTTTCTCTAATGTAAAATCAGATAACCCATTAGTAAAGGATGTTCATAAAAATATTGATAACCACAAAAAAGAATTAGATACATGGAAGGCCAAGTTAACAAAGGTCAGAGGCATGTATAATTAAAATTTATAGTTTAGTTTTTAAAAGAAAGGGAGAATACGATGATACGAGACCATTGGAACGAAGAATGGAAAGAGATAGTTTTTGATGACAATATTGCAGAAGATGAAAAGTTCAAAATTTCTAATTATGGTAGACTAATTAACTGTAAAACAGAAACTGAATTTCTAGTTAAGAAATATTTTATTAATGGCTATCAAAATCTACCGCTTAAGCAAAAGAAAAATGGTAAGCTAACAAGTAGATATGTTCATAAATTGGTAGCCGAACATTTCTTAGAACAAAATGATGGCCTATATGTCATTCACCTCAATTACGACAAAACCGATAATAGAGTTGAAAACTTAAAATGGGCAACGAAAAGAGAAAAGGAAATACATCAGTTTAGCAATCCTGAATTCAAAAATAGAAAGCGTAAAAAACCTTCAAATACCAAGCTTACTGAAACGAAAGTTAAGTTTATTAAACGGAAAATAAATGATCCTAATCGTAGAACGCGTCTAAAAATGATTGCGAAGCAATTTGGAATTTCTGAAATGCAGCTTTACAGAATAAAAACTGGAGAAAACTGGGGAGAGGTAACCGAATAAATTCTTACTTGGATACGTAATCTCATTTAAAAATTTCAATTTAATCTCAGCTAGATTTTTAAAATATCAAAACCCACTTGTGCTTTACAAGTGGGTTTTGCCCTAACTAAACTAAATTAACCTTAATTACAACCGCTTAAATAATAATTAAGATTTCCTACTAAGATTATAAAAGCGTTTTACTTTTATATACAGTATTTACGTACAAAGTTTAGTTTTGGATGTTTGGATTTTATTTTTTTTAAAACTTTAACAATTTACACCTTAGCATGGTCATTTCTAAATGTAAGTCCAACTATAGAAAGGCTATTCAAATTAAAAATTAAGAATACTCTTAAGGATTTAACTACATTATAGAAAGACAATTTAGATATCTAGATTTCTATAAATTTACTGTAAACTTAAAAACGATAATTTAAGGTGGATTTCTGCCTTCGCAAGAATGACATAAGCTATTACAGTAATTTCGCTTCTTCCCAAAAGACATCCATTTCGGACAGTGTCATATCCTTTAGGGATTTATCTCGCTCTTTCGCTTTAGATTCTAAATATTGAAAGCGTTTTATGAATTTCTTATTAGTTCGCTCTAAGGCATTTTCGGGATTTACCTTAAGAAAGCGTGCGTAGTTAATCATTGAAAACATCACATCACCAAATTCACTTTCTATCGCATCGAGATCACCTTTTGCAATTTCAGCTTTTAATTCGGCAAGCTCCTCTTCTACTTTTTCAAAAACTTGTTCTGGTTTTTCCCAATCAAAGCCAACTCCTGCTACCTTATCTTGAATTCTGCTGGCTTTTACAACTGCTGGTAAGCTTTTAGGCACTCCTTCGAGAACACTTTTCTTACCTTCTTTAAGTTTTAGTTGCTCCCAATTTCGTTTAACCTCTTCTTCGTTTTCAACCTTAACATCACCATAAATATGTGGATGTCGATCTACAAGTTTATCACAAATACTATGGCAAACATCTACGATATCAAAGTCATTTGTTTCACTTCCTATTTTAGAATAAAACACAATATGCAATAAAACATCTCCCAATTCTTTTTTAACTTCCTCTAAATCATCATCTAAAATAGCATCTCCAAGTTCGTAAACTTCTTCAATGGTAAGATGACGTAAAGACTCCATCGTTTGTTTTTTATCCCAAGGACATTGCTCGCGCAACTCATCCATAATGGTTAACAAACGTTCAAAAGCTTTTAATTGGGCTGTTTTATCAGACATTACTTTAGTATAATAGGTTCTCGATACAATTTTAAGCTGAAAGCTTTCAGCTAAAAACCACTCGAACTGACGTATTATTTATTCTTCTTCTTCAGAAGTTTCTTTCGCGTCTTTAGACTCTTCAAGTGACTCTAAAAGATTGTTTTTCTGAAGTAAATTGTACCATTGTACCACTTTCTTAATATCTGAAGGATATACACGATCTTCATCATAATCTGGTAATACTTCAAAGAAAAATTCCTCTAATACGTCTTTACCATCTTTATGACTGATAGACGTTTGTTGTCCACCTTCCTTTTCTTTTACCTTTTTTAGTACATCTCTTAAAGGCACTTCTTCAGTTAGGGTATAAATAGCTATTTCACTAAGAATACTTATGTTACTATGTGCACCAACTGTGATGCGCTTTTTATCGATTAACGATTCTACTACAGCACCTGTTCTCGTTTGTGTTACGATTTGGTATAAACCTGGTTTTCCAGAAATGGATAAAATTGTATCTAAGCTCATCTTGTTTTTTTATCGTCAGGCTGAGCGCAGTCGAAGCCCAATTATTTTGTTATTAATAAACCCTTCGACTGCGCTCAGGGTGACAATAGTTTATATGTTTTTAACGCTTTCTACTCATTAAAGGAAAACGCATTTTGTAATCAATTTTAATCTTACCTTTTGAAATATTAGTAAGACGTCCTTTAATTAAACGCTTTTTAAATGATGATAATTTATCTGTAAATAAAATACCTTCAATATGGTCATATTCATGTTGAATAACTCTAGCAATTAAGCCATCATACTCTTCAACATGTGTATCAAAATTCTCATCCTGATATTGAATCTTAATTTTTGGCTGTCTAAAAACATCTTCTCTTACATCTGGAATACTTAAGCAACCTTCATTAAAAGCCCACTCATCGCCTTCCTCTTCTAAAATTTTAGCATTAATAAATGTCTTTTTGAAGTTTTTCATTTGCTCTCGTTCTTTTTCAGAAAGCTCTTCATCTTCAGCAAAGGGACTTGTATCTACCATAAACAAACGAATAGCTAAACCAATTTGAGGCGCAGCTAAACCAACACCATATGCACCATACATGGTTTCCTTCATGTTAGCAATAAGCTCACTTAGCTTCGGGTAATCTTTGTCTATTTCCTTTGCTTCTTTTCTTAAAACAGCATCGCCATAGGCTACAATAGGTAAAATCATAATTCATTTATTTTCGCGTGCAAAAGTACCAAATTCTAATATAATATTTCAAATTTCAAAAACTAAATTCCATTATGTTTTCTATAGAAGATAGAATGTTTTAATACTTTAATACTATATACTTAATATTTAAAATTGATTACTAGAAAGGTAACTCTGTAATATCAATGTGGCACTAATTTCATCAACCAAAGCCTTATTTTTTCTTTGTTTTTTCTTCAATCCACTATCAATCATCGTTTGAAATGCCATTTTAGACGTAAAGCGCTCATCTACTCTATCTACAGGAATTTGAGGAATAGCTTTTGTTAGTTGCACTAAAAACTTCTGAATATAGACTTCGCTTTCCGACGCTGTATTGTCCATCTGTTTAGGTAAACCAACTACAATTTTATCAACGCTTTCAGTTGAAGTATATTTTATTAAAAACGGAAGCAGCTCTTTTGTTTCAACTGTAGTAAGACCAGAAGCTATTATTTGCATCTCGTCTGTTACTGCTAATCCTGTTCGTTTTGTACCATAATCTATGGCTAAAATTCGTCCCATAATTGCAAAGATAAGGCATTAAAAAACGCTTCCTTAAAAAAAGAAGCGTTTTTAAAATAATCAATTTAACCAAACCAATCAAATGAGTTATTCCCTCTAAAAATAAATCAACATGATCGTTATACTTAAGACACCACATTGTTATGTAGGTCACATCTTTTTGTATTAAAAAAGAAAACGCCTCGTTCAATAGGGAGAGGAGTTTTCAATATTTGCTATTAATCAAATTCTGTGACATTCAGGTAAAATATCCAGGGCATTTAATTACTATTAAGACACTACATTTTTCAAATGGTCACATTTTTATTAAAAAGTATTTTAGCTTCAATTATTATAAAAGTATCTTTGATGACTAAATTCAATTTGAAAACATGAAACAATTACAGTCTGTTATAGAAAATGCGTGGGAAGATCGTTCTCTTTTAACTAATCAAATAACTATAGATGCTATAAGAAGCGTTGTAGACCTTGTTGATGCTGGTACATTACGTGTGGCAGAGCCTACTGATAATGGATGGCAAGTAAACGAATGGGTAAAAAAAGCAGTCGTTTTATATTTCCCTATTCAGAAAATGGAAACTTTTGAAGTTGGTATTTTTGAATATCATGACAAAATTCCATTGAAAAAAGGCTATGCAGAAAAGGGAATTAGAGTTGTACCACATGCTGTAGCCAGACATGGAGCTTATATTTCTTCAGGAACTATTTTAATGCCAAGTTATGTAAATATTGGTGCTTATGTAGATGAAGGTACTATGGTAGATACTTGGGCTACAGTTGGTAGCTGTGCACAGATTGGTAAAAATGTCCACCTTTCTGGAGGTGTTGGTATTGGTGGAGTTTTAGAACCTTTACAAGCAGCTCCAGTAATTATTGAAGATGGTGCATTTATAGGTAGTCGTTGTATTGTTGTTGAAGGCGTACGTGTAGAAAAAGAAGCTGTTTTAGGTGCGAATGTGGTGTTAACCATGAGTACAAAAATTATTGATGTTACTGGAGATGAACCTGTGGAAACCAAAGGTGTTGTACCAGCACGTTCTGTAGTAATACCTGGAAGTTACACTAAAAAGTTTGCTGCTGGAGAATTTCAAGTACCTTGTGCTTTAATTATTGGTAAACGTAAAGAAAGCACCAATAAGAAGACCTCTTTAAATGATGCTTTGCGTGAGTATGATGTAGCAGTTTAAAAACTAAAATTAGATATAACTGAAATTAGATATGGAGCAACTGAAGTATGATATATATTGGTATTTTAAACTTAAAAGATCAAACGGTCGTGCTTTAAAAGCGCTAAATATAATTGAAAGTTATAAAGGCAAGCTTCAACCAAAGCTTAAAAAACAATCCAATGAATATGCCACTGAAGTCCTTGGCAATAGAGCCTATGCTCCTTGGTTGTATGTGTATGCTGCTTTTCAGAATCGATTTGAAGATGGTTGGATTCCTGATAATTATTACGCAAAAGAAGTGATTCCAAAGTTAAATGGAGATTACGGGAAAGTGGCAGACCGAAACTTTATTATCCCTTTTTTGCTTTCCGATATTGAAACATTAGATGTCGCCTATATTCTTAACGGTAAATTTTGCAGTATAGATAGCAAAATTATAGACCCAAATAAAGTTAAAGACTACCTATTTGAAAAACATGATAAGTTAGTTTTTAAATTAGAAAACTCTAAACGAGGTAAAGGTGTCTTTATACTAGATAAAAGTAATTTTGATATTTCAACATTTTTATCAAATGGATATGGCAACGGAGTTTTTCAAAAGTTTATTCAGCAACATCCATTTTTTTCAGAATTTGCTGATAATTCTGTTGCAACAATAAGAGTCACTACAGTATCTGATCCCTTAGGCAATATTTCTGCCCGAGCATCTTATATTAGATTTGGTCGTACAAAAGACACTCATATTAAATCAAATTCTGCGGTCAGTGTTTCTATAGATATTAACTCAGGTGAATTTCATCCTAAAGGCTATATGAATTGGACTGAAATTGATAAACATCCAGATAGTAAGGTCTCATTTCATCAAAAAACAATTCCGTATTTCAATAAATGCCTAGAAAAAGCTATAGAAATGCATAAAACTATCCCGTTTATGGGTTGTTTAGGTTGGGATTTAGCCGTAGACCATTTAGACAAAATTCAACTTATTGAAGTGAACGGCATCAATAATGGCATAAAGTTTAGTGAAGCAACTACAGGACCATGCTTTAAGGATTTAGGTTGGAATAATCTTTGGAAACAAAAACAAGGATTGTAATTTTAATATTTAAACATCATAATAATGCCAAGTATAATACGTCGATTTTTTTTAAGGCACTTACGGAAAATGAGATCCTTACCGCCTAAAATTTATACACCAATTTCTTACGAGTATTACACTGGCAAAAAATTAGATTTAGAAAACCCTATTGAGTTTAATGAAAAACTCCAATGGATGAAGGTGTTTTATCATCCAAAAATCTTAAACCTATTAGTAGACAAATATGCCGTTAGAACTTATGTTGAAGAAAAAATAGGAGCGCAATACCTCAATCAAATTTATGGTGTTTATGACAAACCTGAATCAATTCCATTTGAAGAGTTACCTAATAAATTTGTCGTTAAAGCAACCCATACAAGCAGTCACAATTTAATTGTAACAGACAAAACAAATCTCGATAAGAAAAAAGCTATAAAATCGTTTCACAAATGGTTAAGCAAAAATCAATACTACAGAATCGGACAAGAATGGGCTTATAAAGATGTGCCACCACGAATAGTTGTTGAAAAATTTTTAAAAGATGACGAAGAAAACTCACTAATAGATTATAAATTTTATTGTTTTAATGGCACTCCTAAATTTTTAGAAGTACATTTAGATAGAGCAGATAATCATAAACGCGGTTTTTTTGATTTCGATTTTAAACCATTACCTTACAGATATGTTTCTTTAGAAAAAAGTATTTCTTCAGCAATTAAAAAACCAACGAACCTAGAGGAAATGATAAAATTTGCTGAAATTTTGTCTGGAAATTTTCCGTTTGTGCGAGTTGATTTTTACTCTATCCAAGGGAAAACTATCTTTGGTGAAATGACGTTTTACCCATCGGATGGAAGAAAAGATTTTATTCCTGATGAATACAACAAAATTATTGGCGATTACATTATACTGCCTAAATTAGAATCGGGACAACAAGCTATTACTAAATTAGATTAACTTCGATAACATATTTAAAGGTAATTTGTACCATATTTGGAATGTGAATTATGACGAATAACAATGCTGACCAACATACTATTGATGCTGTAATTCTCTGGGTAGATGGCGAAGATGAAAACCACAAAGCCAAAATGCTACCTTATTTAGAGGATAAAACTAAAATTAGTTCTGAGAAATTTAGAACACGTTTCGATCAGGTTAATGAAATAAAGTTTACTATTAATTCTATTCTCAAATACGCTCCGTATATAAGAAACATTTACATTATTACCGACAACCAAACACCTGAATTTTTACAAAACAGTTCTGACGACACGTATAAAAACGTTTCTATAGTAGACCATAAAGTGGTCTTTAAAGGTTATGAAGAGTATTTACCAACTTTTAATTGTAGACCAATTGAAACCTGTTTATTCAGAATTCCAGATTTAGCTGAACACTTTATCTATTTTAATGATGATTTCTTTCTTATAAACGACACAAAACCAAATGATTTCTTTAAAAATGGGTTACCCATTTTAAGAGGTAAATGGCTAAAGTTTGATAAAGATATATTTTACAAAAAATTTAAAAAACCGAGAGTTGGCCATAAATCTATTCAGCAAAATGCCGCTCGATTAGCAGGTTTTGATAAATATTACAATTTTAAGCATACACCTCATCCGTTACGGAAATCGACCTTTGAAAACTATTTTAATGACAACGAAGATGTACTTCTAGAAAATATTAAACATCGTTTTAGAAAAACGAGTCAGTTTACTCCTCAAGGCTTGGCTAATCATTTAGAAATAAAGAATAAAACCTGTTATTTTGATAGTGATTTAAAACTGATGTACTTTAGGTCCTACAAAAAACCTTTGATTTGGTATAAATTCAAATTAAATGTAAAATCGAAAGGAAAGTTGTTTTTAGGACTTCAAAGTTTAGACCGTAGTCCATCACACATTTTAGAATATATTTTAAACTGGTTAGAGAAACGTACCTCATAAATTAATTAAAAGCATGTCTTATAAATTCTTAATATACATTTCTTACAGCTATGCTTTGCCGATAGGAAATCCGTTGGAAAAAGAAATACTAAGCCGAGGTGATACTGCCATGTGGTATAGCGATCTTAATGATGGTAAAGACGCATTAAAAGGAAAGGATAATGTTCTCAACACCATACAAGATGTCGTAAAATTTGAACCACATATTGTATTAACAGCTACAGATACTGTACCCGATTTTATAACAGGACTTAAAGTACAGATTTTTCATGGCTTCAATGCTCAAAAACGACCAGAAGGCAACAATAAATTTGCTCATTTTAGAATTCGTGGTTTTTTTGATTTGTATTGTACACAAGGACCATCTAGTACTGCTGGATTTCAAATGCAACAAGAAAAATTTCCGCATTTTGAAGTTAAAGAAACAGGTTGGAGTAAAGTAGATCCTTTGTTTCCAATTGTAAAAAAAGAAAAAGCCGAACTTCCGACCATAATGATTGCGTCCACTTTTAGTAAGCGATTAAGCTTAGCGCTTCACGATGATGTTTTTAACACCATTGAAGAACTAGCAACAACTGGAAAGTACAATTTTATAATGGTTTTACATCCTAAATTGCCTCAAGAAATAAAAGATAAATGGATAACTTTAAACAGTAAGCACTTCACCTATTATGACACAACCGATTTAGTTCCGCTGTTTAAAAAAGCAGATATTATGTTTGCAGATACAACGTCTGCTATACAAGAATTTTTAATTCAGAAGAAACCTGTAGTCACCTATAGACATACGTTTAATCACGATTACTTAATCAATATAGAAAGTGCAAATGCCATAGAAAGCGCGTTTGATGAGGCTCTCAGTTATCCTGAAAAACTACTTGCAAATATTGACACATTTATAAATCAACTACATCCCTATTTTGATGGTAAATCGAGTAAACGCGTTGTTGAAACTTGTATTTCTTTTTTACACGAAGATAAAAGCCATTTAAAAAATAAACCGCTCAATTTAATTCGAAAGTATAAAATAAGAAAGCGTTTGGGTTACTTTACTTTGAAGAGTTATTCTAAGCCTTACACTATAAAAAAATAGTTCATACCTTTTTAATACCATAATTGGTATACGCAGATTTTTCGCGTTTTGTGAGTTGTCTTATTTCCTTATTTAAGGTCATTGCATCCTCATTTTTATAAGGCCTATCATGATGTAAATGCACACAAATAGCACTATAGCGTATCTGTAAAAACGTGATACCATTATTCATCATACGTTCTCCTACTTCCCTATCTTCACCTCCATATTTCATGCGTTCATCAAAACCGTTAACGGCTAAAATATCGGCTTTCCAACAGGATACATTCATACCATCAAAGGTTGCTTTTGTCGGCGTTATAAAGTTTAGAAATTTTGCTTTTGTGTCTGATGTTGTGAGCTTGTTCATTTTAAAAGTCTTTGGCTGTCCTTCTACTATAAGCCAATCCTTTTCAAAACATTTTTGAGCTTTTATAACATCTTCATTAATGTTCTTAGACACGTCATCTGTCAGCTTAAAATAACCTCCAGAAAGCGCATGCTTTACACGTCTCAATTCTAAATGTGTTGCCACAAAATCCTGACGCACAATGCAATCTCCGTCTGTGAAAATTAAATAGTCTGAATTGGATGCCATAATGGCTTTGTTCAAGATTTTTGTTTTCTGAAAACCGTCATCTTCCTGCCAAACATGAATAACGTTTAAATCTGAATGTCTAGCAAAGTAATCTATAATAGCTTTTGTTTTTTCATCAGAGCCATCATCTGCAATTATAATTTCGAAATTCTTGGTGGTCTGAATATCAAAACTAAGTAATACCAGCTTAAGCCATTCTGGTTTATTATAAGTACTAATTATTATTGTTGCCTGTAGATTAGATTGCATTTAGCAAAAATACTATTTTTACAGCATTGAAATCAACAACATGCTAAAACTGTCTGGAGTCATTATTACTTTTAATGAAGAACGTAACATAGAACAATGTTTACAATCTTTAGTTAATGTTGTAGATGAGATTGTAGTTGTAGATTCCTTTTCTAGCGATCAAACTAAATCTATTTGTAAACGGTTTAATGTAAACTTCATAGAACAAGAGTTTTTAGGCTATATTGAACAAAAGAATTTTGCGTTAGCACAAGCCAAATATGATCATGTGGTATCTTTAGATGGTGACGAAGCTTTATCGAAAACATTACAGCAATCCATTATAAACCTAAAATCAAACTGGAAGTTTGATGGCTATTTCGCCAACCGTTTTAATAATTTTTGTGGCCAATGGATTAAACATTCTGATTGGTATCCGAATAAAAAACTACGTATTTTCGATAGACGAAAAGCTGAGTGGAAAGGTATTAATCCGCATGATAATGTGCAGTTACACAATACTGAAGCTAAAACTGGTCATTTAAAAGGGGATATTTTGCATAAAACGTATCAAACCTATTCAGAGTTTAATCAAAAGACAGAATATTTTTCAACGATTGCTGCTAAAGCCTATTTCAACTCTGGAAAAAAAAGCTCAGTACTGAAAGTTATTTGGAACCCAACTTGGGCATTTTTTAAATCTTATTTCTTAAGACTTGGATTTTTAGATGGCTTTAATGGTTTTGTAATCTGTGTACAAACAGCAAACATTACATTTTTAAAATATTCTAAGCTACGCGAATTAGAAAAACAAAAGGACGTGTAATTATCGTCTCCAAAAACGTAATCGCTTTTTTATACGTTGTTTCCTATGATGCTTCGCCTGAAAAGCCTCAGTCGCGTCCCACATTAACGTTACAATCTTATTATAATCTTCGCCTGAAACTTTCGCGTACTCGTCACTCATCACTTCTACCATAGATTTATGAATCGTTAATCTGTCGAAGTTCTTTATACGATCTTCAAAACTCATGTGTTTAAACTCCATCCGATTCAAATCCACTAAAAAGAATTGGTAACCATCATCTACCTTTTTAATTAAGGTATTTCCTGGTGAATGATCCAAAAACTTAATTCCCTTTTCGTGCAGTTGATACGTGAATCTGGTAAATGCCCTTAAAATGGTATCGTAATCCGGATAATTAAAATCGTGCGTAAGTTCTCTATAGGTTAAATCGCAATCGACTTGTTCAGATAAATAATAACTTTTTTTAAATAGTAACAAGGTTTTAAATTCATAAAAAGCAATTGGTTCTGGTGTACCAATTCCTCGTTTTTTAAGTTCTAAGCCATATTCATATGAACGTTGCGCCTTACTTTTTCTAAAAAAATTATAAGCTATTTGATTAACAAGGTTTGGGATTTTGAAGGATTTTATATTCACCTCAAAATCATTCAACTTAAAGAGTCTAAGAGCATTTCGTTTTTGATTACCAAAAGGAGTGCCTTCAGTTTCAAAATTTTGAATAAAATAATCAAGTTTTTCTTGAAAAGCCTTGTATTCAGCTCTAACTCTAATCGTTTTCATTTGGCAATATTACAATTTTTAATAATCAATACTATGACTATTTTAAGGATAATAAAAGTAAAGAAATAAATGTAACCATTTTTAAACATAATTGGTAAACCTTATATTTACAAAGCTAAGAATCCCGTTTTTTAATTTAACCAAAAGAACTCTCGTTTCGCTAATTACTTTATGAACCACAAAAAAATGTCCAAACAAAATATTTTAGACCTTATTGGCAGAGAAAGTGCCTTGTTTGAACACGATATAAAAGCACATCATAGCGAACTCACTACTATTGTTGCATCTTCAAAATTCTTGGTTCTCGGAGGTGCTGGTACTATTGGGCAAGCGGTTACCAAAGAAATATTTAAACGTCACCCTAAAAAGCTTCATATTGTAGATATTAGCGAAAATAATTTGGTGGAATTGGTAAGAGATATCCGAAGTTCTTTCGGTTATATTAATGGTGATTTTAAAACCTTTGCATTAGATATTGGCTCAGTAGCATACGATGCTTTTATCGCTTCAGATGGTAGTTATGATTATGTACTAAATCTTTCAGCATTAAAACACGTACGAAGCGAAGAAGACGCGTTCACGATAATGCGAATGATTGATGTCAATATTTTTAATACCGAAAAAACCATTCAACAATCCATTACAAATGGTGTAAAAAAATACTTTTGTGTTTCTACAGATAAAGCCACCAATCCCATTAATATGATGGGAGCTTCCAAACGCATTATGGAATTATTTTTAATGCAAAACAGCAAAAAAATCGCGATTTCTACAGCACGTTTTGCTAATGTGGCATTTTCGGATGGCTCTTTATTACATAGTTTTGAGCAACGTATAAAAAAGCAACAACCTATCGTTGCACCAAACGATATCAAACGCTATTTTATTACTCCTAAAGAATCGGGAGAGCTTTGTTTACTATCGTGTATTTTTGGTGAGAATAACGATATTTTTTTTCCTAAACTGACTAAAAACTTAAACCTCATTAGCTTCGCAGATATCGCTAAAAACTATATAACTGCCCTTGGATACATACCATTTTTATGTGACAATGAAAATGAAGCAAGACAATTGGCTAAGACTTTACCGCAATCGGGAAAATGGCCATATTTATTGTCAACAACAGATACAACTGGAGAAAAAGAAACAGAAGCGTTTTTCACAAAACAAGACGCATTAGACCTCAATCGATTTAATGGCCTTGGTGTGATTAAAAATGGTGTAGAAATTGATAACGCAGATAAACTCAACAAATTTTCAGAAACTATAAAAGAGTTTAAAGCAAAAAAATCTTGGACAAAGGAGAATATAACGCAAGTATTTCAAAATACATTACCGAACTTTAACCACAGTGAAACAGGTCACTATTTAGATCATAAAATGTAACTGATGCATAACAAAATAGATGTTGTCATTATGGCTGGTGGTAAAGGTGAGCGTTTAATGCCATTAACCCAAAACACTCCAAAACCGCTTTTAAAAATAGGAAACAAACCTGTAATTGAACACATTACAGATCACTTGGCATCATATGGCATTTCAAAAATACACATTACCGTCAATTATCTAAGTGATCAAATTGTGGCATACTTTAAAAACCATAACAAGCATCAAATAGAGATTAATTATATAAAAGAATCAAAATCACTAGGCACTATTGGTGCTTTAAAACTTAATCATTTTAATAAAGATTATATCCTAGTGATGAATGCAGATTTACTCACAAATATAAATTTCGAATGTGTTTTTAATACGTTCAAAACTCAAGACAGTGACGCACTAATTGCAACGGTTCCTTATGATGTTGACATGCCTCATGATGTTGTAGAAATAGAAAATGGATTGGTTACTGAATTAAAATTAAATCACGCGTCTTGCTATAACTTGAATGCAGGCATCTATATGTTTAAAAAAGCATGTTTAGAATATATTCCTAAAAACAGCTTTTTTGATGCTACAGATTTTATTAATATTCTGTTAGAAAAGAATAAAAAAATTACGAATTATTCCATTTCTGAATATTGGTTAGACATCGGAAAGCCTGAAGATTTTAACAAAGCTCAAAACGATATAAAACACATTAAATTTTAGTTTAATATGTTTTTAACGCAAACAAGTCTACTAGAAACATTGTAGCCATTTTAATCTTAGTTAAAATTTGTGCCATTAGGCACATTATATTGGTAAAATCAACACTGAACCTTGACTTGCGTGCCTTTAGGTACGCCATATGTTGTACCTAAGGGCACAAATTGCAATTACCGTTCTCTTTATTATCCATATTACGGCCTTAGCAGGACGACAAATCAGCTCAGGTAAAGAGATTAAAAACTTAATATTTATATACGTTTCATCTTCAAAATGTAATTCATAAATTAAATCGTCTTACTCTAGAATTCGATTTTATAATATTCTTAAAAAATATCCAACATAAAAAGCTTCATATTCCTTTTAAAACATTAGCCATCTATCGTATCTTTGCCCAGCAAAAAATACAGTTACATTTTCTATTTATTTATAGAGCAACTGTAGTTTCAATTATCCTATGAACCACAAACGAGCATTAAAACACAATATTTTTAAATACATCACGCAATCTGCTGAAGAATTACAAGTAGAAAGTTATGTTATTGGAGGTTTTGTACGCGACTATCTTTTAGATCGTGGCGATGCAAAAGATATTGATGTGGTTGCTGTTGGAAGTGGCATAGAACTCGCCAAACAAGTTGCTAAAAATTTACCAAATCAACCTAAAGTTCAAGTTTTTAAAACCTACGGAACAGCCATGTTGCGTTATGAAGAGATTGAAGTTGAATTTGTTGGGGCACGTAAAGAAAGTTACAACGAAAACAGCAGAAATCCTATTGTAGAAAATGGTACGTTACAAGACGATCAAAACCGTCGGGATTTTACCATTAATGCTTTAGCTCTAAGTTTGAATGAAAAGAACTTTGGTGAGCTTTTAGATCCCTTCAATGGACTGAATGATTTAGACAAAGGCATAATTCGCACACCTTTAGATCCAAATATTACCTATAGTGACGATCCGTTGCGTATGATGCGTGCGATAAGATTTGCAACTCAACTAAATTTTGAAATTGAAGCGACGTCGTTAAAAGCTATTGCTGATAATAAAGAGCGCATTAAGATTATTACCAAAGAACGCATTGTTGTAGAACTTCATAAAATTCTCGAAAGCAAAACACCATCCGTTGGTTTTTTGCATTTAGAACAAACAGGATTGTTACAATTTATCCTTCCAGAATTAACAGCTTTAAAAGGAATTGATGAGATTGAGGGGCAACGCCATAAAGATAATTTTTACCACACACTAGAAGTCGTAGATAACATAGCAAAAACCACAGACAATCTATGGTTGCGTTGGGCTGCGCTCTTGCACGATATTGGAAAAGCACCAACCAAAAAATTTCAGAAAAAAGTAGGTTGGACCTTCCATGCACACGAATTTGTAGGGTCTAAAATGGTTTATAAACTTTTTAAACGTTTAAAAATGCCATTGAATGACAAAATGAAATTTGTTCAGAAAATGGTATTTATGAGCTCTCGACCTATCGTTTTAGCGACCGATGTGACGGATGCCGCAGTAAGGCGATTAGTGTTTGATGCTGGTGACTATGTAGAAGATTTAATGACGCTTTGCGAAGCAGATATCACTACAAAAAACCCTAAGAAATTCAAAAAATACCATAACAATTTCAAGAAAGTAAGAGCTAAAATTATTGAAGTTGAAGAACGTGATCAGGTTCGTAATTTCCAACCTCCAGTTTCAGGTGAAGAAATTATGGAAACCTTCAATTTAAAACCCTCAAGAGAAATCGGGTTGATAAAAGAAGCTATAAAAGAAGCCATTTTAGAAGGTGAAATCCCTAATGAATATGAAGCAGCTTTTGAGTTAATGTTAGAAAAAGGAAAAAACCTTGGACTTGAGGTGGTGAAAAGTTAGAAGTTGGAAGTTGGAAGTTGGAAGTTGGAAGTTAAATAAATTAGTGTCTGTATGGCTAGTCAAAAAAAAGAAAACAAAGCAGTTATTTACTGGTTACTAACCGGTTGTATATTAATCTTTATAATGGTCATTGTAGGTGGCATCACTAGATTAACGCATTCAGGCTTATCTATTTCAAACTACAAATTGATTTCTGGCACTATTCCACCTATGAATGAGGTAGAATGGAACGAAGCTTTTGAACTGTATAAACAATACCCAGAATATCAAAAACTACATAATCACTTTGGACTAGAAGAGTTTAAAGACATCTATTTCTGGGAATGGATTCATCGCGTTATTGGGCGTTTTATTGGTTTGGTCTTTATCATTCCTTTTATTTATTTTCTAATTAAAAAACGACTTTCAAAATCGACATTTAAAAAATCGCTTGTTCTATTGTTTTTAGGTGGTTTTCAAGGGTTTTTGGGTTGGTATATGGTGAAATCTGGTTTAGTAGATAAGCCAAACGTAAGCCATTTTAGATTAGCAGCACACTTAACTACGGCATTTTTAACCTTTGCATATACGTTTTGGGTGGCTTTAGATTTAATGTTTCCTGATAAAAAAGTGATAGACAAAAAATTCAGAAATTTTATTAGAATTGGTTTAGCTGTTCTCATCCTTCAAATTATTTATGGTGCGTTTGTAGCTGGTTTAGATGCAGGTTGGATTCATAATCATTGGCCATTAATGAATGAAGGCAAATTAATGCACGAAACCGTTCTTATAGAGCACAGTCCTACATACCTCAACTTTATTGAAGGTAAAAGTGGTGTGCAGTTTGTACATAGAACTTTAGCTTATGTGGTGGTTATTTTTATTCTCGCTATCTGGTATAAAGCAAAACGAATGACATTAACAACACTACAAACCAAAGGCATTAACCTACTTTTAATTATGGTTGGTGTACAATTTTTATTAGGTGTTTTCACATTACTGTTAGCCGTTCCGGTTTGGTTAGGTGTTTTACACCAAGTAGGAGCTTTTATTCTTTTAAGCGCCATGACATTTACCTTACATCGCTTTACTAAATAATTAAAAAATCCCTTAACTTTGCAGCATGATTTATAGATTTAGAATTATCCTAGACAACGATACTGAAGATGATGTGTTCCGTGATATAGAAATCCGAGAAAATGACACTATGGAAGATTTACATAATGTTATTACACAATCTTTTGGGTTTGATGGTATGGAAATGGCTTCGTTTTACTTGAGCGATGAGCAATGGAATCAAGGTGAAGAAATTGCCATGATGGATATGAGTGAAGCCGGTAATGAAGTAAAAATGATGAGCAGTACCATCATTAAAGACTTAATTCATGAAGCATCTACACGCTTAATCTATCTCTATGATTTCTTGAACATGTGGACATTTTATGTTGAGTTAGGTGAAATTGTTGAAGAAGCCGAAGGTACAGATTATCCAAATCTAATGTTTGTACATGGTCAAATACCTGATGAAGCTCCAGAAAAAACATTTGAAGCAGAAGAAGACGATGACGACTACAACGAGTTTGAAGATGATTTAGATATCGATGATTATAGTGATTTAGATTTTGATGAAAACTGGAACTAACTATAACCTCCTCAAATTAACATCTTCGTAGTTTCGCTTTACAAAATCGAGTGCATTTCTAAGGATTTCTCCCATGTTTTTACTTTTTCTAAAATTTAAATCCATGGTATAGCCATAGATATCTTCTTTTAGCATTTCTATATGTTTTGGTATAGAAATCTCATCTTCTACCATACAGTCTAATAATGCATTTAGACGTGTGTGGTAACTAATCATTCGTTTAGCGACAATAGAACGTTCTTCAATTTTATACTGATCGACGGATTCATTTTGAATTTTTTTACGTACCAACTCAACCATCTTATAGTTCTCTTTAAAAAATTGTGGCCTATAAATCTTTAGGTTGCCTTCATACGATTGCTGATCGAAATCAATAGCTCTAATTTTAAAAACAACATGGTCAAAATCGTGTGTTGGTACAATCACATAATTATAAGAACGCATATCTCCCAAAAGCCGAATTAAACAACGTTCATTAAACTTTACAAACTCTTTGGCTATCTGTGCTTTTTCTTTCGGACTACAGTCTGGCAACATGTTTTTAATAAACTCATCGCCAGGAATACCGGCAATATGCTCCTCAATCAATGTGTCCTTACAAACCAAAAAATTAATTTGATATGGAGATAACATTTGCTCTAATTCCAATCCATAAACTCTCGACGCATCTGCTGTTTTAACATAAAAATGCGTGAAGTTATCATTAAGAATGTTTCTCACCTTAATTCTAAATGGTTTGGAGTTTCCAAACGTACAAAAATCAATAGCATCTACACTGAGGAACTTTAATATCCCTTTTCCTCCATCGGATAGTAAGTGAGAATACACTTGTTTTAAACTCCGATCTATTTCTTCACGTTCATAATCATTATAATACACACGTACCCAAAGCGTATCTTCATCATTTTTATCATAAACAACAATAGAACCTTGAAAACGTAGTAAATCTGAATAAAAAATTGGTAAATCAATATTTCGTCTATATTCAGATAAATACGTATCCAATTTTTCCGATATAGGATAAGTAGGTTTTCGTTTTGATATTTTTAAATCGTCACTCATGTGCTAAATTTAAGGGTTTTAAAATGAATAATAAAAAGTTACTTCTAAATTTGATTAAAATATTTTTTCCAGGCAATAGTGATTAATTCAGTCCATCATTTTAATACTTAATTTGTCAGAAAAGAAAAAATACTGTAACAAACAAAGGCATCAATCGTCTTATCTGTATAACCAACTTTTGCTGACTTTAATTCAGCATTTCAAAAACCAATTATTTTGGAGCCAATCCTTACCATTAATAATCTTACAAAAAAATTCGGCTATTTAACAGCAGTCAAAAACTTAAGTTTCACCATACACAAAGGCAATGTTTACGGTATTCTTGGACCCAACGGAAGTGGAAAATCAACCACATTAGGTATTGTTTTAAACGTCGTTAATAAAACACAAGGTGACTTTCATTGGTTTGATGGAAACACCTCAACACACGATGCCTTAAAACACGTTGGTGCTATTATAGAACGACCAAATTTTTATTCGTACATGACAGCCGAACAAAACTTAAAACTGGTTTGTAAAATAAAAGGCGTTGATCATAGTAAAATAAACGAAAAACTCGAAGTTGTTGGCTTGTTAGACCGAAAAGACCACAAGTTTAGAACCTATTCCT
Source organism: Winogradskyella marina (assembly GCF_015645385.1). Lineage (GTDB taxonomy): Bacteria > Bacteroidota > Bacteroidia > Flavobacteriales > Flavobacteriaceae > Winogradskyella > Winogradskyella marina. Next base: position 253,058 of record NZ_JADOET010000003.1, read on the forward strand.
TAGGTATGAAACAGCGATTAGCTATCGCCTCTGCTCTACTTAATGATCCTGAAATTTTAATTTTAGACGAGCCAACCAACGGTTTAGATCCTCAAGGCATTCATCAAATACGTGAAATCATAAAAGGGATTGCAGCTAATGGCACAACAATTCTTTTAGCATCGCATTTATTAGATGAAGTAGAAAAAGTATGCACTCATGTTGTGGTATTACGAAAAGGAGAAAAACTCTATTCAGGTCGTGTTGATGAGATGATTAATAGCCATGGTTTCTTTGAACTTAAAGCAGAAAAGCATCAAGAATTATTAACGGTTTTAGAAGCCCATTCTAATATTGAAAAAGTTAAAGAGGAAGGTGAATTAATTACTGCATTTCTAAACGAACCTATGTCAGCCGCTGATTTTAATAAAGTTATGTTTGAAAAAGGCATTCTACTTTCACATCTTGTAAAACGAAAAGAAAGCTTAGAAGAACAGTTTTTACAACTAACAGATCACCAATAAATCAATCAAAAAAAACCAGTTGTACTCTTAAATCGTTAGAGTACGAAAAACCAATCTTATATGTTACGTCTTATACAATTAGAATTACAAAAACTTTGGCTAAATAGAGCAAGTAGAGTATTAATAATTATCTCTTTTATTTTACCATTTACAGTGTTAATTCTTTCGTCTATTAAAATTAATTTCTTTGGTTTTTTTACGTTGGAACTTGGTGAATTGGGCATTTTTAATTTTCCTATTATTTGGCATATTACCACCTTTTTTGCAGCGCAATTCAAATTCTTTTTTGCGATTGTTGTAGTGAGCATGATTGGTAATGAATACAGCAACAAAACCCTAAAACAAAACCTTATTGATGGCCTAAGTAAAAAGGAATTTATCCTTTCTAAATTCTACACTATTGTATTTTTTTCTTTGTGTGCTACTATTTTAATTGGTTTGGCAACATTCACAATTGGCATGTATTATTCCAGTTATACTGAAGCTAACATCATCTTTAGGGAATCTGAGTTTTTACTTGCTTATTTTGTAAAATTGGTTGGTTTTTTCAGCTTGTGTCTATTTCTTGGGATGTTGGTAAAACGTTCGGCTTTTGCATTGGGCTTCTTGTTCATTCTTTATATTTTAGAATGGATTATTTTCGGCCTAGTATCTTGGCAAGCTGATTCGTTAGATATCGCATTTAACGTTAAACAATTTTTCCCATTAGAATCCATGTGGAATTTAATTAACCAACCGATGCAAAGGGTTGTAATGACAAAATTCCCTGACAAAACAGATATTATGTACGATTACGCAGTACATTGGTATGAAGTTGCCATAGTACTTGGTTGGACTGCAATTTTTATCTTTTCATCTTATAGAATTCTTAAAAAGAGAGATTTGTAATAGCTTTGTAAAAATAGCTTTACAACCATACAATGTTAAAACATAGAATAGTTTACCTTCTAGTTATTATATTGTGTGCCCAATGTGAATGACCCACATTTTGCTCTTATGAAAACGATCTTTTTATTTGTATTCGTAGTCTTTACAAGCACCCATTTTTTTGCACAAAATGAAGCCTCGTATTGGTATTTTGGGCGAAATGCTGGCTTACAGTTTAATGCGCAAAATGGAAGTGTTACGCCATTAACAAATGGTCAAATTAATACGCTCGAAGGTTGTACGTCTATTTCAGATGCTGATGGTAGTTTATTATTTTACTCCGATGGAAGAACGGTTTGGAACCGCAACCATCAAATTATGGCAAATGGTAATTATTTTAATGGCACCGGACTTTTAGGCGATCCGTCTAGTACATCCTCTGGATTAATTGTTCCCAAACCAGAAGATCCTGATAAGTACTATCTCTTTACAGTAGATGAACCGCATCAGAACAATGCAAGCACGTATCCAAACCAATATACTGGAACTTATGAAGGAGGTGGCACCATTCCTTCTGCTGATGATGGTTACAATAATGGGTTTAATTATTCATTAGTCGATATGTCTTTAAACGGTGGATTAGGAGATGTAGATCCCATTGAAAAGAATGTGCATTTAGTGACTTATGATCCTTCAATTCTACTAGAAACTCAATATAAAAGTTCTGAAAAAATTACGGCAGTTCGTGCTGAAGATTGTTCCTCATTTTGGGTGATTACACACTTTGGCGATAAGTTTTATGCCTTTAAAATTGATGTCAATGGTGTACAAACCACACCTGTAATTTCAACTGTTGGGCCGTATATTCCTATTGAAGGGTATAGACGAAATTCTTTAGGGTACATCAAAACCTCACCTGATGCTTCAAAGTTAGTTGCTGCCAATTTCGGAGAGGCAACAGTTACAGGAGGCAATGCTCCTGGCAATGTTTTTTTATACGATTTTAATAATGAAACCGGAATTGTTTCTAACCCATTAGAACTCTATAGCTCGCAAAATGGAAATAGTCCTTATGGTGTAGAATTTTCGGCAGAAAACAGAAAAGTATATGCGACGCTAAGCGAAGGTTCTGCAGGCGATGGAACGAGCCACTTATTGCAATGGGATTTAGAAAGTGATGATATTCCAAATTCGCAACAAGTTATTCACTCCTCTAATTCCGTTACAGCTGGCGCATTACAATTAGGCATAGATCGTCGTATTTATAGAGCAAATTTGAGTTACAGTGGCCATCCAACAATTACCAAACACTTAGGCGTTATTAATAACCCTGAAGCCGATGGCTTAGCTGCTAATTTTGACGAAGAAGGCATTTTATTAGATGTATATGGAACCAACCAGAATTTGAGTCAGATTGGTTTACCTCCATTCATTCAATCGTTATTTAATTCTGAAATTGATATTATTAGAAATGGTGTAAGCACAACCGAACTAAAGCTTTGTGCAAATGAAACGTACACTTTAGAAGCTGATGACATTGTTAGTGCAGATTATGTTTGGTCTTTAGATGGAGTTCTATTAGCAGAAACCACGTCGCAATTGGTTGTAGATACACCTGGTTATTATGAAGTTTATATTGAACCTAATAATGGGGAATGTCCCATTGAAGGTAGTGCTGTTGTTGGTGTGTTTGATATTCCTGTTGCACATCCTCTTTCTGATGTTGCTGTTTGTGATAGTATTGATAACGACGGATTTACTAGCTTCGATTTTACAACTAAAAATGAAGAAGCCTTATTAACCCAAGATCCTGCACAACACCATGTCAATTATTTTGAAACGATTGAAGATGCAGAGTCTAATGAAAATAGTATTACGTTTCCATATATAAACACTGCTAATCCACAAACCATATATGTGCGTGTAGATAATGTAAATAACACCAATTGTTTTGCTGTTAATTCGTTTGAGATCGAGGTTTTTAATACACCTCAAACTCCAGCGTTACACCCAATTCAGTTTTGTGATAATGTTGGTGATGTCACTGATGGTATTGCAACCATAGCACTTGGAGATTTAATGCCTAGTATCAGAGGCAATCAAACTGACGTTAATATTACGTTCCATAACTCTCAAGATGATGCTGACTCTAAAGCCAATTTGTTACCTCCAAATTATACCAATACAACAGCAATTAACGACACTATTTTTGTTAGAATTGAAAACGATTTAAATTCCGATTGTTTTATCACAGATAGTTTTAATGTAAGTATTAACCCTATTCCTGAAGCTAATGATATTACTATTATTCAATGTGATGAAGATGGTATTTCCGAAGGATTCACAACCTTTAATCTAACTAATAGTATTAGTGAAATTACTAATAACGCAGAAAATACTGCAGTTGATTTTTACAGTTCTCAAACCGATGCTGAAAATGAAGAAAACGCATTAAATGCTGATGCTTTTGAGAATTACTTCAACCCACAGACACTATATGCAAGAGTAACAAACACAACTTCTGAATGTGCTAACATTAGCGAAATTACTTTAGAAATTAGCTCAACAGCTACAAACAACGCAAGTTTATCCTTATGTGACACAGACGGTACAGAAGATGGCATGATGACTTTTAATCTGACTGATGCTAATGCGACTATTTTAGCAAATTCGCCTTCAGATTTAGACATTACCTATTATGAAACTTATGATGATGCCTTACTAGCTAATAATTCTTTATCTAATACATACGCTAATACCACACCTTATCAACAAACTATTTATGCACGAGTTGAAAACGCCAATGCATGTTATGGCATAAGTACCATAGACCTCACTGTTTTTAGTTTACCAAATATAGAGATCGCATATGATACGGTTTATTGTCTGAATTCCTCACCAGAACCTATGGTTTTAAATGGAGGTGTCAATGACGATTCTCCAAGCAACTATTATTACGAATGGTCTACAGGCGAAAATACATCTGAAATTGAAATTGATGCACCAGGAACTTACACGGTAAGAGTTACTAACACCAATGGATGTTTTAAAGATCGAACGATTACAGTTTCACCTTCTAATATCGCAACCATAACACAAATTGCGGTTACTGATGCCTCTGAAAATAATTCTATCACTGTGTTAGTCGATGGTGAAGGAGATTATGAATATGCTTTAGACCATAGCAATGGGCCTTATCAAGATGCCACCACGTTTAATAATGTACAACCAGGCATATACACCGTTTATGTTCGTGATAAAAACAATTGTGGTATTGCAGAAGATTTAGTTTCGGTTATTGGTTTCCCTAAGTTTTTTACACCTAATGATGACGACGTAAACGATTACTGGCAAGTTTATGGTGTTTCTGAACAATTTCAAGCCAATTCAAAAGTGTATATTTTCGATAAATTTGGAAAATTACTCATAAAACTCAATCCATTAAGTTCGGGTTGGGATGGTACTTTTAATGGCGAAAAAATGCCAACGAGCGACTACTGGTTTAAAGTCACATTACAAGACGGACGCACTTACACAAATCACTTTACTTTAAAACGATGACAAACTCCCCTAACCTTATTATAAAAGCGACACTATTAGTATGTTTCTTGTTTTACAGCACATTAATTTTAGCTCAAGAACCTAACGATTGCCAATCTTCGGTAACCGTTTGTGGTAATTCAGATTTCAGCTTAGATGTTAATGGTGTTGGCACACAAGAATTAAACAACTCTAATACCTGTGGAGGTCAAGAAAACAATAGTATATGGTTAGAAGTTAATATTGCCACAGCAGGTACTTTAGCTTTTACATTAACACCTAGTAGCTCTAATATTAATGAAGATTACGACTTTTTTATTTTTGGACCAAATGTGAGTTGTGGAAATATCGGACAAGCTATTCGTTGTTCTACTACAAATCCGGCTGCTGCTAATCAAGGAAATAACAGAACAGGATTAAACACTACATCTACAGAAACCTCAGAAGGTCCAGGTCAGGATGGAGATAGTTTTGTGAGTGCTATCGATGTCTTAGCAGGCGAAAGCTATTTTATTGTTATCGATAGACCAATTGGAAATAGTCCATTTTCTCTAGAGTGGACAGGAACTGCTACCTTTCCTGAAGCTCCATCTAACCCGATAACATCAAATATAACTTCAACAAGTTTACCCAGCATCAATGTTTGTGATTCAACGGCTCCTTTTAATGATAATATCACAGCGTTTGACTTCACTGATTTAACAGATGAAATTATTAATGGAGAATCTGATGTCGTGGTCACCTACCATACATCTGAAAGCGATGCTAACATTAATGTTAATCCTTTAGGTCCTACTTTCAATAACACAGCGCGTAATGAAACCGTGTATATTAGAATCGAAAACACAACTACAGGATGTTATATTATTAATGATGTGGACATTAATGTTTCCGCACTCACCGAATTTAACACACCTTCAAATTATAACGTTTGTGATGATGATTTAGATGGAGATGATCAAAATGGTATTTCAACTTTTGATTTTAATATTAAATCTCAAGAAATTGTTGATGGCTTTGAAAGTGCTAATTACGCGATTAGCTATCATTTGAGTCAAGCAAACGCCGAGTCATCTGCAGCTCCCTTAGCTTTAAATTATAGAAATGCAGCACCTACTCCAACTGAAATATTTGTTAGAATTCAAGATTTAGATTCTGGTTGTATTGGTTTTACGGTTTTTAATATTACCGTAGATCCTAAACCAATTGCAAATGATGTTACACTGTTGCAATGTGATGAGGATGGTATTCCAGAAGGGTTTACAACATTTAATATAACAGAAATAAACGATGACATTACAGGTGGAGATCCAGATTTAAACATAGCCTATTATCTGTCACAAATTGATGCCGAAAATGAAGAAAATGCTATAGATGGAAATGCTTTCGAGAACTTTTTTAATCCTCAAGTCATTTATACTAGAGTCACAAATACAACTACAAACTGTGTTAATTTTAGTGAAGTTACGTTAGAAGTGAGCACAACGGCATCTAACAATACTAGTTTAGAATTATGTGATACAGATGGCACAGAAGACGGTTTTATGGAGTTTAATCTTACCGATGCCAATGATACCATCTTAACCGGTTCACCTTCTGGATTAGATATAATGTATTACGAAACATATGAAGACGCCTTAATTGAAAACAATCCAATTGGTACAACATTTACAAACACTACTCCATACAACCAAACGATTTTTGCACGTGTTGAAAATGCAAACGCCTGTTATGGTATTAGTTCCATTGATCTTACTGTTTTTAAACTCCCAAATATTGATACCACATTTGAAACGCAATACTGTCTCAACTTTTTTCCAGAAACAATTACGCTCAATGGTGGTCTAATTGATGATCTGCCAAATAATTACTACTACGAATGGTCCACAGGCGAAGACACTAATACCATAGAGGTTAGCGCGCCAGGAACTTACACCGTTAGAGTTACAAATACCAACGGCTGTTTTAAAGATAGAACGATCTCCGTTTTACCTTCAAATGTTGCAACTGTGACTAATATAGAGGTTGTAGATGCTACGCAGAATAATAGCATTACTGTTTTTGTGAGTGGTGAAGGTGACTATGAATACGCACTTGATGATATAAATGGACCTTACCAAAATTCCACAACTTTTGAAAATGTAGAACCTGGACTTTATACAGTTTATATAAAAGACAAAAATAATTGTGGCATCACAGATACTTTGGTTTCAGTTATAGGCTTTCCTAAATTTTTCACTCCAAATGACGATGACAATAATGATTATTGGCAAGTAAAAGGGATATCTTCTCTATTTCAACCCAATTCATCTGTATTCATATTTGATCGTTATGGGAAACTATTAGTAGAGCTCGACCCTTTAAGTGTAGGTTGGGACGGAACATTTAATGGAGAACTGATGCCTACAAGTGATTATTGGTTTAAAGTGAAACTTCAAGATGGACGAACTTTTACTAACCATTTTACGTTAAAGCGGTAATATTAAAAATTGTATTTTCGTTTGACCAATCCGAAAGAATTGAAAACACATTTCTACATACTTTTTTTTCTATTGATTGGCTTAACCTTTCCGGTATTAGCCCAAGACATTTCCTTGTTCCAACAATTTAATGGCAGATACGATTATACAGCAATCGGTAACACGATGAACACAGTTGAAAATGGAACTTTAGGACCTTGCACCATTTTAACTTCATCATCGGCAAACTTAAACCTCAATAGCGAGCAAAATATAGTAGCCGCTTATTTGTATTGGGCAGGTTCACACACAGGAGATTTCGATATTTCATTGAATAATATAGATATTACTGCAGAACGAACATTTAGCGATGCCCTAGATAGCGATCGTGTGTTTTTTGCTGCTTTTGCAGATGTAACTTCAATAGTTTTAGAACAAGGCAATACAAATTACACCATTTCTAATTTTGATCTTAGTGCTGATATTGCTCCCTATTGTCCTACCGGAACAAATTTTGGCGGTTGGGCAATTACCATAATTTATGAAGATAGTAGTCTTCCTTTAAATCAACTTAATGTTTATGACGGTCTACAAAGTGTTCCTGATTTTTTAAGTATAACACTAGATAATTTAAATGTATTAGATAACGAAAATGCAAAAATAGGCTTCGTTGCATGGGAAGGTGATCGATCTATAGCCATTAACGAGCAACTGACCATTAATGGCAATGTCATTAGTAATTATCCATTAAATCCTGCAAACAATGCTTTTAATGGTACAAATTCGTTTACTGGAGCGACCAACTTATACAATATGGATATTGATGTGTATAATATTCAAAATAATATAAGTATTGGAGATACGTCCGCAACTATAGCGCTGACCTCTGGTCAAGATTTTGTAATGATAAACAACATTATCACAGTACTAAACAGCCAGTTACCAGATGCTACAATTACCATTGATAATAACACAGTAGGTTGTGGAGATAGCACCATTGAAGTATTTTACACAGTCCATAACACGAATAGTACAGATATTTTACCTGCCAATACACCAATTGCATTTTATAGTAATAGTGACTTAATTGGTACAAGTGAAACGCAAAATACCATTGCTATTAATGCAAGTGAGAGCAATTCTATATACCTCAACTTACCAGAAGACATTGGTCCAAATGTGACTATTACTGCTATCGTAGATGATGATGGCACAATGAATGGTGTGGTTACAGAATCTAATGAGAACAATAATAGTACGTTTGCAGAAATTGAACTACTCATCATTCCTGAAATAACACTACTCTCTAATCTTATAGGTTGCAATGAAGGGTTTGAAATATCGAGTTATAATTTATTTGACGCCTTAAGGTCTCTTGATTATAATGAAGACGATCTTGCCTTTTATCGATCACTAGACGATTTAGAAACAGAAACGAATGCAATACTGATGCCATCGGACTATAATAATGACTCCAATCCTGAAACTATTTATGCGCGTATAGTAAGTGCGCCTTGCTATGAGATATTTCAATTCGATTTAACTATAGAAAACTGTCCTCCGTATATTCCGCAAGGTTTTTCACCAAATAACGATACTAAAAACGACTGGTTTAACATTCAAGATGTATACGACATCTTTACAGAACATGAATTACAAATCTATAATCGTTATGGTGAACTTATTTTTGTTGGTAACAATGAAACACCATGGGATGGCACAACAAATAGAGGACTTAATAATATCGGAAATAAAGTTCCTGTTGGCACTTATTATTATATATTGAATTTAAATGATCCAAATTATAAGCCTTTTATGGGTTGGGTCTATGTAAATTATTAGAATTGTTAAAATTTTAGTTCGTTCGTCTTATTTTTTTGTAAGTCTTCAGGACTTCTTGTAAATTTATAATCTGCTAACATTAGCAATTTATAATTCCCTCCAAAATTTATTTTAACCCTCAAAACGATAACTGAGTAATACCATAAAAAAAGTTCTTTTAAGGAACTGATAATGCATTTTATAGTGTAATAATTTTCAATTTATATGACGATACGTTGCACTTAAAATTAAAAAAAACTTCAATATATTTTAACTTTTAGAGCCTAAAAGCAGGAATTTTAGCTCCAAACGTTAACATTTAATGTATTTCGTCGTATTATTTTGTATTTCGTCTTATTTTAATATACATTTCGGCCATATTAAAACGAGTGTCTGAGTTGACTCCAAATCTACCCTTCGCTAAAATTATAATCTTAACCGATACAGATGATGTATTTAAATCGTTCCCTCCGCATATTTATTGGCTTAATTTGTAGTATCTCATTCGCACAACAAATCACCGTAGATAATTCAGTTTCACCTCAAGATCTTATTCAAAACACATTAATTCAAGGATGTGTTGAAGTTTCAAATATAAACTCTCCCTCAAACGGATCTTCTATTGGTATAGGTAGTTTCGGATATTTTGAACGTGGCTCATCCAATTTCCCATTTGATAACGGCATTGTACTATCTACAGGAGATGCTACTTCTGCTGGTAATGGTTTAAATAATGACATCCTAAACGAAGGAGATCCAACATGGTTAACAGATAGTGATCTTGAAACCGCTTTAGGTATTTCGGGAACCGTCAATGCAACTTCTATAGAATTTGAATTTATTTCTATTTCAAATCAAATACAATTTAATTATATTCTAGCTTCAGAAGAATATTTCGGTAACTTTCCGTGTAATTACTCCGATGGATTTGCTTTCTTAATTAAAGAAGCGGGAACCTCTGATCCTTATACAAACATCGCTGTAATACCTGAAACTACAACACCTGTAAATACAAATACCATCCACGATGAAATCGTTGGATTTTGTGCAGCGTCTAACGAAGCGTATTTTGAAGGTTATAATATTGGAGACACCAATTATAATGGAAGAACAACGGTTCTTTCTGCAACTGCTTCTGTTCAACCTAATGTACAATACCAAATAAAGTTAGTCATTGCAGATCAAACAGATCAAAATTACGATTCGGCTGTTTTTATAGAAGGTAACAGTTTTGATGCTACTGTAAACCTAGGTGAAGATTTCTCTACTTGTGCTAGTAGTGTTGAATTAGACGGTAATATTAACAACCCAAATGCTGTTTATTCATGGTATTTTAATGATACTCAAATACCATTAACTAACGATGCTACTCTAACCGCTACTGAGTCTGGAAACTATCGTGTTGAAATTCAACTACCACTCGCAGGAAGTTCTTGTGTTATAGAAGATGATATTGACATTACCTTAAGTTCTACGCAAACTTCAGATCCAATTGCAGACTATCAGCTTTGTGATGATTTAAGCGAAGACGGAGTGGAAACCTTTGATTTATCAACTAAAGATGCAGAAGTCCTAGCCTCTGTACCGTCATCTACCTATTCAATATCGTATCATTATAACAGCTCTGATGCTGTTAATAATAGTCGCGCTATCACAGATGCTATTCAAAACACGTCAAACCCACAGCCTATACATGTAAGAATTGAAGATACGGAAAATGGTTGTTTGGCTTTTTCAACCTTTAATTTAGTTGTAAACTCTTTACCAGTTATTTCTAATCCTACTCCATTAGAAGTTTGTGATAATGGCTCTGAAGACGGAAGAGTTGCTATGGATTTAAATGCCTATAAAGATACTGAAATTACACTTTCCCAACCTAATCTTGTGGTTAGCTACCATAGTTCTGCTGCAGATGCAACTGCTGGTATAAATGCATATTCTATGCCTTTTACCAACACCAATACTACAGAACAAGTTTTTGTAAGTGTTAAAAATACAGAAACAGGTTGTATAAGTACTACAACCCTAGATATTAGCGTTATAGAAAGTCCTATAATTAATACAGAACGTCACTATATAGATGCCTGTGATGCTGATTTAGATGGTTTTGCAACTTTTGATTTAACAACAATAATCCCTAATGTTTTAGAAGGTTTAACTGGTGTATCAGCTACATTTCATACGTCTCCAGAAGAAGCACTTTCTGGTTTAAATCCTATTGCAGACGACACTAATTTTGCCAATACCATTATTGAAGAACAACTTGTATATATTAGAGTAGAAAATGACAATACGGGTTGTGCCTCTATAACACCAATTGAATTACACACCAATCTATTATTAACAGCAACTAATATTAGAAATGTAACTGCATGCGATATCGGTGGTGATGGAACCGAAGAATTCAACTTTGAAAATATTGCAATAGGCATCATCAATGATTTAATTGATGTAGAAGTTATATTTTACGAAACTGAAATAGATAGAGATAATGGAACAAATGCTATTGATCCGTCATTATCATTCAGCTCTACTGATAACCCTCAAACAATTTATATCACACTAGTCAGTCCAACCTGTACTGAGGTAGCAGATTTTGATTTGGTTTTAAACCCAGTAGTTCAATTTGAATCAGTTGTAAGTTTAACCCTTTGTGATGAAGATCAAGATGGCTTTACAACAACCGATTTATCATCTTTAAACAATGATGTAACTAATGGCGAAGAAGGTTACGACGTTACTTACTTTTTAACAGAACAAGATGCGATTGATAATACCAATCCACTTCCTAATTCTTATACAAACACCTCTAATCCGTTTAGGCTATTTCCTAGAATTACAGCGTCTCAAACAGGGTGTTATGATTACAACTCATTTGAAGTCACAATTTTACCTGCACCAGAAAGCGAAAAACCTTTAGACATTATTATTTGCGATGCAGATAGAGATGGGTTTTCCCCAATAAATTTAAGCAATAGTATTCCTAATTCTATTTTAGCAACACCAAATCGTAGTGTAAGCTTCCACAATAGTTTAGAGGATGCACGTTCAGATTCCAATGAAATTCAAGGCTTAGCTAATTACAATGCGCAAACCGAAATTGTTTACATGCGTGTTGAGAATAGCACAACAGGTTGTTACGCGATTGAAGAACTAGATATAATCGTTAACACCTTACCTTATGTTGGAGATCTATCTAACTATATTCACCAATATACGTTTTGTGAAGACATATCTGATGGCATAGGGCAATTCATTTTTGCCAACAAAGATGCTGAAGCATTAGATGGCCAAACCGGTAAAAACGTAACGTACTATCTTAACGCTACTGATGCCGAGAATAAAACAAATGTTATTGACAAAAATAACGTTTATGAAAACATCAGCAACCCACAGCAAATTCATGTAAGAATTGATAATATTACAGATGAATCTTGTTACACCACCTCTTCGTTCACAATTGAAGTAGGTACAAATCCTGTTTATAACGAGCCAACTAATTGGTTTGTTTGTGATGATATTTCAAATGATGGATCTGAAGAATTTGATTTTTCTAGCGTTGTAGATGAAGTTACGGCTGGAATTTCTGATATACAGTCTGTAAAATTCTTTACCACTGAAAATGATGCTATTAATAGCACCAATGAAATTCCATTGCAATTCACAAATACGGTAAACCCGCAACAAATTTTTGTACAAATAGATAATGGTACAATTTGTCAATCTATTACATCATTTGTTGTTAATGTCATTAAAGTTCCGGATGTAACACTTCCTGAACCGTTAATTGTATGTGATGATGATACTGACGGTTATTCTGAATTTGATTTAACAGAAGCTGAAGCTAACATTACAGATGTAAGACAACAAAATATTGTAATAGAATATTTCGCTAATTTTGAAGATTCTGAAGCTAATGTGAATCCTATTGCTAATCCTGCAAATTACACAAACATATCAAATCCTCAAACCGCTTATATGAAAGTAACCAATACGGTTTCGAATTGTTCTGCGGCACTTCCTATAGAAATGATTGTAAATCAGCCACCAATTATTAATGATTTTGAAACGTATGAAACATGTGCTAATGCATCTAATACAGTGGATCTAACAGAAATAAATGAAATAGCAACTGATGTGACTTACAATGTTTTATTTAGTTATTTCTCTAATGAAGCCGATGCTATCGCTAATACAAACGCCTTAGATACTAATTACACATATCAGAGTAACTATGATACGCTATTTGTTAGAGCAGAATACAGCACAACGCACTGTGCTATGTATTACGAGTTTAACTTGAGGGTTAATCCGGTGCCAATCGCCAATCAGCCTAATGATTTAGTAGCTTGTGATGATGATTTTGATGGTCTTTTAGACTTTGACTTAGCGCAACAAAATGCAAGTATACTAGGAGGTCAAAACCCTAATTTATATACGGTAACTTATCATAACACAGCACTTCAGGCTAATGAAAACAATTCAGTTTTAGACACTACTGACTATATCGCTTTTGATAGTGAAGTAATCTACGCTCGTGTAGAAAACAATGAAACAGGATGTTATTCTGTTACCTCGTTTACAGCTATTATAAACCCGCTTCCAGTGGTAGATGTTGGAGATCAAGTTATTTGTATAGATAATTCACCAATATTAGTTTCTGCAAACACTAATATTGCATCGGACTCTTATTTATGGTCAACGGGTGAAACCACACCAGAAATTGATATCGCAGTTGTCGGAAATTATTGGGTAACAGTAACCACAGAGTTTGGTTGTGAAAGCACAAGTTATTTTGGAGTTACTGAATCTGAAACAGCGACTATAGAAACTACTGAAGTTGTCGATTTCTCAGACCCAAATAACATTACAGTTACCATTAGTGGTATAGGTAACTATCTTTATCAACTAGACGATTTTGAACCGCAAGAATCTAACGTATTCGAAAATGTAGCCATGGGCTATCATACGGTTACAATCATAGATTTAAATGGTTGTGCTAATGTTACCAAAGAAGTTTTAGTTGTTGATATTCCTAAATTCTTTACACCTAATAATGATGGTGATTTTGACACTTGGCATATTGTAGGTATAGAAACCTTACCTGGCACTATTATTAATATCTTTGATAGATACGGCAAACAACTTAAACAGTTAACCTCTAGTTCACCAGGATGGAATGGCTATTACAATGGTCATAAAATGCCAACGAGTGATTATTGGTTTGTCGCTGAAATACAACGTGGTTCTATTGCTTTTGAAGTTAAAGGGCACTTTACACTAAAACGATAGTTCATAGCTATAAGCATTATTTAGTATATAAAAGCGTCTTGTATTTAAACCCTTTACTTTTTTATGTGGTTACACGAAAAAAGAAGAATAACATTTGTTAAATATTGGTCTCAATTTGTGCTAAGTTACTTTGAAAAAAATACCAGCAGGTGATTATTGGTTTGTAGCTGAAGTTATTCAAAAAGGAAAACAATTTAAATAGAAGGGCATTTTATGCTTAGATGCTAAATTTCTCAACTCGAAGTTAGCTCGGTTAATTCATTTGTCATTCATCCAATTAAAAAGGTTACTTATCCTCTAAAACTCACGTAATTGATGTTTTTTTAGTATTTTTTTCTCTTAAAAATTTACCGTAAGCAAAAAAACTCTTGTTTCACCTATCCTTTTTTTAAACACTATTGTGAGATTATACTTAATATTTTTCTGGATTACCTCCTTCATTGGACTTAATTATAGTTACTCCCAACAAATAACAACGGATGACGCGTCATCTTTAGAACAACTCATTCAACAAAACCTTGGACAGAATTGTGTTGAAATTTCTAACATTTCCTCTAGTGTCAATGGTACTACAAATGGTATTAACAGTTACGGTTATTTTGATCGTGGAGATTCAAGTTTCCCGTTCGAAAATGGTATTTTACTCACTACTGGAAATGTCAACTCTGCCGGCAACATACTCAACAACAACCCACTAAACGAAGGTGATGACACTTGGGGAACAGATACAGATTTAGAAAATGCTTTAGGGATTACTAATACGCTAAATGCGACATCAATTCAGTTTAACTTCATATCAGTAGCAAACCAAATTCAGTTTAATTACCTTCTTGCCTCCGAAGAATACCAACAAGAATTTCCTTGCTTTTATTCCGATGGGTTTGCCTTTTTAATAAGAGAAGCTGGTTCTTCTGATGCCTATTCAAATATTGCGTTGATTCCTGGTTCTAATACACCAGTGAACACAAACACTATACACGACCAAATAGAAGGCTTTTGTGCGGCCGAAAACGACGCTTTTTTTGAAGGGTATAATATTGGCGATACTAATTATAATGGAAGAACCACTGTATTAACTGCAACAGCGGCAATTCAGCCAAATGTAGAATATCAAATTAAATTAATTATTGCTGACCAAACAGATCATAATTTTGATTCTGCAGTGTTTATAGAAGGAAACAGTTTTAATGCCAATGTAGATCTAGGGCCAGATATTACAACATGTGGAGATTCCGTGACTATTAATGGAGATATTCAAAACCCACAAGCCTCATATAATTGGTATAAAGATGATGTTCTAATCACAGGTGAAAACAATCCAATATTAAACGCTTTATCTTCTGGCACCTATAAAGTTGAAATCACCATACAACTCAATGCTACTTCTTGTGTTATTGAAGATACCGTAGAAATCACTCTCGATTCTGAACAATCCTCAAGTCAATTATCAGATATGATTTATTGTGATGATGCGTCTAATGATGGTGTAGAAGATTTTGATCTTTCAACTAAAGACAACGAAGTTTTAGCTTCTGTGCCTCCCTCTAATTATAATATTAGTTATCATTACTCAAATGACGATGCCGAAAACAATACCAATCCTATTCTAGGTAGTATTCAAAATACAAGTTCTCCACAACCCATTTTTGTTCGAATAGAAGATACATCAAATGGATGTTTAGCATATTCTACTTTCAATTTAATTGTAAATGAAAAACCAGATTATGAAGATCCAGATCCGATTATAGCCTGTGAAGATGCCGCTTTAGATGGTTATACTTATGTAGATTTAACTGTGGCTAACGACCAAATTACTAATGGCAATCCCAATTTGTATGTGTCCTATCATTTTTCTCAACCAGAAGCAGATATGGGTAGCAACCCTATTTTGTCACCCTACACCAATTTTAATACATCGCAAACACTGTATGTAAGAATTTACGATGCATTATCAGGCTGCTTTTCTACAACAACGCTATCTGTTGAGTTTCAAGATAGTCCTCCTATAAACACAGATGATCAATATATTAATGCCTGCGAACAAGATGAAGATGGTTTTGCGACTTTTGATTTAACAAGTATCACCGCTGACGTTTTACAAGGAAGCACAGGTTTAGATTTAAGTTTTCATGTCTCAGAATACGATGCTCTCAACAATCTAAACCCTATAGAAAATCCTGATAATTATCAAAACACGGTTCAAGATTTTCAACTGCTTTATATTCGCGTTCAAGATCCTACAACGGGTTGTTATTCCGTTGTTAAGTTAGGCTTATACGCCAACATCATAATAACAGAACTCTCTGGCCAAGTTATTATAGTTTGCGATGATATTTCTAATGATGGCATCGCTGATTTTGATTTAATTGAAGTGGAGAGAGACCTAATCAGTGACTTCGTTGAGTTTGAAGTCACCTTCTATCTTACAGAAGACGACAGAACAAATGAAACAAATGAAATAGATAAAACTAGCCCTTTTACAGTCTCAAATAATGGCACAACTATTTACGCTTCGGTTACCAATGGAGAGTGTTCTGGAAATATTGATGTGGTGTTAGAAATTTCGCCACCTGTAGTTTTAACTCCTCAAACAACAGACTATTGTGATGAAGATGATGATGGCTATACAACTTTAGAAATGGATATGCTTAATAGTGTAGCATTACAAGGAGTTCAAGCCGGAAACGTTAAATATTACCTCACAGAAGAGGACGCCATAAATAATGAAAATATTCTCCCAGATTATCATTACAACACTTCTAATCCGCAATTATTCTATATAAGAGTTACCAATGCGCAGACCGAATGTTATGATATCTCTACACTCGAAGTCAATATTGTTAGCGCTCCAAGTATTACCTATCCTCAGGATATAATTATTTGCGATGATAATGATGATGGTATTTCTATTGTAGATTTAGAATCAAAAATTCCTGAAATAGTACCATCAACTACAGGTTTAGACATTAGCTTTTACAATATTTACAATGCTGCTATTGAAGGTGAAAATGAAATTACAGACCCGCAAAATTATTCTACTGCAACACAATATATCTATGCTCGTGTAGAAAATGAAACGACAGGCTGCTATAGTCTATCTGGTTTTTATATTTATGTGAATACAGTACCTGAATTTATTCCAATTACTAATTTCGAAAACTGTGAAGCAGACATTACTGGTGTTGCCGATTTTTATTTCTATTTAAAAGATGAAGAAATACTCAATGGTCAGCCAGATAAACAAGTGCTATACTATGAAACTGAAGCAGATGCAATTGCTGGTATTAATCCAATTGATAAGTATTCAGTTTACAATAATACCTCGAGTCCTCAAACGATCTATGTTAGAGTAGAAAACATTACAGATACGGATTGTTATGGCACCTCATCTTTTGATATTGAAGTCGGTTCTATTCCTATTTTTAATGCAGCAGAAAGTATTTTTATCTGTGATGATATCAGCAATGATGGTTATATAACCATTGATTTGAATGATATAATTGCAGAAATGGTAGCTGGCAGCCCAGAAACTCTAGATATTACTTTTCATGAAACAGCTTTTGATGCCACTAACAATAGTAATCCTGTACCTTTAATTTATACCAACTCAACAAATCCACAAGAGCTTTATGCTCGAGTAGATAATGGAAATTACTGTAAAGGTATGTCTGCATTTGATATTAATGTTGTTTCTGCACCTGTGGTTAATTCTGCAACTCCAATTGCACAATGCGATGATAATTACGATGGCATTTTAACCTGGGATTTAACCGTTTCAGAAATTGAAATACTCGGCGTACGACAAGATAATATTGAAGTCACATATTTTGAAAGCATCGATGACTTAGAAGCTAACACCAACCCAATTCTAGATCCTGAAAATTATAATAACATCAGTAATCCGCAAACGGCTTATGTGAAAATAAACAATACTCTAAGTAACTGCTATGTTAATGTGCCTTTAGAATTAATCGTTAACCTGCCACCTGCCTTTAACGATTTTGAAGTCTATGAGATTTGTGACAATCCAACAAATAGTTTTGATCTTTCAGAAATTGAATCTGTATTAATTAATCCAGAAACTGAAGCGGTTCTTTCCTATTACGACACCTTTAATAATGCTGCAAACAGTACCAATCCACTAGATTTAAACTATACGTACCAAAGTATAAACGACACGGTTTTTGTACGTATAGAACATCCCGAAACAGGATGCTATTTCGTGTATGACTTTATACTTCAAATTAACCCTGTACCTATAGCAAATTCACCAAATGATATTGAAACTTGTGATGACGATTCTAATGATGGCATCGCATCATTTAATCTCGAGTCTCAAACCAACACGGTTTTAGGCACACAAAATCCTGATGACTTTACAGTAACTTATCATATAAATCTCACAGATGCTGAATCTGGTGACAACCCTATATCATCTCCTTATTTATCAGCACATCAACAACAGATTATAGTCCGAATTGAAAATAATGACACAGGATGCTACAGCTTAACCGATTTTAGTTTAGTTGTAAATCCACATCCTAATATTCCCGAACCACTTTTAGAATGCGACACTAATTACGATGGAAGCACACGTTTCGATTTAACAGTGGCTGAAGGTGATTTGTTTACAACTCCTAATCCAGATAATACCATTAGCTATTTTACATCCATAGACGATTTACAAATAGACAATAACCCTATTTTAAATCCTGATAATTTTTACAATACCAGCAATCCTCAAACCGTATTTATAAAAGTATATAATTCGGTTGCTGATTGTTTCACGTTTGTGCCTTTAGAATTAGAAGTTAACCTTCCACCAGCAATAAATACATTCGACATATTTGATACTTGTGACAACGCAGCTAATAGTTTCGATTTAACTACGATAAATGATGTAATTGTAGACACCAATTACAATGTGCTTTTTAGTTACTTTTCAACAGAAGCAGATGCTATTGCTAACCAAAATGCATTAGATACAAATTACACCTATACCAGCACAAATGATACCATTTATGCACGTATAGAATTTAGCACTACACATTGTTATTTTATTTATCCTTTTGAACTTCGTGTCAACCCATTACCAATTGCAAATCAGCCACCAGATCTTATCACATGTGACGATGATTTTGATGGTTATTATGATTTCAACTTAAATCAACAAACAGCCACTATTTTAGGTTTTCAAAACCCAAACCAATATAGTGTTTCGTATTTTAATTCTAATCTTGAAGCGGAAGAAGGCATAAACCCAATTACCGCAGCGTTGTACCATGGAAGTAATAACGAAATCATTACAGCACGCATAGAAAATAACACAACAGGGTGTTACAGCCTTGTTGATTTTTCACTAATTGTACATCGAAAACCGAATGTAAACATTCCAGATCAAGTAGTTTGTATCGATAATTTACCATTGGTGGTTTCTGCCAATACCTTCTATCCTACAGACACCTTTTTATGGTCAACAAACCAAACAGGTTCTGATATTGAAATTACAGACGTTGGCACCTATTCAGTTACGGTAACTTCAGAAAATGGATGTGTTACAACAAGCACATTTAACGTTACAGCGTCTGAATCTGCTACTATAGAATTAACCGAAACCGTTGATTTTTCGGACCCAAACAATATTACAATCACTATTAGCGGCATTGGTAATTATCTTTATATTCTAGACGATGGTGATCCTCAAGACTCTAATATTTTTGAAAATGTATCATTAGGTTATCATACAGTAACAATTATTGATTTAAATGGTTGTGCAGAAGTTACTAAAGAAGTTGTTGTGGTAGATGCGCCTCCTTTTTTCACACCTAATGGCGACACAAAAAATGACACTTGGCATATTATAGGAATAGAAACCTTACCTGGTAGTATTGTTTATATATTTAACCGTTACGGAAAACTCATAAAACAGTTAGGGTCTAACACACAAGGTTGGGACGGAACGTATAACGGTTACAATATGCCAGCCAGCGACTATTGGTTTTTAGCCGAAATAAAACAAGGGAATGTTGCTTTTGAAGTCAGAGGCCACTTTGCGCTTCGTCGTTAATAAGAACAGATTATCTTTTTTAACACCTTATTCCAATTCAAATAATAGTTAGAAGTGTATCTTTGCTATCCCTTATAATGAAAATGAAGCAAACATTACTAGCTATTACCCTATTGTTTCCCCTATTGAATTATGCTCAAAATATTTCAGTAGACAGTCAAACATATACACCACAACAACTCGTAGAAGATATTTTAATTGATAGTGAGTGTATAGACAATGTTACTGTAACCAATGTTGTTGGAGGTGATTTTAGTGGTTCAGACCAAAGTTACGGTTATTTTGAAGCCAACGGTTCTAATTTTCCTTTTGAAAGTGGTATCGTTTTAAGTACTGGAAGGTTAGTAAATGTTCCAGGACCAAATAACAATTTAAGTGATGATGATGCACCTGGTTGGTCAGGAGATATTGATTTAGAAAATGCATTAAGTGAATCGGGAACCATAAACGCAACTATTTTAGAATTCGAGTTTACGTCAGTCGCTTCGCAAGTAAGCTTTAGATATCTTTTTGCTTCAGAAGAATACCAAGAAAACGATTCTAATACATGCCAATACTCCGATTTATTTGGCTTCTTAATAAGACCAGCAGGTGGACAAGAGGAATATGAAAATATAGCATTAGTGCCAGATACAGATACACCTGTAAAAGTAACCACGGTTACACCTGGAGTTCCTGGTAGTTGTCCTCCCGAAAACGAAACGTATTTTGGTAGTTTTAATAACAACAATGCACCAATTAATTTTAATGGACAGACAGATATCCTAACGGCAACGGCAAATATT
The DNA here is from genome assembly GCF_015645385.1 of Winogradskyella marina. Classification (GTDB taxonomy): domain Bacteria; phylum Bacteroidota; class Bacteroidia; order Flavobacteriales; family Flavobacteriaceae; genus Winogradskyella; species Winogradskyella marina. The sequence goes on from NZ_JADOET010000003.1 coordinate 274,392, forward strand.
GTTCCCAATGTTACGTATCATGTAAAGCTAGTCATTGCTGATGAGAATAATTACAGATATGATTCAGCCGTATTTTTAGAAGCTGGAAGTTTTGAAATGTCTTCAGATCTAGGACCAAATTTACTGGTTGCTACAAATAATGCACTATGTGAAGGAGAAACCCTTGAGCTTAACGCCTATCAAGATGGTCAAAATACTTATGACTGGTACAGAGATGGTGTTTTAGTGCAAGGAGCACCTGGTTGTGGTACATGCGGATCATACACCGTTACGGAACCTGGCACTTATACTGTAGAAGTGACTTTAATAAATAACTGTGTTTCTTATGGAGAAGTTGTCATTGAATATGCTCCGGCACCTGTTGGTGTAAATTCTGTTCTAATAGAATGCGATAGCAATCAAGATGGTTTAACCAACTACAATTTATTTAATGCGTCTTTTGATTTAACCAATGGGAATCAAAATATATATGTAAGCGACTTTTTCTTATCGGAAACAGATGCTTTGGCTAATAGTAACCCGATTACAAATCCAGAAGCATTCCAAAACACCAATCCTTTTCAAATCGTTTATGCTCGTATTGCAAATCAAGCGAATTGCTTTGACATTGCAGAATTAGAATTACAAACGTCCAACAATTCGTTAATTATTCCTGATTTAGATGCGTGTGATGGAGACATTGCAGATGGGTTTACCACTTTTGATTTATCAGGAATTGAAAATTCTATTTTAAATCAAATTCCTGAAGGAGCTACTATTCAATACTTCGAAACAGAAGCAGATGCGCTTAATGGAACAAATGCGCTTTCTAACACCTTCGAAAATACGATTCCATTTACCCAAACTATTTATATAAAAGTTAGTAATAACAATCAATGTTTTGGTATTTCTTCCGCAAACTTAAATGTGCTTTATACGCCATTATTAAAAGCAGACGAAACCCTTATATATTGTACAAATGAATCACAACCATTAACCATTTATGGAGGTGTTCTTAATGACTTACCTAACAATTATTACTACGAATGGCAATTTAATGGCACAACAACAGAAGTAAACACGTTGTTTTATGAGGTTACAGAACCTGGTTCTTACAATGTTATCGTTACAGATCCTAATGGATGTTCATCGAGTAGAACAATATCGGTTTTAGCTTCTGAAACAGCAATTTTAGAAAGTGTTAGCGTCAATGGTGTGGCACCAAATAATACGGTTACCATTGCTGTGTCTGGCAATGGCGATTATGAAATAGCTTTAAATGATGAAAACGGCATCTATCAAGATGACTTTGTATTTACAAACCTACCTCAAGGCTTTCATACTGTTTATATAAGAGATAAAAATGGCTGTGGTACAATTGAAGAAACTATTTCTGTTCTAGGCTTTCCTAAATTCTTTACACCAAATGGAGATGAAGACAATCCTACTTGGCAAGTTATTGGAACAAATGAGCAATATAACCAAATAGAATCCATTCAGGTGTTTAACCGTTATGGTAAATTGATGACAATATTAACAACGGCAAATCGTAGTTGGGATGGAACACTAAAAGGAAAACCGCTTCCGAGTGATGATTATTGGTACATCGCTACATTTATTGACGGTAAAACACATACTGGCCATTTTGCATTGAGACGTTAAGCCTTATTGTTGCTTATACCAAAACTCCTCTAATCAACTGTTTATTAAACAAATAAGCACAACTCTATTTTTCACACCTAGTTTTACGATATTAAGGACGTATAGAAAAAGTAAGAAATTTCTAAGCTACTGACTGATTAGACACTACAACAATTGGACGGCATGCTTTGTATTATCACTTAATATTCTATTTTTGTGCTAACTAACTCAAACTTTATTTTAGCAAAAATTAACGTAACTATTACTTAACAAATGAAAGTAATATATTACATAATTTTGCCCACTATTTTTATATAAGCTACATGAAAAATTACATCTTTTTACTGTTCTCCCTTCTTTCAATTTTAAAGGGTTATTCTTTACACAACAACACAAATTACACGACAAACAAATCAGATTATATTGCTTGTCCTGCTCCAATCATAAACACCTTTAGTCCTTCAACTGGACCTATAAACACAGAAATCATAGTAAACGGAAGCAATTTCGATTCGACAACAACAGTCGATTTTAACGGTATCGATGCTACCTTTAACATTATAAATAACAGCGAAATGGTTGTTTTTGTTCCTTCTGGTATTGATGAAACTTCCAATATAACATTTACAACTTCTGGCGGCTGCGACACCACAACCTCTACAAGTTTTTCTTTGTTAGATTCTGACTGTAATTCTGCCGATGAAATATATATTTCTGAAGTTTATGATTCTGATGGTGGAAGTTTTGGTGTTATAGAGCTCTATAACCCAACCAACGCAACTATAAACCTTGAGACTGTTTACGAGGTGCTAAGGTTTGGTGATATCGGTAATAGTACTCCTAGTGCAACAATTCCATTAGAAGGCTCTATTGATCCACTTAGTACATATATCATTGAAATGGGTGGAACAGGTAATACGTGTAGTGGTTTAACTGCTGGCACAACGGTAGCTGCTGGTATTAATGAAGACGACGAAATTCAGTTAATAAAAAATGGTTCTATCATTGATGTCATCTATACAGATGATGAAATTGGCTATAGCTTTATTAGAAATGCAGATGCATCAGCACCAAGCTCATCCTATAACCTTAACGAGTGGTTATTGCTAGAAGACGAAGATTGTTCAAATTTAGGGTCACATACATCAAATACAACGAGTTCTACACCAAACATTACACAGCCTATTAACCAAGATATTTGCGAAAATAATACAGCAACCTTTTCAGTAGCTACAGATTCAGGCTCATACACGTACCAATGGCTTGTTCTAAATACATCAGGTAACTGGGTTAACGTAAATAATAACAGTAATTATTCTGGCGCAACATCTAACACTTTAACAATTACAAACACGCCTGTTAGTTTTTCTGGGTTACAATATTACTGCATCATGACATCGCCAGGTTGTACTCTTGTTTCCAATGCAGCACAACTTGAAGTCTTAAATCCTGAAGTCGATATTTTATCAAACCAAACCGTATGCTCAAGTTATACGCTTCCTGAACTCACTAACGGAACGTATTACACAGATACGAATGGTACAGGATCGCAACTTAATGCTGGTGATACCATAACAACGTCTCAAACTATCTACATTTTTAATACATCTGGCACACCACCTAACACCTGTCAAAACGAATCTAGCTTTACGGTTTCTATTAGTGGAGATCCAGTTGTAAGTCTATTAGATGACCAAACTATTTGTTCCGAGTTTACACTACCTGTCATAGATAATGGAGACTATTTTACAGCAGCCAATGGAAACGGAACACCTTTAAATGCCGGAGACATCATAACGACATCACAAACGATATATATTTACAATGAATCTGGAGTTGCGCCTAATACTTGTACTAGCGAAAGCAGCTTTGATATTACCATATATCCTGCTTCAGATTTCACATTAAACGCGGCAAATATCGAAATTAACGGAAATTCTATAGCCATCACAATGCCAGACACCACAATAGATTACGAATATGCTATTGATGAGTCTAATTTTCAGAGTGAAAATACATTTACAAACATCTTAGAAGGCACACACACCTTGTATGTTCAAGATTCTAATGGTTGTGTTACTAAATCTATATCTTTTGAAATACAAACTATTGAAGATGACTTATTTATTCCAAATGGATTTTCACCAAATAATGACAATAAGAATGACTGGTTTAACATCCAAGGTCTATATGATGTTTACACTAGCCATAAATTAGAAATCTATAACCGCTATGGAACTTTAATTTTTGAAGGAAATAACACTAAAAAATGGTTCGGAATAGCTAATAAAGGGCTTATGCACACGGACAAAGTTTTACCAGTAGGTACCTATTTTTATGTATTATATTTAAATGAGTCAAACACAAACTCTAAACCTCATACAGGTTGGGTGTATCTTAACAAATAAAATTTTCAACGTTTAATTTGCAAGCATGAATCGCATTAGTTTATTAACACACTATACCTACGTCATAAGTTTAATTTTTATAACAAATACCTATGCCTCAGTAAGTGGTGCTATTAATGAAGTCAATAACTTTTGTCCTGCACCAATAATTAATACGTTTGCGCCTGCTACTGGACCAGAAAACACATTAATTACAATTAACGGTAGTAACTTTAATACTGCAGCAACAGTGTCTATTGATGGCATTGCTACTTCCTTTACCATTATAGATGATACTCAAATCACAGCACTTATACCTGCTGGTGCAATGGACGCTTCTAGTATTTCTATTTCAAGTAATGGTGGCTGTACAGGAAGTTCGTCCACTGATTTTATAGTGTTAGAATCGTCATGTATTGTTAGTGACATTTATTTTTCTGAACTATATGATGCACAGAGTGATGCTTTTGGAATTATTGAACTTTACAACCCAACAAATACAACTGTAAACTTAGATGGAGTTTATGAAATTTTCAGATATGGAAATATTGGTGAACCTGATGCGGATGCTACCGTTATACCTTTAACGGGATCAATCCCTCCTCTAAGCACCTTTATAATTCAAAGTAATGGTTCAGATGCTTGTACTGGATTCTCTGTAGATTTTACTCTAGGAGCTGGATTTAATGATAATGATGAATTTAAACTTAAAAAAAACGGCATTGTAATAGACAATGTTCAAGCCATTGATGAAAGAGGTTATACTATAATCAGAAATTCTGATGCTATTGCACCTGCAAGTACTTTTGATTCCAACGATTGGTATCGTGATGGTAGTGAAGACTGTAGCGACATTGGGTCTCATACCGTAAATACAACAAGCACCTCACCAAACATTACCCATCCGCTGTCTCAAGACATATGTGAAAATGGAAATACTTCTTTTTCAGTTTCAGTAGATATTGGCTCATACACTTACCAATGGATGACCCTTAATAGTTCTGGAAACTGGGTGAATGTAATTAACAACAGTAATTACGCTGGAGCATCATCTAACACTTTAACTATTTCTAATGCACCCTCTAGTTTTAATGGTTATCAATACCACTGTATTATGACCTCTACAGATTGTGATTTAGTATCTAATGCAGTACAACTTCAAGTTTCTAACCCAACTGTAGATGTTTTTTCAAATCAAAGTGTATGTTCAGACTACATTTTACCAACTTTAACTAACGGAGACTATTATACCGCAACCAATGGTGGTGGCACTCAACTCAATGCTGGTGATACTATTTCAACGACACAAACCATTTACGTCTATAACGAAATTGGAACAGCTCCAAATACCTGCTCTAATGAAAGTAGTTTTATCGTCACTGTAAGTGGCACACCAAATGTTGATACCCTTTCGGATCAAACAGA